>NZ_JBHLXJ010000014.1:0-135683 GCF_042432465.1 Affinundibacterium danionis | reverse complement strand
CCTTTGCTATGAGCGCTTCCTTCGCTTAACGACGCTTAGCTAAATTTTACTTGGCTCTTCGTCTCTATCATTCCCCCCTCACAGTCATCTTTTAAATTATTGATTGATTCCGCTTCAATCGCATCACCTGTTCTGATTTAATGCATTCCTGAATTGTTTGTGGAAAATACATTTGATCACGTCATTGATAGTTGTTGCTAAAGCTTTTCGTGGATATATTTGAACCAAGCTGATATTGATTTGGTCTACATTATTAGGACATTTGTTCTACTAGAAATTGATGAACATCGCATAGAACATGCATTTAAAATTTTTATATAAATATAGGGTAAGGGAGACATTTTATGAGAAATATTGGTCGAAATGTGATTTTAGTATTTTCAATGGCAATTGCAGCCTCGGCGAATGCTGCTGATGCACCTAAGAAGAAATGGGATGTGAATAATCCTCCAGGTGAAAGTAAAACTGCAAAGTTGGATCTCAAAACCGGTACTTGGATGAGTGTGGATGTCAGTCCAGATGGTAAGCAGATTGTTTTTGATGTTCTTGGTGACTTGTATCTCATGCCAATTGCTGGAGGTGAGGCTAAAGCTTTAACCCATACGATGGCATGGGAAATGCAAGCGCGATTTTCACCAGATGGTAAGCAAATTGCCTACATGTCTGATGCTGGTGGTGGCGATAATATTTGGGTGATGAATGTCGACGGTAGCAATGCTCATGCTGTTACTAAAGAAGATTTTCGTTTGTTGAATAATCCTGTCTGGCATCCCAATGGACAATATATCGCGGCTCGTAAACATTATTCAGGCACGCGCTCTTTGGGTTCAGGCGAAATTTGGATGTTCCATGCTAGCGGTGGTTCTGGTGTACAAATTAATGAAAAGCCAAATTGGCAAAAAGATTTGGGAGAGCCAGCATTTTCACCTGATGGCCGCTATATTTACTATTCTCAAGATACGACAGGTGGTACGGCGTTCGAATATAACAAAGATTCAAACGGTCAGATTTATCAAATTTTTAGAAAAGATTTGCGCGATGGAAAAACTATACCTTTCGTGAGTGGAGCCGGTGGTGCTGTTCGTCCAACGCCTTCACCTGATGGAAAATATTTGGCGTTTGTGCGTCGAGTCCGCAATCAATCTACTTTATTTTTGAAAGATTTGAAAACGGGGGAAGAATTTCCTGCTTGGAGTCATTTAGAGCGTGACATGCAGGAAGCATGGGCTATTCATGGCGTCTATCCAGCCTTCTCATGGATGCCTGATGCAAAACAAATCGTGGTCTGGGCTCAAGGCAAAATATGGCGGGTAGATCCTTTGGCGAAATCCGCCAAAGAAATCCCTTTTCATATTCAAGATACTCGTGAGACTAGATCTGCGGTGCGTTTCGAAACAGCGGTTGGTAGTGATCAATTTGATGTGAAACAATTACGTTGGGTCAATGTGGCACCTCAGGGGGATAAAGTTATTTATTCCGCGATGGGACATTTGTACATACGTGATTTGCCGAATGGTACCCCACGTCGTTTGACTAAACAAACCGACCACTTTGAGTATTTCCCTCGATTCTCTCGGGATGGGCAATTTGTCGTCTTTACGACTTGGGATGATGAAAAGTTAGGCAGTGTACGCTTATTAAATTTACGCAGTGGGCAAGAAATAGCACTGACTAAAGAGCCTGGTAAATATACTGATGTCACCATGTCGCCTGATGGTAAGCAAGTGATTTTTGTGAAAGCCCGAGGCGGTTACCTGACCTCACCTTGGCATGGGCTGGAAACTGGCGTTTTTGCTGTTGCTACGGATGGAAAATCCTTACCACGTAAGATTGCTGATGACGGCAATGCTCCACAATTTGCGAACGAAAATGATGCAGTATATTTGACTCGTACCAAGTACTCTGGCGAGGTTGATTGGACGACTTCATTATTTCGTGTTGCATTAGATAAGACTGAAGATATTGCTGTGGCCAAAGGCGATTTCGTCTCATCCTTTTCAGTTTCTCCGGATGGTAAATGGTTAGCATTTAATGAACGTTTTCATGCCTACGTGATGCCTATGCCTTTGGCAGGTAAGGCAATCAGCATCGGAGCAAAAGCCGATACTTTGCCAGTGAAACAATTGGATGTGAACGCTGGAGATTATTTACATTGGTCGGGTGATAGTCAGAAATTGCATTTTGCTTTGGGCGATGAACTATTTACTAGTGCATTGACAGATACTTTCAATTTCATACCTGGCGCGGCAAAAGAGACCGGGAAGCCACTTGAAAATGGTATGAAAATTGGCTTCCGCGCGAATGCAGATAAGCCGAGTGGTGTGACGGTTATTTCAGGTGCACGTGTCGTGACTATGAAAGGCGATGAGGTCATAGAAAATGCGCGTGTGGTGGTGAAAGACAATCGTATTTTGGCTATAGGAATGGCTGATGCAGTTCCGGTACCAGCAGGAGCGACACAAATTGATGCGACCGGCAAGACGATCATTCCAGGATTAGTCGATGTGCATTGGCACGGTGGGATGGGGGAGGGTCAAATCATTCCACAACAAAGTTGGGTGGATTTTGCTTCTTTAGCTTTTGGAGTTACAACGATTCATGACCCATCCAATAATACCTCAGAGATTTTCACACACAGTGAGATGCAAAAAGCGGGTAACGTGGTTGCGCCTAGAATCTTTTCTACTGGCACGATTTTGTATGGTGCGAAAGCGAATTTCAGTGCGGTTGTGAATAGCTTGGACGATGCGCTGACGCATATGAAGCGTTTAAAAGGGTCCGGTGCGATATCAGTCAAAAGCTATAACCAGCCACGTCGAGAACAGCGCCAACAGATTCTGGAAGCAGCTCGCCAAACTGGCATGATGGTAGTGCCTGAAGGCGGCTCTTTATTTCAGCATAATATGACGATGGTGATTGATGGTCATACCGGTGTTGAGCATTCTATTCCTGTAGCGAATGCTTATGATGACGTAAAGCAGTTGTGGTCTCAAACTCAGGTTGGCTATACGCCCACTTTGATCGTCGGTTATGGCGGCCTTGACGGTGAACACTACTGGTATGCACGCACTGATGTATGGAAGCATCCTATCTTGTCACGTTATGTTCCACGTTCCGTCTTGGAGCCTCGCAGCGTGCGTCGTGAGACTGCTCCTGAAGAAGACTTTAATGTGTTTAATGTTGCGCGTACAGCGGTAGAACTGCAGCGCGCGGGTGTCCCAGTCAATATGGGGGCTCATGGCCAACGTGAGGGTTTGGGCGCACATTGGGAGATGTGGACTTTGGCACGTGGTGGCATGAGCTCACTGGAGGCTATCCGCGCCGCGACTATCAATGGTGCGCGCTATTTGGGAATGGATAAAGACATAGGCTCCTTAGAAGTTGGAAAATTAGCTGATATGGTGATTATTAGCGGTGATATTTTGCAGGATATTCGTCAATCAGATCAAATTACTCATGTGATGATGAATGGGCGTCTATATGATGTAAATACCATGAATGAAGTAGGTGCTCGAAGTAAAGTGAGAAAACCACTGTTCTTCGAAGGAAAAAATGGTGGCAACGTCCCGGTGAATGTTGAAACATACGGTGAAGGCCATGGTCACTAATTAGATTCTTCCGCGCTAATTAATACCAAAAGCTAAAAGCCAAGTGCCGTGTTGATTACGGCATTTGGCTTTTTACCATTTAAAGCACGAACCGATCAGAATGTGATTTGACTTTGGTTTGGGCTAAGGCACAAAGTAGAGCAAGGTGATGAACACAGAAATCAGTGCTTTTATGGATTTAAATCAGAAAAACTAAGATTTTAATATCAATAAAACAGTAAAGAACGCATGATGCTCCTGCAAGCTTGGTTAAATCCTTTAGAATAGAGGGCTGTAATCACATTTAGCGAATAGCGAATAATAGACGACTATTTGCGCAGGAAAAAGTCAATGAAACTATCAAATACTCAAGAAATCGTTGAAGAATTACGTGCCGGGCGCATGGTAATTTTGGTGGACGAAGAAGATAGGGAAAATGAAGGCGACCTCGTATTGGCTGCCGAGTTTGTCACCCCAGAAGCAATCAATTTTATGGCGAAATATGGTCGAGGACTGATTTGCTTGACCTTAACCGAGGAACGTTGTGACCAATTGAATTTGGCTATGATGTCGTCGCGCAATGGCACCGCTTATGGAACTAATTTTACGGTCTCAATTGAGGCTGCAGAAGGTGTTACCACAGGTATTTCGGCGGCAGATCGTGCGAGAACCGTGCAGGTGGCGGTTGATCCAAAAATGACGGCAGATGATATCGTGCAACCAGGCCATATTTTTCCATTGAAAGCGCAGAAGGGCGGCGTCTTAATGCGTGCTGGTCATACCGAGGCCGGCTGCGATTTGGCGGAATTAGCGGGCTTAAATCCCTCTGCAGTAATCTGCGAAATCATGAAAGATGATGGCACCATGGCGCGGTTGCCCGATTTACTGGAGTTCGCGGCGACCCATCAGTTAAAAGTGGGAACGATTGCTGATTTGATCCGCTACCGTAGCCAAAATGAAAGTATGGTACAGCGTGTTGCAGAGCGTGACATGCAAACTACGCACGGTGTTTTTAAAGCGATCGTTTATCGTGATTTGCCGAGTAATTCAGCACATTTGGCTCTAGTCCACGGCACTGTAAGCAGGGAGCGAGAAGCATTGGTTCGTGTGCATCAGCCAGTATCCATTTTGGATTTATTAGAGAGTCAAATTTCTACTCACTCCTGGAGTATTGCCAGCGCTCTCGATGCAATTAAAGCATCCGATAATGGAGTGATGGTGTTGTTAAATTGCGAAGAAACTGCAGAACAATTATTCTCCCAATTTAATGCGCTAAATACCCCAGAAAAACGCCCGCAAGGTCGTGCGGCACGTATGGATTTGCGTACTTATGGTATTGGTGCTCAGATTTTAAAGGATGTGGGTGTTGGACGTATGCGTTTATTAGCCAATCCACGCAAAATGCCCTCAATGACAGGTTTTAATTTAGAAGTAACAGGTTATATGGATAGCCCTAAAGCGAACTAAATGTTCTAACTTTTGACTTTGGCAATATCAACATACTCGGCCTGTAGGCTGAAAGGAAAAATAAAATGACAGTTGGACATTATGAGTCAAATTTAGACGGCGCTGGTGTACGTGTTGGGATCGTTCAAGCACGCTTTAACGAAAATATTGGGGCAGGATTGTTAGGTTCATGCTTGCAAGAGTTAAGTCGTTTGGGTGTGATGAACGAAGATATTTTGCATGTGACGGTTCCTGGTGCTTTAGAAGTTCCGCTTGCGCTGCAAAAGTTGGCCGCTACTCACCAATTTGATGCGCTCATCGCCTTAGGTGCCGTGATACGCGGAGAGACTTACCATTTTGAGTTGGTTTCGAATGAATCTGGTGCCGGAATTACTCGTGTTGCGCTCGATAGCGGAATCCCGATTGCAAACGCTATTTTGACAACTGAGAATGATGAGCAAGCAGAAGTTCGTATGAACGAGAAGGGGGCTGATGCTGCCCGTGTTGCGGTAGAAATGGCAAACCTTACTTTGGCTTTAGAAGAATTAGCTGAAGCTACAGAAGACATCAATTACGAACAAGAGTAAATGTGTTGGCATGTTTTAGCGCCTGCCAATAACAAAGACATAAAGTATAAAGATAGGAATTAGCATGACATCAAATACCCAACACGCGAATCCGAGTAAAAATCGCTCACCACGTCATCGTGCACGTGAGTTTGCTTTGCAAGGTATTTATCAATGGCTTTTAAATAATGAAGACTCTGGTGTGATTGATGCTCATATCCGGGAAGCACATGGCTTTGATAAGGCAGATCGCGAGCATTTTGATGCTTTATTGCACGGTGCTATTAATCAATCGATAGAGTTACGCGAGATATTTTCGCCATTTATTGATCGCGGTATTGCCGAGTTGTCCCCGATAGAACACGCAGCATTATTAATCGGTGCCTATGAACTAAAAAATCATATTGAGATACCTTATCGTGTGGTGATTAATGAGGCGGTTGAGCTAACTAAATCATTTGGTGGTCAAGACGGGCACAAGTATGTGAATGGCGTTTTAGATAAATTGGCAGCTCGTCTTCGCGCGACTGAAGTAAACGCTAAAAACTAGTTTGCGCTTATTCGCTGAGTTGACTGAGTTAGTTGAATAACTAATTGATCAAGCTTAATACGCAGAAAAAAGCCCTCGATATCGAGGGCTTTTGTATTTTAAAAGAGTTGATGAGCGTCTTTTGATCCAGCGCGAAGCCGCAAAGCGTTATTCAAAACTGTATTCAAGTAATACTTGTGAAGCATCACCGCCACTCATATTCCAAGTTGTGCGACCGTGGCCTTTTATGCCAGCGAAATCGCCGGTACCTGAACCAGAAATAACGTTTAAGGTGCTGACCGAAAGTCCCGATTTGACTGATCCTATGTGTTGCAAAATAAAGCCACCAACACGATCGCCAATTCGTCCAGATAGATATTCAAGTCCAACAAAGTTGGAATTGCCCGATGCACCTGCAAAGGCTAGGCATTCAAAGCGCGATTCAGCTTCGATATCGCCTAGATAAAGATGCGACAGTTTGGATCGCCTTAAGCCCGTATTGATATCGAGTTTTTCATCCAAACCAAAAAGTTTTATCGTGCCACATGCCAGCATTTTGCTCTCCCCCAAGCGATTCAAAAGAATAATTTTTGGTAGGTTGACTGACATTGAATCAGCTGATGTGCAGTCATCAAATTATCTTTTGAGTATTTTTGTAATTTTATTTTGTACTCGATACCTTATTGGACGTGTTCTTTGACAGTTCTCTAATAGGTATTTGTTACTACGAATTTGTTGCTGAATATTTGTTGAGAAGTATTTATTGCCGATTATTGATTAATGAGTATTTCAAAATTCACGTATCATGTCTAGTCACAAAATCGCATTACCTATGTGAATTTGTTATACATTTCTCGTTGTTTAAAGTTTATTTTAACTTAAAGATAAAATAATCATGATGAAATTTAGACAAATTGAGGCATTTCGTTGTTTGATGGTTGCGGGAACCACGAATGGTGCGGCGCGTAAAATGAATATTACACAGCCTGCCATCAGTCGGTTGGTTTCCGATTTAGAAGACTCGCTCGGATTTCGCTTGTTTAATCGCGCTAAAGGACGACTGGAGCCGACCACTGCAGGGGTACGTTTTTTTCGTGCAGTAGAAGAGAATTTTTTGGGGCTAGAACGTTTAAGTCAAGTTGCCGCTAATATTCGTAATGAGGCGCCAGAAGGTATTTCTGTGGCTTGCCTTTTTGTGTTGTCAACCACCTTAATGCCCTTAGTGCTGAAAGAATTCTTTAGATATCATCCTGATGTTCCTGTCACCGTGGATACCTGTAATGGACCAGAAATTTTAGTGCGTTTGCAGGACATGAAGGTTGACATGGCGATCGCGTTGGATTTCCCTGCATTTGCAGGGGTAGAGGTTGAGAAGATCTTGCGTGTGAATGTATCTTGCGCGATGCCAGCAGGACATCGGTTAGCAAATAAAGCGATGATTTACCCTGAAGATCTGCATGGTGAGAACATGATAGGTTGGGTGCCTATCATTTCGCAAAACTACGAGAAGGAGCAGCAGAGCTTGAAGGATGCTGGGAGTGTCCCGAGAAATGTGATTAAAACGCATACCTCGCATACCCGCTATGCCATGGTGGCTAACGGTTTGGGGCTTTCTATCGTTGAACCATTTGCCGCCAAAATTTGGGAAAAACATGGTGTAATTGTGCGCCCATACGCCGGTGAAATTAGCTATGAATATGTTTTAGCGTATCCGGGTGGCGGTATTCGTTCGCAACTCATGCGCGATTTTCGTGATGCCGTGGTCAAGGTGGCATCCGATTATGACTTTGGTTTTGATGCGCGCTCCAAGTCCACTTATTCTTGATCAATTCTATGTATTTATTGGGCGCGAAAAAAAACGCAAGACTCATGTGAGTGTTGCGTTTTTTTTATGACAAAAGTCTTTTTAGATGCCTGCGATTTGATCAACGATGGCCGACTTTACTTCTTTATTTTGAGTCAAGCTGTCACGTTTTTCATCGACCGGTTCTTGAGGTCTGGAAATCATCGTAGGTCGCGCTGTCGTAGAGAAAATCGATACCGATTTGCCTGCAGCGACATCTTTTAATCGCTTGTATTCTGACATAACCAAATGCCCGTAGCCGCCATCAGTTTCGTTGTCTGAGGCACCAACATAGCGTTTTAATCCAGCTTCGATAGAGCCAGCGCTAGTGACGTAATCTTTCAAGATCATAGCACCGACTTTAATGTTTGCAACGGGATTTAAAGCTGCTTTGACGCCGCCCAATTCTGAAAATTTGTCTTGATGCACTTTGGACATAACTTGCATCAAGCCTTGGGCACCAACCGGGCTCTCTGAAAAAGGGTTAAAACGAGATTCGATTGCGATAACCGATAGTATCAATAAGGGATCTAGTTTCGTTTCTTTTGCAGTCAGGTAGGCTGCAGAAACTAGCATGTCCACGGCATCGTTGGCGACGCGATAGCGCTTTGCCAGCCAGTTGGTGACTAATTGTTGTTGGCGTTGACTGCCTATTAATTTGTAATTGGTAGTTGCATCGAGATCGGCTTTAGTTTCGATTTCGCTAGCGTTTTCCTGAGAAATTAATTGCGGTGCTGACATCAATGAATTTAAATCTGGTGCTTCAATTTTATTGTCAGGACTGGTTTGTTCCGCTACCGAGAACGGTGATAGTGAGCGAAATTTCTCTGCCAGACTAGGGTTGAAAAACATGCAGATCAATAACACCAAAGCGGCTAAGCCAAAGCCAGATGTGAGGTGTAATACCGATAAAGAACTGTAGTCTTTTGATTTAGTATTCTTGCTGCTGGTTTTGTGTGTAATGGTTTGGGTGACTGTTTGTGTAAGTAAACGAGTCATCTCTTTTTCTGAGGGCAAACTCTTGTTTGCGCTACGCGTGGTTAACATTAAATTTTGAAGCATACAACCTCCTGAAATATCGAGAAGCGCTACCAGCGATGCATTGCATAGCAGCTTATGAAGCAACTCATAAAGTAACTTCGTCGAATCAGAAACATCGCCCTTGATTGTGTCGGATGCGACATAATCATAAAGCGCCGGAGTTTTTCATCCTTTTTTGTCTTGCAGCGGCATGGCAAAAAAGGATGAACAACGAAATTCGGATTGCGGCTTTCGCCTGAGTTTGTAGTAAGGAGAGTTGTTGTCCTTACTCAGAGATGGGAATCCGATGCCCACAAATTGAAGAGGTTTGAATGGGATACACTTGCGTAAATTCAAACAGCTTCAGAAAATTACTGTAAATCAATTCAGTGGTTTTCAAAGTTGGGCGCATTGTAGGTGGGCATTTATATCGAGTCAATACTATAGATTTTAATTTTAATTACTTTTGATTATGTTGAATCGTGCTGCATCGCAACAAATACTAATAGAATCAATTACTTGCCTGCCATTTTTGAAGAAATTTTTAGGATTTTTCAATTCGTAAAAAAATATGAAATATACAGATTTAAGGGATTTTATTTCCCAATTGCAGCAACAAAATGAATTAAAACAAATAGTTACGCCAATTTCCCCATTTCTTGAGATGACTGAGGTATGCGATAGAACTTTGCGCAGTGAAGGGCCAGCACTACTTTTTACCAAACCTACTGGCCATACAATTCCTGTTTTGGGAAATCTGTTTGGAACGCCTAAGCGCGTTGCCATGGGGATGGGGGCGAATGATATTAGTGAGTTGCGTAAAATTGGACAGGTACTTTCCTCATTGAAGGAACCTGAGCCGCCTAAAGGATTTAAAGATATTTTGGGACTTGGTTCTTTAGTGAAAGCGGTCTGGGATATGGCGCCTAAAGAAATGCGTGGTGCGCCATGTCAAGAAATTGTCTGGGAGGGGAACGATGTTGATTTGGCGCGCCTACCGATCCAGCATTGTTGGCCTGGCGACGTGGCTCCTTTGATTACTTGGGGTTTAGTTATTACGAAAGGACCGCACAAAAAACGTCAGAACTTAGGAATTTATCGTCAACAAGTTTTGGCGCGCAATAAGGTGATTATGCGTTGGTTGGCGCATCGAGGTGGCGCTTTAGATTTTCGTGAACATGCCTTAGCGACAAAGGGACAACCTTATCCGATTGCGGTGGCTTTGGGCGCCGATCCTGCTACTATTTTAGGTGCGGTAACCCCAGTACCAGATAGTTTGTCTGAATATCAGTTTGCAGGATTGCTCCGTGGTAGTCGTACTGAACTTGTGAAGGCAATAGGCAGCGAATTGCGCGTGCCTGCTTCCGCAGAGATTGTTCTGGAAGGGCACATTTATCCTGATGCATCTCATCCTAGTGGTTACGAACACGCATTGGAAGGACCTTACGGCGATCATACTGGTTACTATAATGAGCAAGATAGTTTTCCGGTATTTACTATCGATAGAATTACGATGCGACGTGATCCGATTTATCACTCGACTTATACTGGAAAGCCGCCAGATGAGCCTGCGGTGCTTGGTGTGGCATTAAATGAAGTGTTTATCCCGCTATTGCAAAAGCAATTTCCTGAAATTATGGATTTCTATTTGCCGCCCGAAGGTTGTAGTTACCGCATGGCCGTGGTGCAGATAAAAAAATCTTATGCGGGACATGCCAAACGAGTGATGTTTGGGGTGTGGAGCTTCTTGCGCCAGTTTATGTATACCAAATTCATCATCGTGGTGGACGAGGATGTCAATATTCGAGATTGGAAAGAAGTTATTTGGGCAATTACGACTCGTGTTGATCCGCTTCGCGATACGACTATGGTTGATAATACACCTATCGATTATTTAGACTTTGCGTCGCCAGTTAGTGGTTTAGGTAGCAAAATGGGCTTGGACGCGACTAATAAATGGCCAGGTGAAACGACGCGTGAGTGGGGGACGACGATCCAAATGTCGCCTGAAGTGAAGCAGCGTGTTGATCATATTTGGCAAGAGCTCGGGTTGTAACAGAAGTATCTTGATTTTCATTCACGGATGATACGCAATGCGTTATAATTGAAGTTGGCGGGCCCCTGCGCATTGCGGCGTGACCAATCTGGTCAGGTCGGGAACGAAGCAGCCACAGTCATTTCCCGTAAGTGCCGCAGATCAGGCTCGCCTCTATCTTTTCTTATGTCCGTTCTGGGCAGACGCTAAATAAAATTTTGAAATACTTGATTGAGCACGAAAATCACTGAGGTGATTTAAGCTAGTCATTCATCGAGTTTAAAACGATGGCTAGCAAAATAGCTGCTGCGTAGTCTCATAAATTTCTTTAAAATGCAGCGGCACGACTACTTTACTTAGGTGCAGCAATTAGCTTACCGTGTTGTCGCTTAAAAATAATCATTGCGAAAACCAATAGTAGTTTTTGATGGATTTACTTCTCACTCCCTAATCGCGATTTTTGCGCGGAAGAATAAGGTAAAATTGCACCATGTCCTATCAAGTCCTCGCCAGAAAATATCGCCCTAAGAGTTTTGAAACTCTAGTTGGTCAAGAACATGTTGTCCGCGCCTTAACGCATGCGCTGGAACAGCAACGTTTGCATCATGCTTATTTATTTACTGGAACACGCGGTGTCGGTAAGACGACCTTGTCGCGTATCTTAGCCAAGTCATTCAATTGTGAAAAAGGGATCACCGCACAACCGTGTGGTGTGTGCGATGCTTGTTCCTCTATTGATGCTGGACGTTTTGTCGATTATATCGAGATGGATGCCGCGTCAAATCGTGGTGTAGATGAAATGGCGGCCTTGCTGGAGCAGGCAATTTATGCGCCGTCGAATGCTCGTTTTAAAGTCTATATGATCGATGAGGTTCATATGCTGACTAACCATGCCTTTAACTCTATGTTAAAGACCTTGGAAGAGCCTCCTGAGCACGTCAAATTTATTCTCGCAACGACTGATCCGCAAAAAATTCCTGTGACTGTCTTGTCGCGCTGTTTGCAATTTAATTTAAAGCAAATGCCTCCAGGTCATATCGTAGGGCATTTGGAAAATATCTTAGGTCAAGAGCACATTGATTTTGAGCTAGCTGCGCTGCGTTTGCTGGCGCAAGGTGCGCATGGTTCTATGCGTGATGCTTTATCCTTGACTGATCAAGCCATTGCTTATGCAGCTGGTAAAGTGAGTTTGGATGCCGTGCAAAGCATGCTTGGTGCTCTAGACCAATCTTACTTAATTCGCTTGCTGGACGCCCTGGTTCAAGAAGACGGGGCTGGACTATTGGCGGTCGCCGATGAGATGGCTGCACGCAGTTTGTCGTACAAGTCGGCACTGCAAGATTTGGGCACAATGTTGCATCAAGTCGCTGTGGCTCAAATGGTGCCTGCGGCGTTGGCAGAGGACCTGCCAGAGCGTAATGAACTACTCAGATTGGCGCAAAGTTTTAATAAAGAAGAAGTTCAGCTTTTTTATCAAATTGCGGTGCATGGTCGTAATGAAATCGGTTTGGCACCAGATGAATATGCTGGCTTTAGTATGACACTCTTGCGTATGCTGGCGTTTCGACCAGCATCCTTAAGTGTCAAGACTAACTCAGCCACAAGTGTTGGCGGCCCAGGAATAAACAATGTAGGCAATGTAAATGGTGGCGTAAGTCGAGGCGTATCAGCACCTGTTGCGCGTCCGGCGCCTGCTACGCAGTCAGTAGTGTCCTCTGCCTCGCGAGCAATGCAGGACATGCGGGACATGCCTGAACGAGCAACAAATTCTGTCGCTAGCACCGTATCTAACGCTTCGGTTTCTGATGTTTCTAATGCGGCGACTGAACGATCAAACTCACAAAACCAAGCTGAAGTAATGCCTGCTGCGACTGCTATGCCAGAGGCGCCAGCTGTAAAGCCGATGAGCCCAGCAATGGCCGCCTTGGCAGCGGCACGCGCGGCTAGCGGCCAAAAGCAAAATGCACAAGGTGCCAATCGAGCTGCAGCGCCAAGTCCTGTGGTCGCCGTTGTTACGCCTACCGTAATTGCTAAACCGATAGAGTCAGTTGATTCTGGTGGCTTAGTCCAGTCGAGTAAGCCAGTCGAAGCTATCGCAATGAATACGGTAGAAAATCATGTTCAGTCTGCGCCGCCATCGCCCGCAAAACCATTGAGTCACTCAACTAGCGTAGCGTCTACGCCAACATATGGCGGAACCAGTGAGATGCCCCCCCCTTGGGATGATATTGAATTTGATCAAAGCGTGGCGTCGATTCCAGTTGGTCGCCATAAAGAAATTCAAGAAACAGATTATTGGGCAGACGATAATTCCGGTGAATTGGTTTCGAAGGCGGATACGGTGCCAACTGTCGCGCAGGTGTCTACGACCGTGACTGAGCCTGAGCCTGAGCCTGAGCCTGCATCTATGTCAGTTATGATGCCGCAGGTGGATTCGCGTCCTAACGCTGAAGAATCTGCTGCGCCTGTCACCCAAAGTGGTTTCACTGAATCAGCACCTGAGTCATCAGTTGTTGTCAGTCAGCCTCTGCAGTTGTCACCCGTGGATGAGATTAAGTGGGATGGCCACTGGCCTAATTTGGCGAGTTCCTTATCGGTGCGGGGGGTGGCGCAGCAATTGGCACAGCAAAGTGAATTACGTTCTGTTCAGTTAAATGGAAATGCCATTCAGTTTAAGTTGTGCGTACCTTTACAAACTTTGTTATCTGCGGGTAGCGGTGAAAAATTGACTGCTGCATTGAACGAGCGCTTTGCAGAATTCGGTAAAGAAATTCGCGTTGATTTTGAGATTGGTGCGGTCGAGCAGACCGCTAATGCGCAGGCGGTCGCTGAACGCGCGGAGCGACAGGTGCAGGCGGAACAAGCCATTCAATCCGATAGCTTTGTACAGACATTAATGCGTGAATTTGGCGCAAGTATTTTGACGGGCAGTATTCGTCCGATTTAATTTGATTAGGAGAAGTTTATTATGATGAAGAATCAACTCGCAGGTTTGATGAAACAAGCACAAGCGATGCAGGACAATATGAAAAAAGCCCAAGATCAATTGGCGTTGATCGAAGTGGAAGGTCAATCCGGCGCTGGCTTGGTGAAAGTCGTGATGACATGTAAAAATGACGTAAAGCGTGTCACGATTGATCCTTCATTATTGGCGGACGATAAAGATATGTTGGAAGATTTGGTCGCTGCCGCATTTAATGATGCAGTGCGTAAAGCAGAGGCGACTAGCCAGGAAAAAATGTCTGGATTGACCGCTGGTATGCCATTACCACCTGGTTTTAAAATGCCATTCTAAATAACCATTGTCGTATCAAATGTTGTATTAAATGTCGGATTTAAAATTGGATCTAAAAGTGGATCTAAAGCCGGACATGACATCTGCGGTTTGATATAGAAAGTATTGGTTTATCCAATTAAGTGATGGCTGAACTTTGTAATTATTTTAGTATTTGATTTTGGACGCATCAGATTTTTTTGATGCGTCTCTTTCATTGGGACGCTGGTGTGAAATCATTGAGTAGCCTTGAACAATTGGCAGAGTCTTTGCGGCGTTTGCCTGGCGTCGGCCCAAAGTCGGCTTTGCGTATGACGTATCATTTGCTGCAGCATGATAGAGAAGGCGCTGAGCTGATTGGTAAGGCGATGCTCAATGCGCTAAATATGGTGCATAACTGCCGCTCCTGTAATACCTTTACTGAACATGAGCTATGCGATACCTGCGCTAATGCGCAACGCGATACGTCTATGCTTTGTGTGGTCGAGTCGCCCAGCGATCAATTGATGATAGAACAAACTATGACGTTCAAAGGCTTGTATTTTGTTTTAATGGGGCGTTTATCGCCTCTGGATGGTGTTGGTCCTCAAGATATTCATTTGGAAAAGCTGATACGACGCGCCACGGATGGTGTAGTCAAAGAAGTAGTGTTAGCGACTAACTTTAATAACGAAGGCGAGGCCACCGCGCATTATATTAGCGAGACGTTAAAGTCTCGCGGTTTGCACGTTAGTCGCCTGGCGCGTGGTGTCCCTGTTGGTGGTGAGCTGGAGTATGTCGATCCGGGCACGATTGCTAGAGCTATGCTGGATCGTCGGGTGACTTGATGAGTTCAGAGTCAGCTACCAAAGCAGGTCCTCTTGCCGGCATCAAAGTGCTTGAGTTAGGTACTTTAATCGCAGGTCCATTTTGTTCTCGCATGCTGGCAGAGTTTGGTGCTGAGGTTATTAAAATCGAAGCGCCAGACGGTGGTGATCCTTTGCGTCATTGGCGTGTCTTAAAAGATGGCACATCGCTTTGGTGGAGTGTGCAAGCGCGCAATAAAAAAAGTATTACCTTAAACATGAAAACGCCAGAGGCGCAGAAAATTGCTCGCCAACTAGCGCTTGATGCCGATATTATTATTGAAAATTATCGCCCAGGTGTTTTGGAGAAATGGAAGTTGGGTTATGCGTCTTTGCGAGCGGAAAATCCGGCCACGATTATGGTTAGGCTTTCTGGTTACGGACAGACAGGGCCTATGCGTGATTTGCCAGGTTTTGGTGCAATTGGTGAATCGATGGGTGGTCTGCGTTATGTATCTGGGCATCCAGACAGGCCGCCGGTGCGGGTTGGTATTTCGATTGGCGATTCAGTTGCAGCCTTGCACGGTGTGATAGGTGCCATGATGGCTTTGCGTCACCGAGATGTCAGCGGTGGTCGTTGGAATGGCAAATCTGGCGAAGACTGTGTTGCAGGGCAGGGGCAGATGGTGGACGTTGCTCTGTACGAGTCCGTTTTCAATTTAATGGAATCCTTGGTGCCAGAATTTGACTTTGCGGGTGTGGTACGTGAGCGTACTGGTGGCGCATTGCCTGGTATTGTGCCATCGAATACCTATACGACTTCAGATCAGGAAAATATAGTTATTGCGGGTAATGGTGATGCCATTTTCCATCGCTTGATGTTGGCTATCAAGCGTCAAGATTTGGCGGATGACATTCAATTGCAGCGCAATGATGGTCGCGTGCCACGTACGGCCGAAATTGATGCTGCAATTCAAGCTTGGTGCGACACCCAAACTATTGATAGTGCCTTAGCCGCATTGCGCGAGGCTGATGTTCCAGTAGGTAAAATTTATTCCGTGCGCGATATGATGAGTGACGCGCAGTTTCAAGCACGGGATATGTTTGAACAACATGAATTTGCCGACGGCACGCCAGTGAAATTGCCCGCAATTAGCCCTAAATTATCTGAAACTCCCGGTGAAACCAAATGGCTAGGGCCGGAATTGGGGGCTCACACGGACGAAGTGCTGTCTCAGCTAGGCTACGATGCTACGCAAATTGAAGAATTGAAAAAGCGCCAGATTATTTGAGCACCAACTTATTTCGTTTGGTCCTCTTGTTTAACAATTAGCTAGATGCAGGCGGCTTGAATTCAGCATAGATGAGGCTTAATTTATTCATGCTGGGCTCAAGCCATATTCTAGTCAAACTTAGCGCGACGTTTAACCTAAAGTTTTGACGTATTCGCGTATGCCCGCCAATAACATCTCGACTGCCATCGCGGTCAAAATCAATCCCATTAGGCGTTCCACCGCAGTCATGGTGCGTTCGCCCAATGCACGTTGCATACGCTCCGCACTAAGTAAGACGACTAGCCAGACGACCGCCACCGCCACTAAAGCTGCAACGTGAATCGCGACATCGAGGCGACTATCAGAGGAAAATAGTAAGACTGTCGCCAATGAAGATGGACCTGCCAGCGCAGGTATTGCGAGGGGGACGATGAAGGGTTCATTGTCGCCATCAACATCGCCAAACACGCCGCCTTCTTGCGGAAACACCATGCGCAATGCGATCAGGAACAGAATTACACCACCGCCAATTCGCAGTGCGACTTCAGATAGTTGTAATGCGGCCAAAAAAAGTTTGCCGAAAAACATAAAAAGCAAAAGCAAAATGAAGGCAATCGCGCACTCGCGCACCACGACACGCCAACGTCGTTCGGGCGCTACGTTGGAAAGTACGCTCACGAAAATAGGGATATTGCCAAACGGATCGGTCACTAAAATGAGTAATATTAAGGCTTGAAAAAATTCTTGCGCCATGTAGCTTCCCTGTAAAGTAAATTAATGTTTTTGTTATGCTTGCAAAAGCTTAAGATTCTGCGGTGCTTTGTTGTGTGGGTCAATATGGTTGTGCGTTTTAAATGTGAATTTGCAGAAAGTTTTCGAGCTGATAGCGCGGCAAAGAAAAGAGCTGGCGCGAGTAAATAAATAGTCGTATTTCTATACTCCTAATTATGCGTATTGTTATAAGTATTGCAGACATTTTTAAGGCCATTTCTGCGTATAATTGCGCTCGCTGATTCAAATAGAAAAGTGTTGAGAACAAACAATGAGTGAAACCAATAATCGACCAGACACGCCATGTGTAGCGGTGTGTTCAACCACTTTTGACGATGTGTGTCGTGGTTGCGGACGCACCGTGGCTGAGGTTGCCGACTGGGTATTTATGACGCAAGAACAAAAAGATCTTGTTTGGGAAAGAATTTTGGCGGAAGGGTATCCGCGACGTAATTGATGTTGATGGATGCTGATTTAGTAAGTGGAGCGCGCGGGTGTTCAATAAGAAAAGCGCTGTTGTAATTTTAAAATTAAACTGATTTGATACATAGAAAACAAATCTTTTCATGGGTTTCATGTTAGGATTTCTCCGATGCGCTTTTGCTAATTTCTATGCATAGCGCCGGTGCCACTAAGATTTTTTAGAGTTGAAGTGGTAGCGAATGGATTTGAATTAAAGTCGACTTAAATTGGGAAGTGGTATGCGAACAAAGAATGTAGTAAAGAAACTGAACAAGGCTTTACATCAAGGTTTCACTCTCATTGAGATCATGATTGTTTTGGTGATTATGGGTATTTTAGCGGGCTTGGTAGTGCCAAAATTAATGGGGCGCACCGATGATGCCCGTGTATTACAGGCTAAACAAGATATCTCGACTATGCTGGGCGCTTTGAAAATGTACAAGTTGGATAACCAGCGCTATCCAACTACTGAGCAAGGCTTACAAGCTTTGATCACTAAGCCAACATCAGGTCCAGCGGCCAATGGTTATAAACCCGAAGGTTATATTTCAAAATTACCCAAAGATCCTTGGGGTAATCCTTATCAATTCATGTCCCCTGGCTTGAAGTCGGAAGTGGAAATTTTTTCTTATGGTCAAGACGGCCAACCTGGCGGTGCCGGTTACGACGCTGATATCGGTTCGTGGGATCTCTAAAATTTACTAGTGCTTCAAGAATAAATGAATCCGTTTTGCTGATGAGGCAAAACGGATTTACTTTACTTGAGTTGCTCGTGGTACTGGTGATTATGGGCATCATGCTGGGCGCTGTCTCCCTAAGTTCTATGCAGAGCACAAAGCAACGCTTGCAAACCGATGCTCAAAGAATTTCACTTTTATTGCAATTGGCGCGTGAGGAAGCCATCGTGCGAAATCGTCCTACCGCTTTTGAAGTAAAAGATAAGGGCTATCAATTTCTAGTGTTGAACGAGAATAAATGGGAAAAACTAGAAGATTTGGATACTTTGCGTAGTCGCGATTTTACTTATCCCGAGACTAAACTAGAGATTGTTTCTAATGATCAGCAATCAACGAGTAATCTGCGCATTGTATTTGGGCGTGAACCTGTTAGTCGACCATTTTTAATGACTTTACGTGTTGCCGAAGATCAGGTCACGATCAATGCTGATGGTGTTGGTCATTTTGTGGTGGAATAAAAACGATGACTTCAACACATTCATCCCATTTGTCGAATCACCAATCACGCGGTTTTACTTTGCTTGAAGTTCTGGTTGCTCTGGTTATTGTTGGCACGGTGCTGGGTGCTAGTTTGCGTGCCGTAGCTAGCCTTGCTCAAAACAGCAGCGGTTTGCGTGCCACGATGATGGCAAATTGGTCGGCAGAGAACCGTTTGGCACAGATACGACTCGGCAAAGAATGGCCGCAGATAGGTGAGCGTAGTTTTCCTTGCTCGCAAGGAGAGCTTAACCTGCTCTGCGAAGAGCATGTGCTGTCGACACCAAACCCCTCATTTCGACGCGTAGAAGTATTGGTCTTTGATGCCAATAATTTACAAAGGCGTTTAGCCAAATTAACGCAGGTGGTGCCGAATGCACCATAAGTCCTCGAAATTCGCCAACGCGATACACTCCACCAAGGGCTTCACTCTGATTGAGTTATTGGTTGCGATCGCTATTCTCGCGATCATAGCCGTAATGGGTTGGAGTGGCTTGGATAGTATTATTCGCGCGCGCCAAACCTTGAATCGTGAACTGGAGCAAAGTCGGGGCGCACAAATTAGCTTTGTACAATTAGAAAATGATTGCGCTCATCTGGTCAGTGAATCTCTGTTGCCACGCAGAGAAAATTTGCGTGCCTTTGGTCAGCAGTTGATTTTGATACGCACGGTCTACGATGATAATCAACCGACGCGTCTGCAAGTAGTCGCTTATCGCGTGCAAGATGGTGTGTTCACACGACGTGAATCAATCGCGACTCGCGATCTGAAAATTCTAGATTCCTACTGGCAGAACGCCATTAATGGCAATGACAATATGCCGGTAGTGAAGTTGCAGACTGATATCACGGTGTTTCAAATGCGCACATGGAATAATGATGAAAATAGTTGGCGTGTCGCCGGTACAGATATCGCAACGCCTCAGACGGTGATTCCCGGTGCAGGCAAGCCCGGTAAAGAGGTGCCGAGAAAAACCGGTTTAGAAGTCACTATGCAGTTGGCAGGTCAGGCAAATCCATTGTTGAAAATATTTTTATTGGGGGCAGCATGACAATGTTGCCTGATGTGGTGTTCAATTTGCGGCGACAAGCGGGAGTTGCGGTGGTTACCGCCTTATTGTTGACGACATTAGCAATTACTATCGTTGCTAGTCTGTTTTGGCAGCAGCAAGTGCAGGTCCGATCAATCGAAAATCAGCGCTATCAATTACAAAAAAAATGGGTCTTGCGCGGCGCGTTGGATTGGGCGGCTTTGATTTTGCGTGAAGATGAGCGTACCAGCAAGGTGGATCACCTAGGTGAGCCTTGGGCGGTGAATCTGGGGGATACACGTCTAGATCAATACGTTGAAAATGGTAAAACCGATGTAGAGGATAGTGAGGCTACTTTGTCGGGGCAAATTAGCGACGCACAGGCAAAATTTAATTTAAGTAATTTAGCTAAAAATGGCGTTGTGAATTTGCGGGAGCAAGCGGTCTTTGCCAAACTTTTGTCAAACTTGCGTATGGATGCGAGTTTGGCACAACAGGTTGCGGCTCAAATTGCTTTGACCCAAGAGCGTCCATTTACTGGACCTCCTGGGCCTGGTGGTTCGACTGGTACTACCGATACCGACAAAGGTAGTGATAAGGGTAGCGGCTCCACTAGCAAACCAGGAAGTGAAACGCCTGTTGGAGAATCGTCTAGTGGTCTATCGACAAGCTCAGGTTCCGAAGTACAATTCTTAAGATTTAGTCAAATCGATGACTTATTGGCAGTACCCGGTTTTTCGCCGGAGATGCTGATTCGCTTAAAGAATTTTGTGACGGTATTGCCTGTTGAAACAAAAATTAATGTCAATACTACCAGCCCCGAGGTATTATCCGCGCGTCTGGAAAATGTCAGCGTGAGTGATGCGGCATTGATGATCGCAGCCCGAGACCGTGCGTATTTTTTGGATTTTGAACGGTTTAAGTTGCAATTTTCAGATAAAGTCAGTGAATCGGCGAGAGACGTGCTGGATTTTAGAACTAAGTTTTTTGTGATTAATGGCAGAGTGAAATTGAATCGTTCTTTGTTAGAAGTCAACGCTTTATTTGAGCGCGATGGGCAACGTGTACAAGTGTTATGGATAAAAGAGAGTTAAGTTAGCTCAGAGAATTGAGACAGTTCGGATTGAGCGCATATCAAGCGCATATTCAGCGCACGTAAGTTGCAATATGAAACCTAGGCAGTGTTTTTCTAAGCGTTACAGAAATAAAAATGAGATAAAAAAGAGCAAAAAAACTCAATTG
Source organism: Affinundibacterium danionis (assembly GCF_042432465.1). Lineage (NCBI taxonomy): Bacteria > Pseudomonadati > Pseudomonadota > Betaproteobacteria > Burkholderiales > Oxalobacteraceae > Affinundibacterium > Affinundibacterium danionis. The sequence continues at coordinate 114,604 of NZ_JBHLXJ010000014.1, read as the reverse complement.
ATCAAGGGATATGGGAGAACATGGCAAGTACGCTTTATTTACAAATGCCTGCAAGGGCAGCCGTTGTTGGCAATGCAGCCGTCAGCAAGATGGGCGCAGGCACTGCGCTTGGCGCCGATCAGCAATGGCGTGAATTTCTATTTCCTTATTGCGTAGCGTCAGCTGAAAAAAATATCCTACAGCAGGGAAAGTTGAGTCTAGCGGCTTTGTCGCCGCTGGCACAAAGCGTTGCACAAATTTTTGTATTGGTATCTGCCAGTGACGTGACGATGTTAAAGGTCAAGGTGCCACCTATGCCTTTTGCAAAATTGAAGTTGGCATTGCCTAATCTCTTAGAAGAACAATTGTTGGCAGATCCTGCGGACTTATTGTTTATTGCCGCACCACCGGTAGATGGCATGTGTGTGGTTGCGGTTGCATCCCGCTCATGGATGGAACTGCTTTCTCGTCTGTGTGAGTCATTTGCTGTTCGAAAAATTGCTGCATACTCGATAGCATCTGGTTTGCCATTAAATGCAAAAGAGCTTGGTGACTCAGATACAGCAATTAAAACGTCAGTTTTAATCGAGTCTTTGCCAGAAATTCATGGCGGTTTTGACCTCAGTGTTTGTGCACGAGATCAACTAGCTGCCGGTCTTTATCTTGACGCCTCTCCGAGTGCTTCGAATCCTACCGCTTTCAATGAGCTCATATGGAATGCCTTGCAGCTATTGGCACCGCGAGGTGACTTGGATGTGTATGTTGATCCTAGTTTGATGCCTGTGCTAAAAAATAACGCGTCCTTAGCACAAGAGCGAACCGTACATTTTTTTTCTAATGATTGGAAATGCAAACTCGCATCCATTTCATCTCACTCTTTAGATTTGTTTTCTAGCTTGCAATTAGAGGGTAAAAAAACCTTCGATTGGATGCGATGGCGCTGGTCTATCATGTTAGCCGCATGTGCATTGTTGTTGAGCGTGTTGGGATTGAATTGGGAATGGTGGACCTTGCAACGAGAATCAGATTTGATTCGTGCTTCCGTACTAGCAACTTACAAGACAAGTTTTCCAAATGAAACTGTGATACGCGATCCATTGGCGCAAATGCAGCAAAAAATTAATGCTGCAAAAAAAATGACTGGGCAGTCAAGTAACGATGATTTTCTGGTGTTGAGTGGTTTATTTGCGCAAGTATGGGAACAAACCCTTGGTGTCTTACCTGTCGCGAGTGTCTCGAGCATGGAATATCGTGAACGTAGTTTGTATGTGACGCCTAAAAATATGGGTGATGTGCCAATTGATCGATTACGTGCTGGATTGAAAGAGCGTAGCCTTAGTTTGGACATCAAAGAAGGTATTTTGAAAATCTCAGTAGATACAGGTGTAGCACGATGAATCAGCTAGCTTTTTTGAATGAATTGCGTGAGCACTGGGATAAACGTGAGTTAGGCGAACGACGCATTTTATTAGTCGTGGGCATTTTAATTTTTGCGAGTTTAGTTTATTTGATCGCGGTACAGCCTGCTATGAGTCACAGTAAGAATTTACGTGAGTTCACGCCCAAGTTGAAACAACAAGCCGCAAGTATGGCAATGATGGCAGATCAATACGCGCAATTGTCTAAGACTATGACCGAGGCCGTACCGGTTGTGACGCGCGAATCGATAGAGGCGAGTTTGTTACGCAGAAATATTAAAACGCAGTCTTTGACGGTGGTGAGCGAGACAGTGCGTTTACAGGTCAATGCGGTCGCCTATGCCAATTTGATGGAATGGATGTTGGAAATGCAAAGAGCGGCGCGCTTGACGGTCGATGACGTCAAATTGACTGCTTTGACCGAGCCTGGGCAAGTGGGTGCAGTGATTAGTTTGCGTCAACAAAGACCGAATAGCTGAGATGTAAAAATTAAGATGTGAAAGTTGAGATGTGAAGAGATGTTCAGAAAAAAAGTTTTATTTTTGTCGGTTGTAGCGCTCATTAGTATTGTTGCGACGATTTTATTTTCATTGCCCGCAAGCTGGGTTGGATTGTTGATAGAGAAGCAGACGGCAGGGCGCATCGTATTAGGTGATGTCCAAGGAAGTTTCTGGCGCGGTTCTGCATTTATTGGTGTGGCTGCTGATAAAAATTCTGCGGTTACGCCTTTATTTCCAGGTCGGTTTAATTGGCAAATTTCTCCCATGGTTTTGCTGGGGCAAGTGTCGGTAAGCATTGAGAATACAGCCTCTTTATCGGCTCCCGTACAGGTGACGGGGAGCTTTGCGCAATGGCGAGTAAGCCCTGCTAGTTTGAATTTGCCGTCGGAGCGCTTGGAGGGATTAGGGGCACCTTTGAATACCATAGGACCGACTGGGAAAATTGTGTTGAGTTGGGCCGAGTTAGAGCTGATGCACATGGAGGCGAAATTGATGTTGAATGGACGTATGGAATTGGAGATGAGCGAAATGGCTTCGAGAGCGTCTTCAATTAAACCTCTGGGGAGTTATAAAGTCGCGATGCAGTGGCGCGGTGATGCAGCAGACTTGAATTTGACGACTACCAAAGGACCTATGATGTTGGAAGGAAATGGCAAGCTTAATCAAGGACGGTTTCAGTTTTCTGGTAAGGCCTATGCGGAAACTGGGCAAGAAGAAAAAATGGCAAATCTATTGAATTTGCTGGGGAGACGTCGCCAAGAAGGTGACAAACAAATCATCGCTTTAGAATATAAGTGAGTCGAATAGTATGAAGAATAAAATGAAAACATCAGGATCAACACCAATGTCAAAGCAAATCGTGAACAGTAGTTTGGTGACCAGTATGCAAAGAAAATGGCAAAGTGTATTGGTCGGTGGAGTCGCATTTACTGCACTGAGTTTGAGTGCTGCCCTGTTGCCACATACCGTACTCGCACAAGATGCTGCGCGCGATGCTGCTAGTTTGAATTTTGTGAATGCGGATATTGAATCCGTGATTAAAGCCGTGGGCCATTACACAGGCACCACGTTTGTGATTGATCCTCGGGTTAAAGGTCAATTAACTTTGGTCGCTGAAAAACCACTAAGCAAAGAGCAGGCTTTCAAACTCTTGACATCCAACTTGCGCATGCAAGGTTTTGCAGTGGTCACTTCAGATGGTTTTTCTAAGGTCGTTCCTGAGACCGATGCTAAATTACAAGGTGGCCCGACCCAAGTTAAAAGTATTAAGGGCGATCAAATTATCACGCAAGTTTTTCGGGTGAATTACGAACAAGCCAATAATATCGTAACAGCTCTGCGTCCTTTAATTTCGCCCAATAATGTGATCAATGTTAACCCGGGCAATAATTCCATCGTGATCACTGATTACGCCGATAACATGCGCAGGATGGCGGAGGTAATTGCCTTGTTGGATGTGCCAGTCAACCCAGAGCTAGAAATTATTCCTATTAAACATGCGATTGCAAGCGATATCGCCGCATTAGCATCACGTTTGACCGAGGGACAGGCGCCAGCAGATTCAGGGCGAACCGTGATTCTTGCAGACTCCAGAACGAATTCAGTATTAGTGAAAGCGCCATCTGTTGCTCGTACTAATTTGGTTAAGTCATTAGTTAAATCATTAGACCAGCCGACCGAGTTACCCGGCAATGTTCATGTGGTGTATTTAAAGAATGCAGAGGCCGTGAAGTTGGCGCAAACCTTGCGCTCGATTTTAAGTGGAGATAGCTCTTTGCCCGCCAGTTCGGCCAACAATTCGAGCTTATCTGGTAGTACATCAGGGAGCAATATCAATAGTAATCAATCTATGGCAGGTACCGCCTCATCGAGTGGTAGTAGTAATCTAAGCTTGCCGATTAGTTCATCGAGTACTTCGCAAGCACAGGCAGGTGGAAGTGGTGGTTTTATTCAGGCCGACCAAGCGACCAATACCTTAATTATTACCGCCAGCGATACCGTGTATCGTAATTTGCGTGCCGTGATTGATCAACTCGATGCACGACGGGCGCAAGTCTATATTGAGACGCTCATCGTAGAAGTGTCGAACGAAAAAGCCAGCGAGTTAGGTGTTGAGTGGCTGGGGGCGACTGGCGATGCGAATAGTAAATATCGCTTAGGTGGTGTGACTTCCTTTCCAAGCGATACTGGTTTAGTTGCCCTTGGTGGTAATTCCACAGCACAATTGGGGGCAGTGACCGGTAAGGGCTTGACCGTTGGTTTGTTTCGACAAGTGGGAGGGCAGTTGGGCTTAGGTGCACTGGCGCATGCTTTGGCGACCGACGGCAATACTAATGTGTTGTCTGTTCCTAACTTAGTCACCTTGGATAACGAAGAAGCCAGCATAGTCGATGGTAAAACGGTGGGGGTAGTCACTGGGCAGTACACATCGAATACCGGTACAGTAGGTCAAAATCCGTTTCAAACGATAGCCCGAACAGAAATTGGTATTAAATTGAAAGTGAAACCGCAGATTTCCGAAGGTGGCACGGTACGTTTAGCCATCGCGCAAGAAGTGTCTAGCATTGGTCAACCGGTGGCGGGCGGCGTTGGTATCACAACCATAGTGCGCTCCATTGCAACCAATGTTTTGGCAGAAGATGGTCAAATTATTGCCTTGGGTGGATTGATACGCGACACCAACGATGATGCCGTTGAAAAGGTGAGCGTGCTGGGCGATATCCCCATTATCGGTAATTTATTTAAGTACAAAAAACGTACCAACGGTAAAGCCAACTTGATGGTGTTTTTGCGTCCAACTGTGATCCGTAGTGCTGAACAAAGTAATAGCGTGTCGGTCGATCGCTACGATTATTTGCGGACTCAATATTTACAATCTTTGGATAAAGATACTAACGGTGAATTGTTGAAACTGGAAAAAGGGAAGTTAATCGTCCCCGCCTCGATGGATGCGGCGAAAGATAAAGCGGCCGATAAAAATGCTGCCAAAGAAGGTAAATAATTCGTATGTCAGACAATCGATTATTACCTTTTGCCTTTGCGCGTGATTTTTCAATTTTGGCGAATCGTCGCGACGATTTGGAAGGCGCTCCGGTAGAGCTGAAAGTCTCTTCTGAGTCTAAGCAGAGCGCAATTTTAGAAGCAGGACGCCGCTTTGGACGGGTTCATTTGCAGCTGATGCCGCATGCAGATTTATTGGCAGAAATTGCCCGTGCTTATGCCGGATCAGGTGGTGACGCGGCTGATGTGGTGGGTGAAGTTGAGTCCGATATGGATTTGGCTAAACTCATGCAAGACATGCCAGCGATTGAGGACTTGCTAGAATCCGCCGATGACGCGCCCGTGATTCGTATGATTAATGCCTTGTTGACGCAGGCTTTGCGTGAAGGGGCATCGGATATTCATATTGAACCGTTTGAGCAAATTTCCGTGGTACGTTTTCGAGTCGATGGCGCATTGCGCGACGTGATTCGTCCCAAGAAAGCGATTCATGCCTCTTTGGTATCGCGTATCAAAATTATGGCGCAATTGGATATTGCAGAAAAACGTTTGCCTCAGGATGGTCGGATTACTTTGCGCATAGGTGGCAAGCCGGTTGATGTGAGGGTTTCTACCTTACCGACTGGTCATGGCGAACGCGCCGTATTACGTTTGTTGGATAAAGAAGCCGGTAAGTTAGATTTGACTCATCTGGGGATGAGCGCAGAAGTGCTTACACAATTTGATCATTTGATCGCACAACCGCATGGCATCGTTTTGGTAACTGGGCCAACAGGCTCTGGTAAGACTACCACGTTGTATGCAGCACTTTCGCGCGTGAACGCTGGCACCACGAATATTCTGACGGTCGAAGATCCGATCGAATATGAATTAGCCGGAATTGGACAAACTCAGGTTAATGCCAAGATTGACATGACCTTTGCGAAAGCTTTACGGGCAATTCTGCGACAAGATCCTGACGTTATTATGATAGGTGAGATTCGCGATCTAGAGACTGCGCAAATTGCCGTTCAAGCTTCATTGACAGGTCACCTGGTATTGGCGACTTTGCATACTAACGACGCAGCAGCAGCCGTAACGCGCTTGTTAGATATGGGCATAGAACCTTTCTTATTGTCGTCCTCTTTGTTAGGTGTGGTTGCGCAACGCTTGGTGCGTAAATTATGTAAGCACTGCAAGTTACAAGAGGCGGGTGTTTGGAAATCGGTTGGTTGCGAACACTGCGGTCATACAGGTTATCAGGGGCGAGTTGGTGTGTATGAATTGTTGCTGACGACAGAAGCGATTTCCGCCCAAATTCATCATCAAGCCTCAGAAGCGGAAATTCGTCTGGCGGCGCAGGGGGATGGTATGAAGGTCATGCGTGAAGACGGGCAGCGTTGGTTGGATGCCGGCGTGACGACGCGGGAAGAGTTGTTGCGCGTGACCAAAGAATAGTAATCGTCATAATGCGAAGTTTGTTCTGAAGACATAAAAACATAGAAGAGAGTACAGCAAGTGCCAGCATTTCGTTATGAAGCTATAGATCAACTAGGCGTGAATAAAAAGGGTGTGCTTACCGCTGACAGTGCACGTGCGGCACGTTCTGATTTAAGGAGCCAGCACTTGGTTCCGGTCTCGGTAGAGTTGATTACCACTCAAGCCGCTGGTGACGCAAAAAAATCTAGGGCTTTTTTCGGTGAACATCTGTCTACTGTCGAGCTTGCTTTATTTACGCGCCAGCTCGCCAGTTTGTTAGAGGCAGGTTTGCCTTTGGAACAGGCATTCTCGGCCTTATTGGAACAAGCCGAACGTGTATATATTCGTGATTTAATCGCCTCGGTTCGTTCGGAGATTTTGGCCGGATCTTCTTTATCGGACGCATTGAAACAGCACCAAAATGATTTCACGGATATTTACTGCGCTCTAGTCGCTTCAGGTGAACAGATCGGGCAATTGTCACGCGTCTTGTCGCGCTTAGCGGATTACATTGAACGCCGCAACGCCTTAACGCAAAAAGTGAAATTGGCGTTTACTTATCCGGCTATCGTGACCGTCGTTGCATTTGCGATTGTGATTTTTTTGCTGACTTATGTGGTACCGCAAATTGTTTCTGTGTTCGCCAACACTAAGCAGAAATTGCCTATTTTGACGGTGATCATGTTGGCTGTTTCCGATTTTGTGCGTGCCTATGGCTGGATGCTTGCGGTCGCCATAGTCGGTATCGTGTTTGGATGTCGCAAAGCCTTACAGAACCCGCAAATTAAAATGCGTTGGCATACTTGGTTGCTTGATGCGCCTATGTATGGAAAGTTTGAACGCAGTTTAAACACGGCGCGATTCTCTAGCACTTTGTCGATTACCACCGGATCGGGCGTACCAATTTTAACGGCCTTGCAGACTAGTCGAGAAACCTTGTCTAACGTCGCTATGCGGGCGCAAGTTGAAGATGCGACCAATAGCGTGCGTGAAGGTGTGAGCTTAGCGCGAGCGCTATCGGCAAATAAACATTTTCCTCCCATGTTGATTCACATGATACGTGCTGGTGAAGTCACAGGGGAATTGCCTGCGATGTTGGAACGAGCCTCTTCAGCGCAAGAGCAAGATTTGGAACGTCGTGCTTTGACCATTGCCGGTATGTTGGAGCCACTGTTGATTCTTGCCATGGGGGTGGTGGTCTTGCTGATCGTTTTGGCGGTCTTGATGCCGATTATCGAAATTAATCAATTGGTGCGATAGTGTAGTGTGTGTTCGCGTGCGTTGGCGGGCGATCAATGTGCTCGTCAAGCAACGTGTATGAGCTGTAATCGGCCGAGATAAAGTAATTCAGAAAAGATTGAGAAATGAGTAAATTATGAAGCGTCTTCCTATGTTAGCGACGGTAGTCGCATTCGCGCTACTTTGTGCAGTAATCAGTTATTGGGGTTTGCAGATTTTTAAACCAAAAATTCGTCCGATAGCAGCACCTGTCATGACCGCAAGTTATGAACCTGCGGTAGGTCAGTGGGGGAGCCTATTTGGTCAATCTGCGGTAGCAGAGATCGCGCCTAGTAATTATCAATTGAAAGGCGTTATCGTCGCCGCGAAAGCGAAAGACAGTGCGGCCATTATCGCAGTCGAAGGCAAACCAACTATGACGATAGGCGTGGGTAAAGAGTTGCTCAATGGTGTGAGTTTGTCTGAAGTTCATCGTGATCATATTGTCGTATCTGAGGCGGGAATTAGTCGTCGTATAGATTTACCGGCTGTGCCTATGCATGCTGGTATCACATCTCCAGCGTTTCCTGCTAACGCTCCGTCTGCACCCTTACCACCGCCAGCGCAACGGCCATAATTTCCCCATTGAATAAAAATGAGTTTGCCAGTCTATTTTGAGCAAGCACTTGACACAGTGCATCCTAGTTGGCGTGAGATTTTGCATGACGCTTTACTTGCTATGCAAAGTAAATCGCCAGATTATTTAAAGGATTTGGCGCACGATGATTTTTTGCCTGATGGTCAGAGAATTTTTGCCGCATTCTCGCTTCCCATCGACAAAATTCGTTATGTTTTAGTGGGAGAAGGGCCGTATCCACGTGCGGCTAGCGCTAATGGTTATTGTTTTATGGATGCTGCGGTCGACAGTCTTTGGTCAAATGAAGCGAAGGGCGGCTTGAGTAAGTCAGTTAATCGTGCCACCTCACTGCGTAATTTCATGAAGATGCTGCTACTTGCAGAACGGGTGCTGACTATTGAAAATTTGAATTCAGAATCTATGGCAGCGGTGTCGCGCCGAGCGCGGGAAGACGACTCTGGAATGATTAAAACTATGGCGGATTTACATCGCAATTTTTTATCAAATGGATTTTTGATGCTCAATGCTTCTTTAGTTTTTCGGTCACATGTTGCGCCAACCATCGATGCCAGAGCTTGGGAAGTTTTTCTATTAGCGATATTTAAGGCTTTAAATGCATTGCCTCAAAAACCTGTCGTGATTTTGTGGGGGAAGATAGCGGACCGTTTGTCTGCTATCGGCGATGATCTTCATGTAAATTGTTTGGACCAATTTCAAATTGCGAAGTCAGAACATCCGTACAATTTGAGCTTTATCACCAATGCCTCTATGCATGCCTTGTTCGCAGAACTTAAGTTGCTGCGCACTTGACGATATTTGCGAGTTCGTATTTGCGACTGCTTAGTTGCTTCAGCTCACTTGCAACCGCTTACTTGATACTTCTTTGTACTATGCTCTTCTAATTTTGTCACGGAGCATGATTGCCATTGCTTGGTTAATCTGGCTGTGTCGGTAAAATGCACAAAATTACTCTAAATCAATAGTGACTTTGGAAACTTTGTGTTGAAGCGGAGTGGCCTACTGTAAAATAAATTGAAATTGCTTAAAATTGATTTTGGGAAATATATTAATATATAGCGCTAAATGAAGATGGTTTGTCAAAACCATAATTTAATAATTTTTGATGCCCTCTTTGAGCCGTCTATCGTATAACGAATACCTTGAAGGACAGTAGCTAGTATGTTAAAGAAAATTCAATTTGATCAAATCCGTCAAGGGATGTACATCAAAGAATTATGCGCGTCTTGGATGTCCTCACCCTTTTGGCAAAAATCTTTTCTGATAGATGACGCGGCTACTATTGAAAAAATTCGGCAAGCAGGAATACGTGAAGCCTGGATCGATACTAGCAGAGGCTGCGACGTGCTCGCACCTGTTGTCAAAGATGAGCCAGCGCCGACACCTGTTGAGCCGATTGAAGTCGTAGAAGTCGCTAAGCCAGTCGCTGCGCCGACGCCGTATAGCGAAATTGTTCCAACATCAATGGATGCCGAATTGGGTCGCGCCGCAAAAATCGTGGGCAAGTCTAAGACTGCGGTGTTTTCGATGTTTAGCGAAGCGCGTATGGGAAATGCGATTGAAGCCGAACACGCAATGCCGCTCGTCGAAGAGATTGCTACTTCGGTGATGCGCAATCCCGGCGCTTTGATCGGTTTGGCTCGTTTAAAAACGGCGGATGATTATACGTATATGCATTCGGTCGCGGTTTGCGCTTTGATGATTGCTTTGGCGCGCCAATTAGGATTGAGTGACGAGGAAACCCGCGAAGCAGGTTTGGCGGGGCTATTGCATGACATCGGTAAAATGGCGGTGCCGCCAGAAATTCTCAATAAGCCAGGACGATTGACCGATGAGGAATTCGTTTCGGTGAAAGAACATCCAAGCGCTGGTTATGAAATGCTGTTGGAAGCGAAAGGGGTAGGCAAGATTGCTCTGGACGTGTGTTTGCATCATCATGAGAAAGTCGATGGTAGCGGCTATCCTAAAGGCTTACACGGTGATCAGATTAGCTTATACGCGAAAATGGGAGCGGTATGTGATGTGTACGACGCTATTACATCGAATCGTCCTTATAAAGCGGGTTGGTGTCCTGCCGAATCCTTAAAGAAAATGTCGGAGTGGAGTAAAGGACATTTTGATGAACGTGTGTTTCAAGCTTTTATTCGTAGCATAGGAATTTATCCTGTAGGAACACTGGTCAAATTGCATTCGGGACGTTTAGGCGTCGTGGTTGAACAGCAAGCAGGTAAGTCACTACTACTTCCCAAAGTTCGGGCTTTCTTTTCTTCCAAATCGATGGCGTATATCCCACCAGTATTATTGGATCTTAGTGGTCCAGGTATTCAAGATAAAATCGTATCGCGTGAGGACGCGTCAGCGTGGGGATTAAAAGATGTAAATCGTTATTGGCTGGGAGATGCCGCCGAGAATATGTGATTCGTTCTCACATTTTGGAATAGTCGCTGAAAAACCAACGTCTTTACAACGACATGAAATAAATCCCATATGCTGTGATTTTCATAGTGCTCATCAGGTAAAATGAGCTTATGAAAATTTTGATTAGCAATGACGATGGTTACTTAGCCCCTGGGATTATCGCCTTGGCGGGTGCTTTAGCTGACATCGCTGAAATTACCGTGGTCGCGCCTGATAGTAATCGTTCCGGCGCCTCGAATGCCTTAACATTAGATCGACCATTATCGGTACAACGTGCCGATAATGGTTTTTATTTTGTGAATGGCACGCCTTCTGATTGTGTCCACATCGCTTTGACCGCATTGATGTCTGAAAAACCTGATTTGGTGGTGTCGGGTATTAATAACGGACAAAACATGGGAGATGACACGCTTTATTCCGGTACCGTTGCGGCAGCTACTGAGGCTTATTTATTCGGCATTCCTGCCATTGCTTTTTCGCAGGTAGAAAAGGGCTGGCATCAATTGGACAGTGCTGCACGTGTCGCTAGAGAATTAGTGCAACGTCAATTTTCTTCTCTAACTCGCCCTTTTTTACTGAATGTAAATATCCCAAATCTGGCTTATGCGGATATTGGCGGTGTCCGCAGTGCACGGTTAGGCAAGCGTCATATGTCTGAACCTGTCATTCAAACTCAAGATCCAAGCGGCCGTACCATTTATTGGATAGGGCCGGTGGGTGCAGTGAAAGACGCTAGTGAGGGAACCGATTTTGCGGTTACCTCGCAAGGTTTGGTGTCTGTGACACCACTGCAAATAGATATCACAGATATCCAACAAATGCATTCCTTGGCCGCGGATTTGGCATGACGACAAAAGAAAAACGTTTCCCATTAAGTCTGGCCTCGGTCGTTGAGCAACGTGGCAAATCATCGAGTCAAGCAGCTACCGCGATGCCTCAGACAGCGGTGAAAAATGCCGCTAACCATACCTTATCCAAATCACCTGTATTTGCCCCCACAAAGAAGTCATCAGGCTTTCCTTTTCTGCCAGATCATGGCAAATCGATTCATAGCACAGTACCAAGAACCGAAGTGATGGTTTCAGAAAAGATTCGTCAAGCAATGGTAGCGCGTGTCGCGCAGCAAGGTGTGAGGGATCAGTTGGTGCTAGGTGCGTTGGAGGCGATTCCACGACATATGTTTATTGAGCCAGGATTGTCGAGTCAAGCCTACATTGATGCGTCTTTACCGATAGGCCATCATCAAACGATTTCTCAACCCTATATCGTTGCGCGCATGACGGAGATTATGCGAAACGGTAAAGCACTCGATAAAGTGTTAGAAATAGGCACTGGTTGCGGTTATCAGGCGGCCGTATTATCTTTGGTCGCAAAAGAGGTTTACTCCATAGAGCGTATCAAAGCCTTGCACGAACTCGCTAAAGAAAATCTACGTCCTATGCGAATTCCGAATATTCGCTTGCATTATGGAGATGGCATGTTAGGTTTGCCACAAGTTGCGCCATTTGACGGTATTATATTGGCAGCAGCAGGAATGGAAGTGCCACAGGCACTCTTATTGCAATTGCGGATTGGTGGACGCTTGATTGCACCCGTTGGAGGGCGACATCAATCTTTGCAGTTGATAGAACGTATCGGTCAAAATGAATGGAATAGTACGAGTTTAGAACATTGCCATTTTGTGCCACTGCACCAAGGTGTAGTCTAAGATTTTTATGTAATTTAATTCGAGTAGAACATGCTTATGAAGCAAAGTTGTTTATTGAAAAAAAATGAAGCGCTGCGCTTGTTGGGCTTCGCTAGCATGGCCAGTTTATTGGCAGCTTGTACTTCGGTGCCTAATAATGCGCCTGTTATCGAGCGCAGTAGTGAGGTAGCCGCACCAGTGGCTAGGCCTGTAGTGGTGGCACCAGTCGTCAAGGAACAAGAAGTTCGCCCTAGTTATACCGTAAAACGTGGTGATACTTTATTGCGCATTGCCTTTGATCATGGTCAAAGTTACAGTGATTTGGTGGCGTGGAATAATCTTCGTAATCCGAATGATATTAAAGTCGATCAGGTCTTGTGGATAGGTCCACCGGAAGGTAGTTCTGTAGCTAAAGTCTCGCCTGTGACGACTTCGCAAGGTATAGAAATCCGCAGCCTAACTCCGGTCAATCCTTCTACCAATAAAACCGCACCAAGAGGTGATAAACGTACGTATTCAGAGAGCAATCTGGCAGAATTGCAAAAGGCTGCTGACGGCGCATCTACTCAGACTACAGTGGCGCAAAAAAATGAGACGCCAATAGCTAAAGCCGCAGAAAAACCAGTAGAAAAAACACCGGCGGTACCAGCTGCCGAAACGATAGATTGGATATGGCCAGCGGACGCAAAATTAATTGCTGGCTTTGACGATCAAAAAAACAAAGGTTTGGACTTGGGCGGTAAATTAGGGCAGGAGGTTGTGGCGGTGGCCGCCGGTAAAGTAATTTATGAAGGCGGTGCGATGCGTGGTTATGGCAATATGCTGATCATCAAACATGCCAATAATTACCTGTCTGCTTATGCGCATAATAAAGTCAATTTGGTTAAAGAAGGCCAGTCCGTGAGTAAGGGGCAGAAGATTGCCGAAATGGGAAACTCGGATAGTGATGTGGTTAAATTGCATTTTGAAATTCGTCAAGCAGGCAAGCCTATCGATCCTATGAAGGTATTGCCGGCGCGTTAAATCTTTGTTTTTTTGTGTGTTGTTCTTAAGACTTATCTGCAGGATTAAACTGAAATTATGATCAAGAGTTCTAAGCAAACAAAACAATCAACGTCATCCATGCACGTTACTTCAGATAGTTCGGATGACGGATTGCTAGTGTTAACGAACGATCTGAACGACGCCTTGCAAGTGGATGTCGACAAGGTGAAGGATAGCCTTGAATTGATTGATGAGAGCGACGATGAACTCGCAGAAGAAGGTAGGGGAGATGAGGGCGATAAATCCGATGAGCTATCAACCGTCGCCATTGCTCCGATTGATGAAATTAAAAGTATTCTCGCTGCAGAATTATCGACAGATACAACTCAACATTATCTAAATCAGATCGGAACACGCCCCCTGTTCTGTGCCGCAGAAGAATTGCATTTTGCGACCTTAGCAAAGCAAGGAGATTTTGACGCACGGCAGAAAATGATAGAGCACAATTTGCGCCTGGTCGTCTCTATCGCCAAGCACTACATCAATCGCGGTGTTGCCCTGCTCGATATGATAGAAGAGGGCAATTTGGGATTAATGCATGCGATTGATAAGTTCGAGCCAGAACGTGGATTTCGTTTTTCTACTTACGCGACTTGGTGGATACGTCAGAGCATAGAGCGTGCGATTATGAATCAAGCACGAACTATACGTTTACCTGTGCACGTCGTGCGCGAATTAAACCAGATCTTGCGCGCTAAATACCATTTGGAATCGCAACAACGCGATGGAAAAGATGCGACGATTGATGATATTGCGCACTTGGTAAGTCGCCCTTTGGATGAAGTGCAAGATATTCTGGCTTTATCTGAACACGCGATGTCACTGGACACGCCTTTAGATGGCGATCCTCAAAGTAGTTTGTTGGATATGTTGCCCGGTGATACCGATCACGCACCGGACACGCAGGCAGAACATCATGAAGTCACGGTATTGGTCAGAGACTGGTTGTCCAAATTGCCAGATAAGCAGCGTATCGTCATTATGCGTCGTTTCGGTTTGGATAATGACGATCCGGTGACGCTAGAAACGCTAGCTGATGAAATGGGAATTACGCGTGAACGGGTACGACAAATTCAACAAGAAGCCTTGATTAAGTTGAAACGTAGTTTTGCCTCGCGTGGCGTAGGGCGCGATGCCTTGTTATAGTCTGTGTATCCTGAATGTTGCTTGTATTGACTGAGTGTTGCCTGAGTTACCCGTGTTACCTGTAGGGGCGGGCAAGACGGTATAATGTCGGATTATCTTGAATCAATTTTCCTAGGCTAAGCTTTCGTCTCTAGCCTCATTAACATGAATACTCTGAATATCCGTTCCCTAGACATGGACGCGCGCGGTGTTGGTCATCTCGACAATGAAGATGGTTCACCTGGTAAAGTGGTGTTTGTCGAAGGTGCTTTGCCTGGCGAAGTTGTTGGTTTTAATACCTATCGTAAAAAGCCAAGTTGGGAAGCCGCAACGATGGGCGCCTTGGTGAAAGAATCTTCTCAACGGGTAACGCCAAAATGTCCTCATTTCGGCGTCTGTGGTGGCTGTTCTATGCAGCACTTGGATGCGAACGCACAAGTCGCAATGAAACAGCGTTTGTTGGAAGATAATCTTGCGCACATAGGCAAAGTAAAATCAGACATGGTGATGCGGCCGATTTATGGGCCAACTTGGGGTTATCGTTATCGTGCCCGCTTGTCGGTGCGTAATGTCCATAAAAAAGGCATCGTTTTGGTTGGTTTCCATGAACGAAAATCGCGCTATGTGGCGAACATGGAAACCTGCGACATTTTGCCACCGCATATCTCCAAAATGTTGATGCCTTTGCGTGACTTGATCACGTCCTTGACTATCATTGAAGCCCTTCCTCAAATTGAATTGGCGATAGGCGAAAATGTGACCGCGATGGTGCTGCGTATCATGCAGCCGCTGGGGCCGGGCGATGATGTGAAACTGAAGGCTTTTGCTGATAAGCATAATGTGCAATGGTGGCTGCAAACGGCAGGGCCAGACAGCGCCGCACCATATTATCCAGAAAACTCAGACCTGCACTATTTGCTTCCTGAATTTGGCGTGAAAATGCCATTCAAGCCGACCGATTTTACGCAAGTCAATCATCATATTAATCGTGTTCTAGTAGCGCGCGCATTGAGATTGCTGGACGTGCAAAAAGACGAACGTATTTTGGATCTGTTTTGCGGCTTGGGTAATTTCACTTTACCTATCGCCACGCTAGCTCGTGAAGTGGTGGGGATTGAAGGAAGTACCGCACTCACAGAACGCGCTTTGGAAAATGCGCGCGCCAACGGTTTGGATGCAAAAACCTCGTTTGCGACACGTAATTTATTTGAAGCTAAAGCAGAAGATTTCGTCGGTTTGGGCAAGTTCGATCGTTTCTTAATTGATCCTCCACGTGATGGGGCTATGGCAGTTTGTCAGGCCTTGATTGACCTAGGAAAGATTGTGCCAGAAATGCGTCCTAAACGTATCGTTTATGTTTCTTGTAGTCCTTCAACTTTGGCACGTGATGCTGGCATGTTAGTGAATGAAGCAGGTTATAAGATGAGCAAAGCGGGCGTCGTTAATATGTTTCCACATACTTCTCATGTCGAGTCTATGGCGGTTTTTGATCTGATTTGACGTTTTCAGTATGGCAGTAAGTCGCATATCCACTTTTCTAAAAAAACCGACCCTGTGTCGGTTTTTTTATTTCTAGGAAATGATTGCTAAGTTGTGGCAACTCGCGGCTTGTTTGGCGGCTCGCTCTAATATGAGACAAATTTGAAATTGCCATCTTGAAATATTTCTATTCAGAGTGGATACTGATTAACTGTACGAAGAGAAAAGAAATGTAGATAAACAAAGAAAACCACGGAAAACCGTGGAAAATATTAAGGAGTAAGTATATGCAGTATGAAGTTATGGATACACAAATTGCGCCAGAAGGGCACTTAGAAGTTTTGTCGAAAGCAGAAGTCGCCCGATTGCGCGACACCAGTCACGGAAGTTTGTATCAATTGTTTCGCAGTTGCGCATTAGCGGTGTTGAATTGCGGTAGTGGCTTAGATGATGGTAAAGAACTCTTAGAACGCTATAAAGAATTTGAAATTAGTATTGTGCAGCGTGAACGCGGCATTAAATTAGAAGTGAAAAATGCACCCGCCAGCGCCTTCGTCGATGGTGTAATGATCAAGGGGATACAAGAGCATTTATTCGCGGTTCTGCGCGATATTCTTTTCATTCACGGTGAAATCATTAAGAACGAGCATATCAATATTGACTCGACAGAAGGGATTACCGACGCCGTATTTCATATTTTGCGCAACGCGAATTTGTTGCAGCCGCAGATCAGCCCTAACTTAGTTGTCTGCTGGGGCGGCCATTCTATTTCTGGCGCCGAATACGATTATACAAAGTTGGTCGGGTATCACTTGGGTTTGCGTGCAATGGATATTTGCACGGGCTGCGGCCCCGGTGCGATGAAAGGACCAATGAAAGGTGCCACCATCGGTCATGCGAAACAGCGTATAGATAGTGGTCGTTATTTGGGCATTTCAGAGCCTGGCATTATCGCTGCCGAAGCCCCTAATCCTATCGTCAACGATCTGGTGATTTTGCCTGATATAGAAAAACGTTTGGAAGCATTTGTGCGCATGGCGCATGGCATTATCGTGTTTCCGGGTGGCGCAGGTACGGCTGAAGAGATTTTGTATTTGCTCGGCATTTTATTGCACCCCGATAATGCAGCTTTACCATTCCCAGTTGTTTTCACTGGTCCTGCCGTCGCTGCCGATTACTTCAAACAAATTGATCAGTTCATCGGTTTGACTTTGGGCGCTGAGGCGCAGAGCAAGTATAAGATTATTATTGATGACCCCGTCGCAGTGGCTCGCGAAATGCAAGAGGGTATTAAGAAAGTTCGCGCTTTTAGAAAAGCCCGTGGCGACGCTTACTACTTCAATTGGTTGCTAAAAATCGATGCCGAATTCCAGCATCCGTTTGAACCAACTCACGCGAATATGAAGGGTTTAGCTTTGCATAAACAGCAGCCAGCCCATTTATTGGCCGCTAACTTACGACGCGCTTTTTCTGGCGTAGTGGCAGGGAACGTCAAAGACCAAGGGATACGTGCGATTGAAAAGCATGGGCATTTTGAGATTTGCGGCGATCCGGAAATTATGCACGCTATGGATATCTTGTTGACTTCTTTTGTCGATCAGCACCGGATGAAATTACCTGGGAAAGCCTACATACCGTGTTATAAAGTAATTAAATAATTAATTGGTTTATTATTGGGTTTGTAATTGTGTGCTTAGTCGAGTGCTTGAATAAGCAATGTTGGTAGTCAGGCCTTGGGAAATTCAATGTGTATTACTAAGGTCTGATGTACTAGCAAAAATAGAAAGCAAAAATTTGCTTTTGATACGCTGATTGTTGCTTGCCTGCGTATTTTTGCTATTGCGACGAAAAAAACAAATATTTCAGAGGGGAAATTATTGTTTATTCAGAAAAAAGTAGCATAATGAGAAAAGGCTAAAACGACCAATGTTATAGCGACTGTTTTTCTTGATTTCTATTATTAAATACGCGTTAGTGATGGTGTGGTGTATGTGTGCCACCTCAGTCATTTCACTCACAATGGGGATATAAATATGAGCACTGTACAACATGAAGTTGATGAACGTACCAACTTGATCAGTTCAAATAAATTCGAGCTGTTGTTGTTCAGATTAGGTACCGATGCGGTCAATGACCGCTCTGAATTGTTTGGTATTAATGTGTTTAAAGTGCGAGAAATTGTCGCAATGCCAGAGATCACTGCTGTTGCAGGTGCTTTGCCGCATAACCTCGGCGTGGTTAATCTACGTGGACAAATTATCCCTGTGATTGATTTGCCTTCAGTCGTGGGACGCAAGCCAACTAGCGGTTTAAATATTATGTTAGTCACCGAGTTTGCTCGTTCAACGCAAGGTTTTGCGGTTGAGTCGGTCGAAGAAATTGTCAGGTTAGATTGGCGTCATGTTTTATCTGCCGAATCTAGTGCGGCTGGTGGTTTGGTAACGAGTATCGCTCGCCTTGATGGCGATTCTGAAGACACACGATTAGCTCAGGTATTAGACGTCGAGCAGATTTTGCGTCAAATTGCGCCTAAGGATGTCAAAGATGTTGATTCCGATACGATAGGGGCGAAACTGAAAATTAAACCAGGTGCGGTGATTTTGGCGGCGGATGATTCTGCTGTTGCACGCGGTTTGATTGGTCAAGCCTTAGAAGCTATCGGTGCGCCATTTATTATGTGCAAAACGGGCAAAGAAGCTTGGGAAAAATTACAAGCGATGCACACCGCCGCCAGCTCAGAAGGAAAAACGATACGAGATAAAGTCGGTTTGGTATTAACCGATTTGGAAATGCCTGAAATGGACGGTTTTACTTTGACTCGTAACATTAAGCAAGATGATCGATTCAAAATGGTGCCTGTGATTATTCATTCATCTTTATCCGGTACGACTAATGAAGATCATGTGCGTAGTGTTGGTGCTGATGCCTATGTGGCGAAGTTTGTTGCGGAAGAATTGGCAGCGACGATACGTGAAGTGATTACGCATTAAGCGAGTATTGAGCGATATTTAGTAAGATCAATTATCGATTGACGTTGTGAAATTCAACGAGAAGAAGCTGGTTCCCATATTAAGTGGTGCCAGCTTTTTTATTGCAGATGCAGAAGCAGTGTAAGATGTCGTCCGTTCAAACGAATTCTTGATGTAATAGGTAACCGATAAGAGGAAAATATGGAAAAGTTTATGACTTACGAAGAGTACTTAGATGAAGTCACTACTTTATTGACTGAGATGTACAAGATCAATGATGAAGCTGCCATCAAATATGTGATGCGTGCGCAGGCGGCAGATTATTTCAGTCCGCATGACGATCACGAAGAAATGCGCACTCAGGAGCGCGCCATACAGGACGCGAAGATCGTATATGAAACACGTAATAAGTCACGTCCTGAAATCTTTCGTAAATAAATTCACTTGCAGTAATTTTCGTTACAAGCTTGCATCGCAGGCTTGATTCAGCTGTAACTAGTCAGCTGTAACCAACCAGTAGCGCCCCAAGCAGATGTGATGTAGCGAGCTTGTTTCGGCCAACCACGT
This sequence comes from Affinundibacterium danionis, assembly GCF_042432465.1. Taxonomy (NCBI): domain Bacteria; kingdom Pseudomonadati; phylum Pseudomonadota; class Betaproteobacteria; order Burkholderiales; family Oxalobacteraceae; genus Affinundibacterium; species Affinundibacterium danionis. The sequence continues at coordinate 95,087 of NZ_JBHLXJ010000014.1, read as the reverse complement.
TACACCTTTTCCATTTCTTCCGCATCCAAAGCAATTACATGGGTTTGCAATTGGCCGCGCTCATCGTGCCATTCACGCATGATACAAGCTTGACCTTCTTCATCAATGGCAATGATTTTAAAGAAATTGCCTATCATTGATTCGATCAGAATTCTTTCGTCTTCAGGGAAGCTTTTAATGAATTGCCTGCTCAAAGTAGTGACGCGAACTATGTCACCTATTTCTACCGTTTGTTGTTTGGAATCGAGGATGGGTGTTTGGCTCATAATTGAAATTTAGTCTTTGAAGTATCTGTTATTTTATAAAATCATCGTGCGGCGTATTTTTGCGGTACGCCGCACGGGAAATGAGGGGAGACCTAATTTATTCGCTGCATATCTATTGCATGTCTATTGAGTGTCTTTTTTGCGGTCAGCTTTTTCTCTGCCAACCTTATAAAGAACCAAAGCGATTAGAGCAAATGGAATCAGTGACAGCATATCTGCACGTGCCCCTTCAAAGAAAGGATTATTGGCTTGTGCCCAGTCACCGATTTTTTTATCGAATTCAGTCATAATGCCAGCGCAAAAGGCGATCACGATACCCGCTAATGCGCCACCGGCGATATAACCGGATGATAATAAAACACCTTCACTGCGATCACCTGCGGCTTGCTTTTCTTCCTCGTTCAAATGCTTATTTTTCTCCAATCGATTATTTCGAAGATCAACCAGCCAACGTATCATGCCGCCAATAAAAAGCGGGGCTGAGGATGCCAGTGGCAAATAAACGCCGACCGCAAAAGCGAGCGAAGGAATGCCGGACATTTCTAACACTAAGGCGATAATGACGCCAAATAACACCAAAGCCCATGGCAGTTCGCCATCCAGTATGCCCTTAATGATATAAGAAATTAGTACGGCTTTAGGCGCGTCATATTTTTTAACTTCGGAGCCATCTGGTCGTGTGGTGTGGGTACCGTTGATACCCGGATCGATCAGATAAACGGCTTTGCCATTGGGATCAACTAGATATTTTCCTGCTGGCGCAGCTAATACACCTGAGGCATCGTTCTTGTGCCACACTTTGTAATGAGCGCTATCTTGAGCCGCTTGTGGCCCTTGTAATTGCATGGATTCATTGAGTTTGCTGACATCAGTGCTGAGGCCGGGAGCCACTTGGGCGATAGGGACATAAACGGTACTCGCATCGTTTAATTTTAATAGTATCGGTCCCAGAATTAAGGCGGAGCAAAAGACACCAATTAAAATCGCATACTGTTGATATCTAGGCGTTGAACCTACTAGATAACCAGTTTTCAAATCTTGCGAAGTACAACCGGCAACGCTAGAAGCGATACACACGATAGCGCCTACCGATAAAGCCGTTACATAATATTGACCGCCTATCCAACCCATTAAGAGAAAAATTAAACAGGTGAATAATAGTGTGGCGACCGTCATGCCCGAGATAGGATTTGACGATTGGCCAATTTGACCTGTGAGTTGAGAAGAAACCGTGGCAAATAGAAAGCCGAACACCAAAATTAAAATGGCACCCAACAGATTCATGTGCAAAGGTGTTGCGACGGTGATGACGGCAATGATTGCCAATGCGCCGATGACCACCCATTTCATCGCGATACTTTGTTCTGTGCGCGGAACAGCCTCATCTGCTGAGGTTTCTTTAATCTTGTTCTTACTTATACCCGATAAGCCTGACGCCAAGCTGCGCCAGATTAATGGCAGAGCACGTGCCAAACTAATTAGACCGCCAGTGGCAACCGCACCAGCGCCTATGTAGAGTACATAGGCACCGCGTATTTCGTTGGGGCTCATCGCGCTAATGAGTTTGGTGGCGGGCGCTAATGGCGTTAACAAGCCGTCGCCAAAGAACTTGATCAGTGGGATTAGCAACATGTATGACATTACGCCACCCGCCGCCATGATCGCCGCGATACGTGGTCCGATGATGTAACCCACACCTAGTAGTTCCGGTGAAATCTCGGTGCCGATAGAGCCACCTTTTAATGGCGCGGAAAATACGAAGTCAACCGTGTCTTTCCAGCCTTTGAGTGCAATATTGGCTACTTTGTAGATCAGGCCAATAAAGAAACCACCAAAAATAATTTTAGCTCGGCGATTTGCATCTGCTTGTGCATGGGGATTACTTGATTCTCCTGCGGCCTCGCGCGAGCTATCGGTCGCGGCTGCTTTTAACACTTCTGCGCACGCCGTTCCCTCGGGGTATTTCAGCTCATGATGTTTTTCGATAATCATGGTGCGGCGCATAGGAATCATTAATAGTACGCCGAGTAATCCTCCTAATACCGCCACCAGCATGACGCGATAAATCTCTAAATCAAAACCTAGAATCAGAATCGCAGGCATGGTGACGCCTAAGCCAAATGCCAATGACTCACCTGCCGAGCCAGCGGTTTGCGCAATACTGTTTTCTAAGATGCTAGAGTCTTTGCCGCCGAGCTTGTGAGTCAGGCGAAATAAAGTAATGGCGATCACCGCGACCGGAATTGAGGCGCTGACGGTTAAGCCGACTTTAAGCACCAGATACAAAGAAGATGCGCCAAATACCATACCCAATATCGTTCCCATAATCAGGGCACGTAAAGTAAATTCGGGTAAATGGGACGACGCAGGAATATAGGGTTTGAAATTAGATGAAGCGGGTGATGGCGGCATACTGCTCTTTCTGAAACGTCTCAAGGAGTAATTATTTTGCGCTTAAACTTATGGATAAAAATCCGTGCTTAAGCGATGCCCAGCATTATCCCGCTTTTCTTTTGGAATGTACAAATAAGTGCAAAATTGACACAATTGAATTTGATTGACGTCCTATTGTGTTATTTGCGGTGATTACCAGAAATTTGATCAAATAGCATGGATGTTTTTATAGTTTTGGTATGGATTTTATGGCTCGTATGGTGGGGCTGCGCCATGCCAAACTTGCCAGTAGCAGCGCGCAAAGGCAGGAAAATCCCAAGGTATAGCGCAGACCCAGATGTTCGCCCAACCAGCCGCCTAACAGTGCGCCTGGACCTGCGGGAATTAATGTTAGCCAACGCATTGTGCTGGTCGTGCGACCTAAAAGCGCTTCTGGCGTGACGGCCTGACGTAAAGCCAAGAAATTGATAAAGATAAACACGCCGCCGACTGCATAACATACCAGCATAAACGCAAAAGCGATGACACCAAACAGATTAGCGGGCGCAATGGCCAGCACGCCCCAGCCTAAACTGCAAATGGCGATACCGGTGATCATGCAAACGCCGGGACCTAATTTTTGACTGATCTTATTGCCGATAATGCTGGCCGAGATGGTGCCTATTCCCATGCAAACATAGCTTAATCCAACCGCATGCTCTGATAAACCCAAGATACGGGTGGCGAATAAAATCTGCACGACTAAGGCAGCGTTGTAGGCGAGTTGCCAAGTGCCCACCGTGATTGCCAGTGCCACCAAAATTTTATTGTGAGCGACGAACAGCAGACCTTGTTGTAAATCTCGCCAAAAGTTGGCGTCAGCGGCTAACTCGCGCACTTCGTGGATTTTGATTTTTCGTAAGATGGTAGCGGACAGTAAGAGCAAAAAAGCATCTGCGAATAAGGTAAGTGGTGCGCCTAATAATTTGATCAAGGCACCCGCAGTAGCGGGACCGGCGACCTCAGAACCAGAGCTAGCTAGAGCATTTTTTGCATGTGCCTCGACTAGTCGTTCACGCGGCACAATTTGCGTTAATACGATCTGTGCTGCGGTCCCAGCCGTGGTATTGACCGCGCCTATCATAAAGCCGACTACATACAACCAAGTCATATTCAAAAGGTCTAACCACCATGCGATTGGTACGCTGGCAACCGCAATGGAAATCGCTATTTCGCCCGCAATATAGACAGGTAGCTTTTTAACTCTGTCTAACCAAACGCCAGATGGGAGTGATAATAGAACATATGGAAAAATTTCCATGAAAGTCAGTAAGCCCATCTGAGTTGGACTGGCGTTCAGCAATACGGCGGCCGTCAACGGTAAGGCCAGCAGCGTAATCTGAGCGCCAAAGGAACTGATGAGTATCGATAGCCACAATCGGCGATACACAAAATCGCGTAGCAAATCATGTGGCGGAATGAGGTTCTTTAGTGAGTAGCGCTGCAGCCAACTGGGGCTTTGAGATTTTGGCATGGTAAAACCGAGATGATACAAAATAGGGATGATAGTTTGATCTGACAATAGCATCAAAGGTTCGCTTGTTCGATTGCTCGATTGTGTCAGCGACCTAGCTTTTCGAGAAAATTGAGACCATCAAAAATACTAAACTCAGTTTACAATAAGAAACATCAATAGTTAAAGATAGAGGTTGTTATTTAATGTTAAGCCGTTCTCAGGTAGAAAAAACAGTAAGCTGTTTTGATGATTTACCTTCTATCGTAATGCTGGATTTTGAAACCACAGGGATGAGTCCGGAACAGGGCGCCAGAATTACTGAAGTCGCTGCTATGCGCATACAAGATGGCAAAATTGTAGATCGTTTTGTATCGCTGATTAATTGTAATGTATTAATCCCTTCGTTCATTACTCAGTTGACCGGTATTACCCAGACAATGGTGAATAGAGCACCACCCGTGGCGCAAGTGATTCCAGAGTTATTGGACTTTATTGGAGATGATTTTTTAGCTGCCCATAATGCCAGTTTCGATGAAAAATTTTTATTGGCAGAAGCCCGTTTGCTCGGTTTGCAGTCTCGCCACCAAACCGCAATTTGCTCAGTTAAATTGTCGCGTCGTGTGTTGCCAGGTTTGTCTAGCTACGCACTAGGTAAAATTGCATCTCAATTGGGACTACGCTTTAAAGGACAAGCCCACCGAGCTGAGGCCGATGCGGAAGTAGCTGCGAACTTATTACTACACATTGAATCTCATCTGAAACAGCAATATTCATTCGCGCAAATACATCCCTCTCTGTTCGCTAGTATTAATCGCTTATCAGCGGCGAAAGTACCAGCTTATTTGCGCAGCATACAATAAAGATCGTAGTGAAAAAGAATGAGTCAATTAATCAAGGAAAGCTATGAAACAGAATCAGCGTTTTCGGCACTATAAAGGCGGCATTTATCAATTGGTGTGCGAAGCAACACAAGAGTCTGATTTGAGTCCGGTCATTGTGTATAGCGCACCTGATGGCAGTCTTTGGACACGTCCGCGGGCAGTATTTTTTGAGCAGATTGAAGTAAACGGGCAAACCGTGCAGCGCTTTGTTGAGATTGACTAATATGGATAGTCAAGATCTGGAGGTGCTGAAAACCTGTGAGCGTTGGCTTAATGGGGGGCAGGCTTGTGAATTGGTGACGGTGGTGAAAACTTGGGGTTCTAGTCCGCGTCCAGAAGGTTCAATGTTGGCGATAGGCGAGGGGGGGCAGCTTGTTGGATCGGTCTCCGGTGGTTGCATAGAAGATGATTTGATCGCGCGCGTTCAAGAATACGGATTTCAGCGAACCTGTCCCGAACTGCTCACGTATGGAATTACGGCTGACGAAGCACATCGTTTTGGATTGCCATGTGGCGGCACAATACAATTACTGATTGAGCCGTTGACACTAGACAGTAAGATTAGTGATTTGTTAGTTCGATTGGCGCAACATGAATTAGTTGCACGTCATGTCAACATCCATACTGGCGGCGTTATTTTAAAGACTGCGCAAGCTGATGATGCGTTGTCGATTGATCAGAATGAAATGACTAATATCCACGGACCACGCTGGCGTTTGTTGATTATTGGTGCGGGACAATTATCACGATTCTTAGCAACGATCGCTTTGGGCATGGATTATCAGGTTACCGTGTGTGATCCTCGCGAAGAATACCAGCAAGCTTGGCACGTTGACGGTGTGCGGCTGGTGCACGAGATGCCTGATGACACAGTAATGGCAATGCAATTGGATGGACGTAGCGCCGTGGTGGCTTTAACGCATGATCCTAAGCTAGACGATATGGCTTTGATCGAAGCCTTGAAATCCCCCGCGTTTTATGTCGGTGCCATTGGTTCACGCGCGAATAACGCAAAGCGTAAAGAACGTCTCTTGGAATTTGATCTCAGTGTAGCTCAAGTGGAAAAATTACATGGTCCGATAGGGATTTATATCGGGAGTAAAACACCCGCTGAAATCGCCATTTCAATTTTGGCGGAAATGACGGCGATTAAAAATAAGGTTGCTCTGGCACCAGAGAATCGTATCGACATTGGTAAGCAGCAAATGAGCAAATCATGAATTGGTAAGCACAAACTGATGTCTCAAATTATTCGGTCTAAATCAGTGAAGCACGTTTATTTTTGATTTGAAACACGAATATGGAAATTTTCTATTGGGATGTCGGCGAAAATCATAGAAAATCGGCTTTTTACATCGTTTTTATCAGATTTTCAAAAGGTTTTCGCGTAAAATTTCGGCTAATTTAAAATCGATCCCAGAATAAACTAGGCAGGAGCAAGAATGAGTATTAAATCCGATAAATGGATACGTCGCATGGCGGAACAGCATGGCATGATAGAACCGTTCGCTCCTGGTCAGGTACGTCAGGACAACGGACAAAAAATCATCAGTTATGGCACTTCATCTTATGGCTACGATATTCGTTGTGCTGATGAGTTTAAGATTTTTACCAATATCAATAGCACGATTGTTGACCCTAAGAATTTTGATGAAAAATCTTTTGTCGATTTCAAAGGTGATGTTTGTATTATCCCGCCGAATTCTTTTGCCTTGGCGCGCACTATAGAATATTTTCGTATTCCACGCAGTGTGTTGACGATTTGCCTCGGTAAATCGACTTACGCACGCTGTGGCATTATCGTGAATGTGACACCTTTTGAACCTGAGTGGGAAGGCTATGTCACTTTAGAATTTTCCAATACCACACCATTGCCAGCTAAAATTTACGCAGGCGAGGGTTGTGCTCAAGTCTTGTTCTTCGAAAGTGATGAAGTCTGCGAAACCTCGTATAAAGATCGTGGCGGTAAATATCAAGGGCAAGTGGGTGTGACTTTACCTAAGGCTTAGTAAGTTGCTTAATGGACTGCAGTTGAGCTCCATATGAGCCGCTAAATCAGTTGCTCATAGCTGTCATTGGGATTCAGTCAAATAGCGATACATACTTGTAGATGTATCGCTTTTTTGTTGGTAGTGCTTAGTTTGTAGTAAGCAATTGGCTAGCAATATTCTTTGCGGAGTGTCTTACAATTTGACGCTAAAGCATAAAGCCTAAATTGCGATTACTAAAGTTCACAATATTGGGAAAAACGTCATTGATCTGGGTATTACTCAGACCGAACCAGCTTGCCAAAGTTGCGCCATATTGATCGACCGAAAATTGCGGTAATAAACTGCCTGATCCAACATCTTGGTTGTGCTTAAGGCCGGTAACTGGAAACTCGCCGTAGATATCTCTTCCTTTGACCGCTCCTCCAACGATGAAATGATGTGATCCCCAGCCATGATCGGTGCCATCGCCATTGCTGGTGAAAGTACGTCCAAAATCGGAAGCTGTAAATAAAGTGACTTGATTGCGTAGATCACTTCCCATCAGATTAGCCAATGTCGTGTCGAAGTAGGAAATCGCATGGGAAACTCTTGCCAATAAATCCGCTTGTAGAGTGCGTTGTGCATCATGCGTATCAAAGCCACCAATGCTGACAAAAAAGACTTGGCGTTTTGCACCTAGGGTATTTCGACCCGCAATGATACGAGCAACAGTTTGCAGCTGGGTAGCGAGGGCATTGTTTGCTAAAGCACCAGTATTCGGGTTGGTGTATTGAGATGGATTAGGAACGCCACCTGTACCTGCAGCAGCCATTGCCGGACTGAGTAAGCTCTGGGCATTAATGGCTCGGCTGGTGATTGCATTTTGCTCTTTTTGGAAGTAATTATTCGAGTCTCCCGTAATAATCGAGCGCAATGTGCTACCTGCCGTGTTCGAGCCAAATAGACTGCCACTCAATCCAGCTATCGGTACCGCACCTGAGGCACTTACTTGGTATTGATTGACATTCCTTCCCGCGAGAAAAACAGCATTGCCTGAGGCAGAAATGGCGGTGAAAATAGTATTGCTGTTGCTGGCCGCCATCATGTCGCCCATCCGTCCACCCCAACCATAAGCGGCGCCTTCTGGGGCGTAGGCTTGCCATAAAGACTGCTGATCGTTATGTGAAAATAACTTAGGCGGAAGCTTGACGCTAGCCGCTTTGTACTGAGCTAACGTGGTTGGCATAACAAGTGGGCCCACGTTTGCAATCACCGCAGCTCTGCCATTATCGAACAGGTTTTTAAGCTCTGTCATATTTGGGTGTAAGGCAAAACTGCGACCTGATTGCGTGGTCTTGGGCACGATGGATATGACGCCACCGTTACTACCCTGAGCAGGTAAAGCAATTGAACCGCTCTCGTTGGTGGTGCGAACCGTTTGATATTGTTGCCATGAAGTGCTATCAGTCGCTAGTACGGTATTGGCGTGGTCATTCGCGCCATACAAAAACAAGCAAATGAGTGCTTTGTAGTCGCTCACGTTGTTTTGTGCTGCCGCCGCACCGACGGTTGCCAGGTTGACCGCAAAGGGAACACTGGCAAGACCTAAAGTTTGGCTAGCGGATAGTGCGCCAGTGAGTCTTAGAAATTCTCGGCGTGAGGCATTTAGTAAAGACATATCGTATTCGCTTTCATTTCTGTACCAAGTATTCTGGGGATGCCATAGTCAAGTAGATGCTTAAATAAACCCTGTTAAGTCGTGCTGTGTCGGCGCTACTAGCAGGGCTGCTAGGGATCGTGACAGAATTGATTGCCGCCAAAATTTGACTACGCAAATTACTACTCATTTGTCCAGCAGTAAGGAGTAAGTCTATTTCATTGATTAGTTGATCGGGCGTATTGGCGAGGCTGGTTAAGGTGCTGTAATCTGCTTTTACATCGCGTGAGGTTCCTGTTCCATTAGGTAAGGCATCGCGCATAAAATTAAGATAACCAACTACCGAGGTTTCTCCGGTTATTTGTAATTCGGGTGAGACCAAGCCAGCAATCGCAATGCTGGAATTCGGTGGGACATAACCAGGTCGGTAGAAATTAAAAACAGAGGGTGAACGCATAGGCGTCTGACCAATCGAGGTCAAGGGATCATCCATACTGGTCAAACGGAAAAAACCAGATGTTGATTTGGCGTTGAATGTTCGCATCCATTGTGCCAAACGCAAAACCGGTTCTCGTAATTTACCTAATCCTGAATTACTTAATACGGGGTCATTGCGTGCCTCTACATCCGTATAAATGGCTTTAATCACCGCGCGCATGTCGCCACGTACACCTTGTCCGTTATTCGCGAAAGCACTGGCTACTCTAGCAACGTATTGCGGACTGGGATTGCTACTCACTAAACGCTGTATTAGTTGTTTACTAAAAAACGGTGCAAGGTTGGGATGATTAAATAGCGTATCTAACGCGGTTTTTAGGCTCAGTTCGGGATTGGCTGGCGACTGCGGTGGTATCACGGTGCCAAGAAAGCTTTTTTCCGATACAGAGTGAGAGGCTGGATAAGATTGCATGGGCATCCAATCGCGGTTTGCGTCAGGGTTTCCACCAAAAAAACGGGTGCTAGATTTGTCTGTGCCAGCCCAACTCCAACCGGTAAATACCTTGGCCAAACCTGTGATATCTGCATTGCTATAAGTCTCTACGGGTTTGCCATTAATAAGGACATAACTACCATCAGGATTGAGTTTATATAAACCTATGGTGAATAATTGCATTACTTCGCGCGCATAGTTTTCATCCGGAACCTGCGTGCCAGATTCTTTTTGATTACGCAGTGAGGTCAGATATAAACCCATCATAGGGTGTAAGCTGACGGCCTCAAGCAGTTGTCTGAAATTGCCGAAGGCATGGGTGCCTAGCGTGTCGTAGTATGAGGCGACGCCGCGAGGATAGTTGGCAACGCTACTGTCTTGAAATGAGACGACAAAAATTTGTGACAAGGCGAAGTTAACACGCTGGCGGAGTTGGTCCTCACCGTTGATCGCTTGTTGCCAGAACGATTCCAAAAAGTGGTTTTGATTTAAATCTGCCACGCCTTTTGCTAAGGTGGCCGCTGTGCTGTCCATATAACTGCGATGCAGTTTTTGTGGAACGCTAAACTGCTGATTGAGCCAGCTATTGATGCCAATGGCACTGAGATTAGTGATGTCGGCTTTGCGAGCGCCAAAACTCGCTTGGCTTAAAAATCGCGAAGCCTGTGCAGGGCTTGGTATATCTGTCGTGGTTGCCTTGTAGCCGATAATGGAAGAAATATTATTATTCGCTATGCTAGTGTCGGTCGGCGTCACAGATTCTAGGAGGTAGATGCATTTTAAAATCGTATCCGTGTAACTGAGGTAAGTGATGCCTTGGTTAAGTGCAAATTCTTTGGCTACAGCGATTTTATTATCCAGCAGTTGAGCTACCCAACCATAGGTTTTGTCACCTGAATATCCATGTGCGGCAGCGAGAAAAACACGTATCAGATTGCCGCGCGTTTCGGTGCCAGCATTGAGCCTTTCGGTCCAATAATCCAAACCTGCTTTATCAGGAGGGGTACGGCTCAAAATATTACGGTAGGCGATAGTAATGAATTCGGCATTATTTGCGGTAGGCGAGTAACCAGTGTAAGCCGAATACTGTATGGCTGCAGCGTAGAAGGAGTCACCAATTTTATCGATACTCATACCATTTTTGTATTCGCCTATCCAGTATCCAAGACCATTGGCGTCAGGGACTCGGTTGAAATAAGCAATGTAGAGCTCAATGATGGCATTGAGTGCCTCATTATTGATTTCTTTTGATTTTGTTCCGATCTCTAGATTAATAGATACATCGGTAAATACCAGTAATTTGATACTAGGACTAAGATTAATTGTGCCATCGTTTCCAACTTTATCGACGACAGTCGTGCTGCCGTCGGTATTCTTGGTCGTCACATAGTTTGAGCGCGGGCCATTAAAATTCGCACTGTCAGCGCTGATTGTCGGCGGTGCTTGATACTTGCTTTCAGCTGGCGTTGGTGAGCTGGTGCTTGGATCTGATTGTCCGCAAGCGCTTAATAACAAAAGGCACACGCAGGCGATACCTACTTTGATTTTAGGATCGCGGATTGAGGTGTTTCTGAAAAATGGTAGCCAACGCATATTATTGCCTTTACTGGTAAGCTTGTGTTCACTGCAATCTAGACGGCCTAGATGGTCTTAATGCAGTGAGCGGCTCTATTTGATTAGTTCCTATTCGACCAGGTTCTATTCAATTTCGGCCAAAGTTTGATGCACGAACGACGATAGAATAATTTTCGATTGAGTTGGAATATTCACGAACTCAAATCCATAGCGAAACTCCTCTGAGTTTTCGGTCTGTACGATAGAGCGAATAACCAAAGGAATAATGAGGTAGGCATCTTCGCCCGCGGTATTGACTTTAAATTTAATCACGCCGCTGTCCCCCTTTTTTCCTATGCTTCGCTTGAGCAGACCAGATGTGCCTCCCATGCTGATATCGGTTAAAGTGGCTGCGCCGATTTGCTCTGGCTCGCCGACACTGAGCGATGCAATGATTTTGACGCTGGCGCGTGAGCTTTGACGTATTGCAGTACAACGTACAATTTTGGGATAGGACAAATGTAGATAGGGGTGCGGCGTATAAACCGATTTCAATGCCGAAGCGGTAAATGCGTACGCCTTCTTCCCTGGGAATGCACGAACTATAAAGGTTTGTCCGTCACGTATGATGGCACCACGACCATCGATCCGTGGTGCAGTGACCAAGATAGATTGATTTTTAACAAAACCTATTAGACGCACCGTGTAGCGAATGCTTGCATTGTCGTGAACCTGTAAAAAAAATGTTTCACCAACTTGCCAGCGCACGCTATCTAGATCCAACATCACCGATTCTTTATTGAGATCGCTGGTGTTGTTGGGATTGCTGTTCTCGTTAAGCTCACTTATTTCTATAGGGTTGAGTTTTACATCCAATTTGGGTGCTGGCTGAGAAAAACTGTTGGCCTGGCTGGCTTTGGGTAAAACTTGAGCATTGTCTGCGTCTTTGTCGTCCAAATAATCTTCGAAATAACCATCTTCAACAATGAGATTTAATTCTTCCTGATCCCTAATAACTGTACCAGCCTCATGCAAAGTATTTCCCCAGGCATCGTAGACGGCCCAAGGCAAAGCTTGGCCAAGCTTGAGTTGTTCTTTATTGATGGGAGTTAGCGCGCCGAGTTGACTCATCTTGCGTTTTCTACAGGAAGAATGGACTTAACTTCATTGTATATCGAATGTTGCAATGTCTAAAGCAAGAATAGATGAAAAAAAACCACGCTCTGTGTGAGCGCGGCTTTTCTTCTGATAAATGGGTGAGATTTGCTGTATTTCACCCACACAGTGTTCATCCTTATTCGATGTTTTCTGAACCGAGCGGTACACAGTCCACGAAATAGCCACGTTTCCCATTCACTTCAGCCTTCACCAAACCGTGACAGTCTGTCTCGAAACCTGGGAATTGTTCATTAAACGCGCGCACGAATTTTAAATAATCTACGATGGTTTTATTGAAGCGCTCACCAGGAATCAATAATGGAATACCGGGTGGATATGGCGTCAATAAAATTGCAGTAACGCGACCTTCCAAATCATCAATCGAGACACGTTCGATTTCACGATGTGCCATTTTGGCAAATGCATCAGAAGGCTTCATGGCTGGCTGCATGTCAGACAGATACATTTCTGTCGTTAAGCGCGCAACATCATGTGCTTTATAAACTTCGTGGATGCTTTGGCACAAATCGCGTAAGCCTGCACCTTCATAGCGTGGGTTGGCGGCAGCAAACTCAGGCAAGATGCGCCACATCGGTTGATTTTTATCATAGTCATCCTTGAACTGCTGTAAGGCAGTTAACAAGGTGTTCCAGCGGCCTTTGGTAATGCCGATGGTGAACATGATAAAGAACGAGTACAGACCGCATTTTTCAATGATAACGCCATGTTCCGCCAAGTATTTGGTGACGATAGAGGCTGGGATGCCCGTTTCGCCAAATTTACCTTCGAGGGATAAACCTGGTGTAACGATGGTGGCTTTGATCGGATCAAGCATATTAAAGCCCGGTGCCAATTTGCCGAAGCCATGCCAGTCATCTTCTGCATGGATCATCCAATCTTCTTGCGTGCCGACACCGTCTTCAGACAAGTGATCTGGGCCCCATACTTGGAACCACCAATCTTGTCCCCACTCTTGGTCGACTTTGCGCATCGCACGTCGGAAGTCTAGTGCTTCTAAAATCGATTCTTCAACCAGTGCGGTTCCGCCCGGGGCTTCCATCATGGCAGCAGCAATATCGCAAGAAGCGATGATCGAATATTGTGGTGAAGTCGATGTATGCATCAGATAAGCTTCGTTAAAGCTATCTTTATCCAATTTGACCGTCTCAGATTCACGCACCAAAATTTGTGATGCTTGCGAAATGCCTGCCAATAATTTGTGGGTTGATTGTGTCGAGAAAATCAACGACTTCTTCGCACGTGGGCGTTCCTTGCCAATCGCGTGCATATCTTGGTAGAAGCTATGGAAAGTTGCATGGGGCAACCATGCTTCGTCAAAGTGCAAAGTATCGATTTCTCCATCGAGCAAATCTTTGAGCGTTTCGACGTTGTACAACACGCCATCATAGGTTGATTGCGTAATCGTCAAAATACGAGGCTTTTTATTTTTCGCTTTACTCGCAAATGGATTGGCTTCGATTTTCTTGCGAATGCTCTCCATGGAAAATTCTTCCAATGGAATCGGCCCAATAATGCCGAGATGATTACGTGTTGGCATCAAGAATACAGGGATCGCGCCGCACATAATAATGGAGTGCAAAATCGATTTGTGGCAGTTACGATCAACAACAACGATATCGCCTGGCGCTACCGTAGAGTGCCACACCATTTTGTTGGAAGTAGAGGTACCGTTCGTCACGAAGTAGCAGTGGTCAGCATTAAAAATACGTGCGGCATTGCGTTCCGATGCAGCGACAGGACCGGTATGATCGAGCAATTGACCTAGTTCTTCCACCGCATTACAGACGTCGGCGCGCAGCATGTTTTCACCAAAGAATTGATGAAACATCTGACCAATCGGTGACTTTAAGAACGCCACGCCGCCTGAGTGACCTGGGCAATGCCAAGAATAGGAGCCATCATTTGCATAATGAACCAAGGCGCGGAAGAACGGTGGTGCCAAGCCGTCTAAATAAGATTTGGCTTCACGAATGATATGACGGGCGACGAATTCAGGTGTGTCTTCAAACATGTGAATGAAGCCATGCAATTCACGCAAAATATCATTAGGAATGTGACGTGATGTGCGTGTTTCACCGTACAGGTAGATCGGAATGTCTGCGTTCTTGTAGCGAATTTCTTCTACGAAGGCGCGCAAAGGCTTTAAGGCGAAATCGCTTTCTTCGTCGGTACCTTCACCGAATTCTTCATCGTCAATCGACAAAATAAAAGCAGAGGCGCGTGATTGTTGTTGGGCGAACTGAGATAAGTCGCCATAGCTAGTCACACCCAGAACTTCCATACCTTCTTTTTCCATGGCGTCAGCAAGCGCGCGGATGCCAAGACCAGAAGTGTTTTCAGAACGGAAGTCTTCGTCAATGATGACGATGGGGAAGCGGAATTTCATTTAGGTCTCCAAAAAGCCTGTTACGGGAGACGCCTGGGCCAGTGTGTTAAACCGCTTGCGCGCCGAAAAAATAAAGATGCGAATTTTCGCAGAAATGCTGCTTCAGATGTCAAAAATATTGCCCTAATTTGTGCAGAAGGTACGCAAATCTATGATATTTCATCTACCTGTCATATAAAGCTACAAGATGTGATGGTTTGCGAGTCATTTGTGCAATATAAAAAGATAATTGAGCGCGTGCTTGCGGTTGGCGATTTCATCCTCTTAGGTAAATTTAAAAACACTTAACTCGCCGTGTTCTCCGCTTGTTTTTGACTGAAGTTGATGCGTAGTCCATCAATGGAATACAGCGCAAGACCAGTCCAAATCCCAATAAATCCTAGCATGCGTTCATGGCTAAATTGCTCATGGTAAAGCCATACGCCGATCAATAACTGCAGGCTAGGAGAGATGTATTGCATTAAGCCTAAAGTCGCCATAGGAATCCGGCGGGCTGCGGCAGCGAACATCAATAAAGGGATGGCGGTGATGGGACCTGCTGCAAGCAACAGTAATTGGGTTTGCATCGGGGCTGAGACAAACACGCTTTGACCGTGTATCGCAAGATAGATTAAATACGCTAAAGCAAATGGAAACAGCAACATGGTTTCCAATGACAAACCTTCGAGTGCGCCAAGAGCCGCCGTTTTTCTGAGTAAGCCGTACATGCCAAACGTTGTCGCTAATATTAATGCAATCCATGGGGGATGACCGGTTTGCAGGCTGAGCCAAATAACACCGAGTGCTGCGCAGGTGACGGCTAGCCATTGTACTTGCCGCAAACGTTCTTTGAGTAAAACAAAGCCTAAAAATACATTGACTAGCGGCGTCATAAAATAGCCAAGACTGGCATCAATGATTCTGTCGTTATTAATAGACCAGATATATAAAAACCAATTGGCAGAAAGTAGCAGGGCGCTCGCGGCAAAGCCTGCCAATAATTTAGGTTGACGCAGAACCTCAGGCAGCCATGCCCACTGTTTGCGCCAGGCCAGCACTAATAACAAAAACATCAAGGCCCATACCATGCGGTGTAGCAAGATTTCTACCGAAGGAATTGCGTGTAAAGCTTTGAAGTAAAGTGGGAATAAACCCCAAGCCGAATAGCACGCCGCAGCGTACAGTATGCCTTTGCGCATAGGAGATCAATCAGGAATAGTGGCTGGCAGAAGTGAAGCAAACGAGCTTCGCTGCACAAAGTATTATTATCGCAGTTAATCTTTAAGCTCGCTGAACGTCGCGAATGTCCAACTCAAATTACGGCTATTGCTATTGAGTTCGTGCAACTGATGCCCATCTTGTTTTGGTCAGCTTTGGTTGGTGTTGCTTAGTGTTGGTTAGCTCAACATTGGCGCAAAAATAATGCCTATCGTATTTAGGTGTATCGTAACCATAGCTTTTTGGATTAAAGGAAAACGATGGGCTTTCTTGCTGCATTAGTCGCTATATTGGTATTCGCGTTTGTTGTCGTGCCAAGGCTCAGGTTGCGCTATGTGCTGGCGCAAGCGTTTCCTTCGAAATACTCCAAGGTACTAAGAAAGAATCTGCCGGGCTACAGCAAAATGCCGACGGATTTGCAACTGCAATTAAAGCGCAGAATCAAACAATTTCTTTTTGAAAAAACCTTTGTGGCTTGTGACGATCTAGTGATGAATGATGAAATCAAAGTCACGATCGCAGGCAAGGCATGTTTGCTCTTGCTAAATCGTGAAACAGAGATTTTCCCTAAGCTGACGCATGTTTTAGTTTACCCGCATCCTTTTGTCGTGCCCAGGCAGCAAACGTTGGCGGGTGGAATTGTGACGCCTACTAATCAGGGTTTAAGCGGTGAATCATGGAGCGATGGCCGAGTGATTCTGGCGTGGGATCAAGTTGCACGTAATCCAGACGCCGAGACTCTTGGACAAGATGTGGTCTTGCATGAATTTGCCCATCAGCTCGATAGCGAAACCGGTAATACAAATGGCGCTCCCGATCTGAAAAGTGCTGTAGCGTATCAAGCTTGGTCGCAGGTCATGGAGGTAGAGTACACCAATTTGTTACGCGCGATTGAGCGTCAAGAAGCGACTATCATCGATCCTTACGGCGCCACCAATCCCGCCGAATTTTTTGCGGTCACGACAGAAGCCTTTTTTAGGAAAAGTCAGGCTTTAGCGCATCATCATCCTGAATTGTTTGCGCAGTTAAGAAGCTTTTATCAAGTCGACCCACGCGAATGGGTCTAATAATTTTGAGAATGATGAGATAGTGCAGCGCGGTGAATGTATGAGGTCTTAGGTATCAACTATTTTTTTGACGCACATCACGAATGGCTTTGCACAACTGTTCCGTCCCGTCCAAGATGCGCGGCCCTGCGCGGTGTAGCCAATCGCCGTTGATGCTATAGAAATTTTGTTTTTTTACTGCGGTTAAATTTGGAAATTGTGACCAATTTTGACGTAATTCTTGATCATCCTTGCCGCTACTAAAAATCATGTCAGGGTTGGCAAGCAATAAGGCCTCGGTGGTGATAGTCGCGCTGATATCCTTGAGTTCAGCGAAAACATTGTGCCCACCGCATAAGGTGATCATTTTCGAGATAAAGTGTTCACGATTGACTGTCATCAGGGGACTTTTTATCATTTGATGAAAGACGTTGACAGGTTTTTCCTTGTCTTTAAGGCGGTAAGTGTCGCTGAGGTTTTGCAGTCTTTGACGAAACAGCTTCGCCGCATTTTTCCCGATAGTCTCTGTTCCCGCTAAGGTGGAAATGCGTTCTAGTGAACTAGCAATATCTTCGAAGTTATGTGGTTCACTTTCAAAGACGGTGACTTTGTTGTCTCGCAATTTCTTTGCCAATTGTTTGGCATTGCCAGAACCCCAGATGACGATCAGATCTGGTTTAAGCGCGAGCACACGCTCTAGATCGAGTGCAAAAACATTACCGACTGAGGCAATTTTTTTTGCTTGTTCTGGATAATCACTGTATTCGCTGACGCCGACCAGTAAATTACCAGCGCCTGCCGCAAAAATCATTTCGGTCACGTGCGGCGCTAGACTGATGATGCGTTTTGCAGGTTTTTCTAAGCGTACCGTGCGTTGCGCATCATCCAGTACGCTGACATCGGCAGCGGCCGTTTGCATTATGCTAGTCGCCAGTATTATTGCTGCTAGCGCGAATTGGATTCGGCTTAAACTTCCTTGCGTGGCGAAAGACATAGCGCTTATTCTAAAAAAAATTAAACTTCTAAATTGTCGATCAGACGAGTATTCCCAAGCTTGGCAGCGCTCAGTACTACCAACTCTTCTTTGTTGGCGATCTCTTCCATGTTCGGTGCTTGTAAATTACTGCGCTTACGAATCGCAACATAATCCGGTTTCCACTCACGTTGTGCTAGTTGCTGCATGGCTTGCTGTTCTATCGCAAGTAAATCGCGGCGACCAGCGCGTACTTCGTCTGCAACTTGATTCAGAATTTTGTAGAGTGCTGGGGCTTCGGCACGTTCTTCTGTGCTCAAGTAGCCATTGCGCGAGGAGAGCGCTAAGCCATCCTCGGCACGCCAGGTTTCTGCCGCGATAATTTCCGTCTGTAAAGCGAATTGTTTCGCCATATTGCGAATGATCATTAATTGCTGATAGTCTTTTTTACCGAATACGGCAACGCGAGGTTGTACACAGGAGAAGAGTTTTAATACGACGGTACTCACGCCATTAAAAAAACCGGGGCGGAATTCACCTTCCAGAATATCGCCTAAGTCATTTGGTGGTTGTACGCGGTATTCTTGTGGTTCTGGATAAAGATCTTTCTCGGTTGGTGCGAAGAGTACGTAAACACCTTCTTTCTCCAATTTTTCGACATCCGCTTGAAAAGTTCTGGGATATTTATCGAAGTCCTCGTTGGGACCAAACTGTAGACGATTGACGAAAATAGAGGCGACCACAGGATCGCCATGGCGGCGAGCTAGGCGCATTAAAGATAAATGACCTTCGTGCAGATTTCCCATTGTAGGAACGAAAGCGGTGCGTAATTGACCACGTAGTTGATCGCGTAGTTCTTCAATGGAGGAAATGATTTTCATTGGGCAAATTATAAAAATTATGGGGCAATTGGGTAATGCAATTAGTTGCAGTATTGTGTTTTTTTGATTCGCTTAAACTGGCGCGTAAGCTAGTCGTACATAGATGGGAGCATAGGCTTCTGCTTGGGTAATCTCAATCAGCGTCTCCTTGGCTAATTCAAGTAGCGCAACGAAATTGACGACTAACACTGGGGCGCCTCGGCTGGGATCAAATAAGTCGGCAAATTCCACAAATTTGCTCGATTGTAGTCTACGCAAAATGCTACTCATGTGTTCTCGAACGGATAATTCTTCACGACTAATTTTGTGATGTGCGACTAATTTAGCACGGCCTAGGACGTCTGCCCAAGCCTGTTGAAGGTCAGCAACACGTACTTCAGGCCAATGCAAAATGGTATTTTGTTCTATAAATACCTGGGCATGTAAGAAATCACGACCTAGTTGTGGTATCGCATTTAAGTCGTAAGCAGCTAATTTCATTTGCTCATATTCGAGCAAACGACGTACTAAGGCGGCACGAGGATCATCGGCTTCTTCGCCTTCCTGTGCTTTGTTGCTAGGCACCAGCATACGTGATTTAATTTCGATCAACATCGCCGCCATTAGCAGATACTCTGCCGCAAGCTCAAGATTGTGCTTACGAATTTGATCAACATAGAGTAAGTATTGTTGAGTCACCTGCGCCATGGGAATATCAAGAATATTGAAATTCTGTTTGCGAATCAGGTAAAGCAAAAGATCTAAGGGGCCTTCGAATGCCTCTAAGAAAATTTCTAGCGCATCTGGTGGAATGTAGAGGTCGTTGGGTAACTTGAATAAAGGCTCGCCATATAATTTGGCGAACGCTAGCCCATCCACCACATTGGGTGTGCTATCGGCAGCACCGATGATCGGTAGCTCTGTTGCCGGTAAATTGGGGGTAGACATGCGTCTGCGCTCTCGTAGCTACTGGTGTCGTCGAAAAATTAGAACAGGCGCTATACCAGTAGCTTTAGATTTCACTTAATTTTTGCTCTGATAAACATAAGGCTGCTGCATGACTTTGGATTCTATGATGCGGCGTTGACTGTCTAAATCAATCGGCGCTTTATCCCATAACAAAGCGCGGCCATCGCGTTGGCTTTGTTCTAATTGTGGATTGGATTCTTTTAAGCCGTTGATAAATTGCGTGGCTTCGGATTGATAGAGAGAAAATTGTTTGGAAAATTTCATTGTTTTTCAATCGAAAGTAAAAGTCATTGATTTGGGTCAGCAAGGCAAATGAGGCTGCTTAGCGCGCCATCGGGGTTCGCATTTTACCTTGTTATTGGGAAAAATCATGCGATTACAGCGTGCCTAGTGGGAAAATGTTGCTTCCTGAGAAGGGCACGGTCCCATTTGTTGAGAAAAATCTTAAGAAAAATCAATTCCTTTGGCTAGGATCGCATCTTCAAAATGTTGCATGCGATTTAACAGGAGTGAGGGATCAATTTCCTTGATTAATAATGCATTGTGTTCCGCTTTTAAAAAACCAGAAAATACCGCATGTTCCAGAAACTGCAGTAGGTGATCATAGAAGCCATTCACATTGAGTAAGCCAAGAGGCTTATGATGAAATCCTAGTTGCAGCCAAGTAAACATCTCAAATAATTCTTCTAAGGTGCCTATGCCACCCGGTAAGGCGATAAAACCATCGGATAATTGTGCCATTAGTGCTTTGCGCTCATGCATATTGGCTACTACATGAAGCTTACTCAGCGTCGTATGTCCAACTTCGCGCTCCATCAGTGCTTGTGGAATAACCCCCGTGACATGGCCGCCTAAGCGCAACATCTCGTCGGCGATGATTTTCATCAGGCCCACATCGCCACCGCCATAGACTAATTCTAGCTCGTGAGAAACCAGTTGGTTCGCCAGCGCGATAGCGGCACGATGAAATGCAGGAGAATTACCACTGGCAGAGCCACAATAAACGCAAATTGATTTCATGATAAAGCCCTAAGCTTGACGTTTGATCTTGAGTAAATAATCTTGCGATAATTTTTCAAACACTTCTTTAGTATGTCCGCGCAAATACGGACTAATTTGGACGATCACTTGGTAGCAACCACGTGCTAGCGATTCGGACATTATTTGTAATTCAGTATATTTACGCGGATTGCGAACGTATTCGTACGATAACCAATAGGTAGCAACCACGACCATGTTGGTCGCCAACGCATCAATGGTGATGTCATCCGCCTCAAATTCGCCATCTGCGCGTAGACCGATACAAAGTTCAGTTGCTACCTTGATTTTGTGATTGAGAATTTGTTTGAAAGTGAGTTCCAACTTACGATTGCGGGATAGCAAGTCGTTCAAATCACGATAAAAGAATCGATAACGCCAAATAAGTTCGAACGTCAAATGAAGATAAGTCCATATATCCTGAATATTGGCTTTACGACCTTCAGGAAAGGCTAATTTCTTATTGATTTCTTCTTCGAATTGAGTGAATAAGGAGTTAACGATGTCTTCTTTATTTCGAAAGTGGTAGTACAGATTGCCGGGAGAAATGCTCATTTCATCGGCAATGATGGTGGTGGTGATATTGGGTTCGCCAAAGTCATTAAATAATTTCAGCGATAAATCTAAAATTCGGTCTCGTGTTCGTCTTGGTGTTTTGGTTTGCATCTTGAATGCCTATTGATCTTGTCGTATCGCAAGTTGCGATGATTTGGCAATAGAATATCATTGAATTATACAAGTGCCCAAATTTAAGGGCGTAAAAAAGCGTTTGAGCGAAATCAAATACGAAATGCGATGTGCTTAGCTTAGGTGGTAAGTGTGATTCAGAACTTGTACAGTACGGCTTTTCTGCTCAATTTTCTGTCAGTTCGGATGAATAGCAATTACTTTTGTTCAGTTGGCTTAGGTACTTCGACTAAACGAGTTTTGGCTAACTTATCGTGTAAAAACTGCCCATCTTTAACAAATAGAGCCGTAGCGGCCCACGCACAGAAACCAATCGCGACTGGTATGCCGATTTGACTATTCTTCAGTCCTAATTGATAAGAGACGATGAAGCCTGGCAAGAACCACATCCATGCTAAACAGTAGCGCACAATCGCCTTAACCAGAGGAACGCGCTGATTGTCGTCATTGACCAACTTAATCCGCCAAGTTTGCATGGCTAAAGTTTGTCCACTGCGACGCCAAAAGAATACGAAATAGCTGCCTATGACAAAGAAAAGAAATATCTCACGTGCCAAGCGCATAGTTAGTGCGCTCTTGCTCTGTGTACTTACGTCGAAAATAAAGCTGGCAAAAAAAATCACGCCAAAAACTAAAGCCGCTTCGTAAATCATCATGCATACGAGGCGGCGTTTAAGTGTGGGTGTGGGGTAGTGGGGTACAGTTTTGGTTTGATTCACTTGCAATTTTCTAATCTCAACTAGTGGCGAAGCTTGCTTGCTAAATTTAATTCAGTGGTGCTGCTAGTTGTTGTTGACAGGTTTTACACTAGCCTGAGATGCAGCGCTGCTAGCAGGATTAACAACTGGCGGACCTTTTTTGAGCGGGGCTAAAATTGGGGTCGTGCGTTTAGATTCCGGTTGAATAGTTGTAATTATTTTTTTTGTTTTAGCTTCATTTGCTAACTTTGCTTTTTCTTCTTCACTTAATTGTTGATATTGCTGCCATTGCGCAGACTTTTGTTCAGGCGATTTTTTTGCCGTATTAGCAAAATTTTCCCTAACTGCCATACGTTGTTCCGGCGTCATTTTAACCCAAGCTTGCACGCGCTCTTGCACTCGGAGTTGCTCTTCGGGTTTCATATTGGCGTACTTATTGGCGATGCCTAGCCATTTTTTCTTGCGTAGGTCGTCCATTTTGTCCCACTCTTTTGCGAGTGGTGCTAATGCCGCTCTTTGCTCCGCAGACAAATCCGCCCAGTTGGTTTTATTCATGGCGGGCAGTGTCGTCAGGGTAATGGCTTTGGTACTAGCTGGTTTGGGGTTTGTTTCTACCGCAGGATTGACTACCTGCGCACTTGTGGCGGCACTGGATGGCGCCACAAATGCAGGTGGATTTTGCACAGCAAACGCTACGCTAAAGACGTTAGTTATTGCTAAGAGCGTAATTGCACTTTGGACTGAAAAAAATTTGCTAATGCGCACTCTTATTCCTCTGTCTTCGCAGGTGGTGTTTCTTTATTTAAGTAAGCGTTAAAGCCGTTGTCTAGATAAGCGTCAGGCGGCAATTCATCAACGAGAACTGCGGCGTCAATTTCGGCCAAATCGTTAATTTGTTGCTCTTGTTCATACTCATAAATGCCATACAAGCCTACCATTAAGACTAGGAGCGGCAATGCGAGCCACATTTTCTTTACCCAATTCTTTTGAGAAAAGGAAACGCCGTTGCTACCTGCCAGCACGCCACCAAATGCTAATGCGCGGCTAGGTTCAGCTTGCTTTTGACGCGACAAGGCCAATTGACGCGCAGTCGCTAAGCGTTCCAAAGTCGCTTCTGGAAGGTTTTCGCTTGATTCAGTCATCGCTCGGCGTACTTTGTAGGCGAAGTCGATTTCTTCTTTGTCTTTTGCGTAAGTCATAAATGTATCCCTATTGCTTTAAGTGAAGCTGCCAGTGCGTGAGTTGCTCTTGAGCAATGTGTTTTCACGCTCCCCTCTGAACAACCCATAGCGGTCGCGGTTTCGGCGACGTCCATGTCTTCCCAGTAACGCATGAGAAAGGCTTCCCGTTGACGCGTAGGTAGCTTTTTTATTTGCTCATCAATGATATTTAAAACTTGCTCTCTTTCCAACTTTTGTTCGGTCGATTCAGCTGCTTCGCTGCCTTCTTCCGAAGAATGCACCTCTAATATATCAAAATTATCGTCGTCTTGATTGTTTGTGGTGATATTGGAAAATAAACTGATTCGATTATTTCTGACTTTTTCTCTTCGGAAAAAATCTAATATCGTATTTTGTAGAATGCGTTGAAACAGCATGGGTAATTCATTCGCTGGCTTGTCGCCGTATTTCTCTGATAATTTGATCATTGCATCTTGCACAATGTCTAATGCTGATTCATCGTTGCGAACCATGTACACCGCATGTTTATATGCGCGACGTTCAACGCCTTCGAGGAAGTTGGATAATTCTTTAGTGGTTGCCATTCGGGGGATGGTGCCTTGGAAAACGTAAAGTTTCTAAAATATTAGAAAAAGAAGTAGGTACGCGTAAATCGCTCAACGTTGAAGTCTTAGGTTTGGTTTACTTATCATGCACATTTTCGGTGCGAAAGCTTTTCTACGCGTGTTCTAAAAGTGCGCACATGCTAGCAAAAAAGCGTAAGGATGTCCTCTTATTTTATGAAAATCTTGGTTTAATGGGATGGTAAGCGCTTGAATTTATGGATTTCTTTAAATTTTCTTGTCATTAGGCCTTAAATGGTCTTGACCAATTTGCTGCATCGCAGTAGTGTAGAGCCTCGCTCCAAAATCTCGGAGTACCAACACTTGTTTGATCTGGCTCACAATGCCTCTGTCAACAAGTCACTATCAGTAAATGTTAGTAGCAGTTTGTTCTAACCCATGCCACAAGCGTGAGAAATTCGTTATTTCTTAGCTTTACCCTGACCGCACGAGTCGCCATTAAGCTTTGCCTGGAATATTGTCCAACGGACAGTAGAAGGGGAGAGTGACCGCACAAAAAGGAACGTCAGCAGACCGCTTTTGAAATCTGAATTTCGTCAGGAAAGAACATCCGATCAATCTCCAATGGATCTTGAAAGGAAACAAGATGAGTTCAGAACGACCGTCCGATCGTCAATCGGAACGCGGTGCAGATCGCGCAGAAAAAAATACTGACAGAAGTACTGAATACACTGGCGCAGAAATTCTGGTCAAGTGTCTCGCAGAGGAGGGGGTAGAGCATGTATTCGGTTATCCGGGTGGTGCTGTGCTTTATATCTACGACGCGATTTTCAATCAAAGTAAATTCCAACATATCTTAGTGCGTCACGAGCAAGCCGCAATTCATGCTGCTGATGCGTATTCTCGCTCATCCAATAAAGTCGGTATTGCATTGGTGACCTCTGGTCCCGGCGTCACGAACGCGGTGACGGGCTTGGCAACTGCCTACATGGATTCGATTCCTATGATCGTTATTTCTGGTCAAGTTCCTAGCCATGCGATTGGCGAAGATGCGTTCCAGGAATGTGATACCGTGGGCATTACTCGTCCTTGTGTTAAGCACAATTTCTTGGTGAAAGATGTACGTGAATTGGCCGATACGGTGAAGAAGGCATTCTTCATCGCGACGACTGGACGTCCAGGCCCAGTGTTGATTGATATCCCTAAGGATATTAGCAATCACAAGACGACTTACCACTATCCCAAAGAAATTGAAATGCGTTCTTATCGCCCCGTCGATAAAGGTCACGCGGGACAAATTCGAAAAGCAGTTCAATTGCTGTTGCAAGCCGAACGTCCCATGATTTACACCGGTGGTGGTGTGATTTTGGCGAATGCTGCACCAGAATTAAATAAATTAGTCGATCAATTAGGCTTCCCAGTCACCAATACCTTGATGGGTTTGGGCGGCTATCGTGCCACTGATGAAAAATTTGTCGGTATGCCGGGTATGCACGGCACTTACGAAGCGAACATGGCGATGCAACACTGTGACGTGTTGATTGCGATTGGTGCGCGTTTTGATGATAGGGTGATTGGTAATCCTAAACATTTTGCCTCGCATCCACGCAAAATTATTCACGTGGATATTGATCCTTCGTCCATCTCTAAGCGCGTCAAAGTTGATATTCCTATTGTTGGCAATGTGAAAGACGTTTTAGTCGAAATGTTGTCACAGTTGGCCGCATCCGAAGCAAAACCAAACGCCAAGCCTTTGGCTGATTGGTGGAAGCA
This sequence comes from Affinundibacterium danionis, assembly GCF_042432465.1. Lineage (NCBI taxonomy): Bacteria > Pseudomonadati > Pseudomonadota > Betaproteobacteria > Burkholderiales > Oxalobacteraceae > Affinundibacterium > Affinundibacterium danionis. The sequence goes on along the minus strand of NZ_JBHLXJ010000014.1, from coordinate 69,389 downwards.
AATTAAGAAGTGGCGCGCACAAGATTGTCTCGCTTATACCGATTCTTCTGACGTTATCAAGCCGCAGTCTATCATTCAGAAAGTCTGCGAAATCACCAAAGGCGATGCTTTTGTGACCTCTGATGTTGGTCAACATCAAATGTGGGCAGCTCAATATTACAAGTTCAATCAACCGCGTCGTTGGATTAATTCGGGTGGCTTGGGCACGATGGGTGTTGGCTTGCCATATGCGATGGGCGTACAAATGGCGAATCCAGATGCAACCGTGGCCTGTATTACGGGTGAAGCGTCTATACAAATGTGTATTCAAGAACTCGCCACTTGTAAGCAATATCATCTGACGCCAAAAATTATTTTATTAAATAATCGTGCGCTTGGTATGGTACGCCAATGGCAGCAAATAGATTACGCTGGACGTTATTCTGAATCCTATATGGACTCTTTGCCGGACTTTACTAAATTAGTGGAGGCCTACGGTCATGTAGGGATGAAGATAGAAAACCCAGCGGATGTGGATGGTGCTTTGCAAGAAGCATTTGCCATGAAAGATAAGTTGGTGTTCATGAATTTCCTAACAGATCAAGACGAAAAAGTGTGGCCTATGGTGAAAGCTGGTAAAGGTCTGACTGAAATGTTGCTTGGTTCGGAGGATTTGTAATGCGACACATTATTTCCGTATTGCTCGAAAACGAAGCGGGCGCTTTATCACGCGTAGTCGGCTTATTCTCTGCGCGTGGTTACAACATCGAAACCTTAACGGTCGCACCGACCGAAGACGCAACGCTATCGCGTATGACTATCGTCACCACAGGTTCAGATGATGTGATTGAACAAATCACCAAACATTTGAATCGCTTAATTGAAGTGGTGAAGGTGGTTGACTTAACCGAAGGTGCACATATCGAACGTGAGCTCATGCTTATCAAGGTACGTGCGGTTGGTAAAGAGCGTGAAGAGATGAAACGTACGGCGGATATTTTCCGCGGGCGCATCATCGACGTCACTGAAAAAAGCTACACCATAGAATTGACCGGTAACAAAGGAAAGCTCGATGCCTTCATCGATTCCATTGAGCGTACCGCCATTCTAGAAACCGTTCGTACCGGTGGTTCTGGTATTGGGCGTGGTGAACGCATACTCAAAGTGTAATCAGATTTAGCAGAAGAAGTAAAACCGCGAAGGCGCAGAGGATACAGAGAATTGAAAAATTCTTCCTCCGTGCTCTCGGTGTCTCTGCGGTCTAGGTTATCGCTTGGATGATGATTGAATCAAACAAGCATTTTCAATTTCGAATTATTTAAAATATAGGACATCAAAATGAAAGTTTTTTACGATAAAGATTGTGATCTCTCTTTGATCAAAGGCAAAAAAGTTGCCATCATCGGTTATGGTTCACAAGGTCATGCACATGCCTTGAATATGAGTGAATCTGGTTGCCAGATCACAGTCGCTTTGCGCAAAGGTGGTGCCTCTTGGGATAAAGCCAAAAATGCTGGATTAAAGGTCGCGGAAGTTAATGATGCGGTTAAAGAAGCTGACGTTATCATGATCTTGTTACCAGACGAAAATATCGCTCAGGTGTACAACGAAAACGTCGCGCCACACGCGAAGCAAGGTGCTGTATTGGCATTCGCTCATGGCTTTAACGTTCATTATGGTCAAGTAGTACCACGTGCCGATATGGACGTGATCATGATCGCACCGAAGGCACCTGGTCACACTGTACGTGCAACTTACACCCAGGGTGGTGGCGTGCCACATTTGGTCGCTGTGTATCAAGATAAATCCGGTTCTGCACGCGATATCGCCTTGTCTTATGCGATGGCAAATGGCGGTGGTCGTGCTGGTATTATCGAAACTAACTTCCGTGAAGAAACTGAAACTGATTTGTTCGGTGAGCAAGCGGTTTTGTGCGGTGGCGCAGTGGAATTAATCAAGGCCGGTTTTGAAACTTTGGTTGAAGGTGGTTACGCACCAGAGATGGCCTACTTTGAGTGCTTGCACGAATTAAAATTGATCGTCGATTTGATCTATGAAGGCGGTATCGCTAACATGAATTACTCGATTTCTAATAACGCGGAATACGGTGAATATGTGACTGGTCCATGTATCGTTACAGATCAAACGAAACAAGCGATGCGCCAATGTTTGAAAGATATTCAGACCGGTGAATATGCGAAGAGCTTTATCTTGGAAAACAAAGCTGGCGCGCCGACTTTGATTTCTCGTCGTCGTTTGAATTCCGAGCATCAGATTGAACAAGTCGGTGCAAAATTGCGCGCCATGATGCCTTGGATTGCGAAAAATAAAATGGTTGATCAGTCTAAGAACTAATCAATTAATTTAATATGAAAAAGCCGTCGATATTGACGGCTTTTTTGTGGTTCAAAATTTGATGTTAGCGATGATTGCGTGACATCATCATGAGGCGTTCAAACAAATGAACATCTTGTTCATTTTTGAGTAGCGCGCCATGTAGTGGCGGAATCGCATTTTTACTGTCTTTGGCGTGTATAACTTCTGCCGGGATATCTTCCGCTAGCAATAACTTAAGCCAATCTATCAGTTCAGATGTCGATGGCTTTTTCTTGAGACCATTTACTTCGCGAATTTGATAAAAAGCTTCGAGCGCATTGTTTAGCAGATCCAATTTTAAATTGGGAAAATGCACATTCACGATCGCCTGCATGGTTTCTTTGTCAGGAAATTTGATGTAATGAAAAAAGCAGCGGCGCAAGAATGCATCCGGTAATTCCTTTTCATTGTTGGATGTAATAATCACCAAGGGGCGATGCTTTGCTCGTACCATTTCGCGTGTTTCGTAAACATAAAATTCCATGCGATCCAGTTCTCGCAATAAGTCATTGGGGAATTCAATATCCGCTTTGTCGATTTCGTCAATTAACAAAACGACTGGCTCATCCGCCGTGAATGCCTGCCATAGAACACCTTTGACTATGTAATTGTGTATGTCTTTGACTCGTTCGTCGCCGAGTTGCGAATCACGTAAACGCGATACGGCATCGTATTCGTAGAGGCCTTGCTGCGCTTTGGTGGTGGATTTAATGTGCCATTGCATGAGTGGCATGTTGAGTGCCGCTGCCACTTCTTCTGCTAGCATGGTTTTGCCGGTGCCAGGTTCGCCTTTAATTAGCAATGGGCGCTGTAAAGTGAGCGCAGCGTTGACTGCGAGTTTTAAGTCATCGGTTGCGACGTAGTTGTCGGCACCTTCAAAGCGTAGCATGGTATTCATTGAAATTAAGTTGTGGCGTATCAAGCGTCGTTTATGGATAGGTCAAAAAATGAGATCATGAGTATAAACAAAAAATGCTTAACTATCATGACGCGTGTTTGTTCTGGTAGAAAGTCTCGAATCTCGGAAAATTGCAGAATTGTATTTTCATTCGACTTGCAAAAATGATGTTGTCAGAGGAATTTGTGTCTGAAATACGCATGAAATTTGCGCAAAATTAATGGTTATCGGCTAAAATGCTGACTTCGATCAAATCGCTGTTTTGATTTTCCTGATTATTTTCTCTCAGCTAATATGAAAAAATTATTTGCTCTACTCGCTTTGGCGAGCGTCGCACAGCTTGCTGTGTCGGCTGAAGTTGTTGGTAACGCGAAAGCCGCAGAAAACAAAGTGGCGATGTGTATCGGCTGCCATGCTATTCCTGGCTATAAAGCGACATTCCCTGAAGTCTACCAAGTGCCTATGATAGGTGGTCAGTCCGCAAAATATATTGAAAGTGCATTAAAGGCTTATCGCAAAGGTGATCGCAAGCATCCATCTATGCGCGGTATTGCAGGTAGCTTGAGCGATCAGGATATTGCTGATTTGGCTGCTTACTATTCACAACAAACCGCACAACAAAAATAAGCTGAGGATTATGATGAAAAAAATCGCTTTAGTCGCCGTCGCTTTAACATTCTCTGCGAGTGCGTTTGCTGCTGGTAATGTCGAGGCTGGCAAAGTTGCCGCTACAAAATTTAATTGCGCATCATGTCACGGCGCGACGTACAACGAACCTATCGATCCTAGTTACCCAAAGTTGGCAGGTCAACATAAGGATTATTTGATGCAAGCTCTGAAATCCTATCAGCGTGGTGCGGTGGGCACTTCTGGACGTAGTAATGCCATTATGGAAGCTCAGGCAAAAGCATTGAGTAACGCGGATATTGAAAATATTGCGGCGTACTTGCACAGTTTGCCGGGTAGTTTGGTGTTGAAGAAATAATTTCTGATGATTTTCTGATTGTCAGTATCGTATAAAAAAGCCACGAAATTTCGTGGCTTTTTTATTGCAGCGATATTGATTTGCTATTTGTGCTTATTGACCAGCTTTACGCATCAATGACGATAAGTAGGCTTCGCCATCGGGTGGGGTGCCATTGCGTTGTGAATTCCAGATCATTTCACCCAAGGAGTCCATCATTTCGTGATGAGCTTCATGAATGGAGTTTTTCTTATGCGCAAGGGCTTCGTAAGCAATGCGAACCCCTTGTGGTTGATTGATCGTCACTTGTTCAGCGATGGTTAAATGCATGGATAAATGCAGAAAAGGATTGGTCTTACCTGAGTCGACGCTGTAATTGCGTTGCAATGCCGCGTCGACATTACGAAAATCATCGGCGTATTCAGGATGCTGAGAAATCCAATCTGCGGCGATGGTTTCTAATGGGGTGAGAATTTCTTTGGCGTGATATTTGCGAAAAGTCTCGCAAAAAAAACGGCGTACATCGTCTTGACTTGGATTAAACATGTTTGGCTAGATTCGGTTTATGGCTCGGTGGTGACTTCTGAGATAGGTATCATTTTACTGGGAAATTGATAGGCGAGCAGTTTTCTCATTGTTTGCTCAATCTGAAGAAAAAGTAATTTTCGGTTATGATCCCAACTTCATTTTTTAAAGGTGGTGTGACATGTTAAATCAAGAATCCTTAGACTTATTATTTGCGTCTGCGCGTACCCATAATGTTTGGCTGAATAAGCCTGTGAGCGATGAGCAAATTCAGGCGATTTATCATGCGATGAAATGGGCGCCGACATCGGCTAATTCTTGTCCGGCACGCTTTGTGTTCGTTAAATCTGCGGAGCAAAAAGAGAAACTGGTTGAGTGTATGTCACCGGGTAATGCTGCAAAGACCCGCCAAGCGCCTGTGACTGTGATCATTGGTATGGATTTGGCCTTTTATGAAAAATTGATCAAATTATTTCCACATGCGCCTGATGCGCGTTCTTGGTTTGAAGGTAATCAAGCTAATATTGAGGCAACGGCCTTCAGAAATTCTAGCTTGCAAGGCGCTTATATGATGATGGCAGCACGTGCTTTAGGTTTGGATTGCGGTCCTATGTCCGGATTTGATGCAGATAAAATTAATGCGACTTTCTTCGCGGATTCTCCAGTGAAAGTGAATTTTGTGTGTAGTATTGGTTATGGTGATGTAGAAAAATTATTCCCACGTTCACCACGTTTGGATTTCGATGAGGCTTGTCAAATCGTTTAATGCAGGCAAAGGTTATATTCGTGATCTGAAAACGCTCTTACGCATTATCTGGTAAGGGCGTTTTTTGTTTGAATTCGCATAAATCCGCAATCATGCAATTCCAGCATTTGGGCGTGCGGGCGATGCAGGTGTAGCGACCATGCAAAATTAACCAATGATGGGCGTCAAGCTTGAAATCATTTGGTACAAATTTCAATAATTTTTCTTCTACGACATCGACATTTTTACCTGGTGCAATACCGGTGCGATTCGAGACGCGAAAAATATGCGTATCGACAGCAATTGTCGGTTCGCCAAATGCCGTGTTGAGCACCACATTGGCGGTTTTTCTGCCGACTCCTGGCAGTGCTTCTAAAGCTTCACGCGTGCGTGGGACTTCACCTTTGTGTTGTTCTAATAGAATGCGGCAAGTCTCGATGGTGTTCTTTGCTTTGGTGCGAAATAATCCTATTGTTTGTATGTAGGGAATTAAGCCGTCGACACCTAAATCAAAAATCTTCTGCGGCGTGTTCGCGATTGGGTAAAGTCGTTTGGTGGCTTTATTGACCGAGATGTCGGTCGCTTGCGCGGATAACAGCACCGCAATTAGTAATTCAAATGGCGTGGTGTATTCGAGTTCGGTAGTTGGATGCGGATTTTGTGCTCGCAAGCGAGTAAATATTTCTATGCGTTTGTTGGCGTTCATGAAAATTGCTTAACCCAATTTAATTATTTGGCTAGCGCATCTTTTTTGGTGGATGCGCGTAGGATCGCATTAGCGATAATTTTTTTCTTACGCTCTTTTTCGTCTAACTCGGATTGTGTTTCTGCTACTTCCAGTGAAACTAGTTTGAGTTTTTCATGGGCTTTTGCGAGCAGGCGTTTTTCGTTGTCTTGTTTTTCTCGAATTAAGCGTTGTTCTCTATGCTGATAGCGTTGTTTTGCGTCGTTCGCTTGTTCTTGTGACCAAGCTTGCCAGCCGGTTGATGTGTTCGCCGTCGGTAGCATGGTGATGCAATCAACGGGGCAGGGTGCTACACATAAATCACAGCCCGTACACAATTCAGGAATCACCGTATGCATCTGCTTATTGGCACCCATGATGGCATCGACAGGGCAGGCTTGTATGCACAATGTGCAGCCTATGCAAACTGCCTCGTCAATAAAGGCGATAGTTCGCGGTTTTTCTATACCGTTGGCCGGATTGAGAGTGATGCTTACTTTTCCTAATAAATGCGCGAGCCGGTCAATGCCTTCTTGTCCGCCGGGTGGGCATTGGTTGTAGTTGGCGCTACCATCGGCAATGGCTTGAGCATAAGCTTGACAAGCGGGGTAACCACATTTGGTGCATTGTGTTTGCGGCAATAAATTATTGATTTGGTCAGCGAGAAAAGGTGCCACGGTTTTGCTTATGGATGCGAAAAAAATTGCATTATCCGCTCAAAGGAAAGCGCGGACAAGAAAGCGTGGGAAAATTATTGCGTCATCTCTATGATTTGCTCAGCTAAATGGCGGCCAAAAATCCAGAAAATGCTTTTTGGAAAGAATTCTGCGATTGCCTGAGGGGCTTAATTGCGCTATAATTCGAGGGTTTAGCTTATTCAAATCTCGTCGTAGCGCATATCCAAAAAATCACTCTCTACTTTGATTGTTCCTCATTCTCCGGATAGCGCTTTGATATTCAAGGCGAAGTTCAGAGAACAGCAAGTAACGATCGATGTTTGGGCGCGCAACGGCGACAACACTACAGGAGTTGCCCTTGCTGCCCATTCCGCAGTCCCTAAGTTCCAATCCCGATTCCATCGCCATTCTTGCCCTCGCTGATGGCACGATATTTACTGGTGTTTCGATTGGAGCATCCGGTCACACGATCGGTGAAGTTGTTTTCAATACTTCTATGACTGGTTATCAAGAAATTTTGACTGATCCAAGTTATAGCTCCCAAATCGTCACCTTGACTTATCCGCATATTGGTAACACAGGTGTGAATTCGGAAGACGTTGAGTCAGACAAAATTCATGCTGCAGGTTTGATCATTAAAGATCTGCCTATGTTGGTTTCTAATTTCCGCTCGGAACAATCTTTATCTGATTACTTAAAGTCACAAAATATTGTTGCCATCGCTGGTATCGATACGCGTAAGTTGACACGCATTTTGCGCGAAAAAGGTGCGCAAGGTGGTGCGATTTTGGTGGGCTCGGATGCGACAAAAGCGCTTGAGTTAGCAAAATCTTTCCCAGGATTGGCTGGTATGGATTTGGCGAAAGTGGTTTCTGTTTCGAAGTCTTACGAATGGACGGAAGCAGAGTGGAAACTCGGTCAAGGCTATGGCACTTTAAGCAATCCAGAATTCCATGTGGTTGCTTTTGACTTCGGTGTCAAACGCAATATTTTGCGTATGTTGGCAGAGCGCGGTTGCAAAGTAACAGTACTGCCAGCGCAGTCAAGCGCGGCTGAAGTGTTGGCATTGAATCCTGATGGCGTATTTTTATCGAACGGTCCTGGCGATCCAGAACCATGTGATTACGCGATCGCAGCAGCAAAAGAATTGATTGAAAAAGGCATTCCTACTTTTGGTATTTGTTTGGGTCATCAAATTATGGCCTTGGCTTCTGGCGCAAAAACTTTGAAGATGAAGTTTGGTCACCATGGTGCTAACCATCCTGTGCAAGATCTCGATACTAAGCAAGTGTTGATCACTTCACAAAATCACGGTTTTGCAGTCGATGCTGCATCGTTGCCAGACAATTGCCGCGTTACGCATGTGTCTTTGTTTGACGGCTCTTTGCAAGGTTTTGCGCGCACTGACAAGCCAGCATTTTGCTTCCAAGGTCATCCTGAAGCATCGCCAGGTCCGCATGATATTGCCTATTTGTTTGACCGTTTTACGAATTTGATGAAGACCGCGAAGTTGGAGAAGAACAAAAATGCCTAAGCGTATAGACATAAAAAGTATTTTAATTATCGGCGCGGGCCCTATCATCATTGGTCAGGCTTGTGAGTTCGATTATTCCGGCGCACAAGCTTGTAAAGCATTGCGTGAAGAAGGCTATAAAGTCATTTTGGTCAATAGCAATCCAGCGACCATCATGACAGATCCAGATATGGCCGATGTCACTTACATCGAGCCTATCACTTGGCAAGTATTAGAGCGCATTATTGATAAAGAACGTCCTGATGCGATCTTGCCAACGATGGGCGGTCAAACAGCCTTGAATTGTGCACTCGATCTGCACCGTCATGGCGTCTTAGAAAAGTACAAATGTGAATTAATCGGCGCAACGCCTGAGGCGATTGATAAAGCTGAAGATCGCTCTAAGTTTAAAGATGCGATGACCAAGATTGGTTTAGGTTCTGCGCGCTCTGGTGTAGCGCATACCATGGATGAATCTTGGGAAGTGCAAAAGCGCATCGGTTTCCCTGTGATTATTCGTCCTTCGTTCACGATGGGTGGAACAGGCGGCGGTATTGCTTACAACGAAGAAGAATTCGAAACCATCTGCAAACGTGGCTTGGAAGCGTCGCCAACGAGTGAGCTATTGATCGAAGAATCTTTGATCGGTTGGAAAGAATATGAAATGGAAGTTGTACGCGATAAAGCGGATAACTGCATCATCGTTTGCTCCATCGAAAATCTGGATCCTATGGGTGTGCACACCGGTGACTCCATCACTGTGGCACCAGCACAAACGCTGACTGATAAAGAATACCAAATCATGCGTAACGCTTCATTGGCGGTATTGCGTGAAATCGGTGTCGATACTGGTGGTTCAAACGTGCAGTTCTCAGTTAATCCAAAAGATGGCCGCATGATCGTGATTGAAATGAATCCACGTGTTTCACGTTCATCTGCATTGGCATCAAAAGCGACTGGTTTCCCCATTGCGAAAATTGCGGCGAAGCTGGCGGTTGGCTTCACTTTGGATGAGTTGCGTAATGAAATTACAGGTGGTCAAACGCCCGCATCTTTCGAGCCATCGATCGACTATGTTGTGACGAAGATTCCTCGTTTCGCATTCGAAAAATTCCCACAAGCGGACAATCGTTTGACGACGCAAATGAAGTCAGTTGGTGAAGTGATGGCGATTGGTCGCACCTTCCAAGAGTCTTTCCAAAAAGCTTTGCGTGGTTTGGAAGTCGGCGTGGATGGTATGAATGAAAAGACCACAGACCGTGAAGTCTTAGAGAAAGAATTGGGCGCGCCTGGTCCTGATCGTATTTGGTACGTGGGCGATGCGTTTGCACAAGGTTTTTCTCTGGAAGAAGTGCATCAGTTGACCCATATTGATCCTTGGTTCTTGGTGCAAATTAAAGATATCGTCGATATCGAATTGTGGTTGGAAACGCAAAGCTTGGATGGCATTGATAAAGATCTGTTGTTGAAGCTGAAGAAAAAAGGTTTCTCAGATCGTCGTTTGGCTAAATTGTTGAAAACAACCGGCACGGCAGTACGTGAAAAACGTAAAGCCTTGAACGTGCGTCCAGTGTACAAACGCGTCGATACGTGTGCTGGTGAGTTTGCGACGAAGACCGCGTATATGTATTCCACCTATGAAGATGAGTGTGAATCTGCGCCAAGCGATAAGAAAAAAATTATCGTGTTAGGCGGTGGTCCAAATCGTATCGGCCAAGGTATTGAGTTTGATTATTGCTGTGTACACGCTGCGTTTGCAATGCGTGATGACGGCTACGAAACGATTATGGTTAACTGTAATCCAGAAACTGTTTCAACTGATTACGACACGTCTGATCGCTTGTATTTTGAGCCGCTGACCTTGGAAGACGTATTGGAAATCGTTGATCTGGAAAAACCAGTTGGCGTGATCGTGCAGTATGGTGGTCAAACACCATTGAAATTGGCATTGGAATTAGAAGCGAATGGCGTGCCTATCGTTGGTACATCGCCTGACATGATCGATGCCGCAGAAGATCGTGAACGCTTCCAAAAAATGTTGCATGAGTTGGGCTTGCGTCAACCACCAAATCGTACTGCGCGTACCGAAGATGAGGCCATCACTTTGGCGCAAGAAATTGGTTATCCACTCGTGGTTCGCCCTTCCTATGTGTTGGGTGGTCGTGCGATGGAAATCGTGCATGAACAACGAGACCTTGAGCGCTATATGCGTGAGGCCGTAAAGGTTTCACACGATTCTCCAGTATTGCTAGATCGGTTCTTGAATGATGCGATCGAAGTTGACGTCGATTGCTTGTCGGATGGCACGCGTACTTTCATCGGTGGTGTGATGGAGCATATCGAGCAAGCGGGTGTGCACTCTGGTGACTCCGCCTGTTCATTACCACCATACTCTTTAAAACAAGCGACAATCGATGAATTGAAGCGTCAAACAAGTTTGATGGCAAAGGGCTTGAATGTTGTTGGTTTGATGAACGTTCAGTTCGCAATTCAGCAAAAAGACGGTGAAGATGTGGTGTACGTGCTAGAAGTGAATCCACGTGCTTCACGTACCGTGCCTTATGTGTCAAAGGTGACTGGTTTGCAATTGGCAAAAATCGCTGCGCGTTGTATGGTTGGTCAAACTTTGGATTCGCAAGGCATTTACAAAGAAGTGGTTCCAAGTTATTTCAGCGTCAAAGAAGCGGTCTTCCCATTTGTGAAGTTCCCAGGCGTGGATACCATCCTCGGGCCAGAGATGAAATCGACCGGCGAGGTGATGGGTGTTGGTAAGACCTTCGGCGAAGCTTTTGTGAAGTCGCAATTAGGTGCAGGAACGAAATTGCCAAAGTCGGGTAAGGTATTCTTGACCGTGAAAAACGCAGACAAACCTCGTGCGATCAATATTGCGAAGAACTTGGTTGCAATGGGCTTTGAACTGGTCGCGACCAAAGGTACGGCAGCAGCGATTTCTGCGGCTGGCATTGCTTGCGCGCCTGTGAATAAAGTGGCTGAAGGCCGTCCACACGTGGTTGATCTACTGAAAAACCGCGAAGTGGTGATGGTCATCAACACGGTGGAGGAGAAGCGCAACGCGATTGCCGATTCTCGCTCGATTCGCGTTTCCGCTTTGGCATCGGGAGCAACGACCATTACAACGATTGCGGGAGCTGAAGCAGCAGTGGAAGGGATGCGTCATCTCAACGAATTGCATGTCTATGATTTACAAGGTCTGCATAAGTCTTTACACTAAGCGAAATCCTGCGAATATCCAATAACAGGAAATTCGCATTCTGAGAGGTCACAATTAACAATGAGCTATCATTGTTCTTGTGACCTCTCTACTTTTAGGCTTGATGGCAAACCATCTTGAATTGTTAACGTGGGAAATCCCACCATTTTTGAATAATGTAGATAGCTATGAGTACAATCCCTCTCACTAAATTTGGCGCAGAATTGCTCAAGCAAGAATTGCACAAGCTTAAAACCAAAGATCGCCCAGAGGTGATTAATGCGATTGCCGAAGCGCGCGCACAAGGTGACTTGTCAGAAAATGCCGAGTACGACGCAGCGAAAGAGCGTCAGGCATTTATCGAAGGCCGTATTGCTGAACTAGATAGCAAATTAAGCGCCGCGCAAATTATTGACCCAACCGAATTGGATGCAGAAGGACGCGTTGTGTTTGCTTCAACGGTACAACTCGAAGATTTGGAAAACGGTCAAAAAGTGCAATACCAGATCGTTGGTGAAGACGAAGCTGATCTGAAATTGAACAAAGTATCGATTACTTCGCCGATAGCGCGCGCTTTGATAGGCAAGTACGCAGGTGATGTGGTTGGCGTGCAAGCACCAGCGGGTGTTCGTGAGTACGAAATTTTGGAAGTGCTTTACATCTAATTATCTGTTTTGAAGCAGGCAATTCTAGGTAAAGCAAGAGTGGGGCGCGCAATTAGCGCCCCTCTTTTTTAGTGAGCAAAGAGGCTGAACAAGTCGAGTAAGAATTACGCCTTGATCGATTTTTTGACGCTAGATTGACGTGGTTTTGCACGTTTAATGGAACCACCTTGAGTGACACGTTCATTACCTTTAACTAAGACTTTAGAAACAGATGGTTTTTTTGTGCCACTTGCGCTAGGCTTCACAATCGTTACTTCGCGCAGACCTTTTCCACGTTTGACAAATTTGGTTTCTTTGATGCCGTCTAATTTAGGACGATAAATCACCAATAATTTGCCAATATGTTGAACTGGTTCGGCACCAAGTTCTGCGCAAATTGTTTCGTACATCGTTACGCGTGCTTCACGATCATCACCAAAGACACGTACTTTGATTAACCCATGAGAATTCAGGCTGGCATCGATTTCCTTCATGACAGCGGGCGTTAAGCCAGCTTCGCCGATAATGACGATAGGTTTCAAACCATGTGCTTCTGCGCGTAATTCACTGCGTTCCGCGGGAGTGAGTTTTGATTTTGGCTTGATTTTTTTAGTTGTTGCGTCGTTTGACATATAAATTCCTTTAAAAGCAGTATTTTACGCCAATGGCCAAGAATAAATTCAATCAAAATTGGGTTCACGATCATATTAATGATCCTTATGTGAAATTAGCACAAAAAGAAGGCTACCGATCACGTGCCGTTTATAAGCTCAAAGAAATTGATGAGACTGAAAAACTGATCAAAAGTGGTCAGGTGATTGTCGACTTAGGCGCAACTCCAGGTGGGTGGTCGCAATATACGCGTCATAAATTGGCGGGGAAAGAGGGCGGTGGCATCAATGGTGAGATCTATGCACTAGATTTATTGCCAATGGAACCGATTGCCGATGTTGACTTTATCCAAGGTGACTTTCGTGAAGAAGAGGTATTGTCTCAGTTGGAATCAAGATTACAAGGAAAAAAAGTCGATGTCGTTTTGTCGGATATGGCACCCAATCTCTCTGGTAACTCGACGGTTGACGCCGCGCGAGTCGAGTATATTATTGAATTGGCGGTTGAGTTTGCCAAGGCTCATTTGAAACCGAATGGCGCTTTGCTGGTCAAATGTTTTCACGGCCCTAGCTACAATACGCTAGTTACCTTGTTTAAAAACGAGTTCAAAACTGTTACCAATAAAAAGCCTAAAGCGAGCAAAGATAAATCTGCGGAGATATTTTTGCTTGGAAAAGGCTTAAAAAATCCGAATTGAGTAAAATAGCGCGAAATTTGAGAATAATTTGATTGTTTTGCCCTTGATAATTGTCAATCACGCCAGCATATCTTGTTCAGCAAGCTGTATTTAATGCGAGTAGAATGTTTGCTTGAGTGGGTAGTAAAGATCGCCAAATATTTTTCTTGCGACTTTTTGTGCGCATGAAGCACCTGAGGAGTTTTTGTGAATAATTCAATGTTAACCAAAATTGCAATGTGGGGCGCGGTGCTCTTAGTGCTCTTTATGGTGTTCAATAAATTTGATAGTAAGAATCTCGCTGCCAATGCAGTGACGATTCCTTATTCTCAATTTCTCGATGAAGTGCGCGCAAAACGCATCAAAGAGGCAGTAATTGATGATAGCAATCGCACGGTTGTTGCTACCACGATTGATGACAAGAAAATCAAAGCACAGTTGACGATCTTTGATAAGGGCTTGGCTAAAGACTTAGTTGATAACGGAATTAAATTCGATAGCAAACCACCAGAAGAGCCATCATTATTAGGGCAAATCCTGATTTCTTATGGACCAATGTTATTGCTGATCGGTGTATGGATTTTCTTTATGCGTCAGATGCAAGGTGGTGGCAAAGGTGGCGCGTTTTCATTCGGTAAATCAAAAGCGCGCATGCTCGACGAAACGAACAACCATGTCACTTTTGCTGACGTCGCAGGTTGCGATGAAGCCAAAGAAGAAGTTAGTGAAGTCGTCGATTTCTTAAAAGATCCAAGTAAATTCCAAAAGCTCGGCGGACGTATTCCACGCGGTGTTTTGATGGTTGGTCCTCCAGGTACTGGTAAAACCCTGTTAGCGCGTGCGATCGCGGGTGAAGCGAAGGTTCCCTTCTTTACTATTTCAGGTTCAGATTTCGTTGAGATGTTTGTTGGTGTCGGTGCATCTCGTGTACGCGATATGTTTGATAACGCGAAAAAACATTCACCATGTATCATTTTTATTGACGAGATTGATGCTGTAGGTCGCCATCGTGGCGCTGGTATGGGCGGTGGTAATGACGAGCGCGAGCAAACCTTGAACCAGATGCTGGTTGAGATGGATGGCTTTGAGCCAAATTCCGGCGTGATCGTGATCGCTGCGACGAACCGCTCTGATGTACTTGATAAAGCATTGTTGCGTCCAGGTCGTTTCGATCGCCAAGTTACTGTGGGCTTGCCAGATATTCGTGGTCGCGAACAAATCTTGAACGTACACATGCGTAAAGTACCAATCGCACCCGATGTGCGTGCAGATATTTTGGCGCGCGGAACACCAGGTTTCTCAGGTGCTGACTTAGCTAATTTGGTGAATGAATCTGCTTTATTTGCGGCACGTCGAAATAAACGTTTGGTCGAAATGTTGGATTTTGAAGATGCGAAAGACAAGATCTACATGGGTCCAGAACGTAAGTCTATGGTAATGCGTGAAGATGAACGTCGCAACACGGCCTATCATGAGTCTGGCCATGCTGTCGTGGCGAAATTGTTGCCGAAAGCCGATCCAGTTCATAAAGTCACAATTATGCCGCGCGGTAATGCACTTGGTTTGACATGGCAATTGCCAGAACATGACCAGATCAGCGGTTACAAAGATAAAATGTTGGAAGAGATCGCGATTTTATTCGGTGGTCGTATTGCAGAAGAAATTTTTGTCGGACAAATGTCAACAGGTGCGTCAAATGACTTCTCTCGAGCGACCAAGTTGGCGCGTGCGATGGTCACTCGATTTGGTATGTCAGATACCTTGGGTGTGATGGTGTATGAAGATAGCCAAGATAGCGGATATTTCGGCGGCTCTTCTAAAACTATTTCCGAAGCGACGCAACAAAAAGTGGATGCAGAAATTCGTTCTATTTTGGATGCACAATATGCGATCGCCCGTCATCTGTTAGAAACGAATCGTGACAAGGTAGAAGTCATGACTAAGGCTTTACTCGAGTGGGAAACCATCGATGCCGAGCAAATCAATGACATTATGAATGGTCAAGAACCGAAGCCGCCAAAGTCATATACAGCGACTCCAAAGTCGTCGTCTGATACGCCACCAGGTGGTGTCACGCCAAATGCGACTGCGCCTGCTTAAACTTTCTTAGTTTGATTGATTTTGATGATTGTGTAAGGGTGAGGAGAGTTTTCCTCACCCTTCATTTTTACAGCGTTTGATTTATGTTACCTACTTTTTTTGAATGCGGACGATTTCGTTTTCCAATGAAACCAGTCAATAACGCGTCGACGATGTGTAAGCCATTGATCATGGGTATTTTAAATATCACTCCCGATTCGTTTTCCGATGGCGGGAAATTTTCATCTTTAGATCACGCAATTAGCCATGCTGAGCAAATGATAGAAGACGGCGTTGATATCATCGATATCGGTGGCGAATCAACGCGTCCAGGCGCAGTCGCTTTGCCACTGGATGAGGAACTCAAACGTGTGATTCCTTTAGTATATGCATTACGTGATTGTGGTAAACCTATTTCGGTCGACACTTACAAGCCTGAAGTAATGCGCGAAGCAATCATAGCTGGCGCGGATATGATTAATGATATTCGTGGATTTGCCTCGTCTCAAGCGCGTGAAGTGATCGCTGACAGCGATGTAGGATTGTGTGTGATGCATATGCAGCAGTCACCAGAAACCATGCAGCAAAGACCGAGCTATGCCAATGTGACCGCTGAAGTGATTGCATTTTTACGCGAACGTTGTGATCAGCTTCTGTCGTCAGGCGTCGAGAAAAATCGTCTGAGTATTGATCCAGGGTTTGGGTTTGGAAAAACTCTGGAACACAATATCGAATTATTGCAGCACATTCGATTGATCCAAGATGAGCTTGAGTTGCCAGTTCTGGCTGGAATGTCGCGAAAAACTATGATTGGCGCGATCACTGGAAAACCTGTTGAGCGTCGAATGGCTGGCAGCCTCGCAGCAGCATTAATGGCGATGTCACAAGGTGCTCGAATTTTGCGCGTGCACGATGTTGCGGAAACAGTTGATGCGGTGAGAGTTTGGCAGGCAGTGAATGCAACCTAAGAAGTTGAGTTGGGATTGTGAATGCATGACGAGTGATGCAACATGGAAATAATCTAGGAATCAAATAAAGTAAAACAAAAAGATAGAAGAAGAAAGGAAACGTATGTCCCGTAAATATTTTGGTACCGATGGCATTCGAGGAAAAGTCGGTGTTGCTCCAATCACGCCTGATTTCGTTATGCGATTGGGTTACGCTGCCGGAAAAGTTCTGGCGCAACTGGCACCTGCTACTAGCGGCAAACCAACGGTCTTGATCGGGAAGGATACGCGCGTGTCTGGCTACATGTTGGAAGCTTCACTCGAAGCTGGTTTCGCGGCAGCGGGCGTCGATATTATGCTTTCAGGTCCGATGCCGACGCCAGCGATTGCGTACTTAACGCGTGCGCTTAGATTATCAACCGGCGTCGTAATTTCTGCATCACATAATCCTTATGATGATAACGGTATTAAATTCTTTTCCGCGCAGGGAACTAAATTGCCAGATGAGGTTGAGCTGGCGATTGAAGAAGAGCTAGGGCGCGAAATGCAGTGCGTTAGCTCTGACAAATTAGGCAAAGCAAAACGACTCGAGGACGCGAACGGACGCTATATCGAATTTTGTAAGAGTACCTATCCCAATGAGCTGGATTTACGCGGTTTGAAAATAGTGGTCGATTGTGCGCATGGCGCTGCTTATGATATTGCACCGCATGTTTTTCATGAGTTGGGCGCGGAAGTCATTGCGATCGGCAATCAACCGAATGGTTTCAATATTAACGATAAAGTAGGCGCTACGGCGCCTGATGCACTTGCCTTGGCAGTTCGCGCCAATCATGCCGATCTTGGTATCGCATTGGATGGTGACGCTGACCGACTTTTGATGGTAGATAAATTTGGAAAAATTTATGATGGAGATCAACTACTTTATTTGATGGTTTTAGATCGAATGGCAATTGGTCCGGTAGTTGGTGTCGTCGGCACATTGATGACTAATATGGCGGTAGAGTTGGCGTTTAAAGATTTAGGCGTTGGTTTTATCCGGGCGAAAGTCGGTGATCGTTATGTCTTAGAGCAAATGCAGCAGCAAGGTTGGCTGCTAGGTGGCGAGGGCTCGGGTCATTTGTTGTGCCTCGATAAACATACAACGGGTGATGGTATCGTTTCTGCTTTGCAGGTCTTGTCTGCGTTAAAACGTAACGGTAAATCTTTAGATCAGTGTTTTGAAAATCTGAATTTATTTCCGCAAGTTTTGATTAATGTGCGGGTGCAAGCTGGCTTTGATTGGCAAAGTAATGCCGCTTTGCTGACAGAAAAAGAAGCCGTAGAAAAAGAATTGGCAGGGCAAGGGCGCGTACTTATTAGAGCCTCAGGAACTGAGCCACTAATTCGCGTCATGGTGGAAACATCAGATGCCGATCTAGCTAATAAATTAGCGCGTCGTTTGGCCAATTGCTTAAGCTAAATTTGCGCAGATCGGGGATTCATTCTTGATGTTAGTAGCGATACACTGTAATATTCAGCCTTCTTATTTTTCGCTCATAATCGATTGAAAAATACGTGTGCGTCGGTAGCTCAGTTGGATAGAGCAATGCCCTTCTAAGGCATGGGTCGGGGGTTCGAACCCCTCCCGACGCGCCAAAGTAATACCAAAAAGAACTAGCAGTGTCAGACTGTTAGTTTTTTTACCTAAAAAATCTGCGATTTAGTGTGTAACAAAAAAAATACAAAAGCCTACCTAGGCGTTTTTACATACCAAGTCGGCTTTTTCTTGGGCACGCTTTAATTTCGCTTGTGCTTTCATTTCACCTTTGGGTTGGGTGCTGCGTAAATCCTCTTTCGCCCATTTGGTCTTTAACTGCTGGCTTTCGCACTGTTTTTTGGCTTGTGCATTTTTGCTTGCGATACGACGACTGGCTGCCTCTTGTTTGGCGAATTCGCGATCTCTGGCTTTTTGGTTTTTGTTGGACTCGCTAAGTCTATGCTGATGACGCTTTAAGGCGCGTTGTGTTTCTTCTTCTGGAATTTGAGTCGTTTTTATGTCGATGGGGGTAGATTGCATGCCTTTACATGGTGTTTGACTAAAAATAGTTTTACCATTTTCTTGGCATTTAAACGCTGGAGTGTCTGCATAGCTGGAAAGACTGAAGAAAAAACTGCTTAAGGCTAAACTCAAAGTTAGATTCACTAAACTAAGATATTTCATGCTGTCTCCTAAATGATTTTTCCGGGGTTCATGATGTTCTGCGGGTCTAGTGCTCGCTTGATGTTGCGCATCATTGTCAACTCTACGGTCGATTTATAACGCAGCAGTTCTTCTTTTTTGAGGGTACCTATGCCGTGCTCTGCTGATATCGAGCCGCCAAATTGATGGGTCTTATCGTGGACTAGGCGATTGATCTGATTTTGGTGAATTAGGAACTGATCGTGATTAGCGTCAGATGGAGGTGATACGTTGTAATGCAAATTACCATCACCCAAATGCCCAAATGTAACCATTCGGCAGTCGGGAAAAGCTTGTTGCAAAGCCAGGTCCGTCTCCGTCACAAAATCGGCGATGCGTGAGATAGGTAATGAAATATCGTGTTTAATATTTTTACCTTCTTTCGCTTGCGCAGCAGAAATGGATTCACGTAACGCCCAGCAGTTTTTTGCTTGCGCCAGCGAATTGGCGATGACTGCATCTTCAATTATTTGGGCATTAAGTGCGTTTGTAATTAACTGTTCGAGCTGCTGATAAGTCGCTTGTTCAGTGTCGCTACTCGATAGTTCTAGCAATACGTAGAACGGACTTGCTTCAGTAAATACTCGTTGCAATTGAGGGAAATGTTGATGCACCAATTGCAAACTAAGTTGGTTGATTAATTCAAATCCACTAATGGAGGTGTGGCAGTGTTGTTTCGCCAATGTCAGGAGCCGGACAGCAGCTTGTATGGAATTGAGTCTAATGAAGGCTGTGCCATAACTGAGAGGTTTGGGATACAGTTTTAGAACGGCGGCGGTGATAATGCCCAGCGTGCCTTCTGCACCTATCAATAGATCTCGTAAATCGTAACCCGTGTTGTCTTTACGCAGGCCGCGCAGGCCGTGCCAGATTTCACCTTGCGCAGTGACGACTTCTAAACCTAAACATAGCTCGCGCATATTCCCATAACGCAAGACCGCAGTGCCACCTGCGTTGGTTGATAGATTCCCGCCTATGGTGCAACTGCCTTCTGATGCCAACGACAAAGGGAATAATAAATTTTGTTCGTCTGCCGCGTTTTGAATCTGTGCTAGTAGACAACCGGCATCGACAGTCATGGTGCTATTTGCCGTGTCAATGGCGCGTATTTGATTTAATCGTTGTAGTGACAAGACGACCGCGTTGCCGGATTGATCGGGGATACTACCTAGTACCAGTCCGGTGTTGCCGCCTTGCGGAACGATAGGGATCTGAAATTGTGCGCAGAGACGCACGAGGTGTGCGACTTGTTCTGTGTTTGCGGGTCGAAGTACCGCGAGCGCCTTGCCCGTAGCGCGTTGGCGCCAATCTTGTAGGTAGGCGGCTTGTTGAACCGCTTCTAGCAAAACATGTTCTTCACCAATTGCTGATTTGCAGAGAGAAAGAAAGTTATGCATAAGATTGGCAGTGGATTTGGGAGAGTTATGAGTTCGATTTTTGCAAAGCTTTTTCTGCCGCCAACGCTTCTTTCTTTGCCGCTTTTGCGATTTTTTTGTAGGGGCGTACAAAATAAATGCTGCTGATAAAAAAGCTGATGCTCAATATGATTTCTAAACCTGCCAGCCAGCGCGACATATATTCCGCATCGCCCATAGCTCTGACCACGCCTTCCATGAAATAAAACATGATAAACATCGAAGCCCATTGCATGGTGTAGATATTTTTTTGAAAAACGCCACGTAAAGGAAAGAGCAGAGGAATGACTTTTATCACAAAGAGGTAATGACCCGGTTTGTAAGGTGCCAGCCACGTTTCCCATACGATACCAAGTAGTATCAGGCCGATGAGGCTAAAGCATGCGATGCGATGAAAATGATTGGTGCTTTGGTTCATATTGTTTGCAGTTTTAAAGCCGTCTCAGCCAAACGTTTGCCGAGGGCAATGGTCAATACGCGCGTTTCTTCTGTGATGGCGAGCTTGCCGTCGAGTCCTGACCAGTGGCTAGCGCCATAAGGGCTGCCGCCAGATTTTGTTGTCATTAATTCGGGATGGGTGTACGGCAATCCTAAGATCAACATGCCATGGTGCATCAGCGGCAGCATCATTGAAAGTAAAGTTGATTCTTGACCACCATGCAAGCTACCTGTTGAAGTAAATACACAAGCTGGTTTGCCACATAAAGTGCCAGAAACCCAATCGGCTGCAGTACCATCCCAAAAGTACTTCATCGCCGAAGCCATGTTACCAAAACGAGTGGGTGAGCCTAGTGCAATACCTGCACATTCTTTGAAATCTTCGAGTTCTACATACGGAGCACCATCATTAGGAATAGCCGCTTCAGTCGCTTCAGAGACAGGGGACACGCTAGGTACGGTGCGTAGCCGCGCTTCACAGCCAGCAACGCTTTCTATGCCTTGGGCAATCAATTGAGCCAATTGGCGCGTGCTGCCATGACGGGAGTAGTACAAAACAAGCAGGGGAATAGAGTGTGCATTCATTTGACGAATTATAAAGAATTTCGACCCGGTCTGGGAGCTTACACATTAATTTGGGACGCAAGTTTGGACGTAAGTTAAAGAATAAATTGATCTACATAGCGAGCTAATTGCCCTCAATCCAGGAAATTGATAAATATCTCAAGGCTTGATAGGTAAGTCTGGGTAAAATGAGCGTTTTAGTAAGATCGCTAATGTGCGCTAGCTTAGAAAACTAGCGGCGTTGCGAGTAAGTAGTCTTGGTGTAGTCAGTTACATAGGAAATGGGAAGTTAAGTATGGGTGGTTTTATTCGTGGTTTAAGTTGGGGACAATTGAAGAATTTGATTCAATTTGCCGTGCGTCGCTTGCAAGAGGTGCGCTTGCCTCAAGTGGCAGGTAGTTTGACTTTTACTACGGTGCTGGCATTGGTGCCAATTTTGACTATAGGCTTGGCCATACTAACGGCTTTTCCTCTATTTACTGATTTTAAAGCCTCACTAGAAGCTTACTTTACGCAAAGTTTAATGCCTAAGCAGATTTCCACCACGGTGATGGGTTATCTCACTCAATTTGCCACCAAGGCGACGCGTCTTTCGGCGGTGGGTGGTGTGGTCTTGATGGTGACGGCGGTTGCCACCATGGCGATGATAGACAAAACTTTTAATCAAATTTGGCAAGTGAAACGTTCTCGACCACTCGTGCAGCGCATTGTCGTGTACTGGGCAATTGTGACGCTCGGGCCGCTGCTGATTGGTATCTCTATGAGCGTGACGTCGAATTTGTTCATGGCAACTAATGGTTTGATGAAAACCGTACCTATGTTGGGAACCATTTTCTATACCACTGTGTCGATCGCATTTACAACCGGCGCCTACACGCTCTTGTATTTGACTGTGCCCAATCGACCCGTAGATTGGCGCGATGCGGTTTGGGGCGGGGTTTTTGCAGCGGTGGCATTTGAGATTGCCAAGCGTTTATTTGCCGTATTCATTAAACAATTTCCGACTTATACCGTGATCTACGGCGCCTTGGCGGCGATCCCTATTTTTCTCATCTGGATTTATTTATCGTGGCTGATTACCTTGATTGGTGCGGTGATTGCAGCGTCTTTGCCTGTGGTCAAGTATGAGCGTTGGTGGCATGTACCAGAGAAGGGGAGTGCATTTGAAGATGCAATTGCTTTGCTACGTATTTTGGTGCTGGCACGTAATTCTGATGCCAATGCCTCCGTCAACGTTTTAGATATGCGGGCGCAAACTCGATTTGGCGTGGATGAAATAGAAGGTTTGCTGGAAAAAATGCTGGAAGTCGGCTGGGTCGCCCGACTTACTTTGGATACGCCAAATCGTAAGCCAACAAAATGGTGGCGCAAACATGATGCCGGTGCTGAGCGTTGGATTTTGATTATGAATCCTGCTGCCTTATGCCTTGCTGACGTGTATCGATTTTTTGTCTTTGATGCTAAGGCGGATTCTGCGCTCGCTAAGCAAGTTCATCGCGTTATTGGTGACGGTATGTCGGAAAGTTTGTTTGAGTACTTTCTGATGCGCTAAGGCGTTGTGAGGGCGTGGCGATGATGATCCTTAATTTTATTTGGCTAAAAACGATTCGAGGTTATTTAATTTGGCAGATCCTGCATGGTGAAATAGTGTTTTCACATCGTGAAAAGTTCTAATGTGCTGCACCAAAAATTTATTTCATTTCGAGGAAAGTCGTTTTGCATCATGAAATGTATTTGTTAAGTATTTGATTTTAATTGAAAAAATATTTCTCCTATGTCTTATATAAGACATTGTTGCGCTGCAAGGTTTGTCCTACTATAGATCTCAAGGACGACCACTTTTTTAAGCAATTATTTAAAACCGCAGCAATCACATCAGGAGAACTACCATGACCCAAAAACTCACTCGTGAACAGCAAATCGCCGAAATCCAAAAAGATTGGGATACCAATCCGCGCTGGAAAGGTATTAAACGTAATTACACCGCGGAAGACGTGGTACGTTTGCGCGGCTCTTTGCAAGTCGAACACACCATCGCAAAAACAGGCGCGTTGAAATTGTGGGATTTAGTCAATAACGAACCCTTCGTCAACGCACTTGGCGCATTGACCGGCAATCAAGCGATGCAGCAAGTCAAAGCCGGTTTGAAAGCGATTTATCTCTCTGGTTGGCAAGTCGCTGGCGACGCCAACGTTGCGGGCGAGATGTACCCAGATCAATCCTTGTATCCAGCAAATTCTGTACCCTTAGTCGTGAAGCGCATCAATAATACGTTGACGCGTGCTGATCAAATTCAATGGTCAGAAGATTCAGGCGAAGTCGATTACTTCGCTCCTATCGTGGCCGATGCGGAAGCCGGTTTTGGTGGCGTATTGAATGCATTCGAATTGATGAAAGCCATGATCGAAGCGGGTGCTTCAGGCGTTCATTTTGAAGATCAATTGGCCTCAGTGAAAAAATGCGGTCACATGGGCGGCAAGGTATTGGTGCCAACTCGCGAAGCAGTAGAAAAACTGAATGCGGCACGTTTAGCTGCAGACGTGATGGGTACGCACACAGTCTTGTTGGCACGCACCGATGCGGAAGCCGCTGATTTATTGACGTCCGATATCGATGATAACGACAAGCCATTCTTGACAGGCGAGCGTACCTTGGAAGGCTTCTATAAAACTAAACCAGGCTTGCAGCAATCCATCTCTCGCGGCTTGGCTTACGCAGAGTATGCCGACATGATTTGGTGTGAAACAGGTAAACCCGATTTGGCATTTGCAAAAGCGTTTGCTGATGCGATTCACGCGAAGTTCCCAGGTAAATTATTGGCGTACAACTGCTCACCAAGCTTTAACTGGAAAAAGAATTTGGACGATGCAACGATTGCGAAATTCCAAAAAGAATTGGGCGCAATGGGTTATAAATTCCAATTCATTACTTTGGCAGGTTTCCATGCATTGAACTACGGTATGTTCAACTTGGCACACGGCTACGCACGCCGTCAGATGTCCGCTTTCGTGGAATTGCAAGAAGCCGAATTCGCAGCAGCAGAGAAAGGATTTACTGCGGTTAAACATCAACGTGAAGTGGGTACAGGTTATTTTGATGCGGTGACGCAGGTGATTCAGCAAGGCCAATCATCAACTACAGCTTTGCATGGCTCTACTGAGGATGAACAATTTTTTGATGCTAAAAAAGTGGCTTAGTAGAAAATTGTAGTTTAAGTTGTAAAAAGAGGCGACGTTGTGAGTGTGTCGCCTCTTTTTTTCGTTATTGTCGATGAGATGTAAGCATCTAACACAATGGCAAATTTATCTGACTGGCGATTCCATGTTAGAACTGATTTGCTGTACAAGGTCGCGCATAATCGTATTTTGAGGCAACTGTTTTGAATACAGTTGTGCACGTTCATTGAGCACTTTGAGATCTTCCTTTTGTTTGGCATTCTGTAGATGATCAATCAAATACTTGCCTTCAGTCGCGCTCAGAAAAGCGATAATTTTACGTGGGTCTATATTAGGATTGTTTAAGTGTTTGAAAATCAGCTCTTGATAAGTTTTTCCTGTCATGTCGATTTCCAGCATAGTGCTTGCTTGTAGCCAGGTTGTGTATCGCGAAGAATCTGAGATGCCATACTCTCCAATCGCGACAGAAAAGTTCGGTTGATTTTTCTCGAAATGTAATCGCAAAATTTTTTTCAGACTCGAGTCTAGCTTCTTAATCCTTGATGTTTGGGTAAAACTCGATGCGAGGATCTCGTTCGCATAGTTTTTATTGCCCGCGCTGAGTATGGTAAATAATTTGTGTTGATCTGAAGCTGGTGCGTACGGCAATAAATGCGCGATCTCTCCCAAATAGCCAGTTACATCTATCATCTTTTTGTTATAAGCCCGTTTTAAGAGTTCCGCTGAGTCGCTAAAATAGTCTAAGCGCGAGAAAGTTAATAGTGCTGCCACACTAATGTCTTTTTCGTTTGAATGGATATGGTGGCGCAGGTCTTGCGCAATCAGGTGATTGCTGTTGCTTTGGTTATCGTAGGTGTACAGACTTCCTGAAAGTCGAAGTAAAGCGATTTTTTCTTCCGTCTTACTGCTTGACGCAAGTAAGTTACGTATGGTCTCCACATTTCTTGCAGTTCTTGGTAAGCCTTTTGCATGAATCGCCATGATGGCTTCGGTATTGTTTGAAAATAGATTTTTTATACCGATTAGGCTATTTTTGTTGGATCGATATTGATCGAGTAAGCGCTGACCTTCGTTCATCTGTTGTTGACGTTTTTGCGGCAGTTGCGGGTCGCCATTCGCTTGGTGAGTGAGTGCAAATGAGTTGGTCGATATCAATACCAGTAGAGCTGATAGAATCCGCTTGTATCGAAGAATTGAGTTCATTTATTTGCCCGAATAAAATTTATCTACCAACTTTTTAGTGTAAATTAATAGAGCTAAAAAAACTAAATTAATTTAAATCTATGATTGTAGATTTGTATTTTTAATGGAAATCATTTTGATTGGAGAAGATCGAGTGCTGATCTTTGACTTTAGTTGCACTGAATATGAATTGAGAATGGACATTTGCAATATGCAGACATTTTTTCGCGTTGTATTTTTTTGCTTTATATTTTTGTTGATACCATTTGAGTCAATCAGCGCCGCAACTAAAGAGATCCCGATTTGGAAGCGTTCTAAGTTTGAGCAACTTAAATATGCCGAGGCAAAACTTCAAGAGGCAGAATTGGAAATTCAAAGTGATCCATCAAAAAATCAATTGAATTATCTAAATAGCCCATTGCAAAGGTTGGGTACGATTCGCACTTTTGTTGGTGATGCTTTTGGCGCTATTGAAAGTTTTGATCGATGGACGGCTTTGTCGAACCGAATTGGCACAATTCAAACTGGTGATCTAGAGCGATTACAGGAGGCGAGAGCCTTAAATGCGATCGAAACCATTGTTGAAGAAGCTAGATCGCGTCAAATAGTTATTCTTAATGAGGCCCATCAGATGCCATTGCATCGTGCATTTGCTATGCGACTTGCAAGTGAATTGCGGAAAATCGGTTATGAATACTTGGCTTGTGAAACATTAAGTGAACCCCTTGAGTCGGGTTATGTCAAGCAAAGTACAGGCTATTATTCACAAGAACCTGTATATGGCAATTTTCTGCGTGATGCTGCAAAAGACGGATGGAAATTTGTACACTACGACGACATGGCATTCGATAAAACACTGTCATCCGAGCAAAATGAAATACTGCGCGAAACGAGGCAAGCCGAAAATATTGTTGCTGCAACTATTAAGCTAAATTCAAAAGCGAAAGTGTTTGTTTATGTTGGGCATGGTCATGGAATGAAAACGCATATTGATTCAACACAGACTATTTTTATGGCTGAGTATTTGCAAAAGTTGACTCAGATTAATCCTTTGAGTATTGATCAAACGACTTTGTACGAACATTCAACTGCATATTTCAACCACCCACTTTATCTTCCTGCTTTGAATTTACAAACAAAGAATTCGCTGATCGGGCAACAGAGCGCATTTGTATTGAAATCGACAATGGCGAAATATGAGGTTTTTGGGCGCTATCAGGATAGAGTCGATATGCAAGTAATTCATCCTAGTTATAAGATAGATCCACAAACGCATAGGTATGAATGGCTATCTGTGTTAGCCCACTTATCGCCAAGTGATATTCCCGATTATCTATTACCTAAGGTAGGGCGGCGCGTCATTTATGTATACCGGTTAGAAGAAGTGACGGATGCGGTGCCTGTAGATGTCGTCATTGTGGAAAAAGGTAGGCCTATTCCCAAGTTGATGCTACCTAGAGGACAATTTCGGTTTGAATTTGAAGACTAATTGCGGGCAGTTGTGTTTATTTGGAGTCGTATAGTAGTTTGTTCTTGAGTCAAAATATTTGATTTTTGTATAAATTTATCCAGTGCCTATAGTTTTGATCGGTTAGTATTGATTGCATATACGAATTAATCGGCTAAATATTTCAAACTTAAACTATGTTTTTACTGGATAAAACCCGAATCAAAATCTGCGGTATCACCCGCTTAGATGATATTAGTGACGCAATCCATGCTGGCGCCGATGCACTCGGTTTTGTATTTTACCCACCAAGTCCACGTTACTTAAAGCCTGAGGCAGCAGCGCCTTTGATTGCCGCCATTCCGCCATTTGTGACTTCTGTAGGTTTATTTGTAAATGCGAGTCTTGAAGAGTTGCAAGCTGTCATAAAACTGGCCCCCATTCAATTATTGCAATTCCACGGTGACGAATCTCCGGATGAATGTCATCGTCTTGCTAGTGCTGTGAGCCGGCCTTTTATCCGTGCTTTTCGGGTAAAACCTGACACAAGCGCGGCAGATTTGTTAGAATGCGAAGCTCAATACAAAGCAATTAGTCCTTTATTTCAGGGTTTGTTGCTCGATACTTTCGTTGATAGTTTCGGTGGTAGTGGAAAGGTTTTTGATTGGTCTCTCATTCCAAAAGAACTCGCGCCTCGGGTCGTTTTAAGTGGTGGCTTGAGCGCACAAAACGCGACTGACGCAGTCGTGCGAGTACGGCCGTTTGCAGTTGACATCAGTAGTGGTGTTGAATTGTCAAAAGGCATTAAGGATGTGGCAAAAATGCGGTCTTTTGTGCACGCAGTGCGCTTGGCCGATAACATGCCAGACAGTTAAAATTCGTTTTCCAAGGAATTCTCATGAAAGAATTATCTTCTCTTGATGCTCACAATAATGGATTATTTGGGTATCAATTAGTCGGCGCACAAGCGCCAGCAGCGATTTATCATTCCGCAACTTATAATTTCCCCGATGCCAAAGGTCACTTCGGCATGTACGGCGGCACTTTTGTTTCTGAAACTTTGACTCATGCATTAAATGAGTTGAAAGAAGCCTATGCCAAATTTCAACATGACCCAGAATTTTTAGAAGAATTTCGTTACGAACTCAAACACTTCGTTGGTCGTCCATCACCGATTTATCATGCCAAGCGTTGGTCTGAAATCATGGGCGGAGCACAGATTTATTTTAAACGCGAAGATTTGAATCACACCGGCGCGCACAAAATCAATAATGTGATTGGCCAAGCTTTGCTGGCAAAGCGCATGGGCAAGCCGCGTGTAATTGCAGAAACTGGCGCGGGTCAACATGGCGTGGCAACTGCGACGATTTGCGCACGCTTTGGTTTGGAATGCGTGGTGTACATGGGCTCTGAAGACGTCAAGCGTCAGGCGCAAAATGTGTATCGCATGAAGCTCTTGGGCGCGACCGTAGTGCCAGTTGAATCTGGATCTAAAACATTAAAAGATGCCCTGAACGAAGCGATGCGTGATTGGGTCGCGAATGTCGATAATACTTTCTATATTATTGGCACGGTGGCGGGGCCGCATCCTTATCCTATGATGGTACGTGATTTTCAATCGGTGATTGGTGAAGAATGTTTGTGGCAGATGCCGGAAGTCGCTGGGCGTCAACCTGACGTGGTGACCGCTTGTGTGGGTGGAGGTTCGAATGCGATGGGTATTTTTTATCCTTACATCGATTTAAAAGAAGTGCAGTTGATTGGCGTTGAAGCAGCGGGTGAGGGCTTGGAGACAGGAAAACACTCTGCGTCTTTAACGGCCGGTTCACCCGGTGTTTTGCACGGTAATCGTACCTATTTGATGCAAGATGAAAATGGTCAAGTGATAGAAACGCACTCTGTTTCTGCCGGTCTCGATTATCCAGGCGTGGGGCCTGAACATGCTTGGCTTAAAGATTCTGGTCGTGCGCAATATGCGACGATTACCGATGACGAAGCGCTCAAGGCTTTTCATGATTGTTGTCGTATTGAGGGCATTATTCCTGCTTTGGAATCGAGTCATGCGCTCGCCTATTCGGCGAAGCTGGCGGCAAGTTTGCCTAAGGATAAGATCGTGTTGGCGAACTTGTCTGGGCGGGGTGACAAGGATATGCACACCGTTGCTGAGCGAGCTGGGCTGAAGTTTGCCTAATTCCCTCCCTTTCAAGGGGAGGGCTGGGTAGGGATGGGGTTAAATTTTGCGTCGAAATCTTTGGAATTTTGACCAAGACCCATCCCCATTCCCCCCCTTCCCCTTGAAGGGGAAGGAGCTAAAACCGGACATCAAGACTGAGATTGTTGCTTGTAGTGTTAAGTGACACATGACGCAGAATTGGTTTTGATGAAACAGTATTCAATTTAAAGTGACTCCCAAAACTATGTCCCGAATTCAAGCATGTCTAGCTGCCTTAGCAGCACAAAATAAAAAAGGTCTTATCCCATTTATCACTGCAGGCGATCCCGATCCTGAGTTAACTTTGCCGCTGATGCACGCCTTAGTCGAAGGTGGTGCTGATATTATCGAATTGGGTGTACCGTTTTCCGATCCTATGGCGGATGGCCCTGTGATACAGCGAGCCTCTGAGCGTGCTTTGCTCAAAGGTGTCGGTTTGCGTGATGTCCTGAGTATGGTTAAGCAATTCCGCAGCACCAATCAAAGCACGCCCGTGGTACTGATGGGTTATGCCAATCCAATTGAGCGTATGGGGCAGGAACAATTTATCCATGCGGCGTCCGAAGCCGGCGTGGATGGTGTTTTAGTGGTCGATTATCCGCCAGAGGAATGTGACTATTTCGCAGAAAATATGCACAAAAATGGCATGGATACGATTTTCTTGCTGGCACCGACTTCGACCGACGAGCGTATTGCGCAAGTGGGTAAAATCGCGACTGGCTATGTGTATTATGTTTCACTCAAGGGAGTAACTGGCTCCGGTGCTTTGGATTTGGATGCGGTTGCAACCATGATTCCCCGCATTAAGAAGCATGTGAACGTGCCAGTTGGGGTTGGCTTCGGCATACGTGACGGCGCAACTGCCAAGGCTATTGCATCGGTCTCGGATGCCGTCGTTATTGGTTCTCGTATCATTCAAGAGTTGGAAAATACCCCAAGAGCGCAAGCGGTCGCTGCGGTACAAAATTTTATTATGGGAATTCGTAGTGCTCTTGATAATTGAATGCGTTAGGAATACCCGATAAATCGCTATTTGATACTTGTCAGGTAACTATCTGAGTCGCAATTGGCGCCGAAATAGAATAGAATACGCGCCAATTGCAGCATTCCCAGATGAGTGCGCCCCCGTTTGATGAATGAAAATTGATCAAATAGATATGAGGAGAGAGCTATGAGTTGGTTAGAAAAATTACTTCCCCCACGTATTCAACGTTCTGAAACGGCTAACCGCCGTTCTATGCCCGAAGGCTTGTGGGTCAAATGCCCATCTTGCGAAGCCGTTTTATACCGTTCCGATTTAGAAGCGAATGTCCATGTCTGTTCTAAGTGTAATCATCACTTACGTATCAGTGCCCGCGAGCGTCTGGATGCCTTGTTAGACACAGGCGGTCGTTATGAAATTGGCCACGAAGTGGTTCCTGTCGATACTTTGAAATTCAAAGATAGCAAAAAATACCCAGAACGCATTAAAGATGCCATGGACAGTACCAACGAAACCGATGCATTGGTGGTGATGGGCGGCTCTATTATGTCGGTGCCGGCTGTGGTTGCTTGTTTTGAATTTGGCTTTATGGGCGGCTCTATGGGGTCAGTCGTCGGCGAACGTTTTGTGCGTGGTGTGCAGGCGGCTTTAGAGCAAAAAGTGCCATTTATTTGTTTCACCGCGACGGGTGGTGCGCGTATGCAAGAAGGCTTGTTGTCTTTGATGCAGATGGCGAAAACGACCGCGATGTTGACCAAATTGACAGAAAAGAAATTGCCGTTTATTTCTGTGTTGACTGACCCTACTATGGGCGGTGTATCTGCGTCTTTCGCTTTTATGGGCGACGTCGTGATTGCAGAACCTAAGGCCTTGATTGGTTTTGCAGGTCCGCGCGTGATCGAAAATACCGTGCGTGAAAAATTGCCTGAAGGCTTCCAACGCTCAGAATTTTTGTTGCAAAAAGGCGCGGTCGATATGATTGTTGATCGTCGTAAAATGCGTGAAGAATTAGCGCGCTTAATGGCGCTGTTACAAAATCAACCAGCGGAAGCGGTTTCTTAATTTTTGCTGGTAATCACGGAGCCTGAAGATATTTGCTGAAACAGCAAAGTCTTCAGGCTCTTTGCATTTCAGCTAGATCGCTTATGAGTCAGTCGCAACGACGGCTGCAAGTGGCACACAAACTTTAGCTAACTAATTTAATTCATTATGTCATCCAATACTATTGATTCTTCCTCGGCCATCTCACCCAGCAAGCTAGCTGATTGGCTTAAATTGCTGGAGCAACGTCACGCTAAAGAAATCGATATGGGCTTAGACCGTGTGATGCAAGTCAAGCAGAAGTTGGGAATTCATTATGATTGCCCGGTCATTATGGTGGCAGGCACTAATGGTAAGGGTTCTACTTGTGCGATGTTGGAAGCGATCTTATTGCAAGCTGGCTATAAAGTTGGGCTCTACAGTAAGCCGCATTTTCTCGATTTTAATGAGCGCGCTCGGATTAATGGCATTCCAGTGGGTGATGAACTGTTTGTTGATACTTTTCAAGAGGTTGAAGCGGCGCGTGGCGATATTTCGCTCACTTACTTTGAATTCACCACCTTGGCGATCTGCCAGTTATTAGCGCGTCAAAATTTAGATGTCGTGATCTTGGAGGTGGGCTTGGGTGGGCGTCTCGATGCCGTGAACGTGATCGATGCCGATGTCGCTATCGTGACCAGCGTAGATATTGATCACGTTGATTATTTGGGTGATACGCGCGAGAAGATAGGTTTTGAAAAGGCGGGGATTTTCCGTAGTGGTAAGGTCGCCATTTGTAGCGATCCACAAGCACCGCAAAGTTTGATTGATCATGCTCAAGCAATTGGCGCTGATTTACGCTTGTTTGGACGCGATTTCAATTACAACGGAGATAAACAGCAATGGAATTTTGGTGGACGTGATCAGCGTCGCAATTCCTTGGCTTATCCAAGTTTGCGTGGTGCCAATCAGTTATTGAACGCTTCCGCTGTATTGGCCGCTTTGGAGGCATTACGGCATCAGTTACCGGTTGGTGCGCAGGAAGTTCGTACCGGATTGGTAATGGTCGATTTACCAGGACGTTTTCAAGTTTTGCCGGGACGTCCGACCGTGGTGTTAGACGTGGCTCACAACCCACATGCGGCGGCGACCTTGGCGCAAAATTTGGATAATATGGGTTTCCATGCATACACCTATGCAGTGTTTGGATCTATGTTGGACAAAGATATCGCCGGTGTGATTTCGCATATGAAAGCGAAAGTTGACCACTGGTGTATTTGTGATCTGCCTTTGCCACGTGCTGCCAGTGCAGACCATTTGGCGCAAGCGCTGGAAGTGGCTGGCGTGTTGGAAGATAAGGAGCATAGCTTGCAAAAATTTAGTTCGCCCGAAGATGCGTATGCGTTTGCGCTGAGCAAAGCGGGGGAAAATGATAGAATAGTGGTCTTCGGTTCTTTTTTAACGGTCGCAGGTGTTATGCGAGCTAGAAGAAACGCCAGTTCTTGATTGTCAACATTAAAAAGAATACGGCCTTAAACGTATTTTTTGAGATGTTTCTACTAATATCAGTTTGAGATAAAACAGAAATTTGCTATGAGCCTGGACTCGCTATTTAAGCAAAACAACAAGAAGAAAAACGATACAGAAATCGCTGACGATCAAGTGAGTGGTGAATTTCGTTCTCGCGCCGAAGAAGAAAGTTTGGCGGCCTCCGAGTCATCCGGTCGTGGCAAAGCAAGCAAAGCTAATAAACGCCCCGTCAATAGCCGTAAAAATAGCCCTGATGAAGTCGCTTTACCCGAGAAGAAACGAGCACGTCGGCGTCTGATCGGAGCGGTTGCGCTGGTTTTAGCTGCCATCATCACTTTGCCTATGGTGTTTGATTCTGAACCCAAGCCGGGTAGTCAAAAAATTTCTATAGAAATTCCTTCAAAAGATACGCCTTTAGTCTCCACCAACCCAGTTCGAAATGCTAACTCACCAGCGACTGCAATCGAGCCTGGAAATGAGGCTGCGATAAGTCAAGGTATAGATAAAGCAGAAGAGATTGTAGCCGCACCAGTTCCAGCTGCGCCGGCAGTCGCAGCGAAAGCGACAGTCGCGCCTAAAGTCGAAGATGCTCGTAACGTGGTGAAAGTTGAAAGCGCCACAGCGCAAAAAACATCAGAAAAAAATTCAGAAAAAAACACAGAAAAGAAAATTGAATCGAGCGCAGTAAATAAAACGACGCTGCCTTCTACATTGCCACCCACACCTACTAGCAATAAAGTTGTGCAAGAGTCGGCAAAAAAAGTCGATGCAAGGCCGGAGCCTAAAGCACTTGCTAAAGTTGATGCTAAGACAAAAGTCGATGCCGACATAAAAAAAGAAAATAAAAACGATGCTGAACGCGCATTGGCTCTGTTAGAGGGGCGTACCCCTTCTTCGGATGAAGCCAAGAGTGCGACAAAATTAACAAGCACTGCGACTCCTTCTAGCACAGGAGCCTACACATTGCAGATTGCAGCATTGAATTCTCCAGAAAAAATTCGTGAGTTACAGAGCAAATTAAAAGCAGCAAGCATTAACTCTTATACGCAAAAAATTACTACGAAAAATGGTGAAGTTAGTCGCATACGGGTCGGCCCTTTTGCTAACAAAGCTGAGGCTGAAAAAATGCGGGCGAAATTGGTGAAGCTGGGTTTGAATGGCTCATTGTTACCAAACTAAGTGACTTATTTAATAGACTTAATTAGTGAGCTGGTTAGTGAACTAATATTTAGGTCGGAATGACAAAATTTGATTATCTAGACTAGTCATAGAAACCAGAGAGCGGATAGATTCGTGACCCTATTTGATTACATCGTATTGTTCATCATTATTTGTTCTGTCGTTATCAGCACGATGCGCGGGCTGGTAAAAGAAATTTTGTCTTTGATCAGTTGGATCGTTGCCTTGGTCGTCGCGAATGCATTTGGCGCAACGGTGGCGGCTTGGTTGCCAGATGTGATTCCAGGCCAATTGACACGCATGATCGTAGCGTTTTTGGCTTTATTCATCGGTGTTCGACTGCTAATGGCTTTGTTAATGCGAGCGGTGGATGCCATGATTAAAGCGGCAGGTTTGAATCTGGCAGATCGCGGTCTAGGTGGATTATTCGGCTTGGCACGTGGTTGTGTCATTGTGATGGCAGCAGTCTTGGTCTGTGGCATGACCGCCATTCCGCAGCAAGCATTTTGGCGTGACGCTTTATTGAGCCCAGTCGCGGTATCCGCAGTGCGTACTGTGATGCCATTTTTACCTGGCTCCGTGACCCAGCATGTTCGACTGTAATCGTCACCGTAGTGTATTTGTTTTTGTAGTTCGTTTTATTTTCTTTTCGTTTTTTTAGGAGTCCACCATGTGTGGCATCGTCGGCGTAGTTTCAAAAAATCCCGTTAATCAATTGATCTATGATGCCTTGTTGCTGTTGCAGCATCGCGGTCAGGACGCAGCAGGTATCGCGACTAGTCATGGCAATAAATTCGCCATGCATAAGGCGAATGGTCTAGTACGTGACGTGTTTCGTACTCGAAATATGCGTTCATTGCCGGGTAATATCGGTATCGGTCAGGTACGCTATCCAACTGCTGGTTCAACCAGCGAAGAAGAGGCGCAACCGTTTTATGTGAACGCGCCATTTGGTATCGTGTTGGCGCACAACGGCAATCTGACCAATGCAGCTGAACTGAAAATTGAATTATTCAAAAATGATTTTCGTCATTTGAATACCGACTCTGATTCAGAAGTTTTATTGAATATTTTGGCGCACCAAATTCAGGAAGTCGTTAGCGGTTACTCCCTCGATCCAGCGTCTATGTTCCGTGCGGTAGCGATGTTGCATAGACGTGTACGTGGCTCCTATGCGGTGGTAGCGCAAATTGCTGGCTATGGCATGTTAGCGTTCCGTGATCCGTTCGGTATCCGTCCATTATGTATTGGTACTGCGCAAACCGATCAAGGTGTTGAATACATGCTGGCAAGTGAATCGGTTGCTTTGGAAGGCACAGGTTTTAAATTTGAACGTGATGTTGCACCTGGTGAAGCGATCTTTATTGACCTTGAAGGCAATATGTATAGCGAGCAGTGTGCAGAGAATCCTAGTTTGAATCCATGTGCATTTGAGTATGTTTACCTAGCACGCCCAGATTCTACGATCGACGGCACATCGGTGTATCAGACCCGTTTAAATATGGGTAAATATTTAGCAGAAAAAATTCGCAATCAATTTGCACATGCTGATATTGATGTCGTCATGCCTATTCCGGATTCTTCACGTCCATCGGCGATGGAGTTGGCGGATAGTTTGAATTTGGATTATCGCGAAGGTTTTATCAAAAATCGTTATATCGGCCGCACATTTATGATGCCGGGCCAAGCGATTCGTAAAAAATCGGTTCGCCAAAAATTAAATGCCATCGCTTCAGAGTTCAAAGGTAAAAACGTCTTGTTGGTCGATGACTCCATCGTTCGTGGTACGACTAGTCGGGAAATTGTGCAGATGGCACGTGAGTCTGGTGCACGCAAAGTAATCTTTGCATCTGCTGCGCCACCAGTTCAGTTTCCGAATGTCTATGGTATCGATATGCCGACGCGCAGTGAATTGATCGCCTATGGACGCTCACAAGAGGAAATTTGCCGCGAAATTACTGCTGATGCTTTGGTCTACCAAGATGTCGGCGATATGAAGCGTGCGATCTCAGATGCGAATCCAGTGCTGAAGAGCATAGAAGCTTCTTGCTTTGACGGTATGTACATTACTGGCGATGTAACACCAGAATATCTGGATCGCCTAGAAGCAGCGCGTAATGGTTCTCGTCCAGATAAAGAAGATATGGTGCGTTCTCAACTGAATTTGAATTTGTCGCATAGCGTGGATTAAATATGGTTTGATGCAGTAGTATCAATTTTGTATCTAAAAAGCCTGTAATCAATAATCATTGATTGCAGGCTTTTTTTCGTCATTTGTCGTTAGTCTTGTCATAGTAAATTAAAAATCGCTACACCTCCGCCAAAGCTTCTGATCGACAAATAAATACTGCCTTGAAAGCAATTTTCATGGGAGTATTTTTGTCTTAAATTCAATTAATATAAATTTATTAATCATTAAAATTGTTTATTTTTTAATGATATAATACCTGTATTGGTATTATAAAGGCATGTGTATTAATTATTTTATGCTTGTAATTTTGAATATTATGACGAAATCTGCATATAGCCAAAATTTCATCACTGGCGTCTTAACTCTCTATAAATATCTTTTAATTAAGTCTTAAGGATGTGTTTTGTTGATCTCTTACTATTCTAATTCTTTGCCTGCAATTTCAAAAAAAGCAAATTTTGTCTTCTTTTTGGCTTTTGTATTAATGCAATTTGCTGATGTTGCTCTTGCTCAAAGTGGTCAAAGCAATGGGCAAATCGTAAAGCCGGAAGACATTGCGAGAGAGGCTATTCGACAGCAAGAAGCCAGAATAGAAGAACAGAGAAAAAAATTACAAGTAAGTCCTGATGTGTTGAAGGCTGGTACCGACATTAGTCAGTCATTTACTTTGCCGACAGAGTCAACTTGTTTTGTTTTGCGTGAAATACAAATCACCAGTGACTACCGATCAAATTTTAATTTTTTACAAGCTATCGCAGATCGATTCTTAGGGCAATGTGCTGGCGTTAATGGCTTGCGTCAAATCGTTTCTGTATTGGACTCGGTTTTGCTGGAAAAAGCTTACGTAACAACGCGTGTGAGTCTTCCAAGACAAAATCTCGCAGAAGGAAAGTTAGAGCTGTTTTTACATGTCGGGCGTATTGCTGATGTCAAGATGATTGAGGCAGGCGACGCCACTCAAGCATTGAACAGCGATTGGGGGACATGGAAGAATGCCTTCCCGATTTCTAAAGATCAAATTTTGAATGTACGTGATTTGGAACAAGGGGTAGAGCAAATGACGCGTCTACCTAGTCAAGTGATTAATACAAAAATAGAGCCGGGTGATGCAGCTAACACCAGCGTCATTTTGATAGAGCGTCAGCCAATACGTTTTAATGATCGCGTTCATGGAGGTATTACTTTGGATAACTCTGGTTCGCAAACCTTAGGCCGCGCGCAATCGTCCAGTTATCTATCTTTAGACAATCCTCTTGGTTTTAACGATATGTTGACGGTAAACGCGGGTATCAATCTGCAGAATCCCAATAACACGCATCGTAGTCAAAGTGTTTTTGCTAGTTACAGTATTCCGTGGGGATACCATCATTTAAATATTTCTCTTAGTAATAATCAATTCGCACAAATGGTGCAAGGTACCACCACCAAATTTTTATCGAGCGGTGGAAGTCATGGCCTCGACGCCAAATGGAATACGATTTTTTGGCGTAGCGCATCCACCAAAGTGAGTGCATTTGTTGGCATATCGACACGTCGTGCGAGTAGTTTTTTGGATGATGTCGAATTACTAGTACAACGCAGGCGGACTTCAAGTGCGGAGATTGGATTTTCCACCAAAACCCTATTTGAACAAGGCAGTTTTAATTTTGAGGCCTATTTCAAGCGCGGCGTTTCTTGGTTCGATGCGCAAGCTGATTTTGAAAAATCAGATGAAAGCACAATTACCTTACGACCGCGCATCTTTAATTTTAATGCTGCTTTTCAAAAATCTTTTTTGTTCGCGAGTTCAAAGACGCCAGTTCAATATAGCTTGAATTTGCGAGGCCAATACACCAGTGATAATACCCTTTCGATTGATCAAATTAGCATAGGCGGGCGCTCAAGCGTGCGCGGTTTTGACGGCGACAGTGTTTTGTTGGCAGAAAGTGGGCTAGTGCTACGTAATGATTTTTCGACTGCACTGCAGACTTTTTTTTGCGCAAATAATTCTCTCTATTTTGCCGTTGATTATGGGCGAATTGCAGGGAAAAGTGCTCGTCATTTACAGGAAAAATCTTTATCTGGCACCGCAATAGGAATGCGTACCGGGTGGAAGAATCTTTATGTGGATTTTAGTGTGGGTTATCCGTTAAGTGCTCCCAAGATTTTTCAAACACGTCGAATAAATCCTTATCTTTCCATGACGTACTCTATGTAAAAACGCAGCAATGGAATGGATGTGACGATGAAAACTTATGTCTTTCAATCAAGCGAGTTAAACAAAATGTCTAAGAGTGATCAATCAAAATCGATGTATGTTCATGCTGATGAGGTACATAATGCTGTTGCTCACGCTACTTGGAAAAAGTGGGTTATTAAATTCACTTTGTTTGCCTATCTGACACAGACTGCATTGGGATTTGTGCCCGCTTATGCGCAAACGGTGCGAGCAGCGGCACCAGTAATTTCGCAGCAAGCACAGCAACAGTCGCAGGCAGGCAAGGTGCGAGCGATTATTACACCAGCCGAACAAGCACCAGCAGGTCAAAAACCGTTGGTTGATGCTGCTGCAAATGGCGTGCCGATTGTTTTGATTGCACCACCCAATGCAGGTGGGATTTCACACAATCTTTATGCTGATTTTAATGTTGGTCAGAATGGCGTAATACTGAACAACAGTAAGGGAAATGCCTCGACGCAACTGGGTGGCATTATCGCAGGTAATTTACAGTTGGGCATGACCACGGCACGTTTGATTCTGAATGAGGTTACTTCAAGTAATCCTTCGCAATTGAATGGCTTTATAGAAGTCGCTGGGCAAAAGGCCGATATCGTTATCGCCAATCCAAACGGCATAAGTTGTGACGGGTGTGGCTTCATCAATACCAATGGACGCGTTACTTTAACCACTGGCAAATTAATGTTTGACGGCGGCGGAAATTTAAATAGTTTTGATGTGCGTAGTGGCGTTCTCACCGTAGGTGGAAAAGGCTTAAATGCTAATAATTTAGAGCAATTAGATTTATTCGCGCGCGGTATTGTGATCGAAGGTGAAATCTCCGCCAAAAATCTGAATGCTATATTGGGCTCGAATAAAATTTTACATGGCACCTTAACAGCCGCACCGATCTTGAGTGCGGGTGGCACGCCAAATTTTGCGATCGATATTGCAGAATTAGGCGGGATGTATGCGAATCAAATTTACCTGATTGCGACCGACAAAGGCTTGGGAGTCAATAGTCGCGGCCGTATTGCCTCATTAGAAGAAAATTTAAGCCTGAGTGCACAAGGCGATGTAACGCTTAAAGATAACTATAGTAAAAAAAACGTAGAGATTAACAGCACTTCCAATGTGAATTTTACAGGGAAAACTAGTGCGGAAAATAACATTAGTGTTGTCGCGCCAGATAGTATTAAGACAAACACCGGTTCTGTACTACTCTCAGAACAATTGATTTCGCTGAACACTAAAAAAATCGATAACAGTGGCAGCTTAATTCAGAGATCACCGTCAAATGATTTTAATTTGAAAGCCAATGATCTCGCCAACCACGGTCAAGTTTACTCAGCGACCAATTTAAACTTACAAGCGCAGCGCATAACAGCAACGACGGGTGGCTTACAGGCGGAAAATTCACTTCGTTTGCAGGCTCCGGTACTCAATTTTGACCAACAAACTTTGATCGCAAATAAAGGAATTCGTATCGAAGGCGATCACGTAAGTGCTGATCGTGCAGTTATACAAGCGCCAGATGTTCATCTCCAAGCCCAAAATACCTTGAACATCACCAACTCTCAGTTGAGCGCGGACAAAGACCTCCATTTACTGCAAACTGGTTTGGGTGACATTACACAATCTTCTGCTAATACCGGTAGCGCATTAGTGCTGAATGGGTCGAAGTTGTCAGCTAAGTCGGCGATTACACTACAAGGTGACGGTGTCGCGAGTAAAAGTGCGATAATAGTTGCGCCACTTATCACTCTTAATGCGGGAATAGGGCGTTTCGATAATCAAACAGGCACTTTATTCGCAAGTAAAGAACTTAATGTAAGCGTGGTCGGTGTCAGTAATGCTGGTGGGCAGATAGCGTCCACTAACAAACTTGCTTTGGATGTGCAAGGTGGGAAAATTGATAATTCATCAGGCTTAATTTCTGCGCCTCAAAGTAGTTTAAATAATGTCAGCTCTCTAAAAAATGCTAGCGGAAATATTATTACGCAGAGCGATCTTTCCTTGACAGGAGAGTTTGATAATCAAAAAGGGCAAATCGTCACGGAAGGTAGCTTGACGATTCACACGCAAAAAATAGAAAATCAGGGCGGGCTGCTGCAAGCGCGCAATGCAATTAATTTAAATGCCATTTCTGGTAACGGCATCTCTACGATCAATAATGATGACGGCGCAATCCAAAGCACCCATTCGTCGGTCACTCTCAAGGCCGATCAAATCAAAAATGCGAACGCCGCCATCGCCGCAAACTCTTTAGTCATTCAGACACAAACACTCAATGCAAATGCGGCGAAAATCTCAGCGCAAGGCGCAGTTGATTTGTCCGCGACTAAGATTGAAATGCTAGGCGCGACTATTTTTTCCAGTGAGAATATCAATGTAACAGCGGAAAGCCAGCATGGCGGAAAATTAGTAGCGCAAGGTGATGTCACGGTAAATGTACGTGACGGGCTTAGCTTGCAAGGAGGTGGTTTAGTGGCAGGACGCACGGTCAATGCAAATGCGACAGGCATCATGAATGACAATGCCGTTATTCAAGCGAAACAAGTGAATTTGAATGCCGGTAGCCAATCGTTAAGCAATCAAAATGGAGAAATTTTAGCGCTAGGTAGAGGGGGGGCTGCGGATGCTCCTTTGCAAATTCACGCGGCCGGTATCGATAATCGCGGTGGTGTTTTGTTCTCCCAATCAGGCGCAGTATTAGACGTAAAAAATCAATTGTTGGACAACAGCGCTGGAAAAATTACCGTGGTTGGCGATGTGAATTTGATTGCCAATACCACGCGTAATATTGCAGGGCTAATTGAGGTGGGAAACAGTATTAATTTTATCGATAAAACGCTCGATAATTCCCAAGGGAAATTGGTGTCTGGCGGCGATGTTGCGATTAATGCCTATGGTGGGAGCTTTCAAAATAATGGCGGCACGATCGTCGCTAAAGGAAACTTGGATGTCACCTCAGGAAATTTGCAGAATAGTGGTGCTAGTCTTGCTGCTAGTGGTGGCATTAATATCGCCGCAGAAGCAATAGATTCGAGTTCATCTAGTATTCGTGCAGGTGCAGGTCTTACAATAAGTGCTGCAAAGAATATTGCCATTGAGCACAGCACGATATCCTCCGGTGATTCCGTAAGTTTGTCTGGGGAAAATATTCATGCCAATGCAAGTTCGATCGCCTCTAATGGTAGTGTAGCCTTGAATGTCGCACGATCACTCGATATGAAAAGTAGTGATGTGCAAGCAATTGGTAGTATTAATTTAAATGCGAGCACGCTTAACGCCGATGGCAGTGCGTTGCTGAGTAATGATTTCGTAAGTTTGGTATCTGCAGGCGAGATCAACTTCCAGTCTGGCTCAATTAATGCAGGGAAAGGCGTCAGTGTTGGCGCACTGGATAAACTAAATTTGCAAGGCGCACAAATCACTAGTAATGGTGCAATGACATTGAGTGGGATAAATGTCGATGCAAGCGGTGGTCGTTTTGTCAGCGCAAAAGATGGTGCGATATTGGCTACCACAGAAAATCTCAATTTAGATGCCAGTACGATTATTAGTGGTGCTAGCCTGCAAATTGGTGGAAATGGGGTAAAAGCGAATAATGCCAATATTGCTGCCAAAGAAAATATCTCAATCACTGTTAATGATGGTATTTATCGAGCGAATAATGCATTGCATCGTAGTCAATCGGGTGATATTACAGTCAGCGCGAACAATATTGAAATTACTGCTAATGGTGTAATTGCCAGTCCAGATCCGCAGCATGGGATCTTGGCGAGCGGCAATATCAATCTCATCGCGAAAGGGGACATTAACAGCGCAGGTAATCTAATCTCTGCCGGAAAAAATGTTGCCATTACCACCGATGGAAATGTCAATAATACTGCAGGGCAAATTCAGGCCAACAAAGAAATTAAATTAATCGGTGCGGATATCAATAACAGTGCTGGTGTTATCAATGCGAAAGAAATGCTCGCGCTGACGGCGAAACTTGGTAGCGTGAATAACCAAAGTGGCAGTATTAGTAGTGGAGCACAGGTCAATATCAATACCTTGAGTGGCTTAAATCGCGCTCTAGGCAAGCCAGATTCTACGAGCGGACAGGTCGAACTGAATAATATTAATGGCAGTATCGTCGGCGTCAAAGGCGTCAATTTGAATACTGGGATAGTCGAAAACAAGCAAGGAAAAATTGCTAGCGGAAGCGATCTGAATATCGATATAGGAAGTACTGATTTTAGAAGCATATCTGGCAGCTTGCAAAGTGCAGGCGTCACCCATATTAAGGCTGGTAGTATTGATCTTCATCAAGGTAAAGTTGAAACAGGTTTAGGCATTAGTTTTGATACGAATAAATTAAAATTGCAAGATGCAACTGTTTCTGTTGCGAACGGCGATCTTAAATTCAAGATCAATAATGCCGGAACTATCGAGGCCAGTGGCAGCCTTTTAAAGGCCTCAGGCAATATAGAAATCACTGCCGGCAATACTAATTTAGATCGTGCCAGTTTGGTGAGTGGTGTCGATACCAAACTCAAGACAGCAGACGTGTCCGCACAAAAAATGCAAATTAATGCGGGCGGCAATATCGGAATCGCGAGCGCAAACTTGCGCAGCCAAGACGCCCAAATTTTTGCCAACGGGTCAATTCATGTTAAAGCGGCTCAAGTCCAAGGTGGGCACTATGCGGCGATAGGCGATATTCAACTGAGTGCCACAGGCAGTATTGATCTCAGCTTGGGTACCCAAGCTGGTTCCCTAGTGACCGATAGCCGCCTGGATGTGCAGGCGCAAGGCATTACCTTAGATCGTGCGAAGCTCATTGGAAAACAAGTTAGCCTTGATGCTGGCAATGCGGCCTTGAACATCCAAAGCGGCACAATTTTAGCGACCGATAACGCCATCAACGCAAATAGCCTACAAATAAATAGCGTAGGGTTTAACGCTAATAATGCACGTATTAGCAGCAACAGCAATGCCAGCATTCAAGCCAACAATGCGCTGTTCAATAATCAAGGCGGTCAAATCGCCAGCGTAGGTCTGCTCACTATTCAAGCCGGCGATATCAATAATGTGGGAGGCATTATCGGTAGCAATCAAAATGCCACGATCCAAGCCTTAGCGCTGAATAATCAACAAG
Source organism: Affinundibacterium danionis (assembly GCF_042432465.1). Classification (NCBI taxonomy): domain Bacteria; kingdom Pseudomonadati; phylum Pseudomonadota; class Betaproteobacteria; order Burkholderiales; family Oxalobacteraceae; genus Affinundibacterium; species Affinundibacterium danionis. Next base: position 25,916 of record NZ_JBHLXJ010000014.1, on the reverse strand, counting down.
GTAATATTCAAGCAGGTAAGCAGCTTAGCATCACCAGTAGCACGCTCGATAACCGTGGTGCGGCATTAATTGGGGTAGAGGGTGTATTAGTCAATACCTCGACACTCAATAATAGTCTTGATGCGCTCATCGCAAGCAATGTCGACATAACACTCAATACAAGCGAGTTCAATAACAGTGATAGCCAAGTGGTCGCGGGCGGCAATGCCAAAATCATTGCAAAACAAGCGCAGCTTGGTGATGGAAAAATCAATAACGAGAAAGGCAAACTACTCGCCAATGGCAGCCTGTATTTAAGTAGTGACAGCGATATCAATAATCAATCAGGCGTTATCACCGCTAAAGATATTTTGCACATACAGGCCGATGGCAGTTTCAATAATTACTTAGCCAAACTGAGCAGCGATAAGCAATTAACGCTGAATGCAAAAACAGGCGTGAATAACCAAGCAGCCAGTATCGTTTCAGGTGCCGATATTGATATTCAAACACAAGGCGACTTGGATAACGCTAACGCAAAAATTATCGCCAACAATGACACGAGCATCCTTGCAAAGAATATCAACAATAAAACAGCACTGATCAGTGCGGGTGGATCGCTCAATCTCAATGTGCAACAATTAGGCGGTGCGATTAATAATCAAAACGCCACCATTCAAGCATTAGGCAGCGCGAACATTAAGGCGCAGGGGGTAGATAATCAAGCCGGATTCATTATTGCCAAACAAAATCTTGAGATCGACTCCGGATCGGCAGCCTTGGATAATCGCTCAGGAATACTTCAAAGTCTGAATGAAAGTCTCCATATTAAAGCGGCTGACATTAATAATTTTGGCGCGCAAAGTGTGATCCTCGCCGCAAAAAATATTCAGATTCAAAATACCGGTAATGTCAATAATCAACTCGCCTTAATAGATGCTGGCGCGGAGCTGAATATTCGCTCACTAGGAAAATTAAGCAATAGCCAAGGCAACATTCTTGCCGGAACGAATGGTTTGGTTGATGCGTTTGGCATTGATAATCGCCAAGCCTCGATTGCGGCGAATGGTCATTTGAGCGTGCAGGCAAACACGGGTGCGCTAGAAAATAACAATGCAAAAATTATCGCATCAAATACCTTAACACTAGGTGCTCAGACATTAAATAATAGTAACGGCATCATCGCCGCAAATGACGATGTCGTAATCGCTTCGGACAACAAGCATGTGGGAGGGAGAGCAGGCAGCTTAGTGAATACCGCAGGACTAATTCAAAGTACCAATGCCAATGTCAGCCTCGTGAGTGGCGATTTGCTGAATCAAAATAATGGACAAATAAAGTCGCACAAGAACATCACAATTAGTGCCTCTGGTTTGCTCAATAATATGGGTAGCGCAATCAACGCAACGCAAGAGCTCAGCGTAAATGCGAGCGCTAAACTCACCAATAGCAACGCGCAATTAATCGGCGTGAATAAGTTGACAGTGGTGGCAAACGGCATCAGTTCAACACAAGGCGTGATTGGTAGCAATGGCACTGTAGTCGTGGATGCAGGTGCTGGTAGTTTAGAGAATAAAAATTCAAGTATCACAGGTATGGCTGGCGTCACATTGCGCAGTGTGGGTGCATTTTCCAATATCGATAGTGTTGTAAAAACACAAGGTGATTTACTAGCCAATGTGGGTGATCTTAGCAATCACAATAGTTTGTTAAGCGCCCAAGGCAAAGCGACTTTCACTACGCGAAATTTTGATAATCAACAAAGTAATATCATCGGTGAACAAGCATTAAGTATCAACACCCAAGGGCAGACACTCACCAGTCAATCTGGGCAGTTCGCCAGCAATGGCGATGTCTCCTTTAAAGTAGGCAACACAAATTTAAGCAATGACAAAATCGCGGCAGGCAAAGCGATTCAATTAGAGACGAATGCCCTAGTCGCCAACAATGTACAAATCGCTGCGAAAGACGATATTCAAATCGATAGTGGCGATAGCTTTTTGCAGAGCACAGAAATTCGCTCAGAAAAAAGCGTCAATCTAAGGAGCCAAAACTTAGTAATGCAAAGCAGTATGATCGCCGCGCAAAATGCGATTAACACCAAAGCAACAGGCATCAAGCTCGATGCCGTCAGCATGAGCACACAGCAAGACCTCAATGTTGAAGCTGGCAGCAGCGGCATGGATGTAAACAATACCAAGCTAACTTCTGGTGCAAACTTAAACTTGCTAGCAGGTATAGGTGGTGGCAGATTATTGTTCAATCAAGTCGATATGCAGGCCGAGAATTACCTGACTGTGACGGGTGGCGCGATGGATCTCAATGGTCGCTTACATGCAGTCAAAGGCGATCTCACTATTGAAGGGCATCAGATCGTTACACGAGGCGTTTCCGTCAATGCCGGTCAGGATATTCGCCTGACGGGCACGGGTGAGCTAGACAATACCAAAGTGAGCTATGCCGTAGGTCGAGACATTTATCTCAAAGCACAAGGGATCAATAACCGCGCGAATTCCTTTGTCAGCAATGGCTACATCAGTCTCGATGCCGGCAGCGGTATGTTGGATAACCGACTAGGCATCATTGCGAGTGCTGCGAGCAATGTCAATATCGTTTCAGGTGAGATCAACAACACCCAAAATGGCAGTATTACCGCGCAGAATGCACTTCAAATCCAAGCTGGCACAACACAAAATGCCACAGGAAAAATAGCAAGCAATAGCAAACTCACTATTGACGCTGGCCAATTAAATAATACCAACGGCACCTTACTGAGCAACACAGACTCGGTCACACTCACTGGTGGGAGTGTCGACAATACCAACAGCAGTATCACCGCAGCAACCAATCTCACGATTGATATTGGCGGAAGCTTGAGCAACGTGAATGGTAAATTGATGGGGGGCGATAGCACCAAAATCAACGCCAATACGTTGGTGGATAATCGATCCGGCATGATCTCATCGCGTGGGCAAACGATTGTGTCTAGCCGTGCTGGTGACGTGAATAACTCAGCGGCAGGCAAAATACAAAGTGAAACCGAGTCGGTCACCGTCTCAAGTAAAGCTAATTTAAATAATCAGCAAGGTGAGATCTACGGCGTAAGTGCTGCCAATGTGATTGCCGAAGGAACATTTAATAATGCGCAAGGTAAACTGATCAGCCCAGAGTTAGTCAATATCCAAGCTGGCAGATTAGAAAACAAACAAGGACTGATCAGCAGTAAAAATGTTGTAGCAAAAGTGACGGTCAACTTTGATAACCAACAAGGTCTGGTCACGAGTGATGAGCGGATTCAAATTGACACGAATAATTTGAACAATGGCGACGGCATTATCGCGGCAAAAAAAGATATCGCGATGCAAGCCACAGGAAGCATTAGCAATACGAATGGGGTTATCTCTGGCATTGACGGAGTGAAGATCAAAGCCATCAATACCACGAATAATGCCGGTGTGATTGAAGCAGGTGCTGGCGGCATACAAATCGAAGGCAATCTCACCAACAGCAACAGCGGTAGCGCGCGCGGGATCGTCAGTCTAGGCGATATTCGCCTCACAGGCAGCACTGCGACCGTCACGCAAAATGCAGGCTACATAGGCGCTTCGGGACAATTGTCAATTGATGTCGCCAATGTGAATAATACGAATAATAGCCAACTGATTGGCTTAACCGATCTGAAGCTTAATGCAAGCAGTAGCATCACTAATCAAAATAGCAGTGTCAAATCCGGTACCAATTTAACCGTCACTGCCGACACGCTCACCAATACCGCAGGTACATTTTTGGCCGCGGATAATTTAATTGTCACTGCCAACACGATCAACAATAATGCGACCAATAGTGCAGCCTATGATAAGGGGCTATTGGCAGGTGCCGATGCCATCATTAGCGCTAATATCTTGGATAACAGTAGTGGCGCCATCATCGCACTCAATCAAGTGAAAGTAACTGCGGCCGATACGCTAAACAATGCTGGCGGCAAACTGTCCGGAAACGACGTGACGATCGCCACCGCTAATTTTGATAGTGCTGGCGGCAGGGTGGATGCACAAACACTGCTCGACGTCAAAATGAAAAATTTGACGGGCGATGGCACTTTAGCTTCTTTAGGCGTCGTTAAATTAACGGCGGACGATGATTTCACCAACAACGCGACGATTGCAGCGGTCAGCAGTTTAGAGATCACGGCGAACGGCGGAAAATATGCCAACAACGGCAATATCAGTAGTCATCAAAATTTAACACTCAATGCCAACTCCTTAGAGAACAAAGGAAAAATCACCAGCCAAAACACCACCATCAATGTCGGTGAATTGAACAACGGTAGTGCTGGGGTGATTAATTCTAATCAGCTCACGACCGTCAACGCGGGTATCACCAATAACTTCGGCAAAATCTACGGCACGGCGCTTGAGATCAATGGCGCAGTCAAAAATCAAGCCGACGCCACCATTGCGTCACGCGGCAACTTGAGCATCAACGGCACATTAACGAATATGCCCGGTGCCAACGTCATCAGTCTAGGCGATATGCAATTAGGCAATGTTATCAATGCAGGTGCGCGTATTGAAGCTGCGGGCAATATTAGTATTGGGAATTTAAGTAATCGTAACTGTGTACAAGGAAGTGGTGGAGGCGGCAGTGATGCATCTGATTGCGCCAGTTTAGGTTTGCAGGCTGGAGTTACGGTGACAACTGAGACAAAAAATCAGGCTGCGCATATCGTTACGATCATACCGAGTGGTGGGACAACTGGATACTCATTGTCTGAGCTGGAAACTTATACGACTCTACGAGGCGGAACTGCCTATAAATTAGTTGCAGCGCCTTACACAAAATTTGAAGACTATACTGAAAAAATCATTTCCAACCAATACACGCTTGAAAAAGTCGTCAATTCTGCGAACCCGGGAATCGTGCGTTCTGGCGGTAGTATTTCTGTGGGCAGTGGACAAAATATCGATAGCCAAATAACGGCAGCGGGTAATATCAGTATGGGCAGTGCACAAGCGCTTGACTTAGATGGTGATTTAAATGCTGGTGATACTACCAATATCTTAACGCGAGGCACAAAGTCGGTTACCGAATCTGGTACTTCAGTTTTTTCTAAAATAGTAAATGATTGCGATTGGAAAGGTTCATGTAAGCACGTAAGAGAATATGATCCAAAGCTTAACTTTCAAACCACGACAAACACCACAAGCAAAAACAAGACGGTTGTTTTTAAAGTTGAGTCAAATTCTGTCAGTGCCGCCATTGATCCAGCCGCAATAGATCCTGCTTCATCAGCAGTAGTAGTAACAAAACTAGGCGCAAAATTAGACACATATTCACGGGGCTTGATCGACAAGGCGAGTAATACGGATGGCGGTCAAGCGGTCACTATTAATGCGACCGATGTCGCCCAAAGCGCGGGGGGCACATCCGCCGGTCGAGCGGTCGATGTAGTGACGGTCAGCTCCCCGCAAAAAGCCGCCAATGTTGAAACACAGACGCTAGCACAAGCCAATGCCGTCGTTGCACCCACGGCGAACAATAGTGGCGCCCAGTTAGCCAACGCCGATATTCATGGCAATACCAGCAATCAAGCGCTATCCATCAATGCACTACAGCAAGCGAACAACAAAGTAAGTCAGCTCACCATCAACATCGGCAGCACGCCCCAAGTGCAAGCAAAGGCCATCAGCAACGCCTTACCTGGCAGTGTCATTGCGGGAGCAGCGAGAGCCAGTCAAGAAACGCGTATCGACCAAATCAGTACCCAGTTTGCAGCTTATGCCGCCTTAATACCAACCGCCCCTGTCGGTGCGAATGGTGAAATAGGCGGACCATTAAAGGCCGTCGGCTACCCACAGACCGCGCAGCCTATCGTCAATGGCACCACCCTAACGACCAACACGCCTTGGAAAGTGCCTGCGGGTAATCTGTTTAACGTCAATGCTAAAACCGGCGCAGCGTATCTCATCGAGACCGATCCCACCTTCACCGATCAACAAAGGTTTTTAGGGAGCGACTACTTTTTACGTCAGCTCAATCTCGACCCAGAGCGCAGCTTAAAACGCTATGGCGATGGCTTTGTAGAACAAAGAGCTGTTGCCGATCAGCTAGTGGCAATGACGGGCCGTGCCAATTTAGGCGGCTACAACAGCGAACAAGGTTTCCAAGCTTTGATGGACGCAGGTGTTGCTTACGCCAAAGAATACCAACTCACGCCAGGCGTCGCCTTATCTGCACAGCAGATGGCACAACTCACGACCGACATCGTTTGGTTACAAGCGAGCACGGTCACCCTAGCGGATGGCAGTCACACCCGAGTGCTGGTGCCGCAAGTGTATCTGCGCCGTCCACAAGGCGGTGATCTCGACACTAGTGGCGCACTGATTGCCGCCAACAACATCAGCATTCGCAATAAAAACGGTGATATCAACAACACAGGCACCCTCTTAGCAGGCGTTGCCAATGCAAGAGAAACAGGCCAGCAAGGCCAACTCATCCTCACCGCCAATAACGTCAACAATCAAGGCACACTAGCCGCCAACATGATCGTGGCGAATGCAGACAAAGACATCAACAACTTAGGCGGAAAAATAATCGGCTTGAGCAATAGTGCAGGCAATGCAAATGCAAAACTTAATGACAGCAGCAACGACAGCCTAATTGCCCTCAAAGCCGGTGGTGACATCAACATCGCCAGCAACACTCGTAGCGACAGGAATAGCACGCTCAATAAAAACGGGAGCCGAAGTGAAAGTAGTACCACCAATATCGACCGCATCGCCACACTCGCAGCGGGCAATATCCAAGTCGATGCCGCAGGCAACTTCACGGCCCGTGGTGCGCAAATCGGCGCCACAAACAATTTCATCGCGACGGCAGGTAAAGACATCCAAGTGATCGGGGTACAAGAAAGCCGCAGCCTTGCTGCTAGTCACAATGCCAATTACTTCAAAGAATCAAGCACCACCAATGTTGTCAGCAATATCAATGCCGGCAATAATCTCAGCCTGATCGCGAACGCTAACGTCAACATCGCCGGCAGCAATCTCAATGCCCGCAATGACCTAGGCCTACAAGGCAGCAACGTCACCATCGCTGCAACCAAAAACAGCAACGCCATTGATATTCAAAGCATCACTAAAAACAGTCGCTCACGATCGGCACAGAACACCGAAAGCATCTCCGGCGGCAAAAACAATGCAGGCAATAACCTGACCGTGATCGCCACCGCCGCCAACACAAACACCAACGCAAACGCAACAGGCACCAACACAGACCAACTCAATGCCCTAGTCAGTAATAACCCAACAGCCGCGGGCAATATCAACATTACAGGCGCAACACTCAATGCAGAGACGGGTGTCACCAGCGTCATCGCCAAACACGACATCAACATCACCGAGCTCATTACCAACAGCAACAGCATTGCCACGAGCAGCAACAAATCGAGTAATTTACTCAAATCAAAAAACAGCAACAGCAACGCCAGCGCCAGCAGCAGCGCAGTCAACAGCAGCACCGTCAGCGGCAATCAAGTCGTCCTACAAGCCGGCAATGACATCAAGGTACAAGGCTCCAACGTCATCGCCATCAATGATTTAACACTCAACGCCGCACGCGACCTCAAGATCATCAGTGCCGTGCAAAGTGACGGCAGTACACAAAGTAGTCAAACAAAGACGTCAGGCATCACCGCCAGCTACAGTTCTGGCGTAGCGAGCATCGGCATTGGTACAAATAGTAGCAATGCGCAAGGTAGCAGCACCAATATCACCCAACACGCCTCCAGTGTTGGATCATTACAAGGCAATGCCACGCTCACAGCGGGCGAGACATTACAAGTCATTGCTTCCGATATCGCCGCTTCGCAAAACCTCACCCTCATAGGCAAAAATGTCGATCTAAGTGCCGCACAGAATACCAATCAATCGACGCAAAGCGCCCAAAGCAAAAATACTGGCATCGCCGTGGGCGTCACACTCAACCCCGTCGCCGCCTTCAAAGATGCCTACAGCGCCAGCACCAAAAACAGCCAATCTGGCAGCACCGTCGGTAAAAGTATTAGTCAAGGCGAAGGCTTCGCCGATGGACTCAATGCCGCCAGCACAGCGCTCGTCGTACAGCTCAACAACAAACAAAGCAATACCAATCAACAACAAAATGCCAGCACTGCCGGAATCAGTAGCCTCACTGCTGGGAAAGACCTCAATATCATCTCCACCGACGGCAACATCAACAGTCAAGGCACCCAAATTAGCGCAGAAGGCAACGCCTTACTATTCGCTAAAAACGACATCAACCTTGATGGTGCCCACAACACCCAAGGGCAAGACCAAGCCACAAAAAGTAGTGGGCTCAGTATCGACAACCGCAGTCGTCTAATCGCAGGCACCTTCAACAACAAGGGCAATGGCGCAGGCACCACCGACACCATCACTGGCACCCAACTCTCCATTGGTGGCAGCACCACGTTAGCGACAGAAAAAGGCGACATCCAACTCATCGCCACCAACATCGCAAGCCAAGGCGATGTCAACATCAACGCCGCTAAAAACCTTAGCATTACCAGTGGTCAAGACACGGCCAATAACGCCAACCAAAGCAACAACAAAGCCATAGGCCAAGTCGTCATCTCAGACACCGAACGCTTTGCCGGCTACCATAATGAAAAGAGTAAAGACAACAACAGCCAAGTCACCCAAGTCGCCAGCAATGTCGCCAGCTTAGGCGGCAACATCAAGCTCACTGCCGGTGATCAATACACCCAAACAGCCAGCAATGTCCTCGCCAAAGGCGACATCGGCCTCACCGCTAAAACAGTCGATATCACCACCGCCAACAACACCGGCAGCCAAAGCCAAGACAGTAGCGATCTCAAAATAGGCGCCTTCGCCCGCGTCAGCTCGCCGCTCATTGACTTGGTCAACAATGTCGAAGCCGCCAGAAAATCGGATGGACGTCTGCAAACCATGCAAAACATGGCAGCCGGCGCCAACGCCTACCAAACCGCCAGCGCAGTGAGTAGCCTAGCTGGTGGTGCAGGTAGTGGCACCTTGATCAAGGGCGAAGTCGGCATTGGCTTTGCCAGCAGCAGTGACAGCAACAACGGCAACAGCAGCACAGCCCAAGGCAGCACCATCAGAGCCGACGGCAACGTCAACATCACCAGCACAAAAGGCGACATCACAGCCCAAGGCGCAACGATCAGTGCAGGCCAAAACACAGGCACAGTCACCTTAGACTCCGCCAACAACATCAATCTACTAGCCAGCCAAAGCACCAATCAAAGCGCAGGACAAAACAAAAATGCTGGGGTAGAAGTCGGTGTCGGCTACCAAATCGGCGCTCAAACCGGTGCCTACGCCTATGTGGCCGCCAACGTCGGCAGTGGCAACAACAATGCCAACGAGACTATCAATAACAACACCCGTTTAACTGGCAACACCATTAACCTCAACAGCCAAGGCGACACCACCCTAAAAGGTGCGACCGCCACCGCCAACACCATCAACACCGATGTCAAAGGCAAGCTCAGCATAGAAAGCCTACAAGACAGCAGCCAACAAAGTAGTAGCCAAACCAATGTTGGTGGCCGTGTCCAAGTCTCGTTTGGCACTGCATGGGAAGCTTCAGGCAGCGTGTCACAAAACAAAGGCAGTGGTGCTAGCCAAGCAGTCAAAGAACAATCGGGACTCATTGCAGGCGAGGGCGGCTACCATATCAAAGCGGATACGGTTGATCTCAAAGACGGTGTAATTGCGAGCACCAACCCAAGTAAATCAGACCTAAGCACCAACGCCCTCACGTTCCAAAACATCGAGAACAAGATGGACTACCAAGCCAGCAGTGTCAGCATGGCAGGCGGTATTGGTGGCAGCAGTAGCAATGCCAACGGCAGCAGTGGCAGCGGCACTTCCATCCCTCAATCACAACACTTTGGTGACGCCAAAGGCGGCAACGTCACCCTAGGTCTACCAAGCCAAACCAAAGGCAGTGACCAAAGCACCACCTACGCCACCATAAGCGAAGGCAACATCACCATCGCAGGCAAGAGCACCACTGCCAAAGCATTAGGCATCAACACCGATGTGGCCAAAGCGAACCAACAAATCGCCACTGCCCCTAACATTAAGCATGTCCTAAAAGAACAGCAAGCGATGAGTGCAGGAGCAGGCACAGTGATTGCGACGTCAAAACAAGTAGCAGGAGATATCGCCAGCAATGCCGCCAAAACGCAAGACAGAGCACAAAAGATTATTGATGACAAAACCAGCACACCAGAGCAAATAGCAGAGGCAAAAAAAGTCCAAGCAGAGGCTAAGCAAACACAATCAGACTGGAGCGCAGGTGGCATCTACAACCAAGCTTTAGGTGTAGTCACGGCCTTAACGGTAGATAAAACAGCAGGCCAAGGTGGGGCAGCCACCGCCAATGCGGTTGGTGCAGTAGTTGCCAAACAGATTGGTGATATAGCCAAGGCAAAAGACTGGGAAGAAGGCTCCCCAGAAAAAGTCATCCTGCATGGCTTAGCAGGATTAGTCCAAGCCAAACTAGGTGGCACCAGTGAATTAAGTGGTTTTACATCAGGCGCGACTAAAGAAGCAGTTACGCCATTGATGGAAAGTTTCCTCAAAAGCCAAGGCTACAGCTATGGCAGTGCAGAATTTAATGACATGATGAAACTAGGCTCCACCTTAGTCGGTGCAGCCACAGGTGCAGTGGTAGGAGGCGGTGCACAAAACATCAATGTAGGGGCGAACATTGCATTGAATGCGGAGCAGAATAATCGGCAGTTGCATTACAAAGAAGCTGCATTGATTAAAGCTCTTGCGAACAACAAAGCAAAAGAACAATGTCGTGGTAATGCTGATTGTGAAAAACTAGCGACCATTCAATGGACTGATGCGATGGAACGTGTGGCAAAGAGTTTAGTCGATACTAAGGAACAAGCCAAAAATGAAGAGTATCTTAGTAGTTTGGTGCAAGCATCTAGCCATCCAAATAGTGAGGGAGCGAGAGGGCGACTAGATGCTTATGTAGCGACCTTAAAAACAGCACAAGCGATGCTTGCTCCTTATATGGGCGAGGTAATTATGGTCAACGGTGTGCCTAGCATAAACTATGGCACATCACAAACTTACTTTAGTGCCACAACGGCACAAAGAAATGACGATCATATCAATACCAATATTTTTGGTGAAAAGCCCAATTCGATCATACCCTTAATGCATATACGCGATGAAGATCGCGTAGAGAGACTACATGCGCAAAATGGGTCAGCTACGCCAGTTTATCCGCTGGAAGAATTGTTAATAGGGGGCGCTGTTGGGAATCGATTAGCAACGGCGGCGGGGAGATGGTTAGCTTCATTAGATGAGGTGGTTGCTGGTAAAGTGACGAGTGCTGGTGCAAGTAAATTGTCTGAGGTAGAGACTAAAGCATTGGCTGCAAAAATGAATAATTTTTATCGAGATGGCACCTCTCCAGAGTTAGTTCAGAAAACTTTTAACCAAGCTGCATTGAGTTCAACGCATAATGCTACTTCCTCAGAAGTAGTACTTGGAAAATATATTCCAAATAGCTCTCAGTCATATGAAGCCGTTGCAGAGGCTAGAGGAGCTACATATTTCTCCATGTCAGATTGGTCAGTTGTTCAAGGACAATTAGGTGCTGATCAAATGTGGAATATTAACAAAGCATTTTTAGATCAGCAGATTGCACAGGGAAAGAAATTTTTATTTACAGCTGATCCAAGCGCATCTACTGCGGGGTATTTTACTAAGCTTGAGTATCAACATTTGATCAATAATGGCTACAGAGTTATTAAGGATGGAGGGTATTATCGTGCAATTAAAAAATGATGAGATTGGTTTTTCTGCACTTTATAATACAGTCGTGAAGTATTATGAAGTTCATGGTGAGCGTTCAGTGTTTATCTTTGAAAGTCAAGAGCCCTCAGATGATTTCGATAGCGGATACTATGTGAGGTTCTTAATGGATAGAAAAAATATTATTCAGTATAAGATATGTAGCGACAGAAATATGTCTATTGCAATTCTTTCTTTAGCTATTGGACCCCATTATTTCAACCCTGGGGAATTTTGGAACTACAAAAATTCTCAACGTTTTACGCTTGAGGCTACAACGGAAGGGCTTGAATTTAATTTGAAATTGTTAGATGAATTTCTTGGGTATATGTGAGCCGACTTTCTCCCTTTTTCCCCATAGTTTACCTGAACGTTTTACAATGGTTTACGCCACTGTTTCGGGATATCGAAGCTGGCAAAATTTGCCCACCGCAAATTTATGAATTCGGGAGTGCATTAGGTAAAGATAATTCTTTTTATGAGACTGATAAGCTTTTTCATAAAGTAGAAGCAGATTTCGTCTCGGCACTAGAGGATTGGGAATCACAAGAATGGTATCAGCAACTTACGAAATCGGGATGCTGTAGAGCCTGTAAGAGATTCTGTGTATATGTCCACGGTCTATTAACTTCTTGCGAGGAATCTACCGATAGGTGCCACGGCCACCGCCAATACTATCAACACCGATGTCAAAGGCAAGCTCAGCATAGAAAGCCTACAAGACAGCAGCCAACAAAGCAGTAGCCAAACCAATGTTGGTGGCCGTGTCCAAGTTTCATTTTGCACCGCATGGGAAGCTTCAGGCAGCGTGTCACAAAACAAAGGCAGTGGTGCTAGCCAAGCAATCCAAGAACAATCGGGACTCATTGCAGGCGAGGGCGGCTAACATATCAAAGCCGACACAGTTGACCTCAAAGGTGGTGTAATTGCGAGCACCAACGCAAGTAAATCAGACCTAAGCAACAACGCCCTCACGTTCCAAAACATCGAGAACAAGATGGACTACCAAGCCAGCAGTGTCAGCATGGCAGGCGGTATTGGTGGCAGCAGTAGCAATGCCAACGGCAGCAGTGGCAGCGGCACTTCCATACCTCAATCACAAAACTTTAGTGATGCCAAAGGCGGTAACGTCACCCCAGGTCTACCAAGCCAAACCAAAGGCAGTGACCAAAGTACCACCTACGCCACCATAAGCGAAGGCAGCATCAGCATCGCAGGCAAAAGCACCACCGCCAAAGCATTAGTCATCAACACCGATGCGGCCAAAGCGAACCAACAAATCGCCACTACCCTCAACATCAAAGATATCTTAAAAGAGCAGCAAGCGATGAGTGCAGCAGCACGCACAGTGATCTCGACAAGTAAGCAAGTCGCAGGCGACATCGCCAACAATGCCGCCAAAACGCAAGACAAAGCGCAAAAGATTATTGATGACAAAACCAGCACACCAGAGCAAATAGTAGAGGCAAAAAAAGTCCAAGCAGAGGCTAAGCAAACACAATCAGACTGGAGCGCAGGTGGCATCTACAACCAAGCTTTAGGTGTAGTCACGGCCTTAACGGTAGATAAAACAGCAGGCCAAGGTGGGGCAGCCACCGCCAATGCGGTTGGTGCAGTAGTTGCCAAACAGATTGGTGATATAGCCAAGGCAAAAGACTGGGAAGAAGGCTCCCCAGAAAAAGTCATCTTGCATCGCTTAGCAGGATTAGTTCAAGCGAAACTAGGTGGCACCAGTGAGTTATCGGGATTGACAGCTGGGGCGACCAAAGAAGCATTAACTCCAGTGATGGAAAGTTTCCTCAAAAGCCAAGGCTACAGCTATGGCAGTGCAGAATTTAATGACATGATGAAACTAGGCTCCACCCTCATCGGTGCCACTGTAGGTGGCCTAGTCGGAAACGGCGCATTGGATATCAACTCTGGTGCGAATGTGACCTTGATTGCCGAGCAGAGCAACCGAAAATTACATCCGAACGATTACAAACTCGCGAAAGCGTTAGCAAGCAAAGGTATATTTAAAGAGGAAGAAATTCTCGATGCATTGCGATGGTCTGGCATTACCGACGGCAAGAAATTGTTAGTAGAAGCAGGTCATAAAGAAGCCTACGCCGTAGGAAGCGATGGCAGGGTTTTGAACATAACGAAAAATGAAGGATGGGTGTCAAGTTCGGAAATGGCAGGAGTGAGTTTAGAGCCGATTAAAGGTGAACAGCTAGTTTTAAAAGAAGTCCTGCCAACAGCACCAAGTGCGGAAATCATTGCCTTTATTAAAGCTAATACAGGAGATACAAGTAGTCCTTATGTACTCTTGCCTGCGATAACACCAAAACCGAGCATCACATCTAGCCTACCAGCGGTATCGGCAGGGCTCACTAGAGCGACAGTGATGGTCGATGGAGTGGCTTACTTCCCTTTAAAGGCAGAATGTCCACAAGGCTGCTTTGATTCAATTGCCCACGGCATTGACGACCCAGGAACACTCGCCTATGAAAGAGCTTTGGACGATAAATTGGCACGCGATGCGGTCATGTTTGGATTAGGCTTACTCGATCCAACAAAGATCGGTTTTGGATTGGGGCGAAGCGCAGCGGGAGTGGGTGTTGCAAAAGGCACCGTCGGCCGGACCGTTACAAGGGAGGTGGTAGAAGGCGCAATCATCGTCAAGACGGCCACAAATGACGCAATTGGAACGACAGGCTTAATCAACAGCACTAGAACAGCGACGTCGGTGGAGGTGGATGTTGCTTTGCGTGGCGTGGCGGGTAGTGGGCTACCTACTTCGTTGGTTAAAGGTGCTGATGCAGCAAAGCTAGCGAGTGACTCACCTAATATTACTGCTGGAAATGGTTCAACAGCTTTAATGGACGGACATAAAATATATGATCCAAATTTTAATCCATTAAGCGCAAATCCAAGCGCTACTTACCGATTGTCGGATCCGGCACATCGGCCAACGGGTGCGGATGTATATTTTGGTGAAAATGTATCTACTTCGTATTTTGAAGTGCGGTAGAACATAACTGGAAAATCGCTTTTTGTAGGTAGTGTTAGAGTTGATAATGTCTTGGATTTGACCGATCCAGCAATTGTTCGGAAAATGAACATTGATATGACTAGATTCACGCAGGTGGTGGTTGATGCGAACATAATTCAAAAGAATGCGGTATATCAATATACAAATAGCATTGCTAATCAGGCTTATGATCAGGGTTATTCTGGCGTTATATATCCAAGTAGCCGTAATTTAGGGACTACAAATAATAGGGCAGTAATTTTATTTGATGGACGATATGATTCCAGTAAAATTACGCCGATTATTAATGTGCCAATTAGGAAAAAATAGGATAAAACTTATGTCAAATCTGAAGTTGTGCTCGTCACGGGAAGTTGGTGTAAGAGCTTTCTCAATCAAGGGACATTAGGGGCGGGGATTAGCGTATTCAGTAACAACCATGCCAGAAAATGCACCTGTCGGAGGCCAATGCGCGTGTTGTAATACTGTGATTTGGACGAACAGTCGAGAAAATTCCATCCTAAATGCACCAATTCCGTTAGAAGCTCGAAATGGAGGTGAAATTTATAAGGAGTACTATCGTAATAACTTGAAGTTTTTTTTGAATTCTTTGCCTTCTTGTCCCAAGTGTCTTAATAAGCGATATGATTTATTCATAAATAATATTGTCGTATCAAGGTTTGAAAATGGAGATCAGTATGTTTTTGATCCCTCCATTTCAGCGGATAAATATACATATTGTTACCCTGATGTATGGTGGTACGAAGAAGGCCAAGCGTAACAAAAGTGCTGCCCTGTCCATTCGTTCACAACAGTTATTTTTCCTCTCATCCTGATATTTTTTATTAGTCTGAGGTCACCAATTAGCCCTCGGTAGTCAAGAAGTCGAACCAAATACTCGCAAATTACCGTGATAAAAATATTCCTGTAACGCCACCACACGTCTATCTCAAAATGCCATCGTGCCTTTTGCTTCAATGTATGGTTGCGTGAATCGCACCAGTCACGCATGTGGTTCTAGCGAAAATGATGTTGCTGTTTTCGCCCAAGTAGCGCCGCTAGTCCAGAAGCATCTCAGTACCGCTTTGTGTCCAAATGATGGGCTGATCTGTGGCTACCTTGTAGTTTCAAACCCTTGTGGTTCACCGAAGTTGTAACTGCGAGACGCCTCATTTTAAATAAACTATCGTGATGGAAACTGCAACGTGTCCAATCAAGCCCATTGGTTTGCAGTTCAATCCCAATAGCTGGCTCATGGAGTGGTAGTTTTCCTGCGCGTGCTAGTTCCTCTTATGAATCACGAGCGTTAGCTCTAGGCTACGGTGCTTCTCCAGTGTATGAATACGTCGTAATAAAGCCATTTTCAGTTATTTAAGGTGATATTACATCAGATTTTGGGCAGCCAGGTGGCGGAATGCAAATATTGCCAAATTTCGAACAGAGAGTAAATGTGCAGTGGCTGTTGGATAATAAATATATAAAAATTGTGGAAAAGAAAAAATGATGCCGTTAAATGAAATTCAAAGGAAAATATATAAAATGGGGCAGGACGCGGCAATTCATCCAAGTAGATTGATATTGCGTACTGGTTCATCTGGCGATGGTGTTCCTTATATAGATATTTCAAATGGAACTTATGACTATGTTATTGCCGAGAGGGGAGTTGAATTTAGTAGAAGAATAACAAATGATTTGGACGAGTTTTTATATTATTTTCTTGATGGTGTGATATCAATGCTTTCATTCGAATATGAATTTGCACATAGAAAAAATAGCGAGTATTTAATAAATGTTGCATTTGATAAAAAAGTCGAGTTGATGTCACTAATTAGTAAAAGCTGGGGGATACGTACTTATGAAGAAATAAAACACCTTTGAAATTAAACGAAGGGGAAACCCATTAGCTCCCGATAGTTAAGTAATCGAATTAAATACTGGCAAATTACCGTGATATCTGGTGCAAGTATTGACACTAACACGGTGATCGGTGCAGGCGCCTTCAACAACAAGGGCAATGGTGCGGGTACAACTGACACCATCACCGGCACCCAACTCTCCATTGGTGGTAGCACCACGTTAGCCACAGAAAAAGGCGACATCAAACTTATCGTCACAAACATCGCTAGCCAAGGCGATGTCAACATCAATGCCGCCAATTACCTCATATTGGTTTGTGCAGCCACGTCTTGAAGCAATCAGCTTGGCACAAGATTACTATATTCAAACGATGGGTTGTTATATATAACCACGGATCACTATAAAACGGTAACCCATATTGGTTCAAGACGAGACATTTGCATGGGACGATAGGTTTCCTTTCGTCTTTGATTAGTTGGTATCCCATCCAAGCGTGTAAAGCATCAATTCACTCCAAGTCCGCTGTATTTTCTAAAAAATAAATGTAGCGTTTCATCGTTGGCACAGCCAACCGCGCATGAGTAATATTTTGCTCAGCTTTTGCTGAGTGGAGGTTGTTTTTTATCTTAATATATTTTATTTAAGTAAATATTTATCTTGTATGACAGCCATTATCTGGGATACTTCGGCGTTTTGCTTTAATTGTCTTTTAATTAATCTCATCATTCAACGCGAATGCCGACCAGACTAAATTATGAAAAATAAATCGTTTTACTTAATCGCTACTTTTTTACTTGTTTTACTCACCGCTTGTGGCGGTAATCCTGAAGATCGCACATCTTCAGTTGCTGTGGTCCAGGCACCGCCCGCCGCTGCTGCGCCTGAGGATGGCACAGTGATTTTTACTGAGCCTCGAAAAAACTACACCTTGGTACACAGCCCATCTAGTGTTCTTGTCACACACAATACGACACAGGTCAGCTCCACACATCATGGTGCAAAACACCTTCGGTTTAGCGATGTCAGTGTTAATTTGATGGTTGCGCAGAGCGCGAAAACGATTGCCAGTAAAGACCTCAATTCCCTGATTGATTTGTACATCGCCTTCTTTAATCGCGTGCCAGATGCAGATGGATTGAATTACTGGATCGACAATTTAAAAGCGGGCGCGACCTTAGAGGACATTGGTGCTAATTTTTATCGTGTCGCTAAACAATATCCGGAGGTAACGGGTTACGATGAAAAAATGAATGATGAGGCATTTGTTCGTTTAATTTACAAGAATGTTTTAGGGCGGATTGGTAGCACTGCGCCACCAGATTCGCATGTCGCTTACTGGGTAAATGATTTGCAAAAAGGCTTAAGTAAAGAGAAGTTGGTGGCAGTAATGTCAGTGGCTGCGCGTGAGTATGCCAATGATAAAGAGTGGGGTTGGATGACTTCTTTACTCAATAATAAAGTCGCACTCGGCAAATATTTTGCAATCGAACAAGGCCTCACTTACCTCACTTATGAAGACTCAATTCGCAAGACGGTGACACTTACCGCAGCCGTAACGCCGACTGATTATCTCAAAGCAAAAAAACTTGTCGAGGTCAAAGACAGCGAATTTAATCTACAAACTAGTTCGAGCTCTGGCTTAGGTAAATTAATCGATTGTTTTAATCCTGCTGTGTTTGCCATCGGTAATACCATCCTTCGCGAAGATGTACAGACAAAGATAAATATAGACGTAAATAATAATCCGATTAAAAGTATTAGCACTACTATTGAAGAGGCTAAGGTTACCGGTCCTGTGAATTTTAAAGGAAATTCCGTGTTGGCTTTGGTGGGAACAAAAACTTACCGTGGCGATGGACTCTCAGATTCAGTGGACTCAACTACAGACTATCTTAGCGTAGAAAAAGATGGGTACGTTTCATATGGGCACACCTATAATACTCATGATTCGAAGAATCAAAACATCACTATTTTGAGTTATTCATTGCCCGCAGATAAACTTTCTTTCACGCTTGGGGTCAATGAAACGGTCTCGCAATCGTATATCTTCTACCAAGAAAACTTTTTAACGGGCGCAACTATTAGTCAAAATCAAAGTACTCAAGGAACGACTTTCCTTGGTATCGAAGAAATTACTGTTCCTGCAGGTAGTTTTTCAGCATGTAAGATTAAATACTCATCACCAAGTTGGATGGTAGGGCAACCTGATGTTACCACTTACGTGTGGTGGATCGCGTCGGGGCCGTATCGTGGTTTGAGGGTAAAAATCCTAGATAGTGAGCGCTGGATCATCGAGGCGAGCAGACTTGCAATTAACGGCAAATAGGGAAGTAGCGACTTCAAGTCATCGGTTGTACAAAGACATTGGTTCTGCCGCTTATTTGTAGACCGATTTGCTTAAGTAAGCACGGCAGGGCTATGTATTTAAATGTGACAAAAACCAGCAATCAAGATCATTGATTGCTGGTTTTTTTTCGTCGAACTTTGAGAATTTGTTATTTGATGTGGATAGTCATAATCTGACATTTGTCATATCAAAGTTGTGGCAAATTGTTCTATTTTAAATCATGCTTTTCTTTGAAAATACCTGCCATACGGTGAATAAGCTGTTTAAATGAATTGACTTGAATTTATACAACCACGGAGCAAACAACATGGCCAATATTTTGCTTGAAGTACAACAATTAACTAAATCATTTAGCTCGCGCAAAGTGGTCGATGAGGTGTCGTTCACGGTGCGCCACGGTCAAACGATAGGCTTGTTGGGACCTAATGGCGCGGGTAAATCAAGCACGGTTAATATGATCTGTGGCTTATTGCAAGCTGATAGCGGATACGTAAAATTATCTGGGCAGACAATCAGTGGTGGAAATAATCAAGCGAAAAGGAAGCTGGGACTAGTGCCACAGGATCTAGCTCTTTTTGAAGATTTATCGGCACGCGAAAATTTGAAAATTTTTGGTGCGCTTTACGGTTTATCTGGGCAGCAATTGCAAACACGTTGTGATGCCGTCTTAGAATTAGTAAGTCTTTCAGATCGTGCTAAAGATAAAGCGGCGACATTCTCTGGTGGAATGAAACGTCGTCTGAATATTGCTGCTGCATTGTTGCATGAACCAGACTTGTTAATTTTGGATGAACCTACAGTCGGGGTTGATCCACAAAGTAGAAATGCGATTTTTGATGCTTTAGAAATCTTGAAGTCGCAAGGTCGCTCTTTGATCTATACCAGTCACTATATGGAGGAAGTCGAGCGTCTAGCGGACCATATTGTGATTATCGATCATGGCAAAGTGATTGCCAACGAGAGTCCCACAGATCTATTTAAACGTTTGCCAGCGCATGCCGCTTTAGAGGTGCAACTGCCTCAAGCACTGACGGCGCAGCAAGTGCAAAATCTACGGCAGCAAGCGGGTGTCGTGAATGTAGAAAGCAAAGATCAGGATCTACAACTTTCGATAGCCTTGAGTGATGGTGCCTATGCCATCAATCTGCTCAATTATTTACAAAGAGAAGGCATACCGTTTTTGCATTTTGCGACTGCAAAGACGAATTTGGAAGATGTTTTCTTAAAGTTGACCGGGCGCACTTTGCGCGACTAGTTACCCGGATATGCAAGCTATATGAACAGCTTGCATCTCAATAAATTCTAAAACTACTTTAACAAAAATAGACACGGACGGTCCACGATGAATTCTTTGATTCCACTATTGGCTTTAATACGAAAAGATTTGATTTTATTTGTCAATGATAAGCGCGCCTTATTATTGACGCTGTTGATGCCGATAGTCCTTGCGGCATTTTTTGGTTATATATTCGGGGGCAGTGGCAAACAAGAAGCTGCCAAGATAGAGCTGGGCATAGTGCAACAAGATGAACATTTAATTACCAAAAATATCGTTGCGGGCTTACAGAAAGAGGCCGCTTTGAACGTCAAATTAATGCCGCTGGCGCAGGCACAAGAGCTCGTGCGCAAAGGTAAGTTGAGTGTCGCTGTGGTATTGCCAGCGGGATTTGGCGAGGCCGCAGGTGCCGCTTTATTTAATGCTAAAACTAAGCCAGAACTGACATTTTTGTTTGATCCTTCGCAAAATGCAATGTTGGCGATGGTAAAAGGTATGTTAACGCAGCAAGTGATGCAAAGTGTGAGTGCTGAAATGTTCTCGGGACAGGCTGGCGGACAATTGGTCGATCAAAGTTTGGCGCAATTGGCGCAAAAACAAAGCGAAGGAAAAGGGGAGGTGCAGGATAAGGCTTTAAGTGAATTTCTGAGTAGCTATAAAAAATTTCAAACTTCACAGACGGCTGATAGCCAACAATCCAACGTGACCGCAAAATCAGGTTTAAGCATGCCATTTACAACTCGTGAGCAAGCAATGGTGGCGAATGATGGATTGCAAGGGCAATACAATGCCTACGCTCATGCCTTTGCTGGGATGATCGTACAGTTCATATTATTTATGGCTGTTGATGCCGGTATTTCGGTGCTGTTGGCGCGCAAACAGGGAATTTGGAACCGCCTATTGTCTGCACCGATAGGATTGAATAGCTTAATTATTGCGCGAGCTCTATCGTGCGCCTTAATCGCTTTTTTTGTTACTGTGGTCATTTATGTTGTCGCGATCATGGTCTTTAAAGTGCAAATACTCGGCAGCTTGTTAGGCTTAGTGGCTGTGGCACTGAGTTTTGCACTTATGACCGCCAGCTTTGGCTTACTGATTGCAGCATTTGGTAAAACGCCTGAAGCTGCGCGTGGTATTTCTGTGTTTGCGACCTTAATCATGGTGATGTTAGGCGGCGCATGGGTGCCATCTTTCTTGTTTCCCCAATGGCTGCAAAGTATCACAATGTATATACCCACCAGATGGGCGGTGGACGGATTCGATGCCGTGACTTGGCGTGGTTTGGATTTTGCGGCGGCCTTGCCTAATGTGGGCGCTTTGATGGCTTTTACTACTATTTTTTCTGCGCTAGCGTTGTGGCGTTTTAATGCGAACAAAGAACAATAGTAAATGATGAAAAGTAGGAGTACGTTAACTTTTTCAATAAGCACGTATCCTTAAGTAACAGTAATCAGCTTCTTGTTTCAAATTCATACAAAATTGGCTAAGGCAATTCGATTGTTGCGGTATGAATTGAAAATATAATGGCGGCAGTATAATTTTCACCAGCTTCCGCCATTTCTATTCCCTGTAAAGTTCAAGAAAAATAATGATTACGCCACATTTCAAATTGAGTGCCGTTGCGCTTGCTATTAGTAGTCTGTTTGTAATTGAGAGCGCTCATGCGCAAGGTGAGACGACAACTACAAATAAAACGCAAGAAGAGCAAACTAAAAAAAACAAGGAAGAGGCGAAGAGTTCGGATGAAAAAGGAAAAACTTTAGATTCAACCAGAAAAACCAATGCGCAAAGAAATGCGACATTAAAAGCAGCGCCTGAGCAAAACGCACAAGCAGTTCAAAAAGTGACTGTGAATGGTAGCAAACAATCGGATGTTGATTTACGTCGAAATTCTATCGCTGGAAAAATTATTGTCGGTCGTGAAGAGTTAGATAGAGATGGTGATTCTAGCGTTGGTGAGATTTTGAAGCGTTTGCCTGGCGTGACGACAGGTGGACGCCCAGGCCGAGGTGGTGATATTCGTATGCGCGGCATGGGTGGCGGCTATACACAGATTTTATTAAATGGTGAACGTCCGCCACGTGGTTTTTCTATGGAGTCGCTGTCGCCAGATCAAGTGGAGCGCATTGAAGTCATGCGTGGCCCCGTAGCAGAATTTAGTACGCAAGCGATAGCGGGCACCATCAATATTATTTTGCGTGAAGAGTACCATCCTAAAGACGTGGATTTGAAATTGTCTCTAGGTATGGAGCAAGGTCGCGTCGCGCCAAATTTGTCGATTACCTATCCAGGTCAGATTGGCGAATTAAATTATGCCTTGAGTGGCTCTATTTTTAAAAATGGCCAGAAGGATTATGGCACTTCGCAAAGAATTGAACAGACCGACGATGGGGCTATTCGGTTGGTACAAGATCAGATTGATCAGACTAAACGTGAATCCAGCGGAATTCATTTCACACCGCGTTTTAGTTATAAATTCGAGAATGGTGACAACCTCACAGTACAACCCTTTTTGATGACATCACGTAGTCATTCGCGTACCAGTTCTACGATTACACAGACACCGGAAAACATCGATCCAGATACCTTGCTTGCACCCGTCGCATATGCTAATTCAAACGGAAATTCTGATTCCACTTTTTTCCGTTTTAATTCGAATTATCAACATCGATTCGAAGATACGGCAAAATTGACTTTGAAAATTGGCGGCGGCGTAGGACGCTCTAATAGCGATAGTTTGCGCACGCAATTTGCAAAAAATGGTGAACAATTGAATTTGATCACGGATGAAAATAATACGCGTGATAAGTCGTTCAGCACTGGCGGCAAATATACGACGCCTATCGGTGACAAGCAAAATCTAGCCGCAGGCTGGGATATTGAAAATAGCCAGCGCGAACAAAAGCGTGTTTCCTTAGATAATGGTAAGCCGCAATTTAGTGATTCTGGCGACAATCTCGATGCATCAACGCGCCGTCTTGCAGCCTGGGTGCAAAATGAGATTGATATTAATGCGCAATGGTCGGGCTATGCAGGCTTGCGTTGGGAAGGAATTAAAACGCATAGCAGTCGCTCTAACTATATCGTCGATAATTCAACCAGTGTGTTTAGTCCTATCGTCCATGCTGTGTATCGAATCCCCGATTTTGGCAAAGACCAGATTCGTATGGGCTTGACCAGCAGCTATCGCGCACCGGCTTTGAATGATGTTATTGCTGTGCCAGCGATTTCACCTTTAAACGGCCCAACTCGCCCTGATCGTACCGGTAATCCAAATCTAAAACCTGAGTTATCGCGTGGTATCGACATCGCTTATGAACACTATCTGAAAAGCGCGGGGATTATGAGTGTGAATCTGTTCATCAAGAATATTGATGACCTGATACGCCGACGTACCGAGCAAGTAATGGTCGGTGACAAGCTACGCTGGGTGAATTCACCCATTAATATTGGTCATGCCGTGGCAAAAGGCATAGAGCTGGAAGCAAAATTCCAAGCTCAAGAATTTTTTCCTGAAGGGCCGGCAATTGATATTCGTACCAATTACAGTCGCTTTTGGTCGAACGTCGATGATGTAAAAGGTCCAAATAATCGACTCGATCAGCAGCCAACGCAAACAGCGAACTTGGGCATGGATTATCGTATGAGTGGATTGCCTCTGAGTATGGGGGGCAATATTAAC
Organism: Affinundibacterium danionis; assembly: GCF_042432465.1. Lineage (NCBI taxonomy): Bacteria > Pseudomonadati > Pseudomonadota > Betaproteobacteria > Burkholderiales > Oxalobacteraceae > Affinundibacterium > Affinundibacterium danionis. The sequence goes on along the minus strand of NZ_JBHLXJ010000014.1, from coordinate 1,895 downwards.
TGGACACCCGCTTATATTAATCAAACCAGTGATACACAAACCAGTAGTTATGGTATCAAACGTCAGCTAGACGTTTACACACTATGGAAATTATCACCGACTGCTAAAATTCGCCTGTCGGCTAGTAATTTGCAAGCTAATGATTCGGTCAATGGAAGTACAGTTTATGTAGGTGGTGTTCACTATTTACAAAGTAATCGTTCCAAAACTTATACCGTATTTAATTTGCGTTTGGAACTGAAAATTTGATCGTGAGCGCAGATAGAAATAACTAGCTGAATTAGTTGAATTAATTGAGTTAGTTACTAATCGCGTCATTTAAATCACGCACATTGTGCGTGATAATTTGTATTAAACCGGACTGCGCCGCTTGCTGCGGGTGGCGCATGATGCGATTATAAAAGTCATCGGATTGTGGCAACAATTCAAGTTGCACATGGGGAGCTTGCGCAACGCCTATACAGGCATTTCGGCCAGATTTTTTGACCATATACAAACCTTGATCGGCAAAATTGATGACTTGCGCCCAAGTGATCAAATGCGGCTGTTTGGGAATGAACGGAAAACTCGCGTATCCCACTGAGCAGGTGCGTGAAATCTCTAAGTCGTCCAATAATTTGAACGAGCAAGATGCCACAACTTGGCGTATCCGTTCTGCCACGATGCCAGCGTCTTTACGATTGCAACTGCGTGCGACGACCAGGAATTCTTCGCCACCCCAGCGTATCAAATAATCGGATTCGCGAAACACGCTTTGTAGGCGATCACGCATTTGTATCAACACCATATCACCACAGGCATGACCATAAGTGTCGTTGACGGATTTGAAGTGATCCAAGTCAACCATGAAAAAAACTAAATCTTCGTCATTGTTGATATGGCTATTGGCATGCTCAGCTTCAAGTTGATTTTCGTAAGCGCGGATGGCACGGGCAACGTCAGCCTCAATATTTTGTAGAAGAAAGCGACGGTTTCTCAAGCCTGTAAGCGGATCGGTAATGCTGACTTCTTCTAGTTGATTTTGTGTTTCGCGCAAAGCGTGTACGGTTGCTTCGAGTTGTTTATATGCAGATGCATTGTCTAATGCAATTGCACCATAAGCTGCCAGCGTGCGCAGTATGGATCGCTCACGTTCACCGTAGACGTGGGCACGGGTCGATTGTATGGACATCACACCTAGCAGGCGCTCGCCAACGATGAGTGGAGTGTAAAGCAGACTTAAGGTTTCCATGGTCCCTGGAATGATGAAGCGACCGGTTGCTCCAGGCTCTCTTTCTAGGACAATTTCCTGGCGCTCTCTTGCGCAACGGGCAAAGGACGAAATCGGATGATCGATGGCGGTAGCAAAACTGGAGATAGGTTTACCGTTTTCTATTCCGAATACGAACTGTAAGGTTTCACCATCAGGTGAGATCAAAGAAATACCAAAGCTGGTCGCATCTAATAATTCATCCACGTGGCGGTGCAAGGCTTTAAAGACTTCTTCCTCTTTTAAGTTAGCGGTAATCTCACGTCCGATTAATCCAAGGGTTTCCAAGGTGTTGCTAGATTCTTGTAAGCTAGCCGCACGCGCCGCTTCGGTTTTTGCGATTTGTCTGTGATATTCGGCGTCGGCGCGGTGGCGTTCATTGTCATGCTTTACCTGCATCGCCGTAGCGCGATTTTGCGCCTCTTGTAAACGACGATTTTCTTTGGCTTTGGCAGACAATTTTGCGTAATGAAATGCTGATTCAAAATCTGATAATTGCGCATAGCTATCAGCGATATCATCTAACGAGTAAGGTTAGATCGTGACGCGAAGCGGCCACGATCTGAACCGTTTGTTGGACGAGCCCGATTTATTTGCGTGTGTTTGGGGATGGCTTATGCAAATAGCTTTTGCCTGTTCGCACTGT
>NZ_JBHLXJ010000013.1:0-334401 GCF_042432465.1 Affinundibacterium danionis | reverse complement strand
AATTCTCCTCAAAATAGTGCCTTCACCGTTGAAGGCTTGAGATAGAATTGTAATTTTGAATTTCGGAGTTGGTATGCTTTGTTTTCTCCGCGTAGCGGCTTCGTCCAACAATTCATTCAAGCCGACGTTGCTTCGCAACGCGGCTTAATTCAGGCGTTATGCTTATGTTTAAGGCTCTTCTTAAAGCGGTAGGTGGAAAATTTTCGAACTCGAAGCTACCAGCGCCGAACGAAATTTTCGTTATAGATTTCTTTACGCAAAAGGGAGAATTGGCAACGCACGGAACAATGTCGCTTAGTAATGGCTTGTCGAAATCAACGTGGACCATTGGTGACGGAACGACAGAAAGAAAATTTCCGGTTTTTGTTGATGAAGAAATGTTTCGCGACATTTGGGATTTCATTGGTAACACTCCGGATTTAGGTCAATTTCAAGTTCTCTCTTCAGAGGCACAACTTGATTTTCGCAAAAATTTTGTGATAGGAATTGTTTTTGATTTTAAAGAGCAAAGTGGTCAAAGAACTTACCTAGTGCCCCATACCTGTCAATCGACCACCATAATGGACTGGATCCTGAAAATCACAGCACTGTCCGAGACTCAATTGGCATAACATGACTTTCGAAAATGACGCGCATAGTGGCGCTTTCTTTAAATTTACAGATTGGCGCGCGCCTTTCAACACGTAAGGTGTAATAGCCAAAGGCGTATTACACCGTTCAACAGCCATTCGATCAACTGCAAAATAATTTCCATCTCACTCTTTTCGTAGGGTGGATTAGCGTCAGCGTAATCCACCGCTCACTGCTTAAATCACGTATAGCACTTGATCTACTGCTTGCGAACAAGTCACTACATTTTTACCCCCCATATTTACCGTCGAACAATCTCATCGTTCACAGGTCGGGTGTGGCCCGACTGCCACTTACTTTTCTTTGCTTCGCCAAAGAAAGAGTAAGCAAAAGAAAGGCGACCACGCTGCCACTGGCCTTCGGCTTCCCAATTGTGCAGGACAAAAAATGGGAAAGCCTTGAAACTCGCTGCGCTCAGACAACAAGGCTTCCTTTATCCATTTTCTGTCCTGCACAATTGGCAGTGTCAGAAGTGGATAAAGGTCAAAAGCAACATCAAAAGCAAAGTCAAAAACAAGGTCAAAAGATCGTAGGCTGGCGCTGCTAAGCCCAGCATCCTTTGATAGTCGTAACTATTGTTGGGCTTCGCTTTGCTCAGCGCCAACCTATTGGTAGCCCAGCTCAATGCACAAAAGGGAATTCACAATCAAAGACTCACATGGTCTAGTAAAAATCGTATCCTCAAAACTCACATTGATTTACATGTCGAATACGAAAGCAATTGACGTGTAAAGCAGGGATCAATAGCTATGCAAGAAGCACGCTCAGCGGCATATCGCTATCGCTGTTGTGCTTCATCTCAGAGTAGCAAATACGGTCGCCTGGTGAACTCAAAGTATTAGAAAAAATTACTATGAGTTGGCACGATGCTTGCTAAAAATAAAAGTTAGTTTCTCCACGAAATGGGCTCTTTCGCTTTTGCACGGGCAAAGCCCAGTGGCCGTGTCAACGTGGTGAAATTAGGCAATTTTAACGTTTTCCTCGCAGCGAGATCGGCGTCAATACGATGTCGATCCGTGTGAAAGCGCGATGATCACGTCACTAAATTGATACAGATAGTCAAACTATTCCTAGGCGATGCTTTCTAAAGAGGAGAACTTCATCATGACCATTCCACAAAATCCTACACCACCGTATCCAGAGTATTCTGACGCAGTGTTAACTGAGCCAGCTGACTACGGCATCTTAGAACAACTGATAGGCACTTGGGTGAATGTGAACCCAGACAATAATAAAACCGGCTGGGGCTTACACACGACTTGTATGCCATCACCGGGCACCAATACTGAAACTATTTTCGGCATCTTTCATTTCTTATGTGAAGACTATACTGAAGAACTCACTTTTACCCCGGTCGAAGGTGGCGTGCGTAATCGAGGCGGTACTAATGAACAATTCATAGGTGCGATCGAGTATAAACAAAGCATACAGCGCGCCAGTGATGGGGTTGGCTTGCACGAAGAAGTCGGCATGTATTTGTGGGTTGACCAAATGTATAACCATGCCGCGACGGAAGAATCGGTCATAGAAGATAATGGCTATCCGCTCATCTCTATAGGCGCTGGTGCAAACGGCCCTAACTTCGTACCGCCCTATGCGATTGCACGCAGCGGTACGATTCCGCACGGCAGCTCCATTATGTTGACCGGCAGTTTTGCACAAGATGTGACGGGCAAACCGCCGTTCCCAACCGGTACTGATAGTTGGACCAAACCATTTGTGGCGTCCTGGCCCACGATTCAAGTCGCCAACGCACCCGATCTCGCTGCTTCACCATTGGCGATCTCACCTAGCATGGGCGCATCCGCGCTGCTGACACCACCAGATGGCTCGACTGCGGTGCCACTCAATTTGGATGAACCAGCACCAGCCTGGGCCTTTGACAAGTCATTGCCTGTCACTCAACCGGACAGCAATTTAACTTACTTCCAGCGCATCGTCGCCGATCCGCATTATCCGTATTCAGTACGTCCCGATTTACGCTTGCGTGATGCGATCAAAGATCAAAACATCAGCAAATACACGCTGATCCAATTGACCAGCAAACACGACGGCGGACCTCAAGGTGGAATTTTGAATACACCGTTCGTGAAGAAGTTCGCTAACGTCACTGAGATGAGTTTAAACATGTGGCTAGAAACCGTGATCGAAGACGACGGCACAGAAGTCTTACAACTGCAATACGAACAAATTCTCTTCTTTGAATTTATGGTCGGATCGAATGGCCAGACTACACGCTGGCCGCATATTCAGATTAATACTTTGCGCAAGAAAGCTGAGTGAGATTGTTAGATGTACAGGCACAAAAATTGTGCCTGTACATCTACTTAGGTTCATCAGGATATTTACTATTAGATGAGGTGCCGCCAGCGCTATATCTGGTTACTAGCGATGCTAGCGCCAACCGTACCAAACGTGTATCAATACGAAGTAGCATATTAAATGGCATGTGAGGCATGCGTACCAAGCTAGGAGCGAATTAGCGCCCCTTAGCACTACGCGCAAGAACTTCATCTAGTGCAACTAACTCGCTATTACTATTCGTCGAGCTTGGAATACCACCGATACTACTTAGCCGTTTTGGATCAAAAAAAATCTTACCCTCCAGCTCGGTAGCGATTGACCAATGTACTCTACCGGCCTCTTCACTAACGACGATCAGCTTATCGGTGACTGGAAAACTTGGCCCCCATTCGCCTATACGCGATTTAAATTGCCTAATCTGTTCTTGGACTACACCGCGATAGATGCGGGCAACCTTCACCTCCATCATTTGACAGCCGCCAGAGTTCGATATGCAAACGGTCTGACTTCCGTCAGCATGAGTTCGCGACGTGACGGGGCAAGGTGGTGGGCAATTCTCAGTCCCTGAAGGTTGAAGAATCACACGTTGCACATGACCAGTCAGCACGATGTCCTGCGCTGATGCGGTTGAGCAGACGACTAAAAGGATGGCAGCGATCAAATTCAATTTGTTCATGTTTTACTTTTTTCAGGATAAGGAATTTATTTCAACCAACGAAGAAAAATGAAATCAAAATTTGATAGCAAATCTACCGACTTTTCATATGCAAAATCGACTCACCGCGGGCTAATTAGTTTAAGTCTAACATGTGACCAATAACATTGATACTGTATCTAAATCATAATAAACATAAAGTGTCTGTCGACACCACAGGCCTCAACCTTGCACCAGCATTACGATGCAAGTCCCACCTAATATTAAACTATCATCACACTGCAAATTGGGCATTCGACTTACCAGCCCAATCTGCTTGTTGCAATCGCTTCCAACGCAATTCCAAAGCAGCGATACTCACGACATACATCGCTACCACAATCACAGGTTGCAAAACGAAGCTGTGTTCAGGATACATAATCCAAGCGAGGGTGCATAAAATGGTGCGTACGACCGCATGAAATACGCCGACCCAATGCTGTATCAACACACTCAGCGGTAACCACATCAAGCCCGTCAAGATCGCTACTGTAAAAGGTAAGCTACGATAGTTTTCCAAGAAAAATGGAATCGCCAATGCATAACATAAAAAGCTCATCGCGACTGCGGAGAGAAACAGGGTATCGAAAAAATTACGCTTTTTATTTGATTTAAATTTCAATTGCTCGCCAGTCAATTTTGCCAAAAACATCGCTACATAAACAATACTGCCAGTACCAACAAATACCGCCAAAACTTGCGCTCTAGGGCTAAGGAATAGGCCAGTAAAAATCAGCGCAAACCACACCAAAATACCCGCCAAAGGCATCGCTAAAAAACGGCGTTGGCGGAATTCGGCTAGTTGTTGATCCAAAGAGATAGTAGAAGCTAAAGATGATGTCATGATGCACTCCTGATTAAATAGGCTGCTCAAACTATTTGTGCAGCGATGGAGACATCATGCAGGAAAACAATTTGCTCGCGTAGTAGCGCTTGTCATGACTTTAAATGACATTTGTCACTTGATCGTAGCACCGATCAATTTAGCTAACTGTGCCCAACTTGCCGCCTAATTTGCCAGCCAAAGCTAGGCCTTGCGCTCCTAGAAAAATGATTTCAGGTGCGACACCAAGTATCACAATTTGAGACTTTACATAAAAATTCCATCACATTTCTACATCCAAGATATGCTCCGTGAACCATCTCACCCCAACAAGGATCATATGAAAATTCTCAAAACTGTCGCCAGCCTAGCGCTCCTACTTTGTGCTCTATTTTCTCTAAGCGGCTGCGCAAGTATGGCCGGACCGCGAGAATCCAAACAAGCCGCCAGCATCGTCGATTATCTCTATCCCAAAGCGACACAAACGCCGCAACTTGCGCCCAGCATCACCTATCTACGACCACCGATACGCGTTGGCATTGCCTTCGCTCCTAACGATCCTAGAGTACACATGCTTCCAGAAACAGAAAAAATAAAATTAATGGAGCGTGTCAAAGTAGCGTTTGCCACGCAGTCTTTCATCGCATCGATCGACATCATTCCGTCGCAATATGTAAAGCCCGCAGGTGGATTCGGTAATATGGAGCAAGTTGCTCGTATGTTTAACGTCGATGTGATGGCAATGGTGTCTTACGATCAGATTCAGTTCACCGACAGTAATTCTCTGTCGTTTTTATACTGGACGGTGATCGGTGCGTATGTCGTCCACGGCAATCAACACGATACCCAAACTATGCTGGACATATCGGTATTTGATGTCGCCAGCCACAAGTTACTCATGCGTGCGGCAGGTACTAGCCAAGTCAAAGGTAGCGCCAATTTATCGAACTTCAGCGAGCGCTCCCGCACCGCCCGCACCGAGGGCTACCATAAAGCCGCTGATCAATTAATTCCTGGCTTGCAGGCTGAGATTGACCTGTTCCGTGAAAATCTCAAAACGAATCGCAATATACGGGTTGAACCTCGTCTCGGATCTAACGATAATAGCAAGCCTCAATAATCTTCCATGACATCTATGTTACCCAAAAATACGACACGCTATCCACTGTCATTCGTGCTTGCTTGCAGCGCATTTTTTTACACAAGTAGCGCCACGGCTCAACAAGGGAATGAAGTCCCAAGCCTCTGCCAAACGGATGAAAGCAACTTAGTAAGTGCATGGATGGGCAATACCGTGAATACTGAAAGTGGCATTCGCAATAAGAAAGACGGCAAAGTGGTTTCCATTTGCACCAACGCAGACAAACCACCTTACAAAAAAGTCGTCTATCGCTATGGACTTCCTGGAAAAATCGAACTCGACATGCCAGCGAGTGAATCAGCGCCGTTTTATATGTTTAATCGTTCCACGGGACCGCACATGGGCGAAGACTTGGTTTTCTTTAAAAACGGCAACTACACCTACTATGTGGTGATCGCAACGGGACAGGGCAATGGCGTCACACTACGTATTTACAATGACAAAAAAATGATTTTTAAACGCTTTTCGGGAAACTTCGACGGCGAGGATTTTATTTTAGGACCAGCAGAAATCGACCTCGAAGCAAAGAAATCATCTATCTATAAAATCAAAAAAGCGACGCACGACTTCTAAATATGCAGTGCTCGCTAAATTATTTTATTCATTAAAAAATCAATCATGTTCAGACAAAGCACTAAGCAACTCCTCTCCCAATTGGCTTGCTACATTTTTTTGATATGCAGTATTGTTTTGACAGGCGGCCAATACGCGCATGCGACAGGAGAGAGCGACTGCTTTCAGATCAACGATAGCAATGCCAAAAATATTTGCCTTGCAAGCGTGAAAAAAGACAGTAGCTATTGCCACCAAATCAGCCACGCCGATAGTAAAAATATCTGCCTCGCAAAAGTCAAAGGCGAGACAAGTTATTGCCATCAAATTAGCGATTACGATGCAAAGAACACCTGTTTAGCTGGGGTGAAAAAAGAAACGTCTTATTGCTATCAAATGAATGACATCAACGCGAAAAATGCCTGCTTGGCGGAAACCAAAAACGAAGTTTCTTACTGCCACCAAATTAATCAAAGTGACGAGAAAAATTTCTGCCTTGCGAAAATAAAGAAAGAAATAAGCTACTGCCACCACATTAGCAATTCTGATTTAAAACGACGCTGCCTAGCGCGTTAAATAGAAAAGAAATAGCGATGGCAAACAGATGGTTTAAGTGAGAAACTTCAGTAATCAGTAAATACGAAAAAGCAGATACGAAAATACAGATCTAGAATTCGTCAAAAAGTCGATGTTGACAAGGATCGTAACTCGGACAAAACCATCTCCCAAGCCGTAGTGGCGGGATCAATCAAAGCAAAGTGACCGCAGTCCGACAGGCGCAGCAATCGCGTTTTCGGAAAAGCCTCGCAATAGGCGACTGCGAGCTTAGGCGGCACAATCTCATCGTCCTCGCCTTGTACGATAGTCACCGCCACCGATGGCGCTGGCAAACACATGGGATTTACGTCCGGGCGATGCACTGGGTCTTGTCCCAAAAAGCGCTGAACCGCACCATCGCCCAAATTCAGTGCATGTGCCATCTGCAAATCGGCCGCCGGTGCTAGTGCTAGTACACCTTGCAAGCTAAGGCTAGGGCTAACACTCGTGCTCTGCACCGCCGCCCATAATGCCAAATGCCCACCAGCGGAATGGCCGATTAATAGAATTTGACCATTATGTCTCTGCACCTGCGCTGGCAATTGCGCTAACGCCGTCTTGACGTCGTCTAAAGTGACATCTGGCTCACCTGAGATTCTTCGATATTCTATAGTCAAGGTCGTCCATCCTGCCTCAGCCAAAGCACATGACATGGCTTCGGCGTGAGTACGGTCATACTCAGGCTTCCAAAAACCACCATGTATCAGCACGATTAATGCTAACTCGCTACCTTTACTTCCATAGCGAATATCGGCGACTTGATCGGCATGTTCACCGTAGCTAAGGGTCAAGTCGGGAGGGTAGGCAGTGCGGCTGAGGATGGATAAATCTTCGGACATATCAGTTTGAATTTAGGTTAGAACAATCCATTCTAACATTCGCTTAGCTACGAATTCAAAACCAACTTGATTGGCTGTTCCTTGCTTTCTTTAGCTACCGAATTTAGTTTCTTAACTGAATTCGTCAATAGCCAAATCAAACCGACTCGGCTATTTCCAAATACCTACAACTACTTAAGCAATTTGGCCGCATCCACCAACTGCACTTCATGCATCATATTCAAATACGCATCGAAGTAAGGCTTATGGGAAGAGCCAACCACAGTTAACACTTTCGCGCCGGGTTGATTGCCAAATGCACTGCGAATATTCGCCACCATACGCAAATTGCGAGTCTCCCACCAAGCGACATATTGGCGACCATAAAGTTCAGGCGTTGCATGTTTAATGCCACCACCAAAATCAGCAGCAATAAAGGCGCGCACTTTGACGGGATCATTATAGAAGCGATACAGGTTCATCACACCTTGTGCAGAATCCAACTTCGCTTCTAATGCGAGCGATTCTTTTTTCTCAGGGATATTGATTTTGCTCCACATATCTTGCAAGGCATCGCCATACTTGGGCCCAGCCTTGTCGGTAATATCGTCCGCAGTATGATCGTCGGTCGCATACACGCGTTCCAAACCTAATCTCGCCGCCAACACCGCTGCTAGCTCATAGTTCTCATTGTATTTAGGCACTTCGCGATTTAAGAATTTCAACATATTTTCAGGAATACCATCCGCAGCCTTACGCTCGCTAGCATCCAGTCGCAACCATTGCACCAAGGCTGAAGCACGATCATTCGCTGCCAAAAACACCGCCACTAAACGACGTCGCGCTGCAGCGCTCGGCGCGGCCTGAGGCTGTTGCACCCACGTCGTAAGAGTCGTTTGAATTTCAACCAAAGCATCTTGCAAACTGAGACCTAAGGCTTTTTGTACTGGCGCAGGGTCCCAGCAATAATCCTTAAAGACATCAGGATGCGTAACTGCATTGGCGCGCACAAATTCGCACTGTTCACCAGATAAAGCTTCAATCGTGATGATATCTGGCTTAAATTGCGCCAATCGATCTAGCAAACCCGATAGATGGGCCGGATTCAATTTATTGCCATAGGCGCTCAAATGCGGCGATCCCAACACCAAGACTTGAGTCGCCGGACCATACACCTCTTTTTTCCATGAACGCGGATCAAAGTCCGCCGTTTGTGCCTGTACAACGGTATGGAAAAAGCCAGCGCAGCAGGCCAAAGCTAACAAGGATTTTTTCATCGTTTGTCTCCTTCAATAATTAAAGTGAGACTAGCTTATCAAGCACGGTAGATGGGTGAAATGGCAGAGCGATAGATTACAAAAACGTGGGATTACGCTGCATAGTTTGAGGAATGAGTGGCAACGAATATTCGTCGCCACTCTGATACAAGGCATGAAGCACGAAGCGCATCCCCAGCGCCATGCTGAGGATGCGGTGATTTCATTTAAAACTTATACTCATAAGTCATACTGAAATTACGTGCGGTCGGTACGGCTCGTCCTGATTGGCTTCTAGTGTTGCCTACGCTGGCGTAAGTGAAGGAATCGTACGCTTTACCGCCTAAGAGATTGTTCAATGCAAAGCGCAATTGACTTTGTTTGTCGAATTTCCATAAGGCGTAGATATCGACGTTCTTAGGTGTCTTCAAGTATTGGCGCTCAGTCAAACTAATTTGCTGCCAATGTGAATCTTGAATTTTGGCGCTGACACCGGCCGTGAGCGGGATATCTTTAGCACGGTAGTTGGCACCAAAAGTCACGACGTATTGATACGGCGTTAGTGAGTTATACGGTGTCGCTAAGTCTTTGACATTCGACCAGAAGTGAGAATAGCTGGCAGAAAAATCCATGTCAGGCGCATTATCCATCCAACGTTTTAATGGAAATTGTGTGGAAAGCTCTAAACTTTGACTTTGTGCAGTCCCTGCATTCACAAATCGTTTCCAATATGCCTTGTCGGCTTCAAATACCACCTCACGGTGAATGTCCTTAATCGCTTGTGCTTTGGCACGAATCGCATAATTGAGCCCATCTTTGCCGTTATGTTCAAACGCGGCATCTAAACTCCATGAAAGCTCAGGACGTAAGTTAGGGTTACCGACAATGTTCGGGCTTTCGATGGAATTATTGATGACATAAATCTTCGGCATCAAGAGTTGTGTGCCTTCTGGTGCTTTAAAGGTACGCGATACACCAAGACGTATCCTTTCCGTATTCTGTGGGTCGAGCTGCCACATAGTTTGGATCACAGGGCTCAATACACTGGCGCGATTAGTCACTTTATCGCCGTCGTTATTTTCGGTACGTATGCCTTGCGATTCCCAACGCAGGCCGAGAGAAACTGAGGAGTTCTTCTTAAATTTCCAGTCGTCTTGTACAAAGAACGCCGCATTATCCATGACCGAATTCGCATTATGTGGACGATAAATCGATGGTTGATTGCTCGCGAATTGATCACTCTGGTTATTGTCGACATCGACGTTCGCACGCCAGCCAGACCAACCCACTACCAAATCGTGTTCTGCATTAGTTGGTATATTTAATTTACCGTTAGTGATACCTACCATCACATGCACATCGGTATTTAAATCACGATTGAACTTAAGTGTGCCATCGGGTTGGTAGTTTTGTGAGTGTGAACGAGCAATAAAGCTTTGAGATTGAAAGCCTGCCGTGACATCAACACCGATTTGATTATCGAGACTAGTGACTGCCTTGAGCGTACTACCAAAATTGGTACCTTGATTTCTGTCTTTGGAAGTTGTTTTTCCGATTTCAAATACGCGGCCTGACAGATTGTTGAACTGACTGGTGCCTTCTGAGTTAAAGCGATTGTGAGCAACGATAGAAGTCGAGGTAAAGTTAATATTCGAATCGGTTTTGTATTGAATACGCGGAGAAATACGCAGAGATTCATCACTACGCCTGCTATTGGTGACGTTCTGAAATTGGCTCTTAGTACCTAATAACACATTTTCATTCACATAATTGGTGGTCGAATCGTCTGATTGACCAGCGCTAATACGATCTTTGGATAAGCTAACACTGACAGTATGTGAGAGATTGCCGTTTTTATCGGAATGAAACCAATCGACGCTACCATTGTTTTGGAACATATGACCGATACTGGCCTTGATACTGTGCTGCTTATTAGACGCCGCTTTTTTGAGAATAATATTGATGGTACCGGCCATCGCTTGCGTACTAAATTGCGCATTCGCTCCGCGATAAATCTCTACGCGATCAATCATATTCAGCGGAATATCTTCCACGGTAATGCCACGCGGTGCTTCACCATCAATCAGAATTTGGGTATAACCAGCCGCCATCCCTAACAGGTGCAATTTGTTATTGGTCACTTGGACACCAGGCACACGTTTCATCGCTTCGACAATATTATTGTCGCCAAAACGCGTGAGTTCAGCATTACTCACGATAGAGCGCGAGGCTGTTTCGGTACGTGCAAATTCTTCTTGAGATTTGCCTTGGATTTCAACGCGCTGCGTTTGTGCTTGCGCTTGAGTCTGTGCTTGGGTCTGCACCTTGGCGTCGCTAGCCTGCTGCGCATGCGCAGAGACAGCTATGACGTTGCAGAGAATAAGAGTGATGACTGAACTTTTTGGTATTTGCATGATTGCCTCAAAAGAAAAAACGGTACTAGCTGCTGTGTAGCTATTAGCTACGTGTTGACGGCTCGCACTGTATCGAATTTGTCTTTTTGTTTTAAGCGACATGCGACGAAACGACAAAAACCGACCCTGAAAAAACAAATTACCGTGTCGAAGTAATTTCAAAGAAATGAAAAATCAGTGTTGAAGAAGCATGCCCAAGCCAGTTTTTGTGCAGGAAGAAATTCAGAAATATCGCTAAACGTTCACCCTAGCCTAAGGGACGTTCCGCAACAGTCGCTGAGTCAATTGAGCTACGAGAAATCATTGAGCACCGTATTTTTCTAAAGATAGAAACGGCATCCAAGGTCTCTACCTATGGCGCTTAGATCTCTCAATTCACGCTACCGATTTCCTAGGTTTTGTCGCCCATTTTCCCTATTTCGTCGGAATTGATTCGTGCAAAAAAGTATAGCCAATTACCATTTTCATGGCGATTCACCTGCTTACGTCGCTAGCATGTCAAACACATGCATAGTCCCAACAAACCAAGTTATTTGGAGCATGCATGATTCACAAGAACAAGTTTAATTCACTGATTTTTTCTCTCTTTATCCTTGCCATATCAATCAGTTCGAGCGCCTTCGCACAGCGTGGTCCTTCGACTGAGGAAGAACGCGCACGGGTCGTCGCACTCGCTAAAGCCTCTGATCTTGATCCCCGTGCCGTCATGGAATCCGAAGATGGAATGTGGTTTTTAAACTGGCGCCGAGAAGTCCCTGAATACGAAATCGGACTCGATAAAGGCGCTTACTGGGCCAAAACCGCAGTCAAAGGCGATCTACGCAAAGCGACGCGCTTTCATCATCTGCTGAGCGTTGCGGCGTTTCAAGTTCAACACCAGATTTTAAACCCCAAAAAAAATCCCGAGGACGAACTTGCAGTAACACAAGCAGGTATCGAAGGCTTGTTGCGTGCTTACGAAAACCTATTACCACGACGTCCAGCAAATTTTTCCAAAAAAATGGATGAAGCGCTCAAGCGCCGCAACATGGTCGATCTGAAAGCATTCGTTATCAACCTGCCGCCGATTCCCGAAGATTGATAAGAAGCATTGATCCACAGGTAATTTTTATTGAGCCCATTTTTCCATCATCCCTATTCCACATCGAAATCAACTATGTCTATCAATTTATCTAGGACGCTCATGAGACGCGCCTTACTCGCTACCTTCAGCCTGACTATATTCAGCCTAAGCTCGCTCAGCCTCACTGCCTCCGCTATCGCACAGGTCAACACATTCACCCCTAAGCAATTACAGGAAGACTTACAGATCGCCAAACAAGCGCTAGAAGAAGGCCATGGTGGCATTTATCGCTACACTTCCAAAGCGATGGTCGATCAACACTTTAGCGATGCGCAACGAGCACTCGATAACAGCACCGATGCTTTGGGCTTTTATCGCCTGCTGAAACCCGTAGTCGCCAGCATTGCTTGCGGTCATACTACAGCCTTACTTCCTAGAACGATCAAAGACGCGCTGAACAAAACCTCGCTATTCCCTATGGATGTGAAACTAATCAAAGGCCGGGTATTCGTTTTCCGAGATTTTGCCGAAGGTGGCAAGCTAGCTGGACGAGAAATTCTAAGCATTAATGGCATACCGACTCAGCAGATAGTCAACACCATGACCGTCGCAATGCACGGCGACGGTAAAATTCCCAGCATGCGTGCCATAGAAGTAGGACGTGCATTCAAAGAGCAGCTCTATACCTTGCTGGATATGCGTGAGCAATTCAAAGTCACCTTACGCGATGCCAAATCTGGTCGCACCGAACAACGTGATATTGCAGGACAGGAATTCAGCAGCTTAAAACAAGCTTCTCTCATGCTGTATCCGCAAGACCAAGATTCGATACGCTATCTCAGCTATGCATTCTTAGACGATGGCAAAATCGCGCACGTTAAAATCGATAATTTCAACGATGCCGAAGCGGACGAGGACGGCGCATCTATGTTGCAAACCGTATTTGAAGCTATCCGCGACAAAGGATCAAAAACCCTCATACTCGACCTGCGCGATAACGGTGGCGGCGAAGATGCATTGGGCAAATTACTCTTCTCGTATTTGGTCGATAAACCGTTTTCTTACTACGACCAACTCACCGTCAAAACGGATCATTACGCCATGAGCCAATACGCGGAAAGACCGATTCAATTAAAAGCAAAATGGCTATCGGCACGCCCCGATGGTCAATTCAACTTTCTAAAACATCCTAATCTCGGCTTACAACAGCCCAGCTTGCCGACGTTTCAAGGACGCGTCTTTATCCTCATCAATGGTGGCAGCTTTTCCACCACAGCCGAATTTCTGACACAAGCGCATACCCATAAGCGCGCCACTTTCATTGGTGAAGAATCAGGCGGCGGCTATTTTGGCAGCACTTCCGGCAACAATATGATTTTGACCTTACCCAACACCAAAGTGCGATTAGTTGTGCCACTCATGACCTACCAATTAAGCACCTTAGGTCCGCATGCAAACGACCGCGGTGTGATGCCTGATTATCCGGTACAACGTACGATAGAGGATTATCTCAAAGGCCGTGATCCCGAATGGGAATTAGCATTAAAACTGGCACGGCTATCGAATGCTAAGGCTGTCAAAAAATAGGCGATTTAGATGACAGAGCGGAGCTGATGAATCGCGTTATCAGCGCAGGTTTTAGCTACTAGTTGTCAGAAAAATGGTTCGAAAAGGCGCTATCAAGTAGTTGAGCGTGATCGCTTCGTTGACGACAACACCTCACGTAAGAGCAAACTACTCGACATGATTTCATCTTCATTCAACGAAGAGAATCCCAACAATAAGCCGGGTGAATATGCGGGACTCACATACTCCGCTCTTGGCGACAGGAAGAACGACAAGGGTCGCAATTCCAAACCCGCAGCCGCGCCAGCTTGCACCACGGCAGCCTCCGAACGTCGCGTCCTAAAATGCACAGCGAGGTCCAGTCCACCATCAGCGTGGCCACAATCTAGCTCGTCTGCGAGATAAAACTGAATGGCGTCCAATAGTGTCGCTTGCCTTTGGGCGTATAGCTTGCGCGTACGTTTGATGTGTCGACCAAAGTGTCCTTCACTAATGAAGTCGGCCAATACCATCTGCGGCACAATCGCGGTATGTCGATCAAGCATCGATTTTGCTTGAATAACGTGAGCCACTAAATCTGTTGGCACGACCATGTAACCAAGACGCAAACCTGGAAATAAGACTTTCGACATGGTGCCGACATAAACCACATTGCCATTGTTGTCCAGGCTTTGCAGCGAAGCGATAGGTGCGCCTTTATAGCGGTATTCGCTGTCATAATCATCTTCAATAATCCACGCCGAATGCGCTTTAGCCCACGCCAATAAATCTAAGCGCCGTTGCAAACTCATGGTCATGCCCAAGGGAAGATGGCGCGATGGCGTGACGCAGACGACTTTTGCATGCAGATAATGTCGTGCCGCAAAATCGACATCGAATCCCTCTTGATCGACAGGTATATGACACACCTCAGCTTGCGCTGCATAAAGGGCAGAAATCGCCCCGCGATAACCTGGCGATTCTACCCATGCACGCTCCCCGGGATCGAGCAAGGTGCTGGCTAATAAATATAAGGCTTGTTGTGAACCCGAGGTAATGATGATTTGCTCTGGCAGGCAATCCACCCCTCTCGACGTTTTTAAATAGACGGCTAATAACTCGCGCAGGCGAGCATCTCCTGCGGGATCACTATAGCCAAGTTTGTTCTCATGATGACGCCAGCGACGTGCTTCCAAGCGCGACCACACATCAAATGGAAACACATCTAAACCGGGCATACTCACTCTAAAGGCGCGCGACTTGTCGTGATGCACTGGTGCCGGACTGGCAAATTCTAGAAATTGTCGTCCTCGCTTCGATAAGGCTGGCGCGATTGGCGTCGTTGTTGTGGTTGGCATAGTTGATTTCGTTGATTTTGTATGCACCAGTGTTCGCTTCGCGGGAGGCTGAGGTAAATCAACATTGACATAAGTGCCTTTGCCGACTGTTCCCGATAGATAGCCTTCTGCTAGCAATAATTCATACGCGTTCAACACCGTTTGTCGGGAGATAGCCAAATGCTGACAAAACTCTCGGCTAGGCGGTAGCTGCATTCCGACTGGCAGCGCGCCGTTCAAGATCGCCTGTTTGATTGCGGCGTACAGTTGCCGAAACAGTGGCGTATCTGAATTGCGCGTGAGCTGTAAGGACGTCAAAAATAAAGAAATATGCATCGTAAGTGCGGTTCACGTTATCGGTATTGCCAAAAAATTGGTAGCTCAATATTAGCTCTAATTGGCACTTTTAAAAAGCCAATCATGTACCTACAATTTCCTGCATTCACACCACAGAGCTACTCCATGCAAACTATTCACTACCGACTCGACGCCAGCATCACGCCAACCCAGCTTGCTGAAATTTTTCAACGTGCGGGCTTAAAACGTCCTACCGAAGATCTAGCAAGAATGGCGCAAATGCTGGAGCATGCCAGCTTATTGATCACGGCTTGGGACGATGAAAAATTAATTGGCGTTGCGCGCTCCCTCAGCGACTTCTGTTTTTGTTGCTACTTATCCGACCTCGCGGTCGATCAAAACTACCAACACAAAGGTATAGGGAAGCAATTAATTCATTTGACGCGAGAAAGTATCGGTACGAAGACGACGCTCC
Source organism: Affinundibacterium danionis (assembly GCF_042432465.1). NCBI lineage: Bacteria > Pseudomonadati > Pseudomonadota > Betaproteobacteria > Burkholderiales > Oxalobacteraceae > Affinundibacterium > Affinundibacterium danionis. The sequence goes on along the minus strand of NZ_JBHLXJ010000013.1, from coordinate 318,455 downwards.
TGCTACTTTCCGTACCAAGCGCCATGACTTACTACCCCAAAGTAGGTTTTACAGCCGTGGCAAATGGATGGACGATACAGCGCACACAATAGCTTCCCACACACAAATAGGCTTTTTGCATTTCTCTTATGGCGAATCAATCGAATCATGTACACCCCAAAACATTTTGAAGTCAGCGATCACGACAGCTTGTTTCAACTGATGCAAAATTATCCTCTGGGAACTTTGATCACAGTCGAAGAAGACGGCATTAACGCTAATCATATTCCGTTCGAAATCGTCACACCGAATACAGAAGCACCGTTTGGCATGCTACGCGGGCATGTCGCGCGCGCCAATCCGGTATGGAAAAATCTCAATGTTTTACACGAAGCCTTAGTCGTGTTCCAAGGACCGCAAGCGTATATAACGCCAGCATGGTACGAGGAGAAACAGCTCAGCGGCAAAGTCGTTCCCACCTATAATTTTGCGGTGGTACATGCCTATGGTCGATTGCAGATCAAAGACGATGCACAATGGCTACGCCAACATCTCGGACACCTCACTGATCAACAAGAACGCCAACAAACCATACCTTGGAAAGTAGATGATGCGCCCAATGATTATGTTCAAAAACTAATGAGCGCGATCGTTGGTATAGAAATCCCACTGACACGCCTAAGTGGTAAATGGAAAACAAGTCAAAACAGATCACAACAAGATCGCATCAATATAGCCGCAGGCTTACGATCTGGCCAAGATGCAACGGCACATGGCATGGCTGAGCTAGTTACACAGCAAAGCTCTTAACTGAAAACAAAAATTATGACTACCGAATAAGCACATTATTTCTGAAAGGACGGCGCGATTGATTGCTATCATGCGTGACATTTCATCTAGCGGATTTTTGGTGAAATTCATTAGGCTAAGCAATATTATATGTACCTAATTATTTGAAGATAGTAGGGTTAGGCTTAGGGTTCACTAGGTTTGTGACCTTATACAAGAAAGGAAATTTTGGTGAATATCGAAGTCACTTTGGTCAATGCATTTACGGCCAATGGAAAAGGCGGAAACCCCGCTGGCGTTGTCTTTAATGCTGATCAATTATCGGATGCGCAAAAACTAAAAATTGCCCAAGCTGTTGGATACTCAGAAACGGCCTTTGTTTCTCAGGATGATGAAGCTGATTTTGAGGTCTCATTCTTTACCACAACAGCTGAAGTAGATTTTTGTGGACACGCGACGCTTGCTACTTTTTCCACCATGTACCAAAAGGGGATGATTACCGCCGGTTCTTATGTACAACGCACGAAAGCTGGCTTGCTATCCGTGCTCATCGAGCCAAATGGCAAGGTAGTCATGGATCAGCAATTACCTCAAATAATAGATTGCTTTTCATACCAAGCAATTTCGAGAGTGATTGGTATTGAAAGTCGCATACTAGAAAGCACACAGTTACCAATTGAAGTTATTTCAACCGGACTACCTGATGTGATGATCCCGGTTCCTAGTGGATATTTGGATGCAATAAAACCTGATGATAAACTGATCGCGGACTTTTGCAAAAAGCATCAAGTGATTGGCTTTCATGTTTTTGAACTATACGAGCAAGGGAGTAAGTTCACCGCAAGTTGTCGTAACTTTGCGCCATTATTTGGAATCTCCGAAGAATCCGCTACCGGTAGCGCCAGCGGTGCCTTAGCCTGTTATCTCGCAGAGCATCTCGCTTTGGGGAATGATTATGTTTTTGAACAAGGCAGGGCAATGAATTGCACATCGATCATTACCGCATCCGTTAAGACGGATAATTCAAGGGTAACTGAAGTAAAAGTAGGCGGCTTTACGGGTAGTGTTGATACTATGTTTATTACTTTATAGTGTGCATTCGTATAGATTGAGACTGCTGTATTGGTAGATCGAACCTGACATCATTTCGCAATTGCACAAACAGCAGTCCGATCTAATACATCGAATGCGGTATGCTGAAACACCTCAATCCCACCAAAAATACCAAACCTCGGCATTCAACAAGCTTGCAGCCAAATTAGAAATCGTCTCGCAACCTTGATCGACAATATCCGTGCAATACCAATATTGTTGCCATGCGAGTTTGATCGCGGCTTCTTTGGTACGCGGGGGATTTGTAACTATGCACTCAATCACATCACCTGAGACGCTCACGATTTCTGCGCCGAATTCTTTTTGCCAGTATTGATGCATCGCACAGTGAACGATGGGATCGGGGCAATCGTTCCAGCCACCATATTTTAAGGTCGCAGGTAAATGCCAAGGCTGGGCAATTTTTACTGCCCCTAAAAAGACCTCAGGCTTCAATTCGCCACTAAGAATATCACGATGTAGTGAAATCGCACCCTTTTCAACAAGGTCATCAGGCCACTCACCTATCACCTCATCGTCACTAAATTCATATTCTTCAGCTTCTGCACGACGTTCTTGAATCCACGCCGCTACGTCCAACTGCGTCGCTTCATCTAGTATTTCATCGACGGACTGTTCGTTATATTCAGCCGCTTCTTGCAAGCGCTCTACATCGGCGGCATCACCGATCAAAAAAGGATAATCGCCTGTTTGAGGATAAGCACCACGCAGTTTCATCAGCGTTTCAATCGCTGCTGCGCCTGTGGTTTTGCTTGTCGTAAAAAGATCTATATTCATATTTTTCAATCAACGATAGAGATACATTTAAGATTGGATTTATGTTGCATCGACACTGTCCTATTTAATAAATGTTATGTCAAGATTTAATGCGTTTTACATGCTCAGGCATTTAACGCATTAAAGTCCCAGACTCAAATCATTATCGCTCCCCCTTCATCACGACATCACCTACGCTTAAATTCAAGACCAACAAACACCAAACCAGCACCGCCACGCTCCAATTCAAAGTGACTGAGTCGCCGGTCACGGTTTTGTTGACGTGCTTGCTGCTCATCACGTTCTGCAAGTTTTTGTGCAATCAAAAGCGCCGCCAATTTTTTATTTGCGTATTGGCTGCGTTCGGTTTGCACCTTCACCGTGATCCCACTTGCCAGATGCGTGGCGCGAATTGCGCTATCGGTCTTGTTGACGTGTTGCCCGCCTGGGCCGCTGGCGCGACAGGCTTGGTAGCTAATCGCGTGATCAGCAGCACGCTGTGCGCACTCAAATAAGCGTACGCCGATAAACCAATTTTTACGCGGGTAACGCAAACGATAAGGGCTTACACATATCCACTGCAGACTACCCTGCCATTCCTGTATCCATGTGGTCGATGAATTCGCATCATCAGCTTCAAGACTCAGCAATAAGGACTTGTAGTTAGCTGCTCGCGCAGCGCTAACGCTCTCGACTAAGTCTAGGCGACAAGCATGGCGCTTGGCTTCGGCTTGCAAAGCTTGCCAGGCTTTCGCCACCCCAAGGCAACATTCTTCGGGTCCTTGACCCGCGGTGATTTGCACTAAGATCATACGCAGCACCCACCCGAAGTTTTATAACTGATCAAAGGCTTGAGCTTAGCGACCAGCTTGATTAAACCCGCCTCTTGCAGCGATTCAATCACACTGTCAATAGGTTTGTAGGCCTCTGGCGCTTCTTCAAAAATCAGCCCTTTATCATGGCACACCACCCGACTATCCAACGCGGTTCTGCTTAATTGCGCCGCGGTGTAGCGCTGCTTAAGACGCGCTTCACATTCGCTACGCATCCACTTTCGCCCAGCGCCATGCGCCAGTGAAAATAAACTATGGCTGGCCAGCTCACCATCTAGCGCTTGCACCACGAACGAATAATCACCACGCGAACCAGGAATCACGATTAAACCTTGATCCGCTGGTGCCGCACCTTTTCTATGCAAAAAGCCGCGCACACCATCAATGCTGACTTCACTCAAAAAATTGTGATGAATGTCTAAGACCGGCTCGGCCTGCATCGCCAAATTCACACAGATACGCTCGGCAATTAAACCCCGATTACATCGCGCAAAATCCAAGGCTTGCTGATGTTGCTGCCAATACGCGCTTGCAGCAGCCTCATCTTCAGCCAGCCCATGATGTCCAAACTGATCAATATGCTCGCGCAAAATCTGCCCACCCAAACCGCGTGAACCACTATGCACCAACAACATCAGCTGTTTGCGATCCAAGCCCTGCGCAGAGAAAATCGCTTGATCAAACACCTCGGTAATTTGCTGTAACTCAGCAAAATGATTACCGCCGCCTATCGTGCCCAAGCTAGCTTCAAAGCCACTATCTTGCAATTGGCAAGCACGCACGCGCTCGTGCCAATAATCGTTTTGCTCGATCAGGGGCGCATCGATATTGCCCAAACGTTTGACTAATTTGTCGAGCGAAAGCTTAGCAATAGGCAGATCGGTTTTTAATAAACGCATACCGCAACCGATGTCGCCACCAATCAATGCGGGATAAAAGCGGCCAATCGAAAAGAAAGCCGCACCCACAGGATAGCCACGCCCCGGATGTAAATCAGGCATACCAACCACCCTGTGCATACCAGGCAGTTTTGCAGTCGTTTGTAATTGCTGGATTGCGCCTCCTTCAATCCATGTTTTTGCTGAGGCGATCACAGAAACATTTTCTGCGATGAGTTGTAATGAGGAATTGCCCATTCGGTTTCAACCTGTAAAAATGCAGGTCACCGCCAGGACGTCTTGGTCGTAATTCTGTTTATCTAAAAATTTTCTGCTCTACAATCTGCTGTATTTGCTTAGTCAGCGTGTAGAAGTGAAAGAACTACGCTTAAGCCTGACGCAACCCGCTAATAAAAAAAGCGTGGAGTGGGAACAGGTTGATTGCATTCATGATGAGCTCCTTTTTATTGTTATTATGAGAGAGTGGGAAATTGAAGTCGCTGTGAACTTCGGGCTTGATTATAGCAAGGATTGTTTTTTTTAAACAAGCGGTGGTTGGATTGCTTGATCCTCGCGTTTAACCTTTCAGCACCGCAGAGCTAGCAAAACTATACTGCAAATTGTCCAACTGAAAACGGAAATTCACGCTCACTAATAGCTTGATTAGGGAGTGAACTCAGTGGGTCAACATCGCTTGATCAGACCATAGACATGGTAAAACCACCAAGAATCACACCCACTGCAGCATGCTAAATGTGTCTGTTTATTGCGATATTTCACATTTCTTAAAGAGTTATAGGTTTAAGATAGAACACATACATCGTGCGAATTCTCATTTTTTCATTATGCGAATTAAAGAATGTCATTCAACAGTTCAATTAAGTTGCAAGTTAGATGCATTAAGTAAATTCTTTAATGCATGCCTTAATTAAAGATACCGTTAAAAATACCGTTTTGTAGTTCGTGCGTCTGAAATTCATCATCAACAATGGACAAGAATACTCAGTCTGGACATGTATGAACCAACAAATGCTTTCGCTGGCGAATTTCACAGAAGATAATCTGCGCGCCATACTTCAAGCTCTGCCCGCACTGATTTGGCTGAAAAACGCCGATGGTGTTTATCTTGCCTGTAACGGGCGCTTCGAACAATTTTTTGGGGCTTTGGAAAAAGACATCATAGGTCGTACTGACTATGATTTTGTCAACAAAGAATTGGCCGATTCTTTCCGCGCCAACGATCTGTTAGCCATGCAAAAAGGCGGCCTGCACATCAACGAAGAATGGATTAGCTTTGCCAATGACGGACACCGCGAACTACTCGAAACCAGTAAAACACCTTTATACACTGCCGACGGCAAACTCATCGGTATTTTAGGTATTGCGCACGACATCACCAAACGCAAACAGCTAGAAAAATACGAAAAATTTCGCAGCTCCACCTTAGAATTACTGGCAAAAAATATCCCCTTACCCAGCGTTTTAGAAGCTATCGTACGCGGCGTTGAGCTACTGCATGCCAACTTCATGTGTAGCATTTTATTGCTCGATAAAGAAGGCAAACATCTAGTCGATGGCGTCGCCCCCAGTTTACCTACGTTCTACAACCAAGCTATCAATGGCGTCGAGATCGGTATAGGCGTTGGCTCATGTGGAACGGCTGCATTTTTAGGTCAGCGTGTGGTGGTGGATGATATCGCCAACCATCCTTATTGGGAGCCGTATGCCGAGCTTGCAGCGCGCGCAGGTTTGGGCTCGTGCTGGTCGCAACCGATACTCTCATCCGAGTTGCAAATATTGGGAACCTTCGCCATCTATCACCGAGAAAAAAATGCGCTCGCTGATTTGGATGTCTACATCATTGAACAATCGGCACAGCTCGCCAGCATCGCGATCGAACGCAAACGGATAGAATTGAAAATGCAGCATATGGCCTTCCATGATGCACTCACTGGTCTGCCGAATCGCAGCCTGCTCGACGATAGGTTAGAACAAACCAAGGCCGCCTGCAGACGTCACCATCGTTTTGCTGCCGTGTTGTTCATCGACCTCGACAATTTCAAACCACTCAATGATGAGCATGGTCATAACGCAGGCGATTTACTGCTGCTAGAAGTCGCACTACGCATCAGCCTCTGCGTACGCGAAGTCGATACCGTCGCGCGCTTCGGTGGTGATGAATTTGTGGTGATCCTCAGCGATTTAGAAAGTGAGCTAACGCATGCCGAACAGCTAGCTTGCGACATCGCAGAAAAAATACGCGCTTCCTTATCCGCGCCTTATCAAATCAATATTTCAAACACGCACAAACAAACCTGCGTTCAACATCATTGCACCGCCAGCATCGGCGTCGTCCTGCTACGCCACCTGCAACACAATGATATCGACATCATCAAATTAGCCGACCAAGCGATGTACCAAGCCAAAGCCACAGGCCGCAACAAAATCTGCTTCCTGGATAGCAAACCCTAAATTCTCGGGCAACATAATTGAAAACTATGTCACGCGGCAATTCAAGTTGGTAGGCTTCTGATCTCCCCATAACCAAGCGTCAATTCTCATCCTACTTATAGACAGCTTGCATTAAAATTGTGCTACTCCCTTGGTTTCACATGAAGGAACTTGCGTGTCTGATCTAAGCCTTCCACTCCCATCGTTTATCAAACCCGAACATGCGAACAGCTATCGCTACATGATGAGCCAGTTGGTACCAACGTCAACTGCTCAAGCACCGTATGCGGCACATGAATTTTTGTTGGGTTTACCTGAGGTAGATGACGACTATTGGCTGGCTAACGTGATTGCATTGGCGGCACAATTGCAAGAGCTTGATGTGGCTCGCTTAACGCAACTGCCGTTGCCCGGAGTGCGAAGTTTGGTGAAGCTATACTGTGTGCTGGCAGGACGTTTGCAGTTTGATGCAATGCAAGGCTATGAGGGTGAAATTTGTCGCGCCGCGATTGAAGGCCGATTGGGTAAGGATGAATTAGCCACCATGCCCGTGCGCAGACTACTGGCCGAACGCGGATTATTGGAACAAGCCCAGCTCAATTATGTACAACAGCACTTTGCGATCGATCAACGTGAAGTTTTACCCGCTGGACAAGGCATTTGGCTAGGCTGTGATGCCAATGTGGTTGGCTTAAACTTTGCGCTGGAGGCCATTGCTGCGCAGTCACATGCTGCGTTAGACCGAGTAGGCCTGATCCTGTTAACCCGCAATGGAACCGCCATTCCCGCCATGTTGGAGGCCGCCAAGAAATTTAAAAATGCGGTGATGATCCACTACACTTGTGAAGCTGAATTAGTGGAAAGCTTGCGCGCAAAAAAGATGCGGGTGTTTATCGAGTTGCATGGCTTGCAGAATCCAGTAACGTTTATTGAGTTGTTAAAAAGCGGCGTCGCGAATACCCAATTGACTTGGGCTGGCGTGGCTGAAAGTTGTCCTTTGCCCTTCATTGACGGTCAGCTATTAGACCCAGTTCTATCGCAGTCACCGATCGCCTCATGCCGGGCGCTACCTTTGCGATGCTGGTTGCCGCCACCGACCAATTTTATCCACATCCGGCGTGGTACGGCGCTTGGGATCTGGAGTGTCACCCCTAAAATATCGAAGAGTTTTCTGTATTTTGCGGCACAACTAGCGGCACGGCTGGCTTGCAAACTACAGTTGTGGACCATCACACCCCATCCTTACCTCGGGACGTTGCCGGAGAATGTAGAAATCGTTTCCCAATTTACGGATTTTTGCCCAGCGGTGTTGCTCGATACAATTCCCCTCAGTGGCGGTAGCTCTTGCTTGTTTGCCCTTCAAAACGGGATTCCGGTCGTGACCATGCCCGGTACCAGCATTTCCTCGCGATTGGGGGCCAGTATTTTATTGCATTATGGTTTTGCCGAAGGCGTCGTCGCGAGTCTTGACGAATATGCCGAACGTGTCGTGGAATTTTATAAGCTAAGCACAATGCCCCGCGTTCCAAGGCAAATTGATTGGGAATTCGTGAGTACGGTCGATCGATTTTTTCCGGCAGATAAATGATTTTCACTGAAAAATCGTACAGGAAAGCCGGATCAGTTTTAACACTAAGAGATCCATCATAAATCCCTTTTTGCAACCCACACCGCTCTAATCGCGATCATCTGATGCACGTCAAAATAGCTCGCGATTTCTGCCATTGTGTAAGTACCGAATTGTTAGGCTGCGACCATTGCAGCATTACGATTGTCGGCTTGTTCTGAGCATCCCAATAATCCAATTCCGACTTACCTTACGCCAAACACAACACCGTGCTTAAGTCATCAATGTGTTATGTCAAGACTTGGCTCTGTTCTCGGGGGTGATGGAGTAACGGAGTCAAACAAGAATATTCATTTGATCGAGTTTGGATTGTGAATTACAGAAATGGCAAGCTCAGGCTTGTCTTATTTTTATGGCTTTGTCGATTAAATGTCGTCAGATTTTTTATTCGACTGAACATGTACTGACGATCTGGCGATTGGCTTGAATATTTCGGCTATGCGATCTAATATATTAATAGTATACTTAATTTATGCGCTCATTGCCTTGCTTGAATTTCCTTTGCTTCTTGGTGAAAGGAAATATGATGAGTGGGTGTTTGTTATTTCAGTTGTTCAGATATAGAAGTTAAAAGTGCGATCTCGATAGCAAAGACAATATGCGCTCAGGGAGCGACCGAAGTTTGGCAAGTTTTGGCATGTAATGGGCTTAGAGCATTAATTTAAGCCTTTGACGGCGTAACCCAATAAGCCTCCAGTTTTACCGAATGTGGTTCAACTGCTATGACCTATTTGGTGGAATTTATATGTAATGTTTTTAAATGTAGGGCTTACGCAAAATTGCGCTAGCTAGGTGTGTCGCCAAAGACAGTACATTTCTACGGCGAGGTGACAACAACGACGCTAGTGTCTGTTTTGCGTAAGTCCTAAAATAATGGGAAATATGATGGAAACAAATAGCAAAGATTGGCGATATACGGTGATGCCAGCGGTGTTCACATGGCTAAAAGAGTCAGAATCAGGTGCTCTCGAAATTGATTTTGATGAGACAAAAAGACAAGCCGCATTGGTTTTAAGAGCACAAGGCCAGGGCGGCAGCCGATTTGGTGGATTGGTCGCCTCTGGTACGCTAGGTGAAAACAGTTACCTGACTCCCGAGCAGCGTCTTGCTTTACTCAAATCCCTATCTGCAGTTGCTAAAGAATACGATGTCCCATTGATCAGTGGTGCCGCAGCAGAAACCAAGGAAGCGCTTGCGACTATCATTGAAGGACTCGCAGCGGTTGGTGTGAATACCGTCATGGTCATGCCACCAAAAACCAAGGAAGCGCCTACGGATGAAGAAATGTATGCCTACTATGCGCTTGCCGCAGCCACTGCAAAAAAAGTAGGCGTCACCATCATGCCGTATAACAATCCAGATGCAGCCGGCTATCATGCACTGTCAACCGATCTACTCAGAAAACTGTCTGCACTACCAGAAGTCGTCGCTCTTAAAATATCGACACTCGATGTGTCAATTATCGAAACGCTGATAGTAGAAAACAAAGATTTAAAAATCTTGGCAGGTGTGGATTCCGTCACGGTACATGCAGGATTAGCTGGCGCATGCGGTGGGATTACCGGTGTAGGGACGATCTTCCCCAAAGCAAGTATTACGATGCAAGAACATGTCCTAAAAGGCGAATGGGCTGAGGCCAACAAAATTTCTCAAGCTCTCAATTCCATTTCCTATCTCGATGCGCAGCCTTTGCTGTTGGAATATCTGAAGCTTGCTATGGGCATTCATCATAATGATACCGAAGGTGGACTGCGCACCTATGGTAAGAAATTAACGCAACAGCAAATTGATGATGTCCGCGCAAGATATCTGCTTGCAAAACAAAGACTGGAACTTCTCGGTTTGGCGGACTGATACTTCCAAATAGAGGACTTACGCAACATTGCACTACCTAACGCCCGCCCCCGAATGCTTGAGTCGGGGGCGAGGCGTCGAAGAAAGATCACTTGTACGGCAAACGCTAGCGTCTGCTTTGCGCGAATGGGTGGCTCCTGCCTTCTCGCAATCACGAATCTAAGGCATCAGGCTTCTTCAAAACTTTCTTATCTGCCGCACTCAAGCGACGCTCAACTTTTTTCACGTCTTCGCTTGGAGGCAAACTTTCAGGACGAATGCCACGCTGTAGTAAAGTGTCACGCACTGCTTGGTTGTTCGTGACATGTTCTTTAGAAATCGCGGTTTCACTATCCATCTGATGCTGCTTGGCGTTGAAGATAGTAATCTCCGCAGCGAAATCTTTTGCTTTCAAAATGATAGTGGGCGCAAAGTCTGCCAATGGCCGATTGTCTGGCACTTGCCATTGTGCTTTCATGGCTTGCGTCGTTTTACCAAAAAGTGCGTGATCACCTTTACTGCGAATTAATGCAAAATCTTGATTGCCACCTGTTTGCTCGTAGATCACTGCCGATAATTCTTTTTCTGTCTCAGATAACTTCTTGCGCGCTGTCACACGTTCAGTTTCTAACAAGCGTTGCTCGATCAATTCGGCTTTACGCGTTTGTACGGCAAAGTAGGTTTGCGCGAAGGCAATTTCTGGTTTGCGCGGGTCACCATTTTGCGCAATCAAATAACAAGCGTAACGAGTCAACATCAAATCATCAACTTCACGCTGGCTTCCTGAGCCTAAGTCGACCATTTTCCTGACGTCAGGAAAATGGTTCTCTATGACATGTCCAGAGACCTCGCAGGCTGTCTTCGCTTTACTGAGCACATTAAGAAAATTTTCCCACTTGGAATAACCTAACAGGTGCTGAATATCCCGTGCCAACCAAAATTCCACGCCTTGATCGGTGCGCTGCGCATGCGCTTCAAAATTGGTTGTGAGCGATTGAATAATTTCGGTTTTCATAAGTTATTTAAAGTGCGTGATGAACGATAGCAAAAGTATATTACACCACCCGACAGATGCTTGATCAAGCGTCAATAAATTATTTGGTTTTAACGCCGTCAACATATGACGCAATGCACTCTTGACTATTGACGCTCGGCGGGCAGGGCAAAGGGGCAGATCTTACATTTGACATTCAACAATCAATCCACACCACGCTCTTTCTGTTTCACAGCACGACTAACCGTCGCGTAACTCACCCCAAAATGACTACCTACTTGCTCTAATGTGTAGTGCCCACTTAAGTAGGCCATTGCCATATTTTCGTTTCGCGCATTTCCCAAATTGGCAAAATAATCCAATGGTTTGATCGGCGCTTGTTTTTGTTTTTTGGGGATGTCTTTGAGTGATTGTTCGGGATCGAGCTTACATTGCATATCGAGTACAAAATCGTCGTCACCGAGATAAATTTGATTCTTCAGGCTCTGCCAAGGCGAAGGCTGTCCTTTGCCCTGCTGTACAAATTCACGATAGCGCTGTTGGGCGATATTCTTGGTCTTGGCAAATCCACCCAGAACCCAATCGGTCGTCAAACATGCCGCGCCTTCTGCCAATCCTGCAGTAGCCCGATAACTACTCCACGGCCAATCTTTGGCACTACGCACCATGCCAGCACGCACCGGATTTAAGGCGATGTAGCGCGCCAATTCAAACAGATAGGATTCTTTCTGCGCCAAAATCGCTTTAAATCGACCCTGTACAAAAATGGGATCAGTTCTAACATTCAAACATAGTGTATGAATGTTAGAACTGATCCCCTTGCTGTGCTCAGGCTCATGTCAAATGTAAGGTCTGTCCCCGTACTTGTTAATCGTGTTCAAATGCCCATTCTCCGCTGAAGCCATTGTTGTTAAACCAAGTACCAAATAAAGTCTGCGGCGAAGGAAATTGTCCATTAAAGGTTGCGCTTGTTTCTTTTCCCATTTTTAAGTTAAATGTGATTGTAGCGTCTTCTTTAACTAATCCAGATATTAAAAAAGTACCGGCTTTTGCTCCGTTGCAGCTTCCACTGATAACACCCGAAATATCAATTTTCAACTTGCAATTTCCTTGATCATTGCCAGAATATTGACCTGTCCAATCTCCAGCATAGCTAGCAATTGGCGGATTTTTTTTCCCTAGCCCTGCTATTGAGTAGCCTACTAGTTCATTGCTGTTTACTCCTGGGTAACTAGCACTTGGAAGTTGATCACATCTGACATTCAGCCCAGTAACTGTGTCTTTCCAGCAATTTACTATTGCACTTGGGTTACTTTCAATGTTTGCAGATTTCAAAGTAATTTCGTACTTAAGTGTGTTGAAAGTCCCTGCTGGAACTGTAATTGTCTCTAAACCTAAAACTTTGCCTTGATAAGTTGTTGTAAAAGAATCTGGTATTCCATCAACTGAACAGTTTGCCTTTGTCTCAATTGACCAAATTAATCCAACTGTAAGTAGGTTAGGCTCCCTCCTAAATGGTGGAGTGTATCTGCATTCATATTGGTCTTTAAAAATATAAAAAGCACTTAATCCGTGATCAGAACTAAAAAAAACTTGTGCTTTTGTATTTTGTATTCGTTCTGGCAGCGAGTTAGGGGTGGGATAATAACCATGGGAAGTTTCAGTCTGCTTGTAGGAACTATCCGCATTTACGAAAACGACTCTATTAGTGGTAAATTCTCCATAAGGGACATAAGTGTAAGGCGGAGCATTTCCCCTTCTAAGTTCCGCTTTCCTCTGATAAGTTACAAAGTCACCAGCGGTTGGAGTCGGCCTTGAGATTGAGGTGGGCTTGATGTTTTGTGTACCACCACTGCCATTTTCAACGCTGCTTCCCCCACCTCCACAGCCGGTTAAAATAAATAAAATTATAATTTTCACAACGAAAATACGATACATATTACATTCCCAATTTGCTATTTAATTCAACATTCTAATCGAGTTCTTGTCACAAATGTTGCATTTATGAAATTCTTTTACCGTGAAGAACAATATTTACGTAAAGGACAAAGCATTTGTAGTGAATAATGGGAATTGTCTATTGCGCCGTATGGCGAATTTAATCGCATAACAGACTAGGCAAATGGAGCCAGTTCCAACATTAATACATCCATCAAAATGGCCCTTCCCCCTTACTGCTGTCTGTTTAGTTTTTAAAGCCAGACAAAACCGAAAAGTATCGAATATTTTTAATTGATGCTGACCCCTTTGGTTAAAAACACAGGGTTTAAGTATCGAGAGCAACAAAAGAGTGATTTGATTAAACGTCTATTTCGAAATCATTCAAATGCCTCAGAGGGGCATTCTGTGAATAGCGATCTGCTCTTTTCAATTGTGTCATGTCAAGACTTGACCCTTTTTTTCCCTCAGTATGCCAGTACCATACTTCCGTTCGCTGGTTTCCTAAATTGATAGAGTAATTCGATGGTTTGAAGATAAGCGTTCATTGACATGTCTAAATTAAGACTTTAAACTGACTTTTGATCATTTATTCAAGAGAGCTTGCCATGCGCCTTTCAGAACAAGTCAAACCTATTAGCTATTTTAAAGATAACGCCGCTAAAGCTATTGCTGAAATGACGGAGACGCATGAACCTTTGATCATTACTCAAAATGGCGAAGCGACTTGTGTCATACAAGATATTAAGAGCTATGAAGACACAAAAAACACCATGGCTCTGCTGAAAATATTGGCGCTTGGTCGCAAGCAAATTGAAGAAGGTCAATTTAAACCTGCTCGCAAAGTCTTCGCAAAAATGGACAAGGAAATACTCAAGTGAGTTACACCGTGTACATGCTGGACGATGCGGAAGACGACTTATGGAACATCCATAGTTACATCAAGAACCAGTTCTCCAAAACCTTGGCAGATCAAATTTATGTCAACATTCGCGACAGCATTCTCCTGTTAGAAACAAACCCACTGTTGGGAACAAGCATTCCGCAGCTCGCCGCATTAGGAATGACGCAATGGCGCCAAATGGTCGTCATGGAAAAAAATAGAATAGTCTATGAGGTTGAAAAAAATCGCCAGCATATTTATGTCTATTTAATCTGCACAGAACGGCAAGACTACGATGCTTTTCTTCAACAAAGAATTTTTAAGAGATAAAGAGGATTACCCGTTCTAGTTAAAAGACTAGCCCCCAATTTCTAGAGCAGAGTAAGATTTACTTTTCAGAGTCGGTTTCTTCACAACATCCTTAGCATTCATGTTTAAAAACTTGCTCAAAATATTGCGCTTACCAATTTCCATTGAAGAACTACGGAACTGCGAAGAATGGTTTAACTTCACGGCTTGGTGCGCAAGCAAATAGTAGATCGTGTAATCCGGGGACAGTGCTTTAGCAGATTCACCGACCATCCATCGCTGCGCTTAGAGACAGGCGTGCAGAAATCACCGAAATCCGCAGCGACTGTGTCACCGATCCAAAAAATCCCCTATGGCGTCACCTTCATCGTTCGCCTATTCGACGAAGCCATCATCTCCCGCGCTAGCTTGGCTTTGGAAAAACATTTTGTCGTCGCGGGAGAGAGGCCGCCCGAGTTTTGAGCGTGGCTTTTTGAAATTGAATGGTTCCTTGATACGTATATTGAAAGCGAATGTTGAAAAGACACCCGCTCAACACGCGCTCAAGGAAGCTACTTTTCTATCTTACAAATGGGTATCCGAAGTTTTTGCAGTTTTCTTGGTCGACGCATCAACCTCAAGTCCATTTTTGTCCAAAACTTTGATGTACGGTTGATCCTTGTTATCGACACCTATCAAGATACGATCCTTCCCTTCTCGATCTTTAATGACAAGCGATGCTACATTCTCTTCCACACCAAGTGTAATTCGATCGACCATCAATGACTGTAGTTTCTTCATTTCTTCAGGATCGTTCACCTTGATTTTCTTTACGTCGACCGTATCCTTTGGATTGTCCATTACCTTCAGCATCGCGCTTTGACCTGTTTTCCCTTGATAGGTTGCAAGTCCAATTGCCTCGATCGGGGTATCTCGATAATCAAGAGCAACCGTTGTATGGCGTGAAGATACGCCAATCCCACCAACCTCATTTCCTTTTGGATCTGTAAAGATCATTCCTGACATGCCAGGCGGCACCGTTCTGGCAATAAATTCGCCTTGTATCGGAGCCAATGGTGCAGTGTTTGACAGAATGAACCTTTTAACGCCGTCCTCTCCCGCTATATTTAATGTCGACAACGTTTGCTCGCTCGCGTCCTTGCTTAGTTTCTTTTGGTCGAGAGTCAGTTTGACTAATAATCCACCAGAAACAGCAAAGGATGCGATGCAGAGCAAAGCAAGCATGCGATTTCTCGTCTCCAATTTTTCCAAACGTTTTACGAAATCAAAATTTTCCAATTTAGTACCTTTCACGTATTGATAATAAAAAATGCTCTTTCAAATTCTATTGAGAAGAAAATCCATTTTCTTAAAATTTTCGAACAATTCTCGAACCCACTCCGCAGCTAGCCGTGTTTCACAGTTGTTGCGGGTACACATTGACTTTTCTAATAGTTAAAAGTTCCATTAAGACGCGATTCTGAGGTGGCCCCGTGCTTGTACTGCACGTCTCAAACTATAGCCTTCGAAGACGTGCGTTTTTTTAATATATGATTCGAAATTTGAAGGAAGCCAAAATGACTTTCGTGTTAGAAGAAATTTCCCCATCGGATCATGAAAAATATCAATTGACGGACAAAAATCCATTCACTCATAACAGAGTACTGGCATATGTATGGATGATAGATCGCGAACGGAATATGTATCTCAGAGAGTTAGGTGGGAGACAGCGTGACGATCCCTATACTCTTGAATTTCATTGTTTCTGGCGCGGCGCTTTACTAGCGATTTGTTTTGATTGTAGGTTAGAGTACATCACCCCAAGAGACGTAAAAGTGAAATGGAGATACGGTGGTGGCGATTCCTTGCCTGTGAATTTAAGACCTTATGTCAATGAATTTTACGCAGATTTGAAGGAGGCTTTGACCTTATATAAATCTTCAGGGCTTGCGTCACCATTCGATTCCTATGTTGTTGAATTTGATTTTTAAGACTGGCGAAAAGTGTCGACATTTTTTAGAGCCATGTTTAGGATCAAGCCTTGATATGCAAGCTCACTAAACCTAACTCGCAGGTTGAGTCACTGCCGAGCAAAACAAAATTGGAATAAGTGGTTCAGAGGTCGAGCCCATTTTTCTACGATTCACCTCACGCCTAATTCAATCACTATCATATGAATTAAGGGCCAAGCCTTACATTCGATATTCAACAATCAAACAACACCACGCTCTTTCTGTCTCACAGCCCGACTAACCGTCGCATAACTTACCCCAAAATGACTACCTACTTGCTCTAATGTGTAGTACCCACTTAAGTAGGCCATTGCCATATTTTCGTTTCGCGTATTTCCCAAATTGGCAAAGTAATCCAATGGTTTGATCGGGGCTTGTTTTTGTTTTTTCGGGATGTCTTTGAGCGATTGTTCGGGATCGAGCTTGCATTGCATATCAAGTACAAAATCGTCGTCACCGAGATAAATTTGGTTCTTCAGGCTCTGCCAAGGAGAAGGCTGTCCTTTGCCCTGCTGTACAAATTCACGATAGCGCTGCTGTGCGATATGCTTGGTCTTGGCAAATCCACCCAGAACCCAATCGGTCGTTAAACACGCAGCACCTTCTGCCATGCCTGCGGTAGCGCGATAACTGCTCCACGGCCAATCTTTAGCGTTGCGAACCATGCCAGCACGTACCGGATTTAAGGCGATGTAGCGCGCCAATTCAAGCAAGTAGGATTCCTTCTGCACCAAAATCGCTTTAAATCGCCCCTGAAAAACATGGCCGACGCGCTGATACTGCCGATTGACGTACTGGGTATAAGAACCATTGAGCAATTTCATACCGTCAGACAAACTTGCGCGGTTTGTTTCAATCAACAGGTGGTAGTGATTGTCCATCAAACAGTAAGCGTGGCAATACCAATCATAGCGATCCACTGCGATTTTCAACAGCGATAAAAACCGCTGTCTATCGTCGTCATTCGCATAAATATTCGCGCGTGCATTCCCGCGGGCAGTGACGTGATACAAAGCACCTGCAAATTCTATGCGTAAGGGTCTCGCCATTTCAATCTCCCGTTGATTTAGTTCCGGTAGAGTTTAGGATGATAAACGAGGAATGTCAAATGTAAGGCCTGACCCCATGCTTGTGCGGTCGAGTGTAGGATGGTGAAAGGGAAATGTCAAATGTAAGGCCTGACCCCGTGCTGTTTGGTTCGGCTACTTGACTACCGGGGGCTAATGGGTGCACCCGTGCTTTTCGCGAAAATCTCAAACCAGATACAAAAATTCGAGACTTGGACGAGTTCTCCCCCGCAGTACCGTAAAATAATGGCTCGAAAACTCAAAAAAAAGAAACAAAAACAATGAAAACGATACTTAGGTGGTCTGGAAGTAAAACGCGACTTCTTCCCGACCTACTGAAATCAAAGCCAAAAAATTACGAGAGATATGTCGAGCCGTTCGCCGGTTCTGCTTCGTTATTTTTTTCAATCGAACCCAACGAAGCAATACTAGGTGACCTGAACACCTGTGTGATGGAAGTATATCAAGCAGTGCGTGATGATCCTACGGGAGTTCATGAGACATTATGCAGCATTCCGAAAACCAAAGATGCCTACTATATGTTACGTGGGCTGTCACCTTCTGACTTAACAAGACTACAAAGAGCCGCAAGATTGATATTTTTGATGAAAGCTTGCTTTAATGGTGTTTACAGAACGAATCAACTTGGCCAATTCAATGTTCCGATGGGCGATAAGATCTACTCCCTCCCTTCAAAAGAAGAGCTACTCATCGCGCAGTCACTTCTCCAAAGAACCCAACTATATAATCAAGACTTTTCAAAAACTACGGCGCTATGCAAACCCAATGATTGGGTATATTTCGATCCACCATACAAGGCGGTGAAGCGATACCGAGGCGAATATGGCTACGAATCAAAATCACACAATGTACTTTTCGATGAGCTAGTAAATGACGCGCAACGCTTGGCGGAAATTGGGTGTTATGTAACAATCTCTTACGCCTTTGATGAAGAATTGATTGGTAAGTTTTGCGGCTGGAATTTTTTACATGTAAATGCAAGAAGAAGTGTTTCCGGAAGTATGAAAGAGCGAAAATTGGCAAAAGAACTCATTATCCAAAACTACTAGGATTCAATATGACAGAGCTTATAAAATTTCTAGTAGTGAGTGATATTCACGCGTTTGTCGACAAGAAAAAAAATGATGGATCACTTTTGGACTACTCAGGAGACAGTAGAACATCTACGAATCCGTTGAAGGACCTCATAAAAGTCGCTAGTGCGCAGAGTATTAAGGTTGATGCACTTGTTTGTGCTGGAGACATATGCAACAAAGCAGATCCTGCTGGACTTGCGGCGGCTTGGAGCGATCTTCATTGCCTCGCTAGCACGCTTGGAAATGCAACATTACTAGCAACGAATGGTAATCATGACTTAGACTCTCGGCACCTGACCGAAGACGTAGATCCCGATCCCAAAGGCGCACTTCTAGCGTTAGAACCACCGTTCCCTTTCGAGGACATCGCTCTAAGCAATCAGTATTGGGCTAGAAATTTTGTTTTTGTGCCGCAAAAAGAGGATGTTCTTACGGTCATTCTAAACACTAGCGCTTACCATGGTGGGCAACAAAACGAAATAGATCATGGAAGAGTCAGCAAAAAAACAATTCAATCTTTATGTGAATCACTTAAAAGAGAGAGAAAATATCGCGCTTATGTCCTAATCTGTCACCATCATCCGATTCCACAGGACGGTTGGGGAGGTCGTACGGATGGTGAATTCATTCTAAATGGCACAGAGCTCTTAAACTCAATTGTTAGTGCTACTGGAAGTTCTTGGCTCGTTGTTCATGGACATAGGCATCAACCGAAACTTGTACACGGAACCTCGGTGAACAACGACGTGCCTTTCGTACTTGGAGTCGGAAGTCTCGGCGCACGCATTACAGGTGTATCAAACCAATTCCATATCGTCACACTCTACGAATCGAATGAAAGTACCTTTGCGTCAATTTCTGGCGTTGTCGAAACCTGGTCCTGGTCAGATGTTGATGGATGGGAACAAGAAAGTAGAAGCAAAGGACTACCAACGGAATGTGGTTTCGGATATCTAGGGCGCGTACCTCAATTAGCGATGTTGATACGAGACCTCTTAAATAACCATAAACAACCATTTATGGAGTGGACTCAAGTCGCTCAACACCACCCAGAAGTGAAATTCTTGTTACCAGAGACGCTCAAGTCTTTTGAGAGAGAACTAGATACTTTCGGACTCAAATTAATGCAGCATCGCGGTCGAATTTACCAGGTTGGAGCGTAATAAATGCAAACGGAAAATACGAATAGCGGATTCTTCGCTAGCTTCAATGCACGGCATCTTGATACGGTCCAAGTTGCTCAATCTTTTGTGCCAAATTCAAAGTTCACCCAGCTCGTCGGGTTGCAGCATTCTCTACTTGTAGGTGCTCGTGGGAGCGGCAAAACGCACATGCTAAAAATGCTCCAACCAAAAGCTCTTAACCGTTGGACACATTCAACCGCAGACTCTATTCGTAACGCAATTCCATACTTTGGAGTTTTCATTCCTGCCGATGAGGCTTGGCGGCAGCAGGTAGAAATAACTTCTGAAGCGATACCGGGTGAATTGCAAAATTCGTATAGGATGGCTGTATTCACAACGCATGTACAACGATCTCTTGTAGACTGTTTTATTCAATTGACTCGCGATCGAAGCAATACACAGTGCAGCTTCGGGAATGTAACACTTGACGCAAATGGTGAATCTGAAATTTGCAAAACATTGGCAGTTAGCTGGAAACTCACTCCTCGAATTCATTCGTTCTTTGGTGTAAGGCAAGCTTTAGTCGATCGACTAGGTGATTTATATGACGCTGCAGAAAACCCTCAACTAACGAACCCCTTACTAGCACTATGCCAACGCCAGCCGGTACAAGCGGTGTTGCAAGGAACAGGGGCATTTGACACGCAAATCGGAAGATTCGAAGGTCGATGGTGCTTGATGTTTGACGAATTAGAAATTGCTCCAATTGAAATTCAAAAGATATTATTTCGGAGCTTAAGATCAACAGATCAAAGTATTCTTTTTAAATTGGCTTTGAGTCCGTCTGCACAGGCTGCTTCAGTTTTTCGCGAAGTACTTGGCCCCTCAGTTGGCAATGACTTTGACGAAATTTCACTATATTCGGATTCAAAAGAAACACAGGTGTTTTGCGAAGCACTCTGGGATAAATTGACTATCGGAACAAACGCAGAACACCTTAAGCCAACAGCTGTACTAAGCCACTCTCTATTTTACGAACCAGATGCAGCAAATCCATACAGTAAAACGGGACGTTGGCAAGCTGCGTCGACAAGCTTGGCAAAAAAAGACGCTTCTTATGTCAAGTTTCTGTCCCGATACGGTATAGACCCAAATGACCTATGGTCCTCAGCGCCAAACTTAAAAAATACCGTCATTCGAAAAATAGGACCAATTGTTGGTTATAGAGATCATCTTTACCATTTCAACCCAAAATCACAAACAGTAAAGATTCGTAACGATAAGTCCAAGCCAGCAACGATATATAGTGGTTGGGAGGTGTTGTGTTTAGTAACAGAGGGGAATCCTCGTTGGTTCACAGGCATCGTACGAAATCTGCTAATAAAGCGAGATAGTTCAGTTTCAAAAAAAGAGCTTTCAAAAGAAGCTCAGTACGACAGCCTATTGGCGGCGTCACAAAAATTCATGGATTATGTTTCAACCATCCCGAGTAAGACTAAATTGTCATCTAACATATCGAACAACAGCCTAAGTCAAATGATCGAGACACTAATTACAAGATTTCGCACCGAATTGCTTGAAGATGATTTTTCTCTTGATCCGGTTTTTAGTTTCCAAGTTGACGAGGGAAATGAAGATTTATGGCAGTCAATAATCGATGGTCTTTATGCAGGCGCATTTATACCCGTCGGTGGCTTAGAACGCAAATTTGCTTTTTCGAAAGATCTTTCTGGACAACGTTTGCGCTTGACTTATTTACTCGCACCACTAAAAGTACTCCCACTCAGAGCTGGAAAATCTCGAACACTATCAAGCTTACTCCAGCAAAGTCAGACTATTTTTCCAAGGAAAAATAGTCGAGAG
Organism: Affinundibacterium danionis; assembly: GCF_042432465.1. Classification (NCBI taxonomy): domain Bacteria; kingdom Pseudomonadati; phylum Pseudomonadota; class Betaproteobacteria; order Burkholderiales; family Oxalobacteraceae; genus Affinundibacterium; species Affinundibacterium danionis. The sequence goes on along the minus strand of NZ_JBHLXJ010000013.1, from coordinate 296,930 downwards.
TTAGATGGAGCGCCAGATGACCAGCCCAGCCTATTCAATGATTGAGGAAATCAGATGAAATATACAACGATAGAATCTGATTCGCTCGATGCAACCAAGTATAAACTTCTCGTTTCCGCGCTGGGATTTGAAAGTCGATCAACTGCCGTATCTGAAAAACTGGCACACAAAACTGAGAATCGCATAGCGTTGGGTTTTGATCATAACTTGACATGCTCATATTCTCGAAATCTCAGTTGGTTCAAAGAAAATGACTTTCAAGTGATATCAGAAATAAGTGCAGAAAAATTTTCAGGAGTGTTCGAACATGAGGTCGGTAAATTTCTCAATGAACGATCGGAACAAGACGCGACCGTTAAAATTGCCATAGATATTTCCTGTTTTGATCGTCGGAGAATGGCTGAAATACTTCAATTTTTGTTGTCCAATAAGTCACCAAATATTGAAATCGACTTCTGGTATTGTATTGGCAAGTTCCAACCGCCTCAAAATGAATTGAGCAGAAACGAAGTTGCTGGCCCCATCCACAAAAAATACACTGGTAGATTCACAGAACCAGGAAAACCACTTGCGCTTGTTGCAGGTTTAGGCTACGAACCAGGTCGAGTAATGGGTGCTGCAGAGTATCTTCAAGCATCTACAGTCGTAGCGTTCCTTCCGCAGTCGCCCATATCGGAATACTTTGAAGTTGTGAAAACTTCGAACAAAACAATGTTAGAGGAAATTGAACAGAGAAGGACTCTAGATTACGATGTTACCGACCCAGGGCGACTAATTGCCACACTCGATTCAATCATTAGAGGACTAAACGACAAACATAACATCATATTATTACCGGGCGGCCCAAAAATCTTCGCCCTTTGCGCATTGATAGCTGGTACATTAAATCGTCAGGTCGGCGTTTGGCGAGTTAGTTCGTGTGCATCCTTAAATCCAAATGATGTTGAATCAAGTGGGGTCTTCCTAGGTTTAAGACTTTCTTCACATACGGATGACTGAGACGAAATTGGCTGTGACTAATAGCATCACAGCCAATTTCATGTCGGTATCAAGCCAACCCACGCAACTCCCTTAACGCCACAGACACAGGCGCCAAATCCGCACCCTGCGTCGTAATCGTCGCCAACAATTGATTCAACTTCGCAATCGCTGCGGTGTGTTGCTCGCGCCAGGTTGCGATGTCTTCTTGGCGTGATAGCAGTGATTTGGTGACTTGGCTGGCGATGGAGTACACGTCGTCGCGGGCGCTGCCGCGGGCTTGTGTTTGCCATAGCGTATCGGTTGGTAGGCGATTGATTTGATCGCGCCAGCCGGTTAAGCCAAGTTCGGCATCGACACCAAAATAGGTGCGCGCTGCTTTTTCTAAATCGCTGCTTGTGCTTTGTGCGAGGTCGACTAAATCCAGCGCTGGGAAGATGAATTCCAAGGCGGCGAGATTTTCGGCGAGACCTGCTTCGACACCGGCTTGGACCAAGGCTGCGCTGGCTTCTTGCAAGCTGGCGTAGGCCGCTGCTGGCAACCATGTGGAGACGTTGGCGCGTAGTTCGCGTGCGCCTGGTTGGTAGCGTTGGATCAGCGTTGGCAAGTCGGCGTTTTGGGTGCGGGCACGTAGCATCCAACGTGAGGCGCGTTGCGCGATCGCTGTGAGTTTGCTGAGCAAGTCTAATTGCAGTTTGGAATCGACTTTGTAATCCAAGGCGTCGATTTGATCCCACAAGGCTTCTAAGTCAAAAATCTCGCGTGCTAAGGTGAAGGCGCGGATCACATCGGCAGCGGAAGCGGCGGCTTCTGAGGCGATGAAATTGACAAAGGTCGCGCCAGTGCGATTGACCACGGTGTTGGTGATGAAGGTGGCGATGATCTCGCGTTTCAACTGGTGATTGGCAATCGCTTCTGGGAATTTCTCGGATAAAACTTGCGGGAAGTAGGCCTTCAAAGCGCGGCTGAAGAATGGGTCGTCTGGCAAATTAGACGCGACCAATTCATCAAACACCGCCATCTTGGCGTAGGCTAAGACGACTGCGTTTTCTGGTGCGGTGAGGCCTTGTTTGTGGGCGCGACGACGGGCGATTTCTTCATCCGATGGGAGGAATTCAATCGCACGGTTTAAGCGACCTTGGCGCTCTAAGGTTTGCATCAAACGTTGCTGACCATCGAGTACATACAGCGGACGATGGCAAGCGATGTCGAGTGCTTGGCCTTGGTAGTAGTTGTCGGTTAACACTAAGTGGCCGACTTCATCGGTCATCGAGGCTAACAAATCATTACGTTGTTTGAGCGTGAGATCGCCTGCTTCGGTGATCGCGCCAACCAAAATCTTGATATTGACTTCGTGATCGGAGCAATCGACACCGGCGGAGTTATCAATCGCGTCGGTGTAGATGCGGCCACCTTTTTGCGCGAATTCGATACGACCGTTTTGGGTGCAACCGAGGTTACCGCCCTCTGCTAAAACTTTGCAGCGCAGCTCGTTACCATTGACGCGGAAGGCATCGCTGGATTTGTCACCGACTTGGGCGTGGGTTTCAAACGTGGCTTTGACGTAGGTACCGATACCGCCGTTGTAGAGCAAATCGACAGGCGCTTGCAAGATCGCTTTGAGCAATTCGACAGGCGTGAGTTCTGCGGTCTCGATACCTAATACGGCGCGGGCTTCTGGACTGAGGCTAATCGATTTCGCACCACGTGGATAGACGCCACCGCCTTTGGAAATTAAGTCTTTGTTGTAATCATCCCAGCTGGAGCGCGGCAGATTGAACATGCGTTGGCGTTCAGCGAATGACTTAGCGACATCGGGATTTGGGTCGATGAAAATATGGCGGTGATCAAATGCCAGTACCAATTTAATTTGTTCGGATAAGAGCATGCCGTTACCAAACACGTCGCCCGACATATCGCCGATACCCGCCACCGTGAATGGCGTGGTTTGTGTGTTGTGACCGAAAGAGCGGAAATGACGTTTGACCGACTCCCATGCACCACGTGCGGTGATGCCCATTTTTTTGTGGTCGTAACCGACCGAGCCACCAGAGGCAAACGCATCGCCTAGCCAGAAACCGTAATCGGCTGAAACTCCATTGGCGATATCAGAGAAAGTTGCCGTGCCTTTGTCGGCAGCGACGACCAAATATGGATCATCTGGATCATGGCGCACGACTTTGGTCGGTGGTACGACATTGCCTTTGACGATGTTGTCGGTCACGTCTAACAGACCAGACAAGAAGATCTTGTAGCACGCCACGCCTTCGGCTTGATAGGCTTCGCGGTCTGTCATCGGTGGCGCATTCTTCAAGACGAAACCGCCTTTAGAACCGACTGGCACGATGACGGTATTTTTGACTTGCTGCGCTTTGACCAAACCAAGAATCTCGGTACGGAAATCTTCACGGCGATCTGACCAACGCAGACCACCGCGCGCGACTTTGCCGCCTCGTAAATGCACGCCTTCGACACGTGGGGAATAGACCCAGATTTCGAATAATGGTTTTGGTTCTGGCACGCCTGGCACTTCGCGTGGATTGAGTTTGAAACTCATGTAAGGCTTGAACGCGCCAGTCTCGGTGGTTTGCCATAAGTTAGTACGCAAGGTCGCCAAAATTGTGGCGATGAATTGGCGCAAGATGCGGTCTTCATCCAAACTGGCAACTTGGCTCATCGCTGCTTCGATTTGTTCGCGGATATGTTTTTGTGCTGCATCACGATCGCCCACAAAATCAGGCTTAAAGCGTGCGCCGAATAATTCTGCGATCAATTGCGTGATGCCGCAGTTTTTGTTCAATGCCGCTTCGATGTAGTTTTGGCTGTAGGCGAAACCGAGTTGTTTGAAATAACGTGAGCATGCGCGCAAGACTGCGATAGAGCGGGCATCGAGCGCGGTGTTGAGTACGAGACGATTCAGATCATCGCTCTCAACTTCGCCACGCCATGCTTGACAGAACAGTTCTTCAAAACGGGCTTTGACTGCAGCCAGATCAGTTTCGACTGGCAATTGCAAACCCAGATCATGAATCCACAATTCGCTAGCGCCATCTGCTACGTGGTAAGGATGTTCGTCGAGTACACGTGCGCCCATGCGTTCTAGCACAGGTAGAGAATCGGACAAGGCGACTTTAGAGGTGTTGTAAATCTTAAATCGCAACAAACCCGCGACGGCATCTAAAGGACGATACAGCTTAACTGCCAATGGCGCGGCATTTGATAAGCCAGCCAAGATATCGGCATCTTCAGCACCGGCTTGTGGCGAGAAGTCTTCGCGATACGCGCTTGGGAAAGCATTCGCAAAACGATTCGCCAAATCTAAGCCACGGCCTTCGCCATGGGTGCGCAAGAGTTCGTTGCTGCAATCGTCTTCCCAACGTTGCGCGAGTTTGGCGATGCGAGCTTCGAGCGCAGACACGTTCACGTTCAAAGGTGCATCGGCTTTGGCACGCACCAAATAGTGAATACGCGCTAACGGGCTATCGGTCAGCATCGGTGTGAATTCGATCGATTGACCATCTAAGGCGCTCATCAATTCGCTACTGATCTTGACGCGCAATTCGGTGTTGTAGCGATCACGTGGCACAAACACTTGCGCTGAAGTGAAGCGACCAAACGGATCACGGCGCAAGAACAAACGCACACGCTGACGTTCTTGCAAACGCAAAATACCAATCGCGTGATCGGTCAAAGTGGCGGTATCGACTTGGAATAATTCATCACGTGGATAATCATCAAGAATCGATTGCAATGCTTTAGCGGCATGGCTCTCTGGCACTACACCTGCCGCACTCATCACGGCAGCAGTGCGTTGACGTACTTGTGGAATCTCGCTCACTGCTGCGGAATACGCGGTCGAAGTGTAGAGACCGAGGAAGCGCGATTCACCAATCACTTGACCGGCATCATTAAAGCGTTTGACCGCAATGTAATCGAGCCATGCTGGGCGATGCACGGTGGCACGTGTCATTGCTTTGGTGACTAAGACCGTTTCGTCGGAATCGATCAATGCCACAACTTCAGGCGGCAATAAGGTTTCGTTGGTATTGACCTTGCCACGCAAAATGCCGAGGCCGGAATCGGGCAATGCGACCAAGCTAACTTGATTGCCATTGCGTTTAAGTTCGTAATCACGCGCACCCAAGAAGGTGAAATGACGGTCTTCTAACCAACGTAAAAAGGCGATACCTTCGCCATGGCTGTGGTGCGTGCCGGTGAATTTTTCTGAGGCGGTGATGAGTTCTTTGACACGGCCTAACATTGGCTGCCAATCAACCACGGCACTACGCACATCAGCGAGCACGTGCATCAAGTCATCAACTAAGGCTTGTTGGTCGGCGGCGCTGAGGATGCGATCGCATTCGACCAAGATCAAGGATTCCACCGGATCATGACGGCCAGCGGCAGTTGCCGCAGCGACGGTACTGACTTCGGCAATACTGCCATCGGCATTGCGCGCCACGCTCATCAAAGGATGCACAATCCAGTGCGCGGTACGACCGCTGCGGTTAATCGCCATCGTGACGGAATCGACTAAGAACGGCATATTGTCGTTCACGATCTGTACGACTGTGTGTTCGCTGACAAAGCCATCTTCTGCCAAACTAGGGTTAAACACGCGGATCTTCGGCGTATTCGCTGCGCGCGGTGTATCTAGCAAGCGCCAATGCGCGTTCGCCAAGGCAAACAAATTCGCCGCGCCACGGGCGGTGATTTCATCGGGATCGGTATTTTCAAAATAGGCAGCGATAAAGCCGCCTTGACGTTTGCTGGCTGAGCCAGAATGTTCTTGGGCATATGCCATGAGTTCGGCAAAATGGGATGAGGTCATGCTTGTTCCTTACTTGTTTAAAGTTCAAGAAGTGCCAATTTCATTATCGGTTTTTATGTTTTGCGAACGCCTCTTTTGGATAAAAAGAAGTTTCGCCGAGCTTACGCTATTCTTAGTGGGGATTCTCTAGAAATTCCCATATTGCAAGTATCCTCCAATCACGAGGGAATGACAAATCCGGCACGAAAATTCCGACAGCGAGAAGACCACTAGGCAAAGTGCCGCTAGTGTAGCTTTAATTGTATTGTTCAGGCGGTAAGACCAGATGGTGCAAGAACTTAGTTTGGCTTAGATCAAAGTGCGCCTGGGAGTTCCTGCACTTTCAAGGCTAGGTTTCTACACAAATCGGTGCACCACTGAAAGTCCCCTCCCTTTCAAGGGGAGGGCTAGGGTGGGGATGGGTTATAGGGACGTAATCAACAGTCTTGATTTCACGACCAAGACCCATCCCCATCCCGACCTTCCCCTTGAAGGGGAAGGAGAAAAACCAATCTGTCATCAGTTCCGAACTATATCTTGATTTTGATTGACACCTATGGGATTGCGCCAGCCACATTCCACTCCCACTTGCATGTCCAAAAGGCTACAATCACTACTCCATCAGTTGCCTCTATTGCGTCAGCTCATTCTGGATAAATAAAACAGTTCAATGAAACCAACGATAATCGACGCGCTTACCGCACCATTACAGAGACGTAATAGCAGCCCTGGCTGGAGCTTTGCAATGGCGGTTATCTGGTTATTGTTAGGATGGCAGGCATACAACTTTCAGCAAGACCAAATCACGCAAGCACGCTTGCAATCGCCAGCGCAAGCGAAAGTGCAATTTGTCAGTGCCAAGTGCCGCGATAAAAGTAGCCGCAACTCGCCCATTTACCTGAGTAAAACTTATACCTACCAAACTTCACCGCAAACGCAAGCTTACGAAGTTGATGACTTGATTCGCTATCCGTCGATGGCGCAATGTGAAGCTGATTTAGCAAGAGCGCACACTCTCTCACCACGACAAGTGGTTTGGTTCGATCAAACACAAGCTGCCAAAGCACGCTGGGATTTAGAAGAAGCCTCGCCAGCAGTGATCTTTTGGTTCTTCGGGATTAGCATATTTATCTTGCTGGCGTTTGGGATCACTGGACTCAGACATAACAAGTCTTTGAGGGATCAGTATAGACACTAACACTGCAGTGATTTGAGCAACGACGGAGAGCTCCCGCACCGCATGTCGTTCTACGGATGGATTAGGTTCCCGCCCTTTCAAGGGGCGGGCTAGGGTGGGGATGGGGTTGGTTGCTCCGCGCGGGCTGCACCTGTCCTACATAACTAGAGACGATTAAGACTTGCTTATGCAAGCTTAACTATCTTTACACCATCGACTTGATCATCAGCTTGCCCTAGCATTTGCGCGCGCACTCGATTGCGCCCCGCATTCTTAGCAGCGTATAGTGCGGCGTCGGCACGTGCTACTAGGTCTTTGCCGGTATCGCCCTCTTGATACGTCGATACACCTAGGCTGATGGTGATGTGTTGCTCATGGGTGAATTGCTGCTGTTCGACTGTGGCACGTAGGTCTTCTGCGAGTGATAAAGCACCTTCTAAATTGGTGTAAGGGCAAATGACGATGAATTCTTCGCCGCCCCAACGACCGACTAAATCAATTTCGCGCGTTCTTTGACGAAGTAGTTCTGCTACGCTGACCAATAGCTGATCGCCAGCTTGATGCCCATAAACATCATTAACCCGCTTGAAAAAATCAATGTCTAGCATGATTACGCTCATGACTTGTGCTGCGCGTTGCGCGCGATGGATTTCGATATTAAGGGTTTGATCAATTTTAAGGCGGTTGTATAAACCTGTAAGTTGATCGGTCTCGGCGAGGTGGATCAATTTGCGATTAAGTTGACTGAGCTTACGATTCCAATAGAAAACGATCAGTAATAGCACAACGGCGACACCCAATACTTTCCAAAATAATCGATAGTCGACACCTTGCTGCACTTTGACCGAAACGTGGCGATTTGAAATCATTTCTCGCTCTTGCGGTGTGATGGTGCGCGCGCCTTTGTCTAAGATGCTCAACAGCAGCGTCTCATCTTTGAGAACGCCGATACGTAATTGATTGACGAACTGAGGCACTTGGCCAGCAATCTTGAGATTAAACAAACCTTCTTTTTTGATCGCATAGGCCGCCACGATTAAAGAACGTACCGTCAAATCCGCCTTACGCGTCGAAACAAGTTCTACTGCTTCATCTTCGGTATTGGTCAACACCACACGCAAGTTGGGAAACTCTTGCCGAATCCGCTCTTCCACCATGGTGCCGCGTGGAAGTGCCAACACCTCGTTCGACAATCCACGCAGATCACCAACGTAGGCGTGCTCTTCTCGTGTCACTAAGATATTGGGGTCTAGAAAAATCGGTGTCGTGAACTGCAGCCAAACGGCACGACTAGCACTTTCATTCAAAAAACTGGTGATCTGACAACGACCTGCTTTTGATGCCGCTAGGCTCTCTTCCCAAGTTTTGGTCGGCACCAATTGCAGTTGTAAACCAACCCGCTGCGCCACCAACTGTACCAAGTCGGCGCCAATGCCTTCATGTTTCCCTTCGGGGGTAATGCGTTCAAACGGCACCCAATCTGGGTCCACGCACATAGTAATTGGCTTGGCTTTTTGGATATAGGCGCTTTCCTCAGAAGTAAAGCTAATAGTCACCGATGTGGGGGTTTCATTGGCAACGCTTGCAGGCGTATTGGCCGACACGTCTGTAAATGCTAACGCCGACAGTAGTAGGAGAGCTGGCTTCAATAGCGAATACGAGTTGAGAGGCAAAACAATACGCATAGCGATTATTCGAAAATAAAGTGAAACATGAGATAGGGCAGATGCTTAGAAGTTCGCATACCGCGCTTTTCTAGCAAGAATGGGCTAGATTGGTTTCGCTCCATTTTTAAATTTAAATAGCTTTCTCCCATTGTTTCGTGAAAAGACAGGCTACTCAGCGGTCTTAATGTATCAGGTTTTCTAAGTCAGGTCTTTATATAGATCAAAGAAGATGGAGGAATTTTAGAAATCCTTAATTTCTAAATATCCATAATATACAACCTCGATCTTATGCGATGTTGCGTCACGTAGTTCGCATTCGCCCACTTTTCTATACCTGTCAAACAGTATAGACGCGACCTGCGCTCATGGTCAGAACCTGTTCGCCAAATACAGCGGCATCTTCAGGATCATGCGTAATCAAAATCATAGGAACTTGTAGGTTCTTTTGCAACGCATCTAATTCTTGGCGTAGGCTTGTGCGCAAGGCCGGATCGAGTGCTGCAAATGGCTCGTCCAGTAACAGGGCTGAGGGTTGTGAAATCAAAGCGCGGGCGAGTGCGGTGCGCTGTTTTTGTCCGCCAGAAAGTTGGTCTGGCATTTGATCGGCCATCGCTTGCAATTGAAACACCTCAAGCCAATGCGTGACGGCAGCCACCGAGGTTTGGGGATGTGGATTACGCCAAGAGCGTGTTAGGCCAAAGGCGATATTTTGACGTACATTCAAATGCGGAAACAAGGCGTAATCTTGAAATAAATAGGCTAGTCGCCTTTGTTGCGGTGCTAGATTAATGCGGCGCTCTTTATGAAATAGGATTTGCTCACCCAACGCGATATGACCGCTATCTGGGGTAATCAAACCCGCAATAGCTTTAAGCGTTAAACTTTTACCTGAACCTGATTCACCAAGAATAACGATACGTTGCTTATCACTACTACTCGACAGTTGCACGTCGAGATCGAACACACGCCGATCCGAGCTGAGTCTTTTTTTAAAATGTATATCAAAACGCATCTGGATCTTTCTACTATTTTTTCTTTTGCGATAAACAAGGCGTGCCGCTTCGGTCAAACATTATCGGACTCGGCTATTCTCAGCTATTCTCGACTATTAACGCGCCCTGGCGCTAATTTACCAGCGATCAGCAATACCGAAATACACACCAGCGAGGTCACCAACACTAGGGTATTCGCCGCATCGTCTTGTCCTGCCTGCACCGCTTCATATATCGCTATCGACAGAGTTTGCGTCTTACCGGGAATACTGCCCGCAACCATCAGAGTTGCACCAAATTCTCCCAATGCGCGGGCAAAACCTAACAGCACACCAGCTAAGATGCCGCGCCACGCAAGGGGTAAAGTAACTCTGAAAAAAAGGGCGACTTCCGATATTCCCAACACACGTGCTGCTTGTTCCAATTGTCCATCCACTGCTTCAAAGGCCGCACGTGCAGGTTTAAACACCAATGGGAAAGACACGATTGAGGCCGCCACCACCGCGCCCTGCCACGTGAAAATAAAGCTAAAGCCGAAATGATCTTGTAACCATGCGCCTAGCCAGCTACGTCGTCCCAACAAGACCAAAAGATAGTAGCCCAACACGGTCGGCGGCATCACCATCGGTAAGGTCAATATCGTATCGAGTAAATTACGACCAGGAAAACGCAGCCGCGCCAAACCATAGCCCACCAAAACACCCAGCACCAAATTAATCGCGGTCGCCAACCCCGCAACTTTTAAAGACAACAGGATCGCGGCCCACTCAAAATTCATCGACTATCCTAATCAAGGCTGCTGGAAACCATATTTGCGCAAAATGGCTAGACTTTGTGGGCTAGACAGAAAGCGGATGAAGCGTCTAGCCTCTTCCATGTTTTTACTTTCTTTGATCGGCGCGATTGGATAAGTAATCGCGACATCTAATGGCACTTCAAAAGCGATGCTCACCTTATCGCTCATAATCGCGGCATCGGTCGCGTACACAAAGCCCGCATCCACTTCACCACGCGCCACGTAATCCAAAGATTGACGCACATTCTGGGTGTTGATGGCTTTACTTTCCAAGGCGGGCCATAATTTATTCTGCGTCAAAGCGTGTACGGTATAACGCCCCACAGGCACGCTGGCGGGATTACCGATGGCGATCCGTTTAATCTCAGCTTGATTCAAATCCTGTAAGCGCTTCAAAACAATTTTGCTGTGCTTAGCTTCATTTGGCACCACCAGAACCAAACTATTTTTAACAAAATTACGACGTTCGCTAGCAGAGACCAGGCCTTGCTTCTCCGCCGCATCCATCGTTTCTTGATCGGCAGAAGCGAACACATCCACCGGCGCCCCCTTAGCGATTTGCTGCAACAAAGCACCCGAGGCACCAAAATTCAATGCAACTTTAACGTCGGGATATTGGCTTTGATAATTGAGGGTAATTTCCTTAAATGCATTCGTCAAACTAGCCGCCGCCGATACCGTCAAATCACTGGCATAAGCCACATCCACTGCCATTGTCAGCATATAACCAGCAATTACTGCCTTTATGACTCGAATTAACATTTACGCTCTCCACGCCATTATTCAAAAACCGTAATATACACTCATATATAGCGATGGGTAAAAACTATCCTAGATAGATGTCTGTTTAACTTGATTTAGGTCATTGAATACGATTAGGGAAGTAACTATTTATGTGAGCTAATCACTTAGTACTAGCAAATATTACTAGAACATAACACTGGCCAGCTTAGCGAGACTTCAGCCAATCCATGGGCGACAATTTGATTATCGTCGTGACGGACTCGATACGCTATGGCGGCAAAAAAGATTAATTAGCGCTTATGGAGGTGACCCGCATTGCTCAGGTATTCGATAGCAGGGCGGTGCAACTTGCACTCGCCCTACAAATTAATGGCTATAAGACTGTTCAACACTTTTGCGCTTAGCTTAAGAATAACGATTCTCAAACTAACAGCCACATTTTAATCATGCCCTAATTTTTCACACTCTTCTTCACCGCATCCGCACCACCCACGACTGGCAATACCAAAGATGTCTGCGCCAGATCGACACTCAACTCCGTGCCAGCTTTAGGCCATAGCGTGAAATCGTGATCGCTAGACATGATCATCAGTGCGAGACGTTTGCCGGCTGGGATGACTCTATCGATAGGCTGCAAATCGAAGGTCAGATCAACGAATTTGCCCGGCACTAAAGGCGTGCCCGCGACTTTGGAATCGTAATTACCGGGTTTGGTCAAAGAGCGATAGTTTTGTGGATCAGCCCATGCACGGCTCACTACACCGAGCTGTCCCGCAGAGCCGACTGCTTTTTCATCAAAAGGTAAAGTCACCAACCATACCGATAAATTGGCAGCAGGTTTATTCGCTGCTACGCGGATTTTAATCACTGGCGTACCGGATAAATGGAGGGCATCGCTCAACTCGGACGTCGCATAGATTAAACGATGAGGTGATTCAGCAGCGCTGGCGAGTACACCGCCTTTGTACTGCACATCGTCGACAATTTTTTCTACTGCGGCTTTGGTTTTACTACTCGCATCAAAACTCAAACTACCCGCCTTGTTACCACCAGCGCCGAGGGACCATTTGACATCACTCGCTTCAGGATTAGGAAAATCCAAATACGGCGTTGGTGCGGCACCGCGTTCTGCGTTTTCACGCATGATCATGGCGCGCGCATCTTTTTCTACGCCATTGTCGATACCGTACAGATAATGCGAGAACCAACGATTACGCATCTCTAAAGGTGGAGGTCCGCCGTGGCCACCGTGATGTAAAAACAATTGCGTCGGTACGCCATTTTTCTTCAGCGCTTCATAGATGCGAATGGAGTGCTCTGGCATCACATTCCAATCATGCTGGCCGTGCGCGAGCAAAGTCGCAGCTTTCACGCCTTTGATCTTGGTGAGCAAATCGCGATCTGCCCAAAAATCATTGTAGTCGCCATGTTTACGATCGAATTTTGCGGGATATAAACCATCGCGTATGGTGGCATTGCAATAAGCCCGTTTTTCAGGTGCGCCACTGTAGATGAAATCAAAGAGTTGATCGACATCCTCACCCAGATAACCGCCCGGATGACGCACCAAGCCGTTACTGCGGTAGTAATGGTAATAAGACGTGTTGGGCGCAATTGGGATAATCGCTTCTAAACCTGCCACGCCCGTGGTGGCCGCCGCCAATGGAATGGTGCCGTTGTATGAGGTTCCTGTCATGCCGACTTTACCAGTCGCCCAGCTTGCTTTAACTTCTTCGGTACCGTCTATGCTGGTATAGCCTTTAGCACGACCGTTCAACCAATCAATCACGGCTTTGGGCGCTAATTCTTCAGGTGCGCCACCGACTGTTGGACAGCCTTGAGAAAGACCTGTGCCGGGTGCTTCTGAATGCACAACCGCAAAACCGCGTGGCAGCCAAGTATCAATTTCGGTGCGCGAGATTTCGGGACGCACTGGGATGAATTTCGCTTGCTCATTCACCGGACGAGGTGGTGGTGCTTCGCCTAATTCGTGCTTCACGTCCCACATTTTTTGATTCTTCATGGTTCCCGCAAAGTAGGGCGAAGATTCATATACCACCGCTACTTTTAAATCTTCGGTGTCGGTTTGCATAGGACGCGTGACATCCACATGAACACGATCTTTTTTGCCGTCACCGTCACTGTCAAATTCGGTTTCTACCCACAATTCTTGCTTAATCCACTTCGTTTTATCTTGAAAGCCCGGCACGATTTGCGCTTGCCCGTTATAAAAAACCGGCGTCGTTTTAGTGGCCTGTGAACCAGTAGACTGAGGTGCTTGCGCGGTTGCAAGGCTGGCAAATCCGCCTATCAAAGTTGCGCTGACGGCGGCCGCCAACATGGTGGTACGCGGCAGACGAGGCGTAAATTTCTTTGTTATTGTCATAGTGTCTCTCAAATTATCGAAGTTGAATCAGTGGATCAAGCGGCAAAGCGAATACGAAGTGAGCCTGCAAGCACAGATAGACTAAGATTATGCCAAGAAGTTTCGACTAAATATATCTATACCTAAGAAAATGATTCACTTCGCTATCACGGAAAAGAGAATCACGCCAATTGCCGCAAAATCATGACGAATCCTGCATAAGCAAGATGCCGCAGAAGCATAAATAGCGCTTGCAGTTTCTGCTGATATTGCTATGCTGCCCGTCCTTTCTCCTGCTTTTTTGGTCTCACATGCAACGTCGCTCCGTACTGATTCTGTCCTCCGTTTTAATCATTTCTGGCCTGTCTTTCTCGGCGTACTGGTGGATGCAACCAGAGGCAAGCCGCCCATCTATTTCATCGCTGCCATTATTGAAGAAGAAACCTATAGCGACCAGTTTTGATTGGGAAGCCGAAGTCTCACTCTTCACCGATAGTGCGTATTTTGAAGCGTCTGGCAATACAACGACATCGAACACCGCGACATCGAACACGACGACCTTGCCCGAAGCCAAATTCAGCGATCCGTTTGGCATGGTTATAGATCGACAAGGCAATCTATATCTGGCTGATGCGGGCGAACACAATCGTATTTTAAAAATCAATAAGGCTGGCATCGCCACCGTACTTGCTGGAAGTGATGAAGGATTTCTAGATAATGAACTAAAAGATGGCAAACTAAGCGCGGCCAAATTCAATACCCCATCCGGTTTAGCCATGGACAAAAAAGGCAATATTTACGTCGCCGACACAGGCAACCATGTGATCCGCAAAATTGAACCGAATGGCAAAGTCTCAACCCTAGCGGGCAATGGGCAAGCGGGATTTCGCGATGGCGCAGCGGCGCAGGCGCAATTTAATGGCCCTATCGGTGTCGCCGTCGATACCAAGGGCAAAGTCTATGTGGCCGACACCTACAACGATAAAATCCGTGTGATTTTGCCGGACGGTCAAGTGCATACTATCGCTGGTGGCGATCAACCCGGCATGCTCGATGGTGCTGGTAGTACAGCGTTATTTGATACCCCAAGTAGTCTAGTAGTAAATAGCCTAGGTGAAATCTTTGTAGCCGATACGCGTAATAACGCCGTCCGAAAAATTAGCGTCGATGGCCAAGTCAGCACCTTAATCGCCAGTGATCCTAAAGATTTTACTGCGCTATTGCGTCGCCCTGTTGGTCTGGCCATCACTCACGACGATCACCTGTATGTGAGCGAGCTATCGCATGGCAGAATTTTACACATCGCGCCGGATGGCAGAAACCGTGGCTTGACGGGTGTGGATATCGACATCATTCCGGGTGACGATACCAGCCCACGGATGAGTAATCCGGTGGCTCTCGTGGTGAATACGCAAGGTAATTTGATCGTTAGCGACAACGCTCAAAATGTTCTGCACCAGATCAAGCACAAAGGCGTACCGGATACGGAAGCAGCAACACCAAGGCCAGTCAGATTGGTCGAAGCAGTCGCACCAATTTTGCAGCCTTCGCTTTGGCCTTTGTTACCGCAAGATAAGCCGCACGAGGTGGTTGGCACTATCGGTGAAGTCCGGGGTAATTATGATGGTGAAAGCCGCGACCATTTTCATCGTGGTGTGGATATGCAAGCCGCTATGGGCGATGCGGTTGTAGTGATTAAAGAAGAGAAAGTCAGCACACCGATCCCAGCTTGGGGTGCCACCACCATCAATGAAGGTATGCGTGTGAATAAACTATCGTATATCCACATGAAAGTCGGACGCACTATAAAAGAAGTCCCCTTAGATACTCAGAAATTCCAATTCATCAAAGACGCTCAAGGCAAATTACAGCAAGTAAGGGTGCGCCGTGGCACGCGCTTCCATGTGGGCGAAACCGTGGGTACGGTTAACAGTATGTATCACGTGCATTTAAACTATGCGCCACAAGGGGATGTCGTCAATCCACTCAGTATGAATTTCATCGGTTTTCAAGATAGTGTCGCACCACAAATCACACGTATCGATATCGCCGATAAAGATGGAAAAATACTCAGCAAAGCACCCGTTGCAGTATCACGCCAAATGGCAAAAAATAGCAAAAGCAAAAAGCCTGCACCTGAACCCGTCGTACCGCCATCGAACGTCGTTCGCTTGTCCAGATCATTAGAGCAGGTCAGCATCATCGTCGATGCCTACGATCAAGCAGATGGCAATATGGCGCGCCGTCGTTTGGGTCTGTACGAACTGGGCTACCAAATCCTGCAAGCCGATGGCACGCCTTTAGCCGGCTTTGAAAAACCCAAAATGACGATACGTTTTAATCTTCTGCCCGCTGATGAAGAAGCCGTCAAAGTCGCCTACGCCGAAAATAGTGGCATCACCGTGCATGGCAGTGCCACCACCAAATTTCTGTACAACCTCACCAACGAAATCCACGATGGACACGCCATCATCAATTTTTGGAACATCAAAGATTTGGCTGCTGGCGATTACTTAATACGCATTACCGCTAAAGATTTTTCTGGTAATCTGGCAGTCGGAAAAACTGAGTTAAAAGTAAAAATTGAATAAGGATTATTTTTAATCTATGCCCAAGCCTCAAACAAAACACAACAGTGCCCACGACACTAGCGCTGCCGTCGATGCGTTTATGCAGGGCTTGCAGCATCCGCACCATGAGGTGATCCAATCCCTGCGTCCACTGTTTTTGTCTTTATCCGACGAGGTCGCTGAAGGTATCAAATGGAATGCACCCAGCTTCCGTACCCACGAGTATTTTGCCACCGTCAATCTGCGCGAGAAGCAAGGCTTGGGCATCATCCTGCACCTAGGTGCCAAGATCAAAACTTTACCCGAAGGCGGTGTGCGGATTGCTGATCCTCAGCACTTACTCAAATGGTTGGCGGCAAATCGGGCGAGTGTCGTGTTAGCCGATACAGATGATTTCCTTAGCAAAGAATCGGCATTAAAAGCGATTTTGGCGCAGTGGATTTTGTATGTGTGAAAAATCTCAATGGCATTAAACACCGCAGTATTTTATAAATTAAGCTGGCAGCTTTCCCGCTTATAACTACCACCGATAAATCATGACCCACATCATCGAAAATTCAAGAGAGCACTTAGCAGATTTCATTCGCCTCAACGAAGAATGGATCAGCCACTAT
This sequence comes from Affinundibacterium danionis, assembly GCF_042432465.1. Taxonomy (NCBI): domain Bacteria; kingdom Pseudomonadati; phylum Pseudomonadota; class Betaproteobacteria; order Burkholderiales; family Oxalobacteraceae; genus Affinundibacterium; species Affinundibacterium danionis. Next base: position 280,217 of record NZ_JBHLXJ010000013.1, on the reverse strand, counting down.
TTCACAATCGAAGAAACAGATAGAAAATTAGCGGCAAATCCGTATCAAGTCGTCGATAACGGTGGCTACTTATTTTTTCTGATGTCGGATGATGAAGTGCTAGGCGTATGCGCTTTATTCAATGAGGGTGACGGTGTTTACGAATTGGCTAGAATGGCAGTTTCACCAAAACATCAAGGCAAAGCGTATAGCAAGCAACTGATGGAACACTGCCTGAATAAACTCAAAATCCTGCAAGCCAAAAAGGTTTATCTGGTTTCCAACACCAAGCTAGAAACCGCGATTCATCTGTATAAGAAGTACGGTTTTCAAACGGTATCAGAAGGCCCTCATCCTGTCTATTCAAGAGCCAACATCGTCATGGAGCGTGTCCTATGAATCACTCATTTCCCATCGAAGGTGGGTGTGATTGCAAAGCCGTGCGCTATCGGATGGAAAGTGCACCTTTGTTTGTGCATTGTTGTCACTGCCGTTGGTGTCAACGCGAATCGGGCGCTTCGTTTGCTTTGAATGCGATGATAGAAGGAGACCGGATCACCAATCTAGGGATAGAACCAGAGCTGGTGAATACGCCGTCGAATAGCGGAGCGGGACAAATCATCGCGCGCTGCCCAGTTTGCCGTGTAGCGATCTGGAGTAATTATGCCGGCTCAGGACCAGTGGTGAAATTCGTTCGCGTTGGCACCTTAAACAATCCCGATCTACTTCCTCCAGATATCCACATCTTTACCGAATCAAAACAGCCTTGGGTAGTGCTCCCCGAAAATACGCCAGCAGTAAGCGAATACTACGACCGCGAAAAATTCTGGCCAGCCGAAAGCCTGCAACGCAGACTCGCTTTTTTACCTGCGGTGGAAGCGTATCAAGCTTTGAAAAAATGAACTAGGATGTTCGAATGATTAGTAACCACCGCACTTTACTTACCTTATTATTGAAATTACGGCAGGTCATCGATGCGATACCCCAAATTACCAATAGAGATACTTTACTTGTTTTTGAAAACCGTTCTGTGATCTTTAAACCAAGCTGCCAGTTGTGCGACGAATAATTGCGCTCCATTACTGTCAGGGGTTCCCAAACCATGGTTCGCACCGGGAAATTCGACAAACTGGAATTTTTTCTCAGGGCGTTGACGGAAATAGTCGCGTAGTACATGACCTGATTCTATAGGTACGCTTTCGTCCTTCTCTCCCATCGCCGCGACCATGGGAATGTCTAAAGTGGCATACACTTTCATTGGATCAGCAAAAAGTCGGCCAGACCAATACGCATAAGTATGACCAAAAAAATCCTTCTTTATATTTTTACTGTCACGCTTAATTTCTTCGTACATATGTAAAAAATAATCACGTGAAAAAGGATTCGCATAAGGTTGAACACCTCGTGATGCAAAAATCAAAAACTCCTCACTTTGCGGCAATCCACCGCTTCCGGCTGTCGCGAGCCACCCAATTTTTTTGCTATCTCTCGCTAAGTAAGGCGCAAAGGCACCACCTTCAGAGAACCCCAACACGGCAATCGACCTGGCTGGCATTTCTTTCAGCGTAGGCTCGGTCTCAATAAATTTCAAATTGTCCGAATGACGTTTTTCAAATAAATCAGCCGCTTTGAATTGGTCAGTGCACTCTTCACCGTTACTGTTTTTCTGTACGCCGACTTTTTCTAAATAAAACACATTAACATCATCACCGTAACGTTCGAAAAAACGTGGCAAACGCGTAGCGAAATCATCGCAACCAGATCCACTAATTAGAAATATGGGAGTACCTAACTGGGTCGATGTTGGATTGCTCAGATGATAGTAGCGTCGCTGCTGACCATCAATATTTATGTGATGCTCTTTCAATGAAGTTGCAGCAAAGCTAGCGCTGCTCGCAAGTGCTGCGCATGCGGCGCTGAACTCAACGAAACGTCGAATAAATAAGTTCATAGAGTTAGAAAGAAAGTAGGGAGTATAGACATCAAGCGTTTGAATGCCACAGTGTACCAAATGTACGTCGCCCAACAAAAGTGCATGAAGCACTTCAATTACATGACCGATTTCGGCAAGATCACGAACACGCTACGCGATATGCTTAGTCTGAATGTTAACTACTTGTTTGCCACCGGGAGTGCGGCTAAAACAGCTAGCTCCGATGCCAAGCATTTTTTCATCATCACGCTAAATAAGGTAGATCGCTATGCATATTATTCTCTTACATGATAGCTGGCATGGCGCATGAGAGTGAAAGACAAGTCAAAGATATCCATCTTGATACGCAAAAAATCTTGTGTCTGCGCACGCCGTATGAGTTTTTACCTCGGCGAAATACTTCAGCGCAACGCAGAATCGGCACGTAAAGCCTGCGCCATAAAATCGACAAAGCTGCGCACTTTGACCGAGCCATCACGGCCTTCTCTGTGTACGATATGAATAGGAAGTGGGGCTGATTCGTATTCGCTCAAGACCGTTTTCAAAGTCCCTTGCGCCAACTCATGTGCCACTTGATAGGACAGTAAACGGGTAATCCCCGCCCCTTTGAGTACCGCGTTAATGGCGCCGTCATTACTGGTCACCGTCAAGCGTGGTTTGATACGTATCGCGGCACTATGTTCCTGCTCACCAAATTTCCATTCTACCGATGGCGTCACACCACTGGCGGCGACGATATGATGTTGTTTGAGGTCTTCAGGTTTTTGCGGCATGCCATGTTGTGCCAGATACTCAGGGGAGGCGCATAACACTCGACGCACTTGCCCAACGCGTAAAGCACGCATACTGGAATCGGGCAGCGCGCCGATGCGCACGCCGACATCTACACCTTCTTCCATCATGTTGACGACACGATCTAAAAACACGGCCGAAACATCGACCGCCGGATAGCGCTGCAAAAATTCAACGATGTGCGGCATGACAAAAATTTTTCCGAATAACATCGGCGCGGTGACCGTCAAATGACCACGCGGATCAGCATTAATTCCCGCCGCCGCTTCGTCCGCCTCTTGCACCTTCGCCAGAATTTGGCGTGCATCATCGAGGTAGCGTTGCCCGGCATCGGTTGGACGCACAAAGCGCGTAGTGCGATTTAATAGCTTGACGCCCAAGCTCTCCTCTAAGGTCGCTACGGCGCGCGTCACTGCTGGTGGCGACATGCCTAAGCGGCGTGCACCTGCCGCAAAACTTTCCTCTTCCGCCACCGCGACGTAGACGCTGATTTGATGAAACCTATCCATAGATTCTCCTTAATGGGCGAGCCATACGATTGATTATTCCATGTTTCACAATAGTTTATTGCGATTTTTGAGGATTCTTCTTTCTATCGGAGATAGGCACAATGCATACATATCCACAAGCGCTAGCAAAGCATCATAGGCTCGCTTGTGATATTGGATTAAATACTGAGGCATGCGTCGCTGTCGTTGCCATTGTTAGGGCAAAGAATACGAGCCATGCTATTTGGAGAAATTATGTCACGCGCCTTCGCTAAGATCAGTTTTACACCGAGTGTGAAAGCCGCTCAAACCCGCTATGCTAGCCGTGAAGCCAATCTAGGCTTTGAATTGGCCGATGATGCACGTAGCGAGATCACGCAGCGCGAAGCCGATTTCATCGAGGCTCGCGATAGTTTTTATCAAGCCACGGTAAATGAAGATGGCTGGCCTTATGTGCAGCATCGTGGCGGCCCGCAGGGTTTTCTGAAAGTGCTGGATCAACACACCATAGCCTACGCTGACTTTAGTGGCAATCGCCAATATTTAAGCGTAGGTAATCTGCAAGCCAATGACAAAATCGCGCTGATATTGATGGACTATCGCGAACAACGGCGTCTCAAAATCTGGGGCCGTGTCAAGATCGTGCACGAACAAGACGCACCAACATTAATCGCCCAATTAAAAATGCCAAGCTATCGCGCCCGCATAGAGCGCGCCTTTATCATTAGCGTCGAAGCTTGGGATTGGAATTGCCCACAACATATTACGCCGCGCTATACCGAAAGCGATATCGAGCAAATAATCGCCCCCTTGCAAGCAGAGATTGCGCGACTCAAACAAAGCCGAGCTTAGTCGAGCACTTGTGACGCTTTAATTCGCCATCGAATTCGCAATCCAGGGCGCAAATTGTCGAATTCTTGCAGCGCAAATGCTATGCCAGCATCAATGATCTCGCCATTCGAGAAGACGAACCTTATTTCATTGGCTACTATGGAAAAGACCCTACGCACATCTTGATTTGAGTGCGTTGGGTTGTAAATTGGGAGGGTGTTTTGACACAGAGGTGTGCAACGCTGAGCCGCCTTATGGAGCAGCGTCCAACGACCATAGGAAGCGAGCACAACCGCTATGTTATGCAGGTTTAGCCCATGAAGCATCAATAATCACGGGCTCATGCTTCGAAAAGACACTGACACTAGCGCCAGCAGTCACAATAATCCACTCTCGTTGATGTTGGCTGTACCCCAAACGACGATCCTCCTCTTTAGCCCAGCCACCATCGAGTACTTCAAGAACAGGAAAGCCTCTAGGGAAGTTATTATCAATCCAGTACTCAGCAAGCGAGATCTCGTCCAATAGCCTGAAACCATCAACTTGAGAAAATTTGACCTCGATCCCGTCATATCGATTTCGATTTCGAAGAACGCGTATGAGTAATTGACCATCGTAAACGACGGAATGAATGTCCGCACCCCAGTCGAACTTTTCGGAACAGCCAAACGGCTTAGCGTTAATCGGCATAACGTGATTTAATTTTTATTTTGAAAATGATACCAAATAGAGAAACATTCCGCAATTTGTTTCAGCCCCGTCAAAACCCGCATGATGCTTGATTAAAATTACTTATACTGTATAGAACCTAAACAGAAACAAAGCGAAAAAAGTACACACCACAAAATTCAAAGTACAGATTGTACTCATCAAACTACTCACAAGTCGCGCTTCACAAAATCACCTACGCCAAGCTCAGCTATTTAACCTGACTTAGGCTCACGCAAGATCAACGGAAATAATTGCCATGAGAAATCATGACCTCATTAAATTCAGAATCTCAAAATTGTTGTCAACAGCAATGATTCCACCATGCGATAAGCACTAAATGCCAGCGTCTTTGCGCAAACGTAAAAATGAAACACTGAGTTCGCCCGAGGCTTTTGCATAGGCGGTGCCGGCATTGAGCATACTGTCTGCGACTTCAAATTTGTGGGCGTTGACGGCCTTGGCGACTTTGCTTACTTCAGTGTGAAAGACTTTATGTTTGTGCACACAGTCCGCATATGCCGCCAACTTGCCGTAGCGCGTTTCGCCTGCGCCGTATAACCATTGCCCTAGTTCGCAGCAATCGTCTCTAGACAAAGTCGCCAAATCCAATTGTTCGCGTTTGGCGATTGCCGTGCGCAGTTTCGTTTTCCATTGTGCATGTGTTTCAACCGCATTATCGAGATTCATGATGCTTCCTTATTGAGTTGACTTTGGAGTCTGGCAGGACGAGGCGTTGTCATCGCATGAAATGAAACTGAGCTATTTCTATCTCAATTCATGCGATGCGGGCAACGCTCGTTAGGCGGCTTTTGCTTTTACTTCTGGAAAATCGATATCGGTCAACGCGACGTTATTGATGTAATTGGTCAATACATTCACCGCGACATTCGCCACGATCTCTATCACCGACGCTTCATCGAAACCGACTTGACGCAAGCTCGCTAACTCAGTATCGCTGACTCGGCCGTGCGACTGTGCGACACGCAGAGCAAACTTTAATGCTGCGTCAGTGCGTGGATCATCAGAATGCGCATGACGCGCTGCATTGATTTCTGCATCACTGATTTTGGCGACATTGCGACCCAAATAATCATGTGCCGACAAGCAGTAATCACAAGCGTTGTACTCGGCAATGGTCAAGGCAATACGCTCACGCAATTGCACGTTCAGGCTACCTTTTGCCAGTGCGCCGTTGAGCGACAAATAGCCTTCCAACGAGGCTGGGCTATGCCCCACCAGTTTCATCAAATTGGGAGTAACCCCTAATTGCTTTTGCACTGCGGCCAGCAAAGGTTTAGTGGCTTCGGCGGATTGTTCAAGGCTAGGGATAGAGATACGGGACATAGTCATTTCCTTCAAAAATGGGCAAAGTTTTATAAACTTACTTAGGGGTTTATCGCTACGTTCTCAGCGAATGGATGCACTATATTCAGTTTAATTAGGATAGAGAATCACCTATAAAACCAATTAACTATTCCACTTTTTGGAATAATGCGAACAAGTTTTTAAGCGCATTTCGATAAGTAGAGCGTAAACAGGTGAGGCCGATGTGGCGGTTTCTTGCGATATAGGTATGGGTAATCCTATCGATTCTATGGCGATGAGGATTGGATGCAGAAACGCTGCGCTAGTAGCAGCGATATCGCCTTTTGAGAAGATGAACGGTTATTTGATTCGGTACTAGGAAGAAAAGCTGACGCGCATCTTGGTTTGAGTGCGTTGGGGTTTTAGGTTTGGTGGGTGGTTTTAAGGAACGTTCGAGCTCAGCGGACTGCGAAGCCGTCCGCTATAGAGAGGTTAGACGTCATTGCTGCCACCCGTCGATCGCAGTCTTCAGCATGGCAAGCTCCCGCTCAGGAAAAGAATGCAGAGCCCACTTCTCCGCATAGCCCTTTGACCCGTATTTTTGAAGTACCTCGTTAGCTGTAGCGAACACTGCTTGCGCCAGCAGTCGCGGTGCGATTTGGAACTCCAGAAGTACCTTGCCTTCTGTATTTGGTTTGTGACCCCATAGATCGGGGAACTCCAGAATTCTGACCAGCAGAAGATTTGCATCAATCGATTCAGCGACCCAACGGTACTCGCCGGGCTCTTCATCGAAGCCAAACGATACTGAGTGAAATCCCGACCCGGCGGCACAGGCAAACAAAACGAGGTTTCCCAGTGCGTCCGACAAGTAGGACGCACTCAATTCCGCTCGGCGTTCACCTACTTCCACCATGCACTTAGACCACCCTGTTCCAACAAGCTCGTAGATGATTTTCAATGGTACTGTCATGACGCCCAACCTGATTTAATTTTCATTTTGAAAAGATACTCGATAGCGAAAAATCCCGCAATTCGTTTCAACTCAGTTAAAACCCGCATGGTGCTTAATTAAAATTGCTTATGCTGTATAAAACTTAGGCATAAACCAACCGACAGAAATTGCACACCACAAAATCTCAAAATGTTACTTTTCGAGATGCCCGCCTCATTACCTTGCTCATCAAAGAACTATGGGATTGGGCACTAGGGAGAAAACACGATGCGCATCTTAATTTGAGTGCGCTCGGTTTATAGGATGTTCAGCAATCGCTCACAGCGCTTTCAACAACACATAATCACGCTCGACTTTGCTACCGAAGTGGTAGTCCACCCATCCCACATGTTGAAAGCCGACCTTTTGATAGAAGGCCAATGCGCGGGCGTTGTGTTCCCACATGCCTAGCCAGAGATGGCTTGCGCCAAATTCGCGAGCGGTTTGTTCGGCGGCTTGCATTAAGATTTGTGCTACGCCTTTGCCATGCCATTCTTTTTTGACGTAGTAACGAAACAGCGCAATCGCCTTGTGTTCTGGTTCCGACAGCTGGACCGAGTCGGGAGCAGGGCGTTTGACGACCTGGGCAAAAGCGATCAACTCTTGTTGTTGCCAAATCAGGATCACGGCATAGTCAGGATTAACAATCTCGGCGCTTTGCTGGGCTATGCCGAAATTTTTTTCACAATGCAGCCGAATATCTTCTGGATCATTTAAATCACTGTAGGTGTCAATGAAGGTCTGACGTGCTAATTCTGCTAAAGCTTGGGCATCATTGACTTGTGCGCGGCGAACGGTGAAGGCGTGATTAGGGGAAAAAGAATTCATAAGCAAACAAAAAAATGGGCGAAGCTCGAAATCAAGATCAAAAAGATGGGGCTTTATTTGAACAATCCATGGCGGGATCAAGTGGTCCAAAAACTTTATAGGTACCCGCTATTCCACCGACCTGAACAATATAAATCGCTTTGCCGTCTCCACTCACAAATAATGAATGCTTATAGCCATCACTCACCGCGCCCATATCGCCTAAAACATACAACTTGCCTGCCCCCTCCAAATTAGGAAAAGGCTCTACGAGTGGTAAATCATGCGTCAAGCCGAAAGGGCTGACACAGGGTTTAAATTTTTCAACTAAGGGATGCGTGTCTGTAGTCATCGGAAGCGTTACGTTTTGTGCCACCGCACTCAATGCGATGGGGCCTAGTGCGCTGAGCGCAACTATCTTTGCGGAGTTCATCATTTTTTTCAACATGAGTTTTAATCTTAATTATCTTGCTGCTTGATTTTTATTACTAATTTTTTAGTGTGATTTTTCATCATTAGGCTACCATTGCTGCGCACCGTTGTTGCACGCCTTTATCTTTACTACCTAACTTTATTTTTCACAATTAAGCATCCAACGTACTCCAAACTGATCCACCACAATACCAAAATAAGCGCCCCAAAACATATCACTCAATTGCATTTCGACGTGTCCATTTTCACTAAGTTTTTGAAATAAACCTCTCATCTCGGCTCGCGTATCTAGCTCCAAATTAATACACATATTATTGCCGTATTTGAGTGTGAATCCCATCGATGCTGGCGCATCGGTTGCCATGATCACATGACCGCCTATGATAGCGAGCTCAATATGCATAATCATATTTGCCACAGCCGCATCCATAGGCGGCTGACCGGCTTGCGGAGGCATATCCTTAAAGCGCAGTGGAGGAGACAAAAATTCTCCGCCGAATAGGGATTGGTAAAAGATAAAAGCTTGTTCCGTGTTACCAGGAAAATTCAAATATGTACTGACGCGCGCCATTCTATTTTCCTTTATAAATGCGGGTGAAAGCCATTGCAGGAGTCCTACACTAGGCAGTGTCATACCAAAAACACTTGCCTAATCATATGGCAAAAAAAATATGCCTCACCTTAACAGCTAGACTCCCTACAAGCAAGCCAAAGAAATCTATCACCTTGCACAAAATAGATAGCAAAATCCGACAGGCATTGTCGAGATCGCATGACATTTGTCATCTAAAAGTCATGTCATCTTGCTCTAATCAAAGCGTGGCTGAGAGTGCACACTGGCGTCATCTACTCACCAGTCGTTCACTCATTTAGGAGAATCTCATGTTAAATCAGCCTTTCACATCGAAACAAAAATTCAGTCGCATACCAAGTCTGTGCGTCGCTGCGCTTGCTTGCGCTCTCAGCCTACAAGTTGATGCCGCGACTTTAATTAAAAACGTGCGCGTCTTTGACGGAGAAAAAATGTTGAGTCCGCGTCAGGTTTTGATTGATCAGGGCAAAATTCTCGATGCTAATTACAAGGGGCGTGTCACTCCAAGCATGAAGATTGTCGATGGCGCGGGTCGTAGCCTGCTACCAGGTTTGATTGACTCACATGTGCATGCTTTTCAAGATCAAGACTTGCCCTTGTTGTACGGCGTGACGACGCAAATTGATATGTTCGCCGCGGTATCGCTGGTGCAAGAGATGAATCAACGCAGACTGCAAGGAAAAAATACTCAAGCACCCGATTTGTTTTCAGCTGGTATGTTAGCAACTGCGCCAAAAGGTCATGGTACAGAATACGGCATGGAAGTGGAGACCTTGACCAAGCCAGAACAGGCGCAAGCGTGGGTCGATAAACGCATCGCAGAAGGCTCGCATTTCATTAAGATTGTGATGGAACACGGTGGTGCGGGTTATAAATTCAATTCACTCGACTTGGACACCGTGCAAGCCTTGATCAAGGCAAGCCATGCACGTAAAAAATTAGCCGTAGTACATATCGGTACTTTCGACGATGCGAAAGCGGCGTTGGCAGCAGGTGCAGATGGTCTGGTTCACTTGTATATAGGCAGCACCATCAGCTCAGCGCAAAGCAAAGAAATCATTGATCTAGCTAAGAAAAACGGCAGTTTTGTGATTCCAACGTTTAGCGTGTTGGAGAGCATGGCGGGGATCAAATCGCAAGATGTGTTGAGTGATACCAGCATGACCAATTTGCTCGGCAAAACTCAGCTAATTCCTTTAAATTCCACTTTTGGCAAACAGGAAAACAAGGCCTTGATGACCGCACCGAATGCCTTGACTGCCGCCTTGCATGCGGCCAAGGTACCAGTGCTGGCAGGTACTGATGCTGGCAACACCGGCACTCAATATGGGATCAGCTTGCATCATGAATTGGCGTCCTTGGTCAATGCTGGTTTAAGTCCTAGCGCGGCGCTGCAAGCAGCAACCTCAGCCCCGGCAAAAGCCTTCCAACTAAAAGATCGTGGCCGCATCGCGAAAGGTCTGAAAGCCGATTTGATGCTGGTCGAGGGCGATCCTAGTGCCGATATCTCAGCGACACGCCGCATTATCGAAATTTGGAAAGATGGTGAAATTGTCTCGCCGCTCCGCACTGAAAAACTTGCGCAAGTCGCTAAAGAAAAATCTGACAAAACAGCTGCCGTACAACTTCCAAGTGATGGGCGCATTAGTTTATTTAGCGCAGAAAAACTGGGCAGTCCATTTGGTTTCGGCTGGGTGCCTTCCAATGATGCGCCTATGGGTGGTAAGTCTAGCGTTCAATTGAAAGTCTATGCGGTGCCTGAATTAGCGCAAAACGCTTTGCATATAGACGCGACCGTTAATGCTGGTTTTGCTTTCCCTTGGGCTGGTGTCGCCTTCTTTCCCGCCAAACAACCTATGCAAGCGATAGATTTGAGTGCCGCCAACACCCTGAAATTTAAAGTCAAAGGTGATGGTAAAACCTATACGGTCGGCTTTACAATGCAAGGCAGTTTTATTCCGGTGAATGTGGCCTTTACTGCACCAACTGAGTGGACCGAAGTGAGTTTACCGCTAAGCCGTTTTAAAGGCATGGATGCGAGTATTGTTACCATGTTGTCCTTTAATGCCGGGCCAGAAATTGGAAACTATGCATTCGATATCGTCGATGTGCGACTGCTCAAAGAGTAAGGCAATTTCATCGGACTTGTATAAGCTCAGTTAAGCATAATTAAGCACGAATAAGCAATTGTGGATCGAAGTAAGCTCTCTAAGTAAGTCACCTAAGTAAGTTACCTAAATAAGTGACCTAAATAAGCTCGCTTTGATCTACTCAACATAGAAAAGAGGACATGTCAGTGATCAGCAAAATTCAAGCGCTCTGGTCGAAACCTTGGGTGCCGCCGCAATACGGTAAGGCGCCGTTTTTTTGGATGCTTTCGTTTGGCATTTTTGCTTGGCCTTATTTTTATGTGCGACCCAGCACTACTGAACTTTTACTGATAGTCCTCAGCATCTTGGTATTTTTACCGCTGTATATTTATAGTTTTTGGGGCAAAGGTTGGCGCGTTGCGGTCTGTATTGCGCTAGTTACGGCGCTGGGTATTGCGTGGGCGCCCTACAATTTTGGTGGTTCTAGCTTTGTGATTTTTGCTGCCACCATGTCGTCGCGTTTTCAGGAAAAACGTCATGCGTATTTAAGTCTGACATGTGTTTTAGCGGGCACCGCGATCCTTAGCTACTTTTTAAAATTGCAGACTTATTTTTGGATACCCGCAGTCATCTTTAGTATTCCTAGCGCGCTCGGTGCCATCATAGGTGAACGTTTGCAGCGCGCTAATAGCAAATTATTTCGCAAACAAGAAGAGATCGAGCATCTCGCATCTTTAGCTGAACGCGAACGCATCGCCCGCGATTTGCATGATTTGTTGGGACATACTTTGTCGGTGATCACGCTCAAGGCCGAACTCGCGCGTAAATTATTTGATCGCGATGCAGAGGCATGTAAGAAAGAAATCGCAGATATCGAGCGCACCGCAAGACAGGCCTTGAGCGAAGTACGCGAGGCCGTATTAGGCTATCGTGATACAGGCTTAGCACACGAATTACGCGGAGCCCAAAATGCCTTGGAATCGGCAGGAGTACAGTTCAGCAGTCAAATTGATGAGACGGTGTTACCTGCTGCCGTAGAGAATATTATTGCCTTGGCTTTACGCGAGGCGGTCACCAACATCATTCGCCATTCCGATGCCAAACATTGCTATTTTTCGGTGGTTGGCAATGCGAATTCCGTACATGTCAAGATTGCAGATGATGGCTCAATTGGAAGCGAGAAGGGCGAAGATATTAAGAAAGGAAATGGTTTGATCGGTATGAGCGAAAGGGTGCGTGCCCTCAATGGCGACCTGCAAGTCGAATGTAAAAAGGGACTAACAATAGGATTCACTTTACCGCTACATCACGCGAACGCTGCATAAGGAAATGAACATGATAAAAATAATTCTGGCCGAAGATCAAGTAATGGTCTCAGGTGCTCTGGTCGCCCTGTTGAAATTAGAAGGTGACATTGAGGTGTTAGGGCAAGCTAAAAATGGCAAAGAAGCCTTGGAGCTTTGTAAACAACTGCAACCCGATGTGGTGGTCACAGATATAGAAATGCCTATCATGACAGGCTTGGAACTCGCTGCCGAAATCGCCCACCTCAAACTACCGAGTAAAGTCATCGTATTAACCACCTTTGCCCGTGCGGGTTTTCTGAAACGTGCGATGGCGAGCGGTGTTCGAGGTTATATGCTGAAAGACGCACCCGCCGAGGATCTGGCGAAAGCAATTCGTACCGTCCAGAGCGGCGGAAAAGCAATTGCCCCTGAGCTGGCGATGGAAAGTTGGGGCGGGCCACAAGATCCATTAAGTGAACGCGAACGGCAAGTCTTACGTCTGGCGGGGACAGGCTCAACCAGTAGCGAAATCGGTAAAATCATGCACTTATCAGAAGGAACCGTGCGCAATTATTTATCGGAAGCGATCAGCAAACTCAATGCCAAGAATCGCGTTGAAGCGTTTCGGATGGCACGCGATGAGGGTTGGCTGTAGCTTGCTTGTAAGTTAGTTATAGCTCACGGCAAAAGCTAAGAGAGCTATAAAAACGGCTCAGGAAATAAAAAAAGCGGCGCAATTTTTACATTGCGCCGCTTTTACTTTAACTTCAATTTCAGATTACCTGTCTTTTACTTATTTCTTGCTAGCTTCTTGCGCAGCAATCGCTTTACCCACATGTGAATGGTTGCGGCTATACAGGAAGTAAATTACCAAACCAACGCTACCCCAGATTGGCAACACTAATTGTGCGACAGTCGGCAAACTGAAGAACAAGAACAAGCAACCACCAGCCGCTAAAGGTGCGACCAACCAAACCACCGGTGTCTTAAATGGACGGGCACGATTTGGATCTGTTTTACGCAAGATCAGAACGGCGATAGCGACCATAAAGAACGCAAACAAAGTACCGGAATTAGAAATATCGGCTAACTGTCCGACTGGGAAGAACGCTGCTGCAACTGCAACGAAAATACCTGTCACGATAGTCATCAACCAAGGTGTTTTCCATTTTGGATGAATGTCAGCCAATTTTTCTGGCAAGAGACCGTCACGCGCCATCACGAAGAAAATACGTGTTTGACCAAAGATCATCATCAAAATAACGCTAGGCAAAGCGATACTTGCTGCCAAACCGACTAATTTAGATACTTGATCGTAGTGCAATTTGCTCAATACTTCAGCTAAAGCCTCGTGAGAACAAACGATAGGGGAGCTACCTGCAGATGCTAATTCTTTGCAACGTGTCACAAATTCAGCAGAGTCTGGTGACAATACGGCGCCAGTGATAGAAGTAATCGGTTGTGCGCCAACAGAGCCAACAACACCAGCCGCAACCAACATGTAGAAAATAGTACAGATACCTAAAGAACCGATCAAACCGATAGGAACATTACGTTGTGGATTTTTTGTTTCTTCCGCCGCAGTAGAGACGGCATCAAAACCAACATAAGCAAAGAAAATAGAAGCTGCAGCACCAACCACGCCGACGCCACTGCCTTGAGTACCGAGCCAACCATTTGGCAACATTGGCGTAAAGTTGTCGCCACTGACCATAGGCAAGGTGATAACGATAAACGCAGACAAAGCGGTTACTTTTACCGCAACCAAAATTGAATTCACTTTTGCACTCTCGCTGGTACCTTTAACCAACAACAAAGTAATTACCAGTGCAACGATAATCGCAGGAACATTGACGATACCGTGACTGAAATCAACTACAGGCATAAAACCATCCATAGTCCAAGCTGGTCCATGTGATAGCACTTCAGGAAGCACAAAACCAGTTGCCTTTTGGATCAAGCCCATCACGTAGCCTGACCATCCAACACAGACAGCAGCGGCGGCAACGGCATATTCGAGCACGAGCGCCCAACCGACAGTCCACGCCATCAATTCACCCATTACAGCGTAGGTATAGGTGTAAGCGGAACCCGAAACCGGCGCCATAGAAACTAATTCGGAATAACACAGTGCAGCTACCGCGCAGACAAAGCCCGCGATAATGAAAGAGTACATCATGCCAGGACCGGCTTTTTGCGCTGCGGCTGCGGTCAGAACAAAAATACCGGTACCAATAATGGCACCAATACCAAGCATAGTCAGTTGAAATGCACCTAAAGTGCGATGCAGAGATTTTTTTTCTGCCGTTGCTAAAATAGCGTCTAGTGATTTAACGCGCCAATTAATCATAATTCCCCCTTGCGGATAGACTCAAAGCCACTCATGTGTAAATTGATACTTCCTTTTTTCTGGACTTCGACAGCCATATTTCCCGCTAGAGTCAATTCTTGACTTAGCCATTTCACGCGTTCAAAAGACATAATGTTTCCTTAAGGCAAATACGATAATTGAATTTCTTATTCCTACTCTAGCTAAACAAAAAGCAATCGAGAAGGATCTATTTTTGTAAACCTGCGTAACATAGCGATTTATAGCTAAACAGTAAAGAGGTAAAGCGCGAAAACCCACGTATTGCGCAGCTTTCAAACAAAATTTCTACACTGCATAGCAACAATCCAACAACTTATGGTAGCACTCCATATTTGTCATTCAACCGAGAATGATTAAATAGTGAAATAGTGCGTCATCAGCAGATAGCGCGGGCTTTCGATTGATCTGCGCTGGATTAGTTCCATTAAATTTGGGAAGTGTTTTCGGGGAGAAACTTTTACCAGCTTTAAGTTCGTTTAGCCGCAGAGAAGCCCAAACTTTGCGCTGGTCGGACTATGCTTTTTGGGTCCCAAAAAACTAGTGTATATTGGGATGTTACTTTCTGACACCGAAGCGGATAGTAAATAAAACATCCTCACCCATTTCCTCTTACCGAGACTTTTCAATTCATTATGAAAACCAAAGCGAAACACTTTATTGGCAACAATACTGGCAAACTTTTGCGCTATTTGGCATTGGGACTCATGTGCGCAGGCTTATCAACGGGTGCTTTAGCTCAGACTAAAGCACAAACCAAAGAACAAACAAAGGCAAGCAAACTCGCAAATAACAAAGCGTCAACAGCAGGTAAGGTAAAAGGCTTGTTATTCGAAATTCGGCCGATCAAGCAAGATGAAATGGCGCAGGATAAGGACAACAAAATGAGCGCGCCAGTTGGCTACTTGTTTGGCACAATTCAGATTGCCAAAAAAGATTTTTATCCTTTATCTACCCCAGTACAAAAAGCCTATACCCAAGCTGACACGGTAGTAGTAGAAATAGACAGCAGTAGCGATACTGCGGCACAAACGCTTGCCAATAAACTCAGCTACAGCGCACCGGACACGTTAGAAAAGCACATCAGCCCAGTAGTTTGGGGAACCTTAAAAGCGATGGCAGGCAAATCTATCGATCAATTTCAAACTTATACACCAGCCTTGGTGGCAATGGGATTGAAGGCTGAAGTGACGATGCAATTAGGCTATGATCCGGAACAAAGTCTGGATCTGCATTTTATTAATGCGGCAAGAGCCGACAACAAAGCGCTGGTTGAATTAGACAGCATAGAATTTCAAGCCGATGTATTGGCCAGCTTGAACGATGATGAGGGAAATGCCTTGCTCGCCAACACGCTAGACAGCTTCCGCAAAGGCGAACTTAAAAGCCGTTTGCAAGCAGTGCGGCAAGCATGGCTCCGCGCCGATGCCGATGTACTTGGCAAGCTACTATTAGAAACGAGCCAGCAAGATGCAGGCTCTCAAAAAATCACGCATATGCTGGTGGATGACAAGAATGAACGTATCGCGACCCAAATGCAGGACATGATGCGACAAGGAAAAAAAGCGTTCTTCGTTGTTGATGCTGGTCACATGACAGGTGAGCGCAGTATCATTGCACAATTAAAACAGCAAGGCTTACAAGTAAAGCAAATACGATAGTTCATGAACCCATCTTCAGAGCAACACCATAGCCAGACCGAGCATCCATGGATCATTTTAGAAACACCGGCTGAAATTGAAGGCTGGATGGAGCTAAACAATCAAGAGTTACAGAAATTAATCGGCAACCAACCCAGTGAAGGGCAAGGCATTTGCCTACGCCTGACACATGGTGGCGAGCTTTATCTGCATACCAACTCGGATGGCGATATCCTATTAGACTTAAGCGAAGAAGGCACATGGGTCGCACCGGTCATCACCGCCTGCACTCAAGTACCAGCGCCACGTGGACAAATTTGGCTGTTACCGCAACATGTCTTAATTGGCTTATTGATGGGATTGAATCCTTTGATTGCCAGTAGCCGTCTGGTCGTCAAACATGCTTATCGGATACAGAAGTTCTAGGCAATTTCTGAATGAAGGACTAGATGAATAAAAAAGCGCCAGAGGCACATTGTCTCTGGCGCTTTTGCTTCTTAATTCAGCTTTTACTTCACTACTACGACATTCTTACTCAACTCGGCTGTACTTAGTTCACCACACCATTACGGTCAATGGTGACAACGCGTGATCCATTTTTTATAGAACTTTGTTCAGCGGACGCCGCGCCTGCCGCTTTAACATTCACTATCGCTTCGCCTGGACCATTCACTTTAACTGAGGCCAATTCCAGCAATAATTCTTTCGCATGCAGATCGCCGGAGCCATTTAAATTGGCGGTCAATTTTTTACCGCTGCCGCGCAGAGTCACGCTACCAGGACCATCTGAATTGATATCCACAGTACCTGCCATCGCTAAGTCGGCTTCGATGTCGCCAGAGCCGGAAGTATCAATCGTCACGTTGCCAGTCAATAATTTGAATTGCAAATCGCCTGGGCCGGAATTGCGAATTTCTGCATCGCCAATTTTTAAGCGAGAAGCATCCACGCTGCCTGAACCACTTAAGCGCAATTTTAAAGATTTGGTTTCACCTGCCAAATTCGCTTCGCCCGGACCGGACATGGTGATCGTGGTTTTTTCTGCTTGAATTTGATCGACCGACAAATCACCTGAACCTGACATATCCGCTTCGATGTTTTTAGTCGTGCCGCGTAAGCTGATGCCGCCTGGGCCAGAGATGCTCAGCAGGGTTTGTTCGCTTTGCAATTTGGCGACATTCAAATCACCACTGCCACTCAACTTTGCGTTCAAACTTTGAGTGACTTCACCCAACTCGGCGTCACCTGGACCGCTCATATCGACTTCAACTTTCTTAGCACTCAATTGGCGCAAATTAACATCACCGCTGCCGCTGGCATTAAAACGTAATTCATTGGTGGTACCAGATGCTTCAATATCACCGGGACCATCGCTGGTGATTTCTAATTTTTCATTATGCAATTGACGCAAATGCATATCGCCGCTGCCGCTGTTCATGGCTTTTACCAAACTAGCGGTGCTAACTTTGACAGTAGTTGGGGAATTTCTCCAAGAGAAATGGAAACTACCACGACGTTTGGTACGAATCACTAAGGTATTGCCTTCGACCACGGCTTCAACTTCTTTGACAAAATTATCGTCACCTTCTACCACCACACTGTTTTTACCATCCACCACCAGCTCGACATTAAATGGAGAGTTATTCGTGATGGAATCAAAACTACCAGTATTGACGGTTTCGGTAATCACTCGGCCACTACCTTTAATACTGTCGTCATTGATGCTGATCTCGCAGCCACTTAGTGCACCTAATGTTCCCAATGCGCCGAATGCGACTAATACCGCTGATGCGCTCGCTAATTTTTTAAACATATCCGCCCCCGAAAAATGAAGAATTGATTGAAATTTCCATACCTGCAGTCTACGGCAAGCATTTTTCGCTTGCCTGCGAAGAGCGACAGAATGCAAAATTCACCGCCTCAAAGGTCAAATTTTGGGTGGAGAAACGATAAAATGCTAGCCTCTTTCATCATTTCTCGAATCATTTTTCTTATTATTTCACTTATCATCTCCCGTTTCATTCATCGCTATTTCAGCAGAAAGTCGTGCTTCCATGGATAAGGTTTCAAAGGTTTTGCTGCAAGCCAGAGATGGCGCCCGCGCCGAGTTACACACGCACGGGGCGCATTTATGCTCGTGGATACCTGTCAGTGGCAGTGAACAATTATTTCTCAGCAAAAGCTCCGAGTTTGGCCCGGGTAAAGCGATCCGCGGTGGCGTACCTATCGTGTTTCCGCAGTTCTCTAATCACGGTCCTTTGCCCAAACATGGTTTTGCCCGCAATGCCGAATGGCGTCTGGTCAGCTCTGGGGTATTAGAACAAGGTGCGGCACAAGCGGTCTTTGAATTACAAGAAAATATCGCTCGCTTACTGGTTTGGCCGCATGTTTTCCGTGCCGAATTAGTCGTCACCATCGCCGAGGAAACTCTGCAATTGGATTTTTCCGTGGTGAATAATGGTGATACCGCATTTAGCTTTACCACGGCTTTACATACCTATTTTAAGGTAGATGACATCACGCAAACCCTGATTCACGGGCTAGGTGGCTTGGATTATCGCGATACGGTGGGCGGTTCAAGAGATTGTCAGCAAGAAGAACCCTTTTTAGAAATCACGGCAGAAACCGACAGAATCTATAGCGATATCACGTCCGACATCGTGATCATACAGCCACATCAACAAGTACAAATACGTCAATCTGGCTTTAATGATGCCGTGGTGTGGAATCCGGGCGCAGAAAAAAATGCCCAAATAAGCGATCTAGAACCCAATGGCTACCAACGCATGATCTGCGTCGAAGCCGCAACGATACTCCATCCCATTAGCTTGGCACCAGGTCAACTCTGGTCAGGTACGCAGATGATGACTGTACATCCAAAATCGGCATAAATTTCTTCTCAAAATTCGGTCGCGCGAAGGCTAGAATTGGATCGCTAGATAACCATTCCTACTTTCGCAGCGAAAGTTAATCCTCATTGGCGCTCATAAATGCCCATAAGTGCTCATAAGCGCTAAGCAAATCCACTCGCCGTCATGGCGGACTCGTTCCGCCATCCACTTTCAGAAATTTTCCCCAAAGCCTTGATTCACAACAAGCCCAGCGTATTCTCATATTAAAAATGAGAATAATTCGCATTTATAATTTCGTTTAATTACTTCAATTACTTCATTCACTCTTATTGGCCTTCAGGGAGGCCGAACATTTTTATCATCCAACGAGAATTTTATGCAAAGCCTTACTCAACTTCCTAGTCGTTTTGCCTTGGCCACATTGCCTGCTTTATTACTATGCGCAAGCTTACCTGTCGCCGCACAGAACACCAACACAACTCAGGCATCAAAACTACCCGAAGTCCAAGTCGTCGGTGCAACCGAGCAAACCTACGCCACCAAGATCAGCAGCACTGCGACCAAGACCGACACGCTACTGCGCGATACGCCGCAAGCCATCACTGTGCTTACTAAGGAATTAATGAAAGATCAGGCTATGCAAAGCATGGCGGATGCAATTCGTTATGTGCCGGGCGTTGTTACTGCGCAAGGAGAAGGTAATCGCGATACCGCGGTATTTCGCGGTAATAGCTCAACTGGTGATTTTTTCGTCGATGGCATGCGTGACGATGTGCAGTACTACCGCGATTTCTACAATATCGAAAGCGTCGAGGCCTTAAAAGGTTCAAATGCCATGATCTTTGGTCGTGGCGGTTCGGGCGGCATTATCAACCGCGTCACGAAACAAGCACAATGGCTACCCGTACGTGAAGCCTCGATTACCTTAGGCTCTTGGAGTAATCGCCGTGCCACCTTCGACCTCGGTCAAGCGCTTGATCAAAACATGGCTTTCCGCGTCACCGGCATGATGGAAAATTCAGACAGCTACCGCTCCGGCGTCAATCTCAAACGCAGTGGCATCAACCCGACATTCGCGATCCGCGCCGGTCAAAACACTAACATCGTACTCGGCTATGAGCATTTCAAAGATGATAGAACGGCCGATCGTGGCGTACCATCCTATCAAGCTAAGGCCTTGAATGTGGATAGTAGCGTGTTCTTCGGCAACGCAGCCTTAAGCCCGACATGGTCGCGCGTCGATGCCTTCACAGCCTTGATCGATCACGATTTAGGTAATGGCTACACACTACGCAACCGCACTCGCTATGCCGATTATGATAAGTTCTACCAAAACATTTTCTCCGGTGCGGTCAACAACACGGCGACCAGCGTCGCCTTGAGCGCCTACAGCAATGCGACACAACGTCAAAATTTCTTCAATCAAACCGACCTGACGTTCGACATCCAAAGTGGCAATATTAAGCATAAGATTCTGGCGGGTTTGGAATTGGGTCAACAAACTACGGATAACCTGCGCAACACGGGTTACTTCCCGACCGTTGGTGCAAATGCCACTAGCATTACCGTACCACTGAACCATCCTTTCACTGACAATGTGGTATTCCGCCCCTCCGCGACAGATGCCAACAACCACGGTGTCGCCAAAACCGTAGGCATTTATGTACAAGACCAAATCGAATTCTCAGCGCAATGGCAAGCGATACTCGGTGTGCGTCGCGATAGCTTTGGCATCGACTTTAGTAATAATCGTACTGGCGAAAAAATTGAAAACACCGATACCCCCATTTCACCGCGCGCTGGTTTAATCTACAAACCGATGACAGAAATGTCACTGTACGCCAGCTATAGCCTAGCTTTTGCGCCACGTGCAGGCGATCAATTATCCTCACTGACGGCTAGCAACAAGGCCTTTGATCCAGAAAAATTCAAGAACTTTGAACTCGGCGCAAAGTGGGATGTATTGCGCGATTTAAGCTTGAGCGCTGCGGTCTATCAATTAGATCGTAGTAATGTCGCGATCGCCGATCCTACCGATTCCACCAAAACCATCCTAGTCGATGGGCAACGTACTAAAGGTTTAGAACTCGCCGTCAGCGGCAAAATCAATGCGGCTTGGAGCGTCATGGGCGGCTACGCTTACCAAGACGCGAAGATCACCCGCACGCAATCTGCCACCGTCAAAGCGGGCGCTACTTTAGCGCAAGTACCAAGTCATAGCGCCTCTTTATGGAATCGCTACGACTTGAACAGTCAATGGGGGCTGGCTGCCGGTGTCGTGTATCGCGGCGCCATTTATCCATCGACCGACAATACCGTGGAATTACCCGGCTTCACTCGCGTCGATACCGCGCTGTACTTTGCTTGGGATAAACACATTCAGTTGCAATTGAACGTAGAAAATCTCGCCGATAAAAAATACTATGCGTCCGCCAATAGTAATAACAACATCACGCCGGGTTCGCCACGTGCGGTACGCTTAGGCATTCATTTTAAGTATTAATCTTCCATACTAAGGCGTGTTGACCTAAATGCCCGTATCCATTGAACATGGTGAACGGGAAGCCCCAGCCTCATCGAGACTGGGGCTTTTTTTTACCTACATTCACAATGTAGCTCAAATGATTCAATTTTCCGCACTGCAGCAAAACTGTATATAGTTTGATACAAAAATCCGGGAACCAATTTCTCCCTTCTTCATCCAAACCGGTTCAATGAGTCGTACTGGTTTCGGGTCATTTGAATAATTTCAGCAATACTTCAGCATTACTAATCACTATAAAAGGAATAATAAGATGCGTTTGATGAGTCTCTTGGTCTGCTCGCTAATAGCAAGCGCCACGCTGCCGGCCATCGCTGCCGACGAAAAAGTCGATTTGGCTTTAGTTAATAAAATCCGCGACGAAGGAACTAACCGTTCCAAAATCATGGAAACCCTCAGTGTCTTGACCGACGAAATCGGCCCACGTTTAACAGGCGCGCCAGGCTTAAGAAAAGCGGGTGATTGGACCAAGTCACAATTAGCAAGCTGGGGTTTGCAAAACGCACAAACTGTCAGCATTGCGCCATTTGGCCGCAGCTGGGAATTAGAAAAATCCTCTATGCGCATGGTAGCGCCATCCACTTTAGAATTGGTCGCCATTCCTAAAGCATGGACACCAGGCACCGACGGCGTCAAACGCGGCAAAGTGGTTTACGCTAAATTAGAAACCGAAGAAGATTTGGCAAAATGGAAAGGCAAACTAAAAGGCGTAATTCTTTTGCGTGATCCAGCAGCGGCCACCAAATTGCACACAACACCAGATGCCAAACGTTATACCGACGACGAATTGCATGAATTAGAAAACATGGAATTAGGCGCGGCCACAGGTCGTCCGCCTATGGACATGGCGGATATCGCGAAACGTTTAGCCTTCGCAAAAAAAATCAATCCTTATTTGACTGAAGAAGGCGTCATCGCCACTGTCAACGCATCACGCGGTGAAGACGGCACCATCTTCGTACAAGGTGGTGGCTCTTACAAAGCAGGCGAGCCAACTGGCCCAGCAGCTTTGGTCATGACAGCAGAACACTACAACCGTGTGTTCCGTTTGATCGAAAAGAAAAAAGACGTAGAAGTTGAAGTCGAAGTCGCAGTCAAATTCGGCGACGAAGATCCAGCTAATTCCCTCAACGTCTTCGCTGAAATCCCAGGTACAGACAAAAAAGATGAAATCGTCATGCTCGGTGGCCATTTAGATTCATGGCACGCAGGCACAGGTGCAACCGACAATGCAGCAGGTGTTGCGGTCGCAATGGAAGCCGTGCGTATGTTAAAAGCCATAGGCTTCAAACCACGCCGCACCATTCGCATCGCCTTGTGGGGCGGTGAAGAGCAAGGTCTGTTAGGCTCACGTGATTTCATCAGCAAAAACGTGGCAGCACGTCCTGAATCGACCGATCCTAAAGAAAAAGATCTGCCTAGCTTCATGCGTCGTCCAACTGGCCCATTAGCCTTGAAACCATTGCACGGCAAAATCTCTGCTTACTTCAACTTGGACAATGGTGGCGGCAAAATCCGTGGTATCTACGCAGAAAATAATGCCGCAGCTAAAGCTATTTTTGATGCATGGTTAGCTCCATTCCATGACCTCGGCGCCAAAACATCCACGATGAAAAAAACCGGCAGCACCGACCACGTAAGTTTTGACGCAGTCGGCGTACCTGGCTTCCAATTCATCCAAGAACCTATGGATTACTTCACTCGCACCCATCACACCAACATCGATGTGTTCGACAAAATCCAAAAAGGCGACATGATGCAAGCCGCCATGATCATGGCAAGCTTCGTAGCGCACACAGCTAATCGTGACGAAATGTTCCCACGTAAGCCTATGGCACCAGAACCAGCGGCACGTTGATTCTAATGTGGTAATTTTTTGAAACTCCCTTCTCCCGCCTACGGGAGATGGAACATTAAAAAACTTTACGTCGAGCCAGCATGCCATATGCTGGCTTTTTTCATTCTAAGCACCGACTTACACGAAAAACGCATAAGCAAATCGCGACTGAGTATTTAAAGTTTCGAATTTTCAATGTTAAGGTAAGCGCCTATCTGGATTCATCATGATTCCAAGGTTAAATAAGCGCCCTTCATTTTGCTTTTAATAAATATCGTCATGTGCCAACTACTAGGAATGAATTGCAATACCCCAACTGACATCGTGTTCAGCTTCACTGGCTTTGCCACGCGTGGCGGGCGCACCGATGAACACAAAGACGGCTGGGGTATCGCATTTTTTGAAGGTAAGGGCGTGCGGCATTTTGTCGATCATCAAGCAGCGATTGATTCACCGATTGCTGAATTAATTAAACGTGTTCCGATTAAATCCACCAACGTCATCGCGCACATACGCAAAGCCACCCAAGGCGTGATCGCACAAGAAAACTGTCACCCTTTTATCCGCGAAGCTTGGGGTTACAACTGGGTCTTTGCTCACAATGGCGATTTGAAAAATTTTGCACCCGAACTCGATGGCAGCTATCTACCCATAGGCAGCACCGACAGCGAGCTGGCGTTTTGCTACCTGATGCAAAGCCTGCGTCAACATTTCGGCCGCACGCTACCAGACAACGCCGCACTACAACAATTCTTGACAAAAATTTGCGCCGAAATCGCCAGCCACGGCACCTTCAACATGCTGCTATCCAACGGCAGCGCCCTGTTCGCACATTGCTCGACCAAACTGCATTACATAGAACGACAACACCCATTCAATACAGCTGCGCTGTCAGATGAAGAGGTGTCAGTCGATTTCTCGGCAGTCACCACACCACAAGACCGAGTCGCCGTGATTGTCACCGAGCCTTTAACTACCAATGAACAATGGACTGCGTTACAGGCGGGCGAGTTGAAAGTGTTTGTGGATGGTCGGGCGCTGGTTTAGATTCTGCGATCCAGATGGTTTCATCTTAACTGGTACCGGAATTCACCAGAGCATATTTCTTTTGTCGGTTATGATCGATTTTTAACACTTGTAAGCATAAGGCGCAATGTCGCCTTACTCTCTCAATGCTGAAGAAGTGTGCCGAAGCGGCAGCGACTTACTAACACTAGTGAGGAGACGAAGTCCATGGGAAATGGAGTTTGCTGCAAACGATTGCTCCAAGATAAATCTCTAGGCTAAGAAATATTTTATATTTGAACTCGCCTGCACTCAACATTAGGCTATCGTTTACCAGTTCAATATCTGGAAGACTGAACGAAGAAACAAAATCAGAAGAATCTGGCTACATGACATTTACTTGATGGTGAACGAATTACCAAAGGAAAATCAAGCTCTGACCAAAGAGCTACTAACTCGAAATAGATGTACTACGAGAGTTCATGGGGTAACTCACTAGGATCAACCACCGGATGTGGAAACCGTATATCTGATGGTGGGTCGAACTAACGGGCACAATTCCGTTAATTCGACCCGATACTTAGCCAATTATCTTTATATTAAAAATATTATCGATAATTGCTAACTTTTGTCCAGCTATTAGTATTGTTAACCTTCTGGTTACCAATATTACTACCGAATATAGCGCGTTTAGCATCAGGTATGTATGTGTTATCAAATGTGGTTGAACAAGTTAAGTTTTTTGTGGGTCCACAAGTGAATTCCCCTAACGCGCTGTAACGTAGCTCTCGCACATAGCCACTTCCATTTCCACGGCGGTAAGACATAATATCCCCATATTCTTGGCTACAAGGCGTTCCATAATCTCCCGCCGTACAGGAATAAGTTCCCACACCATAAGAAGGGAAGTGATTACGATCTTGGTAACCACCGACTTTAATTGTTTGTGGATCATGAGCTAATCCTAGAATATGTCCCATTTCGTGAGCCAATATAGGTTCGCTTATATCAACGTCGAGTAAATAGGAGATCGCAACAAATGCTGAATTTTCGTCGAATTCTAAATCACTGTCGCCACCAGTTGCGTTGTTATCCATCATCGATACAACCACGTCAGCTTTTAACATATTGCGATAATAAAGTATATTATTGACAGACTTAAGCTTCATTCTCCTAGCACTTGCTGAACCTACAAAAATTGGATCTGTACGCGGTGCAACAACTACACCTACAACATGATAATTGTAAAGGGTAGAGTTAGTTGTATTTATAAGCGCTTGCCTTGCCGCATTCAACTCACCAACAACATTGTTAGTTGGTGATGAAGCAAACCAAGTCCCTTGCAATCCCAGACTTGCGCAATAGTCGTTACCATAAATAGTATAAGTTTTAATGTTGCCTGGTAAATTTGTGCATCCAAGAGTTGGGCGCGATTGAGCATCAGTGTGTGGGACTACGATTAATAAATCGATTTCTTTAATAGCATTTGGCGGTGTTCCCGGAGGGTCGTTGCCATCATCAATTGGCCTTGCAAGAAGTGTATTCTGATTTGATGAGTTAGCTGCGGCAATTTTTTGTGCCGCAAGAGGCGTAATACTTCTGCTTATGCTTGTAATGTTTGGATTCGCAGAGCTAAATGTAATTTTATTTTGAGAAGTTACATTTTTTGTTAATAGAGATCTAGGAGAAGATTCAGGAGTGTTACTTTTCGCATTAAGTGAAACTGTCGAAATCAGTAAAGCAATTGAAATAAAGAATTTTTGATTCATTATTTGAGTCCTTAAAGTAATAGTAGGCTTCCAAAAAATAATATAAATATATTTTAATATTCCTTTCAGTTTTAAATATACAAGTTTAATTATATATTTATTTTTCAGCCTAAAATAACAATAACTGTAGTTAAATAAAATCAATCTCTTGCTTTACTACTTTATTTGAAAAAGTAGATCTCTTAACTAAGGCCCATGCAAATTGCTTCAACTGTGATGCAAGTCATTCTTTTTCAAACTTCATTGGGCTAGTAAAACCCAATGCTGAATGCGATCATTTGGTGTTGTAACAATTAATCTAACCGATGACTTCTCCTTTTGCTTCTCTTTGGCAGCATACCCCGTGACGATCCGTAGCGCCCTCAATCCGGTTAATAAATTCTATCGAAAAATGGAAGAGGGAATGGAATAGTTAAAAAACACCAACGCACTTCGCGAGATAGCTTGCGTTATAAATCGTTACCGCGTTATTTTGAAATCTATATGTAACCATGTAAGGTGATTCATATTTCAACAAAATTATCCCGGACAGCAATGCGAATAAGCAAAAAAGCCACAGCCACTTCCGTATTAACACAAGACCTGTTCCGACGAAAATGACCGAGCACAATATACAAAAATCAGCCTACCCAAGCACTCTTATAATCTTCCGCATACTTCCTCAAACCTGTCGCAGAGCGCCCCGTAATGATCTGAACATTTTGATTAAGCTGTGCGTTATATCCTGCGTGTAGATAGCCCAAAATTACATTCAGAAAATCGGCATAAGCGACGCTTAAACCTGCGGAGGTCAGATTGGTTTTCAATTCTTCTGGCGTAATGTCTTGATAGCTTATGGATTTTCCCGTCACTTCACTTAAGACTTGCGCCACTTCCTCGTGCGTCACGGACTCTGGTCCGGTCAGGTCAAAAGCCTGATTTTTGAAATCATCGTTCGCTAACAAAGCAGCAGCTACCGCAGCGATATCTCTGGCATCGATAAAACTCGTCTTGGCATTACCTGCTGGCACCAAGATTTTTCCTGCACTGAGAATTCCCGCAATCCAGTAACTGTTGAAGTTTTGATAGAACCAGTTAGGTCGGATGATATTGTAGGTAAGCCCTGAGTTTTCTAGAGCGATTTCGGCTTTTCGCAAAGGCAGGTCTTCACTGGCATTGGCACCGTAAGCGCTCATCAACACGACTTTTTTAATCTGCTGCTGTTTTGCCTGTTCGATCAGGGGCAAAAGAATTTCGTCTTGGTTGGTATAACCCGCAGGCGACAAGAAAAACGCCTGATCGACACCTTCAAATGCCGCTTTCAAACCCTCGCCAGTCAACAGATTAAGATGAACCTCATTTATGCGTGAGGTAATTTTGCTGGTGGTGGTACGCACCACATCACCTCTGGCTTTGAGTAAAGCAACCAATTCTGAACCGACTGTACCCGATGAACCTACGACAAGCACTGTATTTGACATAAAAAACTTCCTTTTCTGCGATTTCAATTGAATTAAGCTAAACTCCTCAAAATTAAGGATTACGCTCATTTTATGGATTTATTTAAGATATAAAATGCTTAAAAATACTAATTTCATGTCAATTCGTATTTTTATTGATTTTTTAAATTTGAGAGAAGGACTTGGATATCCTGTCAGACATCTTGCAATCCGCCGATATACAAAAGACTTTATTGATCCAGCGGTCGTTTTACGAACCCTGGGCGATGGCATTTCCTTGTGACCGCAGCATGGGTTTTCACGTGATTACGCAAGGTGAGGCTTGGCTACGCTCGCCACGACTCAAGCAGCCCATCGCGCTAAAAAAAGGTGATCTGATTTTACTGACACGCGGATTCAATCACGAACTGGCAACCGATTTAGACGTTGCTGTTAAAAGTACCGCACAAGTCGACGACATCACGCTAAACCAAGAAGGTCTAAAACCACTGGTAACGCTTGCCAGCGGTGTCTATTTCATTGCCAATCAATTGACCCATCCCTTATTTGACGAGCTGCCCGAGACCATACTTTTAAAATCGGAAGAAATCGCTGCGCACAGCCCACTCCAAGCGGCACTGTTACTCCTGTCTTTGGAATTAACTCAAGGCGATCTCGGCTCAGAAGCCATCACGCGCAACCTGCTGGATATCCTGTTTCACTACATCTTGAGAAACTGGATACATTCGATCAACGATAAAAACTGCCGCTGGAATATGGCGTTCAGGGATAGCCATCTAATGCGTGCCCTCAAGGTGATCCACGAAACCCCGCATAAAAACTGGCCAGTGGAACAGTTAGCCAGTGTCAGTGGACTATCGCGTGCCGTGTTTTCGCAAAAATTCAAACAACTGACAGGTGATACACCAGCCCATTATCTAACCAGCATACGCATACAAAAAGCGGCGAAAGTGCTGCGTCAAGGACGACATAATATTGAACAGGTTGCAGAGCTGATGGGTTACCCTGATGCTTTTGTCTTTTCAAAAGTTTTCAAACGCTTGCTGGGACAATCGCCACGCGATTACAAGAATAGTTATCGTGAAGGAGTTTATTCGATGGACGGCTGATTTATTGAAGCGTTTTTTTCACGAATGAAATTTGTTTTTTGGTATTTGTCGGGTATCTTTGCATTTTGCAAAGTTAAATTATGCTATGTGTAGCAAGAAACGAGAGGCTAAAAGTTTCGGCTAAACCGAAATAGCAAAAAACTCTAAAACGCCAAGGAAAAATATACATGAGCCTTTCATTTCACATTAATTTTAATGGTCAATGTAAAGAAGCCTTCGAGTTTTATGCAGAACATTTAAATGGAACTATTGGCACAATGCTGGAGTTTAAAGATTCACCTATCGCAGCAGACGTCGCCAAAGAATGGCAACATAAAATCGTTCATGCCAATATTGTAATTGAAGGAATTGAACTGGCTGGCGCTGACGTCAAACCGGAGCAATATCAAAAGCCGAAAGGTTTCAATATATTGTTAGGTGTGAAAACTGAAAATACCGTTAAATCCCTGTTTGAGCTGTTTTCTGTTGGAGGTGAAGTAATTTTCCCACCTCAAAAAACATTTTGGTCGCCTTGCTACGCAATTGTTGTAGATCGTTTCGGTGTACCTTGGAAGTTTAATTGTGGCACATGACAATTCATTGCAGCATCAGTCACTGCACTCAGTATGAATATTCGATTTGATTTTCTAAGGCTAGCTTCATGCCTAGCGCGCCATCGCTCATAACCACCTTAAAACTGCGAGTCGTAATCCATGCTTTTATGCAAAATTCGTACTATCAAGATAGTAGAGTTGACATCGCATTTATAGAAGATGATATGGCTCCCTTGTGGAAATTTTCGATAAGAATCCCGAATATAGTCACATGAAATCCCCAGATTTGGATTGTGTGCCAGCGTTAAAAATGCATCGTCCAATTGCTTGATGTATAAATTCCGTTGCACTTTACCCCAACGCTTTTCCGTGAAAATAGCAATTGAGCGCAAATCATTTTTAGCTTCTTTACTTAACTGAAATGCGGTCATGAGCGTTTTTGCTCGTCGAGTTCGGCTAAGAAATCTTTATAGTTGTAATTGGCAACGCCACTTTCCTCGCCATGAATCAACATTTGACGCAGGGTTTGTAGCTTGCTTTCCGAGTCTTCGAGTAGCCGCAACCCAGCTCTTACAACTTCGCTGGCTGAGCCGTATCGACCGGATTCAAGTTGCGAGGAAATAAAGCTATCAAAATGATCGCCTAAAGTAATGCTAGTGTTTTTTGCCATTAGATTCTCCCGACATGCCAACAAGTACCAATTAGCACTAAATAGTACCAACCAGTACCAACAAATACCACAATATAATGTTTTCCTGTTTTTTTCAATAGCTTGATTTTGCTCTCTCGTTCCTGCTGATTGTGGGCGTAATCCCGTCTATCAGGGTCACACTTCACAAAACCAAAATCGCCCGAAAGTCATTCACATTATTATAAGTAGGCCCAGTCATCAGTAAAGAATCTAGTGAAGCGAAGAAGGTATAGGCGTCGTTATTTGCCAAGTAATCGCTAGCTGAGATCGATAAGTGTGCGGCTCTTTGCAAGCTTTCGGGCGTGCACCATGCGCCGGCGTTTTGTTCACTGCCATCGCGGCCATCGGTGTCTGCTGCTAGTGCGTAAATTCTGGGATGTCCATTCAGGTGCTGGCAAAGACTCAATAGATATTCAGTATTGCGTCCACCGCGACCATTGCCTTTAAGCGTGACGGTGGTTTCGCCGCCGGATAATAATAAATATGGCCTTTGCTGATTTTCATTCGCTAATGAAATCGCCAGTTGTGCATGCGCGCGCCCTAGATCGCGGGCTTCGCCTTCTAATCTGTCGGACAAAATTTGTACTTGTAGGCCTTGTGAAACCGCCCAGTTGGCAGCGGCTTGCAAGGCTGCTTGTGCATTGGCGATGATGTGAACGGGTGCATTAGCGAAAACGGGATGATCTGGTTTGGGGGTTTCAGAAGTAGCCTGATGCAGATGCGAAATCACGGCGGCTGATGCTGGAATCTCGTAACGTTGCAAGATCGCTAGCGCATCCGCACAGGTGCTCAGGTCTGCCAGCGTGGGTCCGCTGGCTATAATGCTGGCATCATCGCCCGCCACATCGGAAATAATATAAGTCAAGACTTTGGCGGGCGCGCAAGCTAGAGCTAAACGGCCGCCTTTGATAGCGGATAAGTGTTTGCGTACGCAATTAATTTCGTGAATTCGGGCACCGCTGCGCAATAGGGCGCGATTGATGTCTTGTTTTTCACTCAGGCTAATACCCTCGGCGGGTAAGCTCATCAAAGACGAACCGCCGCCAGAGAGCAAACAAATGACGGTATCGCTAGCATGCAAATCTTGGACGGAGGCCAATAGAGCTTGCGCGGCCTGATAAGCCGCTAAATCAGGAATCGGGTGAGCTGCTTCGCGTACTTGGAGATATTGACAGGGGAGCGCATAGCCGTAAGGGACAATGAGCATGCCACTAAGACGTGCTAAGTCAGCCTGATCTCGCGCCGCCCAATGATGTTCTAGAGCCTGTGCCATGGATGCCGCCGCTTTACCCGCTCCGAGCACGATACAAAGCCCGCTTGCGGGAAAATCAGGCAAATGTGCGGGCAGGCAATGACGCGGATCAACGGCTGTAATAGCCAAAGTAAATAATTCGCGTAAAAAATCTAAGGCCTGAGTCTGATTCCAGTTTGTCATCTTGGTTTAGGGCTGATTGCCGAGGTTGCTAGAACAATGGCTAGAATAGCGGCTAAAATACCAGCTTTCCTGGCTCTAGCGATACTTTTTGTATCTATCCAATCTCTAAGAAACAACCCTCTTTGACAAAAACTAAAACCCGTTAACGTCATACCGGACTTGATCCGGTATCCATTTTCTTGACGTCATTAGTGACTGAAACATGGATGCCGGATCAAGTCCGGCATGACGGTGATTAGAATAGTTTTTATCATTCTCGTAGATGCCAAATACTCACCATTTATTTACCTAATTTGTCCATGCTCATCAAACCTACCCCTTACGATTTCAGCGCCATCGCGCCTGCTATGCAAAGCTATGTTGATAGAAAAATTTTGGCGGGCGTTTCGTCAGCGATTTTGCAAGGACAAGATCTGGTACATTTTCAAGCGTCCGGTTGGGCTGATATTGAAAATCAAATCCCGCTGCGTCAAGATCATTTGTTCCGCGTATTTTCGAACACCAAACTGGTGACTTCAATGGCGATCATGCAATTGATCGAAAATGGTCAATTGCAACTCGATGATCCGGTTGAAATCTATCTGCCACAACTGGGTAATCGTCAGGTCTTAATTCCCGGTGCGACGGATATCAGCCAGACCGAAGCTGCACGTTCAGCGATCACCGTGCGTCAATTGCTGACACATACCTCCGGCCTCAGCTATGGCCTGCTCGATCACGGTAGTATGATGTACAAAGCCTATGTCGAACGCAGAGTGTTGAATGCGTTTGAACCCTTGTCCGAATTAATCAATGTGCTGGAAGAATTACCGCTAAATTTTCATCCCGGCACACAATGGGAATACTCGATTGCTACCGATGTCTTATCGCGTCTAGTGGAAGTTGTCAGTGGCGATAATTTTGATGTCTATCTGCACGCCCACATACTCTCGCCTTTAGGCATGAACGACACCAGCTTTTGGGTGCCACCACATAAGCACGATCGCTTAACGGCTTATTATGCAGGTAGCGATCCTATGAATGCGCTGAACCGCGATCTCAAACGTTTAGAAAAATCGCCCTACCCAGAGGCCTTCTTAAAACCGATTCCGCGCTTCTCGGGTGGCGGCGGCTTGGTTTCAAGCATGCACGATATGCTGGCCTTAATGCGCAGTTTCTTACCAGGTGGTCACGCTGTATTGCAACCCGAATCCATACAACTGATGATGCAAAACCATCTACCAGCGGGCTGGGGCATCGCGTTTCCCGGGGTTGGCAATGTGCCAGGTAAAGGATTTGGTCTCGGTGGTGCCGTGACTTTACGCCCCAGTGAAAATGATCCGGCCGAAGCCGAAGGCGAATTTGAATGGGGTGGAATGGCTGGCACGCATTGGTGGATTTCACCACGTCATAATATGGCAGGCCTGCTGATGACCCAGCGTCAAATGGCGTTCTGGCATCCTTATTCGTTTGAATTTAAAAAGTTGGCTTATGCGGCGATGCTGGGAAAATAAAACCGAAAAGCCCGTCTTACTATTCACCATTCAAAATTGAACCAGCGACTCAAAATAATAAATCATCGCCACGCTAAGTACGGTCATCAGTGCTAATTGCCACACCAGCTTGCGTTTAAACCAAGGCAGTTCCTCGGTATTCACGCTGCTGGTGGTTTCCAAGTTCATCACGCGAAACTTGGTAGCGTAAGGTGCTTGGCGGAAGCGAATAATCATCCAACCGTGCTCAAAATCGAAGTGCATCGGCCTCAAACTGGTCGCCATATGTGCCCAAATCAAACTGGGTACACCAACAAGGCCTAGCACAGGCAGAACCAGCAAAGCACCTAATTCGGGAAAGTTTGCCAATCGGCGTGGTCCAAACAATAGCGCTAGCGCCAAGATCGTACCCACGTAAAAAATGAAGCGTAACAAATACATCACCGGGCTTTTTTCTAACAAACGATTTGCCCAACGCGTCTCGGCAGCGTGATCCGGACAAATAAAATACGTCAGATACATCACCTCATTTTTTATACTCAGGCCGCCAGCCGGCGTTGAAGGCACAGATTTAACGCGACCCAAACGCGTCGTCATTTTTTCCAACATCTTGGTCGTGCCACACTCAGGACAACAAGCGGGCCACTGCAATGGGGGCAGATTGCTGTCTAAGGCTACTCGAACTATTTGCGGCATAGGTCGCCTTTACTTTTATCGATGAATAGATAAATCATCATAACCATTATTTGATGACTGCGGTACCTCAAAATGTCCAGAAAATTTTCAGAAATCGAGGCATCTGCTACCATGCGCACATAAGACTTACGTAAAATTGTCCTAGCTAGGCGTGTCGACGAAGACAGTGCTTGAGCACGGCGAGGCGACAACAACGACGCTGGGGCGGTTTTGCGTAAGTCCTAGCACATTATTTTCATCCCTTACGACCCACATCATCTATGTCACAAACCATACTCATCGTGGAAGACGAAGTCGCCATCGCTGATAATTTAAGTTACGCCTTGGCGACCGATGGTTTCACGCCTAGGCATGTCACCTTAGGACAGGCAGCACTGGATTTGCTGCAAACCGGCGCGACCAAAGAGATCGCTTTGATCGTATTAGACGTTGGTTTACCCGACTTGAATGGCTTCGAAGTATGCCGCCGCCTGCGTCAATTTTGCAATACGCCAGTGATTTTTTTAACAGCGCGCAGTGATGAAATTGATCGCATTGTTGGCTTGGAAATCGGCGCTGATGATTATGTAACTAAACCTTTTTCACCACGTGAATTGGTGGCGCGCATCCGTGCCGTGTTGCGACGTCAAATCGCACCTGCCTCACTCACAGCCGCCGATATTAATGTGGAGCGTTTTGAATTGCGCGCAGAAGAAGCACGTATCCTTTATTTCGGTCATTTGTTGAATCTGACACGCTATGAATTTTTACTCCTCAAGACTTTGATCGAAAGACCAGGACAGTTATTTTCTCGTGCGCAGTTAATGGATTTGGTCTGGTCTAATTCCATCAACACCATGGACAGAACAATAGACACTCATATCAAGTCGCTGCGCGCTAAACTCAAGGCTATCAATGAAAATGATGAGCCGATTCAAACCCATCGCGGCATGGGTTATAGCATCGCAGTAGCATAAAAACGCTCAACTTTCATGAAAATCGGCCTGCGCATATTACTCGGTTACTTCCTGATCCTAGGTCTTGCGGCTTGGTTCGTACTCAACGTGTTTGTCGCTGAAGTGAAACCAGGTGTACGCGCGACCTTAGAGGACACCTTGGTCGATACCGCACAGCTGTTGGCGCAATTAGTTGCCGAAGACGTGAAACAGGGTGATCTATCGCATGCCACTTTACTGACGCGCATGCAAAACTATGCGCAGCGCAGTGTCGACGTCAAAATCAGTGGAGTACGTAAAGCCTCTCTCGACTATCGCATCTACATCACCGATGCCAAAGGCATAGTGATTTTTGATTCTGAGCTACGCGATGTCGGTAAAGATTATTCGCGCTGGAATGACGTGTATCTGACTTTACGCGGACAATATGGCGCACGTATTACCCGCACCGATCCTACCAATGACGAGAGCTCTATCATGCACGTCGCCGCGCCTATACTCGACAATAACAATGACGGCAAAGCTCGTAAAATCATAGGCGTATTAACGGTAGCCAAAGCGACTTCCACCATACGCCCCTTCATCGAACGTAGCCAAAAGAAAATCCTACAACGCGGCTTTTGGCTACTATTGGCTTCATTGGCTATCGGCATCAGTTTTTCTTGGTGGCTGAATCGTTCTTTACAGCGCTTGCAGCATTACGCCAAAGCCGTGACGCGCGATGAAAAAATCAGTCTTCCAGACTTAGGCAATAATGAAATCGGTGAACTAGGGCTAGCCTTAGAGAGCATGCGTTATAAGCTAGAAGGCAAAGAATACGTTGAGACTTTAATGCACACCTTAGCGCATGAATTAAAAAGTCCTATCGCCGCCATCCAAGGCTCGGCTGAGCTATTACGTGAAGACTTACCCGCCGCTGATCGCAGTCGCTTTCTCGCCAATATCATCGAACAAAATGCCCGCCAAAAACAATTGATCGACAAACTCTTAGCGCTAATCAAAGTCGAAAAACAGCAAAGCTTAGTAGCCGCGCAAAGTATCAAACTAAATGAATTACTAGACCAAGTAGCACTAGATTACGCCGAAAAAATTCAAGCGAAACAAATTCAATTAACACTCGATACCACGCCGCTCACGATTCAGGGTGATCAACTCTTACTACGTCAAGCGCTAGGCAACTTACTCGACAATGCAATTGCATTTTCTCCGGCATCGAGCGCTATCCATATCGAGGTCAATCAGCACGTAGAAAACGTCACCGTGGAAATCAAAATTAGTGATCAAGGCACTGGCATACCGGACTACGCGATAGACAAAATTTTTGAACGTTTCTATTCGCTAGCACGACCCGATGCCGCCAAAAGTACAGGATTAGGTCTACCATTTGTACGTGAGGTAGCCGCTTTGCATGGCGGTGAGATTCAATTGGCAAATCAAAGCCTTGGTGGGGTTTGTGCTTGTTTTAGATTGCCGCTGGGGTGAATAAAACGCCGGCAACCCACCTTCCATAGGGTGCGCCATGCGCACTATCATGATCAGGATTGTTCAAAGAAAAACGGTGCGCACGGCGCACCCTACGTGACCAGATGTATATCGAAAAAGATCAGCTCGCTATTCCATCAATTTTCGATAACTAATCACCAAATCATGGCAGGACTTTTCTTCCGACGACTGCATGGCTGTTTTAGTCAAGGCGACATCCCATGCTTGGTAATACTGATCACGTAAGAAATACTTAGTAACTACTTTGCTTTGCTCAGGATTGATTTTTGTCTCCCATGCAGCGGCTGCCGTGATGCCTGCAATACAAGCTCCCATCTCTACTCGCTGATGGCGTATAAATTTCAATGCATTACTGATAGTGGATTCATATAATTGAGTGTCTATGGCATCAGCAATTGACTCATGATGGCTGACATCATCTTGTAGATTCATTCTAGCAAAGAAGATTGCCAAGTCTTCGTGTACCGTTGATTGATCTTCTTTGTCAAATACATTGCTAGCAAGATCTTTCTGCAGTTTTTTGGCGTAGCTAAGACTTAAGTCTTTTTTCGTTTCGCTCCATGGTCTGCGAATCAATATCTTGAATATTTGGAGCCGTGCCCAAGCTGAGTACTTGGATTGTTGCGCTTCATTTTTTTGTTCAACGTCACGAAATATCTGTAGAGCCCCGTCCGCATTGGACATGACTGTGTCGTCATTTTTCTCCACTTGACGCATCAGGTGAAAAGCAAAAACGAGATGTCGTTCTGATTCATTACCGATATAGCTCGTGAAAGGCAGATATTGTAGGTTTCTCACCACCGAAATATCTATCTGCTTTGCTATCGTATGCTGTTCTATAGCTGATCTAAGACGGTAATTGCTATAAAAAAATGCGGTATATAGAATTATCGCTAGCGCCAAAAGAACAAGGCCGATGTATTTAAATCTGAAACGAGATGCTGTATTTTTTCTAGTATTCATTTTTTTGATCTATATCTATGTTCAAAAAACCGAAGGGTAGGAGGCATAAACGTCCCCTGCCATTAATGTTGACGGTAATTTGATAACGCTGGCATTGTAATATTTTTATTGAAATTAATTGCTAGTTTTCACAATCGCTCAATCACTTCACACTCACCACACAAAACCCAATCTCCACTTCATTCTGCACACATAAGATTTTTTTATAGTGTTGACTCCTCATTTCATGGAGCAAGACATGCAGAAATCTTTATTTTTAAAATCGCTCATCATTGGTATCTTGATGCTCTTGATTGCGATTCCCTTAATGATGATAGAAGGGACGATCAGCTCGCGTATGCGGTTCCGAGATGAGGCGGTGCGCAGTATCGCGGCGGACTCGGTTGGCGAACAAACTTTATTGGGGCCTGTCCTGATTATTCCGTATAGCGAACATTACGAGGAAGAAGAAATCGTCGATGTCGGCACGAATGCCAGCGCGCCAAATAATAAGCGCAGCGTAATACGGCAACGGGTTGTGAATAAACGTTTGTTTGTGTTTCCAAATGACTTGCAGGTTTTGTCGAATGTCGATACCGATCAACGCTATCGCGGCATACATAAAGTCTTGGTGTATAGCGGCCAACAAACCTTGAACGGTAATTTCGATTTACCTACGCAAGAATCACTGGTGCGAGAAAAAGCGGGTTCACAGCTAAAAATAGGGCAGCCGTTTATCAGCTTGGGGCTAAGCGATACGCGCGGTTTGAAAAATGTGCCTAAGATTACGTGGGATGGTGCGGCTTATGAATTTCAACAAGACAGTAAGCTGGAATTTTTTAAACGCGGCTTACATGCGCCCTTGGCTGCGTTGGATTTGAAGCAGGCTAAAACAATAGATTTCAATTTGAAATTATCCATCGACGGTATCGAACAATTGGCATTTATTCCGATTGCCAAAAACAATGTGGTGACCATGACTTCAAAATGGCAGCATCCTCAATTTTTTGGACGTTTCTTGCCCTCACCCAAAGAGCGCAAAATTGATGCGAACGGTTTTACCGCGACCTGGAATATTTCATCGCTATCTAGCAATGCGCAACAACAATTATTGAATACCGAATGCTGTCAAAACCGAGCTCAGTCGAATCAGACCGGTGCAGCTGAAGGCGTGGCACAAGCAGTGGGCCAGATTGATAGTTTTGGCGTGGCGTTTATTGAGCCAGTGAATATTTATTCGCAATCCGATAGAGCGATTAAATATGGCGTGTTATTCGTGGCTTTAACTTTTGCAGCGTTCTTCTTATTTGAAATTCTAAAACAATTACCGATTCACCCTGTGCAATATGCCTTGGTGGGTTTGGCACTGGTTTTGTTCTTTTTGTTATTGGTCAGCTTGTCCGAGCATATGCGCTTCATCACAGCGTATGCGATTGCCAGCGTCGCATGTATTGGCCTCATCGGCTTTTACTTGAGTTATGCGTTGCGAAGTTGGAAGCGTGGTTTGGGTTTTGGTACCGCGTTGAGCTTGCTGTATGGGGTTTTATTTGGACTCCTGCAATCAGAAAATAATGCCTTGGTCATGGGTAGTCTCTTATTGTTCTGCGTGTTGGCGGCGATTATGTTGGTGACACGTAAAGTCGATTGGTATCAAATCGGTAAATCACCTAGCAACTAGTCACAAATTCCTAGGTAAAAATACAGTTAAACAGCCTCAGCATGCTCGCCGTGCTGAGGCTATTTTCTTATTTCAGAAACAAGTTTGGGTACTTCTTTTTCTAAAAAACCACTAAGTAAAAATTGCTGATGCGCATCATACAAATGTGCTCTAAGATACTAGGGCAAATATATGACGCTATGGATCTGCACGATTGATTTGCACCATTAAATTACGATACCAAACACACAACGAAGCAGAACGATTACTTCAAATAAAATCTCGAGCTCTTAAACCCAATGAAGCCATGCCAGTGAGTCGGTTCTGTGATTAAGCCATTTTTATCTTTGTGTTGTGCCATCAGTCTGTTATCGACTGGATTGCCAGCGCTAGCAGCGCGTCAGCTGCAGACGCTCAATACCGCACCCGTCAAGCTAGGTAATTTACGCTTTGATCATGTCGCCTACGATCAGGGATTTGTACAGCAATCAATGACAGCGGTCATCCAAGACACTCAAGGCTTTATGTGGTTTGGTACGCAGTTTGGTTTGGTTAAATATGATGGCTATCGCACTACCGTTTATCGCAATGATCCGCATGATGTTACGACCATTAGCGATAACTATATTTCTGCTTTATACACCCATCCCGATGGCACGCTATGGATAGGCACGCAGTCGGGCTTGAGTCGCTACAATCGTCAGGACAATCATTTCAACAATTTTCCACGTCGCGATAAAAACGGCATACCTAGTGGGAATTACCGTATCTTTGCGATCACAGGTGATGGTGCTCAAGGTCTGTGGCTAGCGACTGATTCTGGCTTGATGCATTTCGATATACCAAGCCAAGCCTTCACCGATTACCGGCATGATCCGGCAAATGCCGACAGCTTACCCAATGATCTAGTCACCGATATTGTGCTGGATAAAGATAAGAATCTGTGGGTAGGTAGCGCCTTAGGCCTGAGTAAATTTCATGTGCAAAACGG
Organism: Affinundibacterium danionis; assembly: GCF_042432465.1. Lineage (NCBI taxonomy): Bacteria > Pseudomonadati > Pseudomonadota > Betaproteobacteria > Burkholderiales > Oxalobacteraceae > Affinundibacterium > Affinundibacterium danionis. The sequence goes on along the minus strand of NZ_JBHLXJ010000013.1, from coordinate 240,561 downwards.
TAAGTTTGAACACCTAAAGCTGGCATTGGCAGGTCGCACAGAAGCGGCACAAAATAGTGTGGTTGCCCTCTCTTTGGATGCACATCAAAACCTATGGATGGCAAGCGATGCCGGTCTCGCTAAGATTGATTTGGGTCAGAAACCTTATCGCGCCATCCCCGTCGGCGACGAACAGGGCTTACAAGCAGCACGAGTACAAAGCCTGTTTCATGACAAAGATGGGGTGTTATGGATAGGTACATTACAAGCAGGATTATTGCGTTTTGTCGAGCAAACCAATAGCTATGAATGGTTCCGACATCGTCCGCTCGACCCGAACAGTCTACTGCACAATCACGTTAATAAAATCTATCAAGATCAAACTGGAGTATTGTGGGTGGGCGCACGTTCTGCCGGTTTGAGCAAAGTAGATCTGGCCAGTGGTGGTTTCACACGTTATGTGCAATTACAAGACGATGCCAGCGGTAACAGCGACAATCGGATACGCGCTATCGCCAGCGCAGGTAAAGATCATCTGTGGTTGGGCACCTACGCAGGTGGTCTGTTAAGAATGAATTTAAACAACCATCAAGTCGAGGTTTGGAAAAAGAAGCCTGGGGAGCAAGCTAGCTTGTCTGACGATCAGATCGCCAGCCTATGGAGTGACAAGGGCGGATTGAACAGCCCCTTGTGGATCGCCACTCGCTCAGGCTTGAATCTGTTTGATCCTATCAGCAATCGCTTTACGACTATCCCGGTGGGTAAAGATGCCAATGAAAATTATCTGGAAAAAATCCTCGTCGATCATCAGGGTGTGATGTGGATTTCTAGTCGTGGTGGTCTGCATAAAAAACACCCATCGGACCGAGGTTTTAGCAGCTTTCATCATGATCCGAAAGACAGCGATAGTCTCAGCAATAATTGGGCAATGAGTCTATACGAAGACAATGAAAAACGACTCTGGATAGGTACCATGAATGGACTGGATCGCTATGATCGTGCCACTGGAAAATTCTTACATTATCGCCACAGCGACAAGGACAAAAATAGCTTAAGCCACAATCGCGTCAATGCGATGTTTGAGGACAGCAAGAGTACGCTGTGGGTAGGCACTTCAGGTGGGCTAAATCGTATGATAGAAGCGCCTGATGGCAGCATACAGTTTCAATTTTATCCAACCCAAAATGATGGCTCAGGCGATTCGGTCGGTGGCATTTTAGAAGACAAACAAGGCAATATTTGGATCAGTAGCACCACGGGTATTTCTAAACTGGATACAGCTACCGGCAAATTCAAAAATTACACGGCCAAAGACGGCATGATACAAGGCTCCTTTCTGATAGGCGCCTCATTGATGTCAAATGATGGCACCATGAGTTTTGGTGGCTGGACCGGACTGACCCGTTTTAAACCAGAAGACATTCGCGATAATGTCACACCGCCACGCGTATTGATTACTGATTTTTTAATTTCTAATCAAAGTATTTCTCAACTCAAGCTCAATGGCAAACCACGTTTGTCTGGCCCTATTCAAGATACGCAGGAAGTGTCGCTCAGCTATCGTGACAGCGTATTCACGGTCGAGTTTGCGGCGATCCATTTTGCCGATCCTATGGCGAATCGTTATGCGTATAGGCTCGAAGGTTTTGAAGATAAATGGGTAGAGACCGATGCTAAAAAGCGTTTTGCGACCTACACCAATCTCGATCCGGGTGACTATGTTTTTCGGGTCAAGGCCAGCAATAAAAATGACATCTGGAATGAACAAGGTGCCACGCTGACCATACGGATTACGCCCCCGGTATGGAAAACACTGTGGTTCAGATTATTGGCACTGATCCTGTTATTGGGGCTTGCCTACGCGATTTATCTGTATCGCGTGCGCCAGCTCATACAACAGAGATTTGACTTAAAAAACGAAGTCGAAAACCGCACCAAAGAATTGCAAAGTCAAAAGGCTTATCTAGAAAAACAAAAAGAATCCATAGAGCATGCGCACAAAAATATTTCCTTACTCAGTGAAATCGGTAAGGAAATCACGACTAAACTGGATGAAGAATCCATCATGCAAATGCTCTATCGCAATGTAAATAATCTGATGGACGCCAGCGTCTTTGGCGTCGGTTTTTACTTACCAGAACAGGGCATCATAGACTTTCCTTATGTGATGGAAGCGGGCAAACGTTATGACCGTTATTCCCGCGATTTAAGTGAAAAAGATCAGTTACCTGTATGGTGTATAGAAAATCAAAAAGAGGTTTTCATTAACGATCTAGAGCACGAGTATCAGCGTTACATCTCCCATCTGGCCTTCACCAACAGCCCTGAAAGTCTGGGCGTATTAGAAGACGGTACGGTCGCCATCGCACCGCAGTCTTTACTGTATGTGCCTATCGTGGTGAATCACCAGATCCGCGGCGTAATCAGTGTTCACAGTTATCACAAACATGCTTATCAAACGACCGATCTGGATATCCTGCGCACACTGGCTTCTTACGTCGGTATTGCACTTGATAACGCGGAAGCGTATCAACAGCTACAAGTCGCCCAAAACCAATTGGTAGAACGTGAAAAATTAGCGGCTCTAGGCGCCTTGGTCGCGGGTGTAGCGCATGAACTCAACACACCTCTGGGCAATAGTTTATTAATCGCTAGCTCGATTGAAGATCAGCTAGAAAAAATCACGGAGAAAATTACATCCAGCTCGGTTAAACGTTCCGATTTCAAACAATTCACCGAACGTTGTCATGAAGCTTGTGTACTTTTGATGCGCAGTCTAGAAACCAGCGCCAACTTAGTCAGTAGTTTTAAACAAGTGGCAGTGGATCAAGCCAGTGCGCAGGCTCGTCCATTTAATTTATACAAAACAACGCAAGAAATTGTCGCCACGATGATGAATCAAGTGCGTCAGGCTGATCATGAATTACTCATTGAAATCCCCGAACACATAGAAATGCATAGCTATCCCGGCCCTTATGGCCAGGTTTTAATCAACCTTTTACAAAACGCTATGCTGCACGGATTTGAGGGTATCAAAAACGGTCATATGCGTATCAGCGCCAGTGAAATGGGCGATAGGGTACAGATTCGTTTTGAAGATAATGGTCGAGGCATTCCTGAAGCACATATAGGCAGAATTTTTGAACCCTTCTTCACCACCAAATTGGGGCATGGCGGCTCAGGATTAGGTTTAAATGTCACCTACAATATCGTCACATCCTTACTAGGTGGGCAAATTCGAGTAGATAGCGTGGTAGGTCACGGCACCGTATTTACGCTGGAATTACCGCTTCATGCTTGGACACCGGACGCCATAAAAAAACCAGAATAGGCGTATTCCAACCTATTCTGGCAAAGTCGAATTATTAATGAGTGTTAATACGCATTTCAAGTATGCCTATTAAATATCTTTCGTCGGCAGCGCTAAACCTTTTTGCTTGGCGTTTTGTATCAAGTCTTTCACTTGTTTTTCCGCCTTATCTGATAACACTTCCATTTGTTTGCCGAGCTGATCCATTTGCTCACCTAAAGCTTGCATGGGCTTACTGGCTTGCTCCATTTTTTGCCCGAGTTCTTCCAAAGGCTGTAGTGCAACACGCAACTTCTCTTGATCACGCTGTAAAGCACGCGTATCTTGGTTTAGCTTCTTGCTGACATCGCGCATTTCTACTTCAATTGCCTTCATTTGCTTGTGCGCTTGTGCCCGCTCCTCACTATTTTTAGCAAGCTCAAGTTTGGCAGCGGCGGCTTCTAGCTTACGTCCATAAGCGTCCATCTTTGTTTCAAAGGCACGCATCTTAGCTTCTAAGGCGTCATCGACCGGATGTTCTTTAATAGAGACTGCTTCCATCTGTTTGCCGATTTCCTCCATGACTTTGCTGTGTTCTTCCATCTTTTTGCCGTGAACTTCCATTTGCTCGCCCAAGGCTTCCATAGGCTTATAGGCGGCATTAGCCTCGGCCAAAATGGCGGGATCTTTGATGATGTAAGACTGTCCGTTTTCTGAAAACCAGAGAAATTCTTCTTTGGCTTTTTTCTTGAGCAAGGCTATTTCACGGGTGCCTTTGCGATCAGTATGCATATAACTAGATTCGTCACCTGGCTTGACCAAGGCGAACGAAGTCCCAGTAGCAGAATTCATACTTACGCTCTTTGATTTACTCAGCTTAGTATTTTGAATATCTGGTGCGCTGCTCGCCAACAAACTAGCTGGCGATGAAGTCGGCATGTCGGATGAAGCTGGGGCTGGGGCTGGTGCTGTGGCTGGTGCTATAGACGCGGCTGGTGCCGATACCGCATTCGCAAAAACTAAAGGTAGCGCACCGCCGGTATGAGTAGTGGTAGCAGCTTGCGCATAGATCAATGAGCAGGCTGCGCTCAGACTCAATAAAGGTAGTGCCGTTTTCCAGCTCCATACACTGGCTGGTGTTACTGGGCGTATTAGACGTTTGATGCGAGACATAAGATTTCCTCCGTGTGCCGCTTGGGCGAGTTGAGGGTGAGAGAACTGGAACTGTTCCAGCTCCGATAATGCAAGCGCCAGGCGCCGCGGTTCGCCTAACAATCCTGCGGCTAAATCATCGGCAATCTGCTCACGTTCGATACGAATTTGGCGTGACATCCACCAGACAGCGGGGTGGAAGAACAACAAAATCTCTATCGCGCTTTGCAACAGATTGACCAAGTAATCCATACGCTTTACGTGCGCCACTTCATGCGCCAATAAAGCTTCTAATAATTCGGGGGGCATACCGCTCATTAAAGCAGTCGGAAAAATCACCATAGGGCGCCACCAGCCAACCGTAAACGGAGATTCGATCTCGTCAGAAATGCCGAGCCGAATTTCGCCACGTATCGCCATTTTTTGCGCTAGTTGCTGTAATTTGACTTGCCAAAATACGTTGCTTTGATGACTGCCCGCTTGCACTCTTTGGCGTACCCAAAGTAGGCCTGCGCACATTCTTAAGGCCATGCCAGCGACACCGATAGACCACAGCAAAACCAGAATCGGGGCGACCGATGCGAATCTTGGTTCCCAGCTTTGCCAATATCCATTCACGTGCTTGCTCGCCAACAGTGCCGCATCATCTGAGGTATCGACTTGATTGTGAGAACTACTTGTGGCGGAGGTTTCAGCGTCCTGTATTGCAAGCAAATCGGGCTGCCAAGATTGAACATCCTGTCCACTATGGCTAAACACGTATTGCAAAGGTAGGGCGATACATAACAACAAAGCCAAACACAACATGGCATACCGACTTTGAGCAGAAGCCGAACGTAACAAACGCAAACCCACTACAGCCGCTAGAGCGATCAAACTGGCTTGCCATAACACATGGAATAAGGCCCAACCCAATACGGAAAGGGTGGGCAGGTAGGGGGTCAGATGGCTCATCATTGTTAGTCTCCTTGCTCTGCTTTGACTGTGCTTTGGCTAGTTTTTAGCTTGGTCGCTTGGGGTTTTATCGTGCAGATAAGCTTGAATCTCTGCACGCTCGCTGTCACTAACATGCTCTTTCAATGCCGCCATAATCAGCTCTTTGCCGGAACCCGAAAAAGCTCTTTGTATAAAATCTTGCAGCAAATTGGTTTGCAATTTTTCTTGTGGCTGTGCGGCCGCGTACACATGAGAACGAGCGCTCTCATCCCGCGTTAACAGGCCATCGCTATGCATGATTTGTAATTGGCGTAATACCGTCGCCTGATTGATCTCAGGTCTATCAAGCTGGACGCGCTCAAATACCTGTTTGGCAGTCGCTGGGCCTTGCTGCCACAATACTTTTAACAAAGCGAGCTCAGCTGCGGTAGGCTTGCGGCTGGCATTAACTTCAGGGGCTTTAGGGTTTTTTCTAAGAATATTCATCACAACTCCAAATGCACTATTTTCTTTCAATGAAATAAGCATAGCGCATCTAGAATTTTTTTTCTAGAAAAATTTTTCTAGTTTGTGAAATATTTTTAAAGTCTTAGTTTTTTGCATATAACTTCATATTCTGATCAACATGTACTAGATCAAAAAAAAAGCACGAAACCTATTCGACAAGGTTTCGTGCTTTTTTAGATTGTGGCGATTTTAAGGCGACTATCACGCGACCAGCGCGCCTTATATTACTTACTTCGCGCGCAATTTACCCAATGGATCACCGGCTTTCCAGGCTGGCATTTTAGGACTATCTGCCACCGCGCGTCCCAGATTTAAAGTGAATTGGGCTTGCTGCACCATACCGGACAAATCCCAGCTTGGGTCAAATTCATCACTGGCTTGGTGATAGCGTTTGCCATAGGCTTTCATTTTTTCTTTGGCGGCTTCTGGGTCTTTCACATAGTCTTTACCGCCACCAATTGAGAACGCTGGCACGCCAGCTTTGGCGAAACTGAAATGATCGCTACGGAAATAACCACCCGCCAAATCAGGCTCTGCAGGGGCAATCACCAAACCCATGTTTTTCGCTACTTTGCCAGCGATATCACCGAGCTCAGTACGTTCGCTACCGCGCGTACTCATATCGCGTGTGATGCCGACAAAATTCAAACTGTCGAGATTCAGATTAGCGGCGGTTTTTTCCAAAGGCCACAGAGGTTGTGCTGCGTACAAAGCGCTACCAAGCAGACCTTGTTCTTCAGCTGCGACCCACAAGAACATTTGACTACGTTTAGCGGGCGCTTGTAAGGCCGCTTTTGCCATCGCTAACAAAGCCGCCGTACCGGAACCATTATCCACCGCACCGTTATAAATGGTATCGCCGCTGGTACCTTGTTTGCCCAAATGATCCCAATGAGCGCTATAGATGACCAACTCGTCTTTCAGTTTTGGATCGGTACCTGGTACCACCGCCGCAACATTGTATTGTTCGACGGTGCGGATGTCGGCTTTTTCCTCGCCCACCAATTTTGCTGCCAGTGTCACGGGTTTAAAATCGCTGCGTTCAGCGGCAGCACGCAATTGATCTAAATCCTGACCGGCACCGCTAAATAATTTACGTGCGGTGTCTTCACTGATCCAACCTTGCAGGCCAGTACCCAATGCAGCGCCTTGCAATTGGAATTTTTCTGCCGTGCCACCATTTTGCACAACCGACCAGCCGTAGCTAGCCGAGGCATCTGTGTGTATCAGTAACACACCTGCAGCACCGCGACGTTTGGCTTCTTCATATTTGTAAGTCCAGCGACCGTAATAGGTCAGTGCTTTACCGCCAAAACGGTTGGGCTCTTGTGCGGTTGGCAAAGGATCGTTAACCATCATGACTAACAATTTGCCCGTCACATCTTGCCCTTTGTAGTCATCCCACTTTTCTTCCGCTGCGCTAATGCCGTAACCAACAAAAACAATATCGGTATCAAACTGATGACTCGCTACCGCGTCGCCTGGTGCCCATACCCAGTCTTTACCAAACTCTATCGCCAAAGGATTGCCACCCGCGACTAATTGCAAACTACTTTGTTGAGGCTGGGCTTTAACACCAGCGATCTTGACTAATTGACGATAGCTGTTGCCATTGCCCGGTTTGAGACCTATCACTTGGGACTGACTTTCCAAATATTGCACAGTCAAATCACCGCCACGCTGGCCGGTACCACGTCCTTCAAAGGTATCGGAAGACAGCAAAGCCAGATGAGCACGCAAAGGCGCCTCTTCTACTAAAGCAGCAGTCGCTTTGCTCGCCTTCATTTTATCGGCTGCCTGCACCGGAAAAGCTAAAATCAAGCTAGCGGCTAAGCTACTCAGTAATAAATTTGTTTTCATATAGGTCCTATTTTTCTAATTAAAATAAAAATCCGCCGCGATAGACATCATCTGGCGCAAAGAATTCCTGAAAATTGACAATAAATTATACGGTGTCACCAGCATCAACTACGTTCTCGCCCGTGCGACCAATCTAGAGAACTACTATCGGCTAAAGAAGTTTTGACCACAATATGCCCTTGCTCAATTTGTTGTTCAACCTCCAGAGCGACATTGGTAATGTGACCTTTGCTGTAGTAATTGCCGAGTAAAAATAAACCTACCCAAGCATTTCGGCCGCCCCGCTTGGCCGCATACAAACACTGATCGGCAATGTCTACCACTTGTTCCCAAGTGAAAGCTTCAACCGAAGTTGGAATAAATGGATACGTGGTCAAGCCGATAGAACAAGTTTTGTGTAAGACTTTGCCATCGGGCAGTATAAAATCATGTTCAGCAATACGTGTGCGTATCCGTTCCGCCAGCACCTCGGCTTCTAGATAATTCGCGTTGCGTGCCACGATCAAAAACTCTTCTCCACCCCAACGTATGATGGTATCGGTTTCACGTACCGCTTCTTTCAAAATCTTTGTGGTGTCTGTCAATACCAAATCTCCCGCGGCATGACCAAACTCATCATTCACCAATTTGAAGTAATCGATATCAACCATCATAAAAATAATGTCGATGTTCAACAGCGCACGATTGATATCCTTGGTATTAAGCACTTGATAGGCGCGATTTACCTGAGCGATATCTTCGTCTATGCACAAATTTAAATAGCGTCGATTGTGCAATCCCGTCAAATGATCGGTGAGACTTTGCTGCTCCAATTGCTGCCGTGATACTTCTAATTCTTGAGTGCGCTCTTGCACTAATAATTCCAAGGTTCGATTGCGACGGGCGAGGCGCCATAAACGCCAACGTACCAATCCCACCATCAAGGACGATAACAAAATAAAATACAAGGCATATGCCCACCAAGTTTGAAACCAAGCAGGTAACACTTGTATTGGCAAGACCAACATTTTCTCCGACCAAACACCACTGCGATTAGAACCCCGCATGAGCAAACGATATTCGCCCGGTGCCAAGTTGGTATAAGCCGCCAATCGACGGGTGTAATCCGTCTCTATCCAGTTCTTATCGTAGCCTTCTAATTTGTAAGCATAATGATTGCGCTCAGGCGCAGAATAATCCAAAGCAGCAAACTCAATAATCATGCTATTAGCTTCTGGACTGATCACTAATATTTCCGGATGAGATCCAAGAAATCGCGCTTGATTGGCCGCGATAGTTTTACCACCAGCTTGTATGCTAGTGATGACCACAGGTGGATCGAATTTATAGTCTTTCATCAATGACGGTCGCACCACCGTCAAACCACCGACGCCACCAAAAATCAAATCACCTTGCGGTAACACTGCACCAGAATTACTCCAATAACCAGCAATCGCCACGCCATCAGGCTCCGTAATCGGTGTGATCTTTAAAGTCTCAGGATGAATCTTCGCGAGTCCATCATCGGTACTAACCCAGATGTCACCGCGTGCGTCCTCTAATACTTTATTCACCAAGTCATTTTGCAAACCCTGCTCGGCACCGCGCTCTTTACGCAAATGAATAAATGAGGCATCGCCTTTACCATCAGGTGTTTTTAATAAATCTAAACCGCCACCTTGTAGGGCGATCCACAACCAACCACGCGAATCAAATAACAAGGCAGAAGCATTTCTATGCGAGAGTGAAGTCTCATTTTTAGGATCGGGCTTAAAATTCTGCGTAGCGCCACTCACAGTATCGACGCGATAAATCCCATCTTGTGAAGTGCCAACCCACACGGCACCATCTGGCGCTCTTTGTAAGTCGGTAATGAACTTACTACCAATCGACTTGGCCCAAGCAGGTTGACGTACTTTATCTTCATCCTGAGTCAGATCTTTTTCCCATAAACCTTCGGGGCCGCCGATAATCAGTTTACCTTGCAGCTCCAACAAGGCAGCAACCCGCAACACGGGATTACGTGGTGCTAAGTTTAATTTTTGCAGTTTTTTTCCTGACATATCGGTGCGATATAGCCCCTTGTCACTACCGATATACACGGTGCCATCCAAACTTTGAAAAATCGTAAAAATAGCACTCTGAGGCAAGGCCGTCATCGGCTTACTATCATCGGCGTGAATCGCCTGCAAGCGCTCTGCACCTAAACGAAAAATACTCACACCATGATTTTGCGAGCCTATCCAAACACTGCCATCTGACATCGCTCTCGCAGAGAAAAAATCGATACCGACTAAACCACGCGGATGTTTTTCAGTACCGAATAAAGTAAAGAAGGCGCTGGAAGAGGGGTCATGCAGACTAATACCGCGTTGACTACCTACCCAGACTAAGCCAGAACGATCTCGAAAAATCGACCATACCGAATTGTCGGCCAGACTGCTATTTCTACCTGGCTCATGCAATAGGCGTTTGCTTTCCAAGGTCGTACCATTGACGATCACAATACCTTTACCATAAGTACCAAGCCAGATTTCATTTTCTGCGGTTTCACGTATCGTAAAGATATTATCATTGGAGGGTAACAACTGATCGGTATCCGGCTGCGGCAATAGTAAACGATGTGGAATACCATCTTTAGGATCAATATAAAAAGCGCCTGCATCAAAAGTACCGACCCAAATCTTACCGTCTTGGCTACATGCCAAGCTAACGATGCGTTGAATTTTTCCTCCGTCCATAGGCAAACGCACGGGCGTAAAACGTGCGCTACCAACATCTTGTGCGCTTTGTTTCACTAAGCCGACACTCGTGCCTATCCACAAACTGCCGGTTTTATCGCGGGTAATCGCGCGCACAAAATCACTAGGCAAACTCGCCTCTTGTTTTGCATCGGCATGAAATTGTTGAAACTTACGGCTATCAGGATCGTAATGATTTAAGCCACCACGAGTCGCTAACCACATACCATTTTTACCATCGCCAATAATCGCATTGACGGTGACATGGCTAATCGCCTGCGCCCCGATTGGTACCCGAATGAAATGATCGGCTTTACTATCGTATTGCGCCAAACCACCGCCATTGGTGCCGACCCAAATCCGCCCACGCGGATCGGTATATAAAGACATGACGTAATTATCTGGCAAGCTGTGCTCATCATTTTGCACAGGCAGATAGTTACGAAAACGATAGCCATCCCAACGTGCCAAGCCACCTTGGGTACCGACCCAAATAAAGCCATCACCATCTTGGGCGATAGCCGTCGCACTGGTTTGAGGCAATCCATTCTGCATAGATAAACGATGGAACACCGTATCAGCGAAACGCTGCCAAGTTCGTACTGGGACCAGTGCCGGATGACCTTGTTGAGTACGAAGCTCTGCGGCATTTTGAGTTTGGGCAGAGGCGCTATTCGTCCATAGATTCCCGTATAGCAAAACGTGGCTCAAGATACTCAGCACTGCAACTCGCCCAAACATTGAATGTAAGCTCATCATCTACGATCCACCATGCACCATATATCGACTTATTCTCGTCTTTGTTTAACCACCGTGACCGTACATTCAGCTTCTGCCACCACCTGCGCCGAGACGCTACCTAAATAACGTCGGAGTGTAGAGCTGCCGCGCGAACCGATAATGATTTGATCCACATTGTTATTGTGCGCATAGTCAATAATCGCTGCCGCCGTATCATGGGCTTCCAATACATGAAAAGTAATTTTATCTTTCGATACTTGCAAAGAACGCGCCCAATGCTTCAGTTCTACCAATTGCTTCACGTGCATATTCTGACCGCCTTGCACTATGCCCTCGTCCAAGCCTATACGGCTGGTTTTACGGATCGTGACACAGGCCAGCCGCGCCCCTGGTTCGGTCTGCAACATGCGACGAGTCAACATACGGATATCATCTGTCAGCTCGGTATTACTTTCGCTCAAATGTAGCGCCACCATAATGATGGGGGATTGCGACAATTGATCTGACATACTGTATTTGGCAAAGGGCTCAACCCCAGCCGCATGAAAACGTCGTTTCAAAACCGACAGCAAACCATCTTTGCCAGATTTTTCGGCACGCGCCGTCAAACTTAACTGATCGGGATTTTGTAGCATCAAACCCAACTGTGCAGCAGTGTCAAAACGAGCACTAGGATCTACTTCCAAACAGCGCAAAATGATCTCTTGCAGCCAATCGGGTATCGCAGGATTATGATCGCGAGGTGGAATCGGATCTCGATACAAACGCTTTTTCAATCCCGACACCGAAGTAGGATGACCAAAAGGGCGTTCGCCCGTCGCTAAGTGATACAACAATACGCCTAATGAAAATTGATCGCTACGCGGTTCATTGCGTATCCCCAAAACTTGTTCCGGGGCGATGTAAGGTCCAGTTCCCATCGGCAAACGAAACTCTTCTCCGAGTAGATCTGGCAATTTGTCATGGCGCGATAAACCGTAATCGATCAAGACAGCGGCACCACCTGCACGAAACATAATATTGGAAGGTTTGAGATCGAGATGGATCACATGCTGTCTGTGCAAATCTTGTAAAGCTGCCGCCACTCGGATCCCAACACTCACCACTTCTTCAACTGGCAAGGGAGAATCATCAAAACGGGCGCGTAATGACACGCCTTCGATGTGTTCCATCACGATAAAAGGTTGAGCATCAAAGTCACCAGCACCGTAATATCTGGGCACATGCTTTCCTTTGAGTTTAGGCATGATCATTTGCTCAACTTCAAAGGCCACAATAGCGGTGGGATCTTCGATGCTAAACATCAAAGGCACTTTCATAATCAAAGCAGGCAATTCACCTTCGGGCGAACGATAACGCTCCTGCAAATCGGTAATGCGCCACAATGCCGCCATGCCGCCCATATGCAGTTTTTCTTCTAAACGATAACCATCCACCACCATGCCCACTTGTAAGCGGCGTGGTGAACTTGGTTTTTCGGATGATGCGGCCGACTGCCCACTGGACTTATTGCCAGCCTGATCGCTGATAGGTGTAGTAGGGGATGCAGTAGAAGATGCAGACTGATTTGGTGACTTCGGTAGATTATTACTCATACCTTAGCCTCCCTGAATCAAACGCTGTGCCAAAACGGCAGGCAATCCGGCTTCCAATACTTTTTGTGAAGCCGTTTCCGCATCATAAGGGACTCGGAAAAAACTCAGTTCTCGCTGCACGGTGTCATACAAGGCATAACAAGCAGCAGGATTGCCATCGCGAGGTTGGCCAACAGAGCCAGGTTGCACTAACCAGCGTCGTAACTTGCTTAATGACATACTCAGATCGGAGACAGGTGTGAATTCACCTACTTTACCCGCATGACTCATATGGTACAGACTAGGCCGATGCACATGACCACAAAAGGTAATCTGCGCCTGCGTCGCATTGATACTGCGCCCCGCTTCCATGACGCCATCGACATATTCCCACTTCTCCGGCGCCCAAGCATTCGCGTGTACCAATAATAAATTATCCAATTCAATTTGCATGGGTAAATTGCGTATGAACTCTTTTTGATAATCATTCAATTGGCCACGAGTCCACTCAACGACAGCGCGCGCATTCGCATTCATATCTTTACGATCCGCTTGCAGAACGCCCAGATCATGATTACCCATCAACACGTAGGCACCGCGTCCAACATAGTTAATCACGGTATCGAGCACCCATGAAGGATCTGCACCATAACCGATCAAATCGCCTAAAAAAGCATATTGTTCGGCCTGCCGCTCTTGTGCATGCGCGAGGCAAGCCTCCAAGGCCTCACGATTGGCATGCAAATCCGTTAACACCGCTAATAACATGGGCAAAACCGTTAAAAGATAAAATTTGATTGTAAGATATTTGCGTAATCAGAAATGCGATTTTGTTGTTGCTATGACAGACTATCTGTAGGACATACTAAAGCGATGCTAAATAATTACGAACAGCAATTACGAACAGCAGCTACAAAAAACAGTAATGAAAAGCGGCTATAAAAAACAGCACTATAGAGTCACCGTTATGATTTATTTTCACCACGCATCCTTGCTACTCAACAACTACTGCATTCTTTAAGCGAAAAAAATACAACGTAGGCTATTTTCTCTACAAAAAAATCTACTTATTTTTCGATGATATTAGTCAAAAGCGTTTTTTTGGGATATTGTGACTTATACTCAAACAGTTAACTTGCGGCAACTTTTTTAAAGTATCCTAGCGCTTTTACAAATTCTCAAGCAGTACCGCGCGAACACCTTGATATACCTTGAATTACCAGCTCCATGACCGACGCTACCCACCAATTTATCAGTCCGGCAGAATTACGGATAGGCTTGTACATCTACCTTGATATAGGTTGGATGGATCATCCTTTTCCGGTGAGTAGTTTTGAAATTCGTAATCAAGAGCAAATTCACAAATTGCAGGCACTAGGTTTACAAAAGATTCGTTACGCTCCCGAAAAAAGTCAGCCTGATCCGCACGCAACAGAAGCAAAAGCGGCACTGGAGCAACTAAATACGCCCTTGCACACAGAATCACCCGAGGCGCTCGCCGCCAAACAACGCAAGGCTTTACTCGCCAGCCAACAAGCCAGTCTGATGGCCTGCGAACGCCAATTTGGTCAAGCCACCCTAGAATTTAAACATCTGACCGAAATCATCCACGCCCAGCCTCCAGCGGCTAGAGATACGGCCAGTAAATTAGTACAAGGCATGCTCGATGGCATTCTCAACCATGATGAATCGGCGATACGCTTGCTGTCTGAAAAAGCCGGTGAAAAAACCGCGCTGCACAGTATCAATGTCACTTTAATTTCACTCTTATTGGGTAAGGCCTTAGAGCTACCCAAAGAAGATATGCTAGAGCTCGGTATCGGCGCTTTATTGCACGATGTCGGCAAGATAGAATTACCCGATCGCCTGCGCTGGGTCGATGAACAGAGCAGCCCAGCCGAGCGTCAGCTCTACCAAAGTCATGTGGCACATGGGGTGAATTTAGCACGCAAAATGCAGCTCTCTAACAGTGCCACTTTATTGATCGCGCAACATCACGAATTCGCCGATGGCAGTGGCTATCCGGGTCATATCCATGTCGATAAGATGAGCGCATTGAGTAGAATTATTTCGCTGGTAAATCGCTTCGATAATATGTGTAATCCTAGCAATGTGGCACTGGCGGTAACGCCGCATGAAGCTTTATCGCAATTGTTCACCAAAAATAAGATGCAATCCGATACGCCCACTTTAACCGCGTTTATCAAAATGATGGGCATCTATCCACCTGGCTCTGTAGTGCAACTAAGTGATGAACGTTATGCCTTAGTCGTCTCGGTCAATTCATCCCGTCCGATCAAACCCAAAGTCATCATCCACGATCCAGCCATTCCACGTGATGATGCTTTGATGATTAATCTGGAACATGAAACACATATTGGCATACGCCGCAGTTTAAAACCGGTGCAGTTGCCTAAAGCGGCTTACGACTATCTGTCTCCTCGTAAGCGTTTATGCTATTTCTTCGAACGCGCCAGCGATCCTCTGTCGATGGCCACTGATTTGGTCGGTAAAATTTCATGAGCCGTCGTCAATGGGAAGCCTTGATCGAAGGCATGTTAGAAGGGGTACTGTTAGTCGATCCCTTACAACTACATATCGTCGCCGCCAACCGTGCAGCTCACGAATTATTAGGGGTAGCGCCACTTAGCTTGCTCGATACGCCTGTCATCAATCTAGCAGCTGCACCCGAGGACATGTTTTTTTGGGAAGATGTGGCAGCTGGGCTATCCAATAATATCTACTCTGAAACCTTACTGAAACGCCCCGATGACAGTATTGTCCAGGTCATTCGTCGTGTTAGTTTTGTTCATATGGATATGGACACCTCTTTGTATGTGGTTGCGATACGCGATCACAGCGATCAAAGGCAAATCGAAACTGAATTAGAAAAACTCATCGCTGAATTACGTGCCACATTAGAATCAACTGCAGACGGGATTTTGGTCACCGATCTGAATGGCGACATACGCAGTTATAACCACTTATTTGCCAAGCTTTGGGATTTGCCCGAAGAGCTGCTCACCGAACGCAATGACATCGCGATCTACGCTTGGATGGATAATTGCATCGTGGATGCCAGTCATTACCATGAACGGCTGTCTGAAATACGCCGCTCGCCATTGATGGAAGCCAACGATGTCCTAGTACTACATTCAGGCAAAATCTTAGAGCGCGTCACCTTACCGCAGTATGCACGCGGTCGACCAATAGGTAGGGTTTTTTCCTTCCGCGACATCTCGCAAAAATTGGCCGATCAAGCACGCCTGCAACTCGCTTCCAAAGTCTTCGAAGCCAGTACCGATGCGATCTTTATTACGGATCACTACCAAAATATTATCACCACCAATCCCAGTTTTGAGCGCCTGACACAGTACACCGAAGCCGAAGTGGTCGGTTTAACGATTAGTGATTTTCTACACAATCAAGGTTCAACTGAGCTCTTGAAACGCGTATTAAATGAATTGACCGAGTACGGCTTTTGGGAAGGTGAAATTTGGAATCGACGTAAAGATGGGCATGCCTATCTCTGCATGATTTCCTTAGTCTGCGTACAAAATGAATTGGGTTATACCGTCAATATCATAGGCTTTTTTAAAGACCTGACTGAAAACTATAACGCCAAGCAAAAAATCGAAGAGCTGGCCTTTTCCGACGCTTTAACTGGCTTGCCTAATCGGCTGTTACTAGAAGAACGCATCAATCAAGCCATCACGCACGCGGCTCGCGACAATACTGAATTTGCTTTACTGTTTTTAGATCTGGACAATTTCAAACAGATTAATGACTCACTAGGCCATCCATTTGGCGACCGGGTTTTAATCGAAGTCACGGAACGTCTGAAGAAATGTTTACGACAAGTTGATACCGCCGCTCGCCTAGGTGGCGACGAATTTGTTTTGCTCCTCCATCAAGTCAACGCCAGCGGTGCAGAGATTTGTGCCCGACGTGTATTAGCTGATTTAGCCGCCTCATTTTGTCTGGATGGCATTCCATTTAGTGTGACCTGCAGTATTGGCATCGCGCTCTATCCAATTGATGGTCAAACGATGGAGGATTTGATTAAAAACGCGGACAGTGCCATGTACCACGTGAAAGAACGTGGGCGCTCGGATTTTCGCTTTTATCAAAGACAAATGAACATAGGCTTATTGTCGCGCATGAAAATTGATCATGCGATGCGCCAAGCCCTAGAACATCAAGAATTCCGCTTGCACTATCAGCCCCTGGTCGATCTGGAAACGCAACAGGTCTACGGCGCAGAAGCGCTATTGCGTTGGCACGATCCAGAGCTAGGCGAAGTCAGTCCCGCCAAATTCATTCCAATTGCGGAAGAAACAGGATTAATTATCGCGTTGGGACAGTGGGTTATGCATACCGCGATCGCACAAGCCGCCGCGTGGAATAAAGACGGTCGCCAATTACGTATCTCGGTGAATGTCTCGGCTCTACAATTTCAGCAAGCCAATTTTGTCGATAGCTTAGCCAATGCCCTCGATGATGCCCATTTAGACCCTGGCTTTATCGAATTAGAATTAACCGAATCTATCTTGATTCGAGATATAGAAGAAACACTCAAAAAACTCAATGCCATCGCCAAGCTAGGCGTCAAAATGGCGGTAGATGATTTTGGTACCGGTTATTCCAGCCTCAGTTATCTCAAGCGCTTTCCTATCAACAAACTCAAAATCGACCGCTCCTTTGTGATGAACTTGACCAAGGATGAAAGCGATGTTGCCATCGTCACAGCTATTATCAGTCTGGCGCATGCGCTGAAATTGAAAGTGATTGCCGAAGGTGTTGAGACCGAAGAACAAAAACAACTACTATCGTCGCTACACTGCAACGAAATCCAAGGTTACTTAATTTCGCGCCCGCTCCATCCTCAGGATTTTGAAACCCAGTTTCTGACTAATGTTTAGTAAAATCTGGCGAAATTGCGCTAAATTTTGCTAAATCATCCTCAGTCAGTTCGAATATCTGGCAAATGCGGCTATC
This sequence comes from Affinundibacterium danionis, assembly GCF_042432465.1. NCBI lineage: Bacteria > Pseudomonadati > Pseudomonadota > Betaproteobacteria > Burkholderiales > Oxalobacteraceae > Affinundibacterium > Affinundibacterium danionis. The sequence continues at coordinate 222,805 of NZ_JBHLXJ010000013.1, read as the reverse complement.
ACTAATTCGTCACGCATATGCTTTACAAGACTGAGCAATTAAATCACCGCTGGTTGGCAATAGTTGGCAGCAGAATTTAAATTTAACTTATCTTTTAGATCATCAAACGCAAAATTGTCGTTACACTATCGCCTGCGTCGAATTTCTATTTGTTTTTCAATGTTGGTTTTTTTATTTGTTCTTCGGTTTTTTATATTTTTACACATTAGTTTTTATTCGATTTTTAAAGGATGGGTCACATGAAAAAAAGTTCCTTGGCTATTGCCGTGGTTGCCGCTCTGGCAGTCGCTTATCCAGCCGCCTCCTGGGTCACAGGCAAACGCTTAGAAACCAAATTGAGTCAACTCAATACCAACGAGGTGCTGTTTTCTAAGTTAAAGATAGTCAAACAAAACTACACCCGCGGTATCTTCACATCGACCCAAGAAAGTACGATAGAAATCAGTTACGCTGACATGGTTCCAGGCATGCCTGCACCAGCCCATTTCCAAGAGCCAGAAGCGACAACAGCAGACAATAATGCGGACAATGCCGACAATGCGGCGCAAGCAATGCCGGACATGATGCCTGTCATCAAGCCTATACAAATTCAAATTATCAACCATATTACGCACGGACCTATCCCCGGTATCGTTGGCATAGGCGCGGGTAAGATAGAAACAGAATTCGTTCTAGATGCAGCAACCGTCGCCGAAATCAAAAAAATCTTCGGCGACAAAAAATATTTAGAGCTACAAACTGTACTTAACTACAGTGGCGGCGGCACAGTCAAAATGAGCAGCCCAGCAATTAATACCGTGGTTGGTACACGTCAAGATAAACTCAATTGGAAAGGCTTGAATCTGGAATTCGCATTCGATGCAGCCTACAAAAAATTGAAATTTGATTTCAATGCGCCAGGCATGGATTTGGTCAGCAGCGACGGTAGCACCACCATGAATCTGGGTGCGGTCAAAATGAATGGCGACGCAGAACGTGCCTATGCTGATGGAATACTCTATGTTGGCAACTCAAAAGCGAGTATCAGCGGCATCAGCTTCGCCAATACCCAAGCTCCCAATGCAGGCTTTAATTTGAAAGACCTGATCTTAGAGAGCAACACCACGCGTAAAGACGATTTATTCGATTCAGCGCTAAAAATGGGCATACAGCAAATTCAAGTTAACAAACAAGATATCGGTAACTTCCATTACGACTACTCTTTGAAAAATCTGCACGGTCCTAGTTTCAATCAATTATTCACCGCCTTATACGCAATGGATCGTAAAAATCTGACGCCTGAAAAATTGGAAGAGATGCAAGTTACTTTCAAAAAACACGGCGCCGAAATGCTCAAGTATCAACCCGTCTTGTCTTTAGATCGCCTCAGTCTGGCTGGCAAAAACGGCGAATTTAAGGCTAGCGGTAAATTGCAATTTGTCGACGTAAAACCTGGTGACATCGATAATCCTATGCTCTTGTTGAACAAACTAGAAAGCAAAGCTGATGTCAGTTTGGCGGAAACCTTGGTACAAGAATTGATTAACGGCACACAAACCGATCCCGATGCACGCACCATGATGCTGGGCATGTTTAAAGCCAGCATAGAACCCTACGAAGCCCAAGGTTACATCGCCCGCAATGGCAGTAACTTGAGTTCGCAAGTGCTCTGGAAAAATGGCAAGCTGACGATTAATGGCAAGGCTTATCCAGCAACTGCAGCAGGCGAAATGCCTATGGAACCAGCGCCAGAAATAAAATAATCAGCTTCAAAAATTAGCTGGTGTTAGCTAGTATCAGCTAATTTAAGCAACAAAAAAGCGACCCGTGGGTCGCTTTTTTTGTTGGGTACATCAACTACCGTAGTTTCAATTTTACTTCACACCATGCATCAATTTTTGCATCAAAGGTCCAATCAAGAACAATACGATACCTGCGCCTAATAATGAGTAGAAGCCGAAGGTATAGCCGCTCAACGCAGACGCTACCGACATCCCGCCATCACCACTCACATGGCTAGCAAAAATACCTGACAAGTTATTACCAATACCCGTCGATAAGAACCAGCCGCCCATGCCCAAGCCGACCAAACGTGTTGGTGCCAACTTAGTCACCATCGACAAACCGATTGGAGATAAGCACAACTCACCAATTGATTGAATCACGTACACCATGAACAAAGTCCAGAATGGAATTTTGCTCTTTTCATCGACCAAGAAAGTCAAAGCGTACATCAACAAACCAAATGCCAACGCGTTACCGATCAAACCCAGACCAAATTTACGTGGGATAGATGGATTCAAATTACGACGACCTAACATTACCCACACCGCAGCAACCACCGGTGCAAAACCAATAATCGCTAAAGAGTTAACGCTTTGGAACCACGCCGTTGGGAAAGTAAATGCGGAGGTCAAATCACGATCAACAATTTTGTCAGCCAAGAAAGTGAAAGAACTACCAGCTTGTTCGAAGAACATCCAGAACAAAATATTGAAGGTAAAAATCAATAACATCGCGATCACTTTATCACGAGCGATGTTACCGTTGCGGAAGCCTTCTACCAACAACATAATCGCCAAGCCGCCAAATAAAATGAACAAAACAATTTGTAATTTTACGGCACCCATAGAGAGTAAGAAATAGGCAACTGGAATTACGCATAAAGCACCGATCGCGACATAAATCACGCGCGACATACTTTCTGCGCCAGGGGCTGGTGCGCCTATACCTTTTAACATGCGACGGCCGATAGCAAACCAAATCAAACTCAAAACCATACCGATACCAGCAGCGATAAAGACGATCTTGTAAGCAGGGGTGTCGCCAGTGCTGAAGACTTTTTGTGCCAAGAATTGAGTAAAGATTGGTGCCAAGAAGCCACCCACATTAATACCCATATAGAAAATAGTAAAACCAGAATCACGACGGGTATCAGCAATGCTGTACAACTTACCCACCATGGTAGAAATATTCGGTTTAAACAAGCCGTTACCAATAATGATGGTCGCCAAACCCATCTTAAAAATATCTTGGTTGGGAATCGATATCATAAATAAGCCAGCTGCCATGAATACCGCGCCCACTAAAATCGAACGCTGGTAACCAATCACTCGATCAGCTACATAGCCACCAAACAAAGCAGCGGCATACACTAGAGCCAAATAAGAGCCATAAGTCAGATTAGCGTCAGCTTGGCCAGCGCCAGAGCCTTGGTAGAACTGATCAACGATATACAGCACCAAAGCCCAACGAATACCGTAGAACGCAAAGCGCTCCCAGAATTCGGACATGAATAACATCCAAAGTGGAGCGGGATGCCCCATGATTTGCTTAAACTCTGGAATTGGGGTCTCTTGACCCGGTGTGATTGCAGCACCGCTCATGCAATTTTCTCCTGTTTGAATTTTGTAAAACTTATTTTGAATTATCGTAACAGTTCATCGTAACTACTCGTCATAACTACTCATAGCAATTACTGAATGACATCAAATCCGCCTAAATCTATCCTTATCCGTCCACATCCGTCCAAGATCCACTAAATCCATTAAGTCCCGATCTCATCGCAATTCCCATTTCATTTTTTGACGGGAAAAGGCACTTTTCTGTATTTTTTATGTTTCTCTTTCTGCATTCTGTACTTACCAAAAATGCAGGGATTTTCAACGACGGTGCATTCTAAACTAGAAATGTCAGACATGCGGTCAATTTGTGGCGAGGAAAGGCGCTAGATTTATTGCGCATTGCGGCATTTTTTATGATTTAGTTGATCTAGATCTGATCTTCTTCTCATTACTCGCATTGCGGCATACCAAAGCATCACCTTGCTCGGTATGCCACACGACGTAATTTACTGCCCCGGATGATAGCTGCGTTTTAAGTGCTTAGCGATGTCTTCTGGGTAAAACAGCACGTCTTTAAACTGCGCTTTACTATACATATCGGCCTGATCATTGAAGTGTGGCGAGGTAGGATCGCCACTTTCACCACCGGCCAATATGCTCTTCGCTTGGATCCGAGGACCAAAGGAAACGACAGCAACAAAACTATTGCCACGATCACCATAGATTCGTTTGGTCGTTTGTTTGGCGACCATGCCATAGGCGGCTAACGCCCCCCAATTACCCGAGGCAAATGCAACGGGCAAACTGGGCTTGTTATCATCATAAGTGGCATTTATATCACCGGACAGTCGTTGAAAACGATTGATTTCTCCCCAAGGTGTTTGCCAACTTCCAAAATCCTTTTGCAAACGCTCACTGGCACGTTGCAAACCCGACAGCAAAGCAGATGCGGGCAAACTAGGTAGGTAATCCACGACCGGCATATGATGGCGACGCGCTTCGGCCGCGTGTGTCTGTACTAAATCTTGCGCCCAATAGATTGCCAAGGAAGTGGGACGAGATTCTAGGCTGGTTCGCAAATCCCATTCGCGCAAGCTTTTAATTTGCTCAGCTAAAGCCGGGCTGGGCGCAGCATCATAGGCTTTAAATAAGGGCGGCAATAAAGATTCAAACGCGGTAAGCTCACTGTCATAAGCCAGTGCAATCATACCGTCCAAAGTCAATTTATTGGCGTCTTTCAATACTTTGACGGCGTGCAAACCGCGCGCATTCTCGCCATTACTCCACATATAGCGCGGATAATCCTGTTGGCGCGGACTACTATTACCGTCCCCGATACCGGCTGCTGAAAATGGCCAGTTATTGGTATTTTGTATCCAGCCGTTGGCGGGATTAAATAGCTGAATAATGTCCTTGACCGGATGCAGACCTTGCCAGTCCGCCGCACGAGTGCTGCCATCAACCGGCTGTGTCCAGTCAAGTTGCGGATTACGACGCGGCACAAAATCACCATGGAAATACGCAATATTGCCATCGCGATCAGCATACACCGTGTTATTCGATGAATTCGCGCGCAAATCCATGACTTTGGCAAACCCAGCATAATCACGCGTCTTAGTGCGCAGATAGGATTGCATCAAGGCTTTGACTGGTTCATTCATCAATTGCACTGCGATCCATTTACCATCCGCAGCGCGCACCACAGGGCCATGATGGCTAGCATAGGTGGTGATCTTGCGATTGGTTATACCGGTACTGGTTTTATAGGGCAGATTTAGTTCGACGACTTTCAAAGCTCGTTGCTTGCCTTCATACAGATAATAGTATTTACCTGCTTTCTGACTCACGGTGAGCGCAAACTCATCAATCACGTCGGCCGCATTTGAGGTATGCATCCAGCCATTATATTGATTGAAGCCCTGATAAATAAAGAATTGACCCCAAGTCACCGCGCCGTAAGCGTTCAAACCTTGTGAACTGGTCACTTGCACTTCGGGACGAAAATAGAACGAGGTATGCGGATTAATCCACAACATCGCCTGTCCATTCGCGGTACGAGTAGGGGCAACCGCAAAACCGTTAGAACCACGTGGTTCCGGCAACAGGGGATCGGTATCGAGCGCTGCTAATTCAGGACGCTTCCCCTGTTGCGAACCGTACAAGGCAGCGAGTTGAGTAAGATTGACCGACTCAATATCGCCACCAATACTACCTTCACTAAACGCTAAAGCCATCCAAGGTTCAAAATGAGTGATCAAGCGTGGTTTGACCTCAGGATGGGTGTGCAGATAATAGTTCAAACCATCCGCAAAGGCATTCATCAGTTGCTTAAGCCAGACCGGACTGGCCGCATATTTGGCTTGTAAATCCTTAGGTTGAATAAACAACTTCATACGCAAATCACGCCAAATCTCAGCCTCACCTTCGACCTCAGCCAAACGCCCCAATGCATTGATGTAATTTAGTTCTACGCGTTTAAAATCATCTTCTGCCTGCGCATATAGCAAGCCAAACACGGCGTCGGCATCGGTTTTACCAACCACATGCGGGATCCCCCACTTATCACGCGAGATCGTGACTTTCTGCGCGGTGGCTTGCCAGCGTGCGAGCTCTTTCGAGGCCGCAGTTGGTGCGCTTTGTGCGCTTTGTGCAGTCGCCATATGAACACTGGCGTAGAGTAAAAATCCTAAACTCGCTAGCGTCTTTGAAAGCGCCAATGTTTTTATCGGCGTTTTTGTTCGTTTTTCTGATAATTTCATTTCAGAACTCAACATCATGCATGCTCCTTTTATTGGTTTTTATTATTAATTCCCCTAACGAAAGGCTAACACAGCTCACCGCATTTACTCATCACACATTCATAAGATAAAAAGCAAAACAGACACCCGATTTCTCAAGTGTCTGTTGATTTTCCAAAAGTATGGGAATGGAAAATTAAGAGGCATTTAATTATGGCATTTCACTTTTTCACGGCAAATCAATAGTAAGCCCTCAAAAGTAAAAATGACTCCTACTTGACCATAGACTTATAAGAATACGGATCGAAGTTTATCAAATAAATATCTTCTATCATTCTGTCCGCCCCTTTTTGCTGACGAGTGAAATACAACTTACCTTGATGAACAAAAGGGCAGAATTCAGCTAAGTTTGAATTGATAGGTAAACCCAGATTGAACGGCTTAGTCCACCCACCATTTTCAAAAAAACTAATATACAGATCGACTTCACCAAAGCCCGTGGCATCCGAAGAAAAATAAATTAAGTAATCTTCGTCAGGGGAGATAAAGGGATTGGATTCTCTGAATTGTTCAGTATTGACTGGCATACCGATATTGATGGGTTTCTGGTACTTCCCATTGACGAATTTAGACACAAAAATATCTGAATTACCAGGCTGATTTTCATGGTCTTTCATAAAATAGATATTGCCATTTTTTGCGATTGACGCGTAAGACTCTGAGGCTTCCGTGTTGATCACGCTTCCCATATGAAAAGCCGCTCCCCAGCCTTGGTCTGTCTTTTTGACTGCCCAAATATCAAAATCCTTTTTCGGTATCCCATCCGCATTCGACACCGGACGATTCGATTGAAATAACACCAGATTACCGTCGGGACTAAACATAGGATCGATATCTTTCCATCGTCCGCTGTCATCAGAAAACAGCGCTATTTTAGGCTCAGTCCATTGGCCATTCACATTCGTAGACTCCATGATGGTGAGTTTTTCTCGCTTGCCCTGAGATTGCACCCACAGTGCGGTTTTACCATCTGGAGATAAAGTCAGACCAAACACCCCACCATTAGAAATGAGAGGCGCTTGAAACTTTTCTGGCAAAACTTGCGCAGTCAGAATAGGTGTAAAAAATAAAGCGCTGATAAGGAAAGCAAATTTATACAAATTCGTCATCATCGTCACCATAGAGCTAACAGTTTTTAAGAAAAACAAATTACTTAAACATACATCGGCCTACATAGGCTTAAATCGCCAAGCATAAGCCTGACTCACCTTTAACAGCTCTTTACTGCCACGCAGTTCCACCGTCACTTTGCCTAATTCATCGCGGTGAGCTTTGGCGATCGCTTCAGCGCGCACTACGACGCTGCGATGAATTTGCCAAAACACTTCGGGATCTAAACCGTCGATAATTTCTTTCAGCGGTTTGCGCACGTGTGCCTCATCATCAGCGCAAACGACACGCGTGTATTTTTCATCCGAAGTGAAAAACAAAATTTTATCGATCGGGAACATCTTAATCGTGTCGCCAACACTGGCACTGATCCAGCGTATGCGCTCAGCCGTTTGCGGGCGTAGGCGCTTGTCTAGCTCTTGCATCAACTGACTGAGATCACTTGGTGCGGCTTTCGTTGCCAGACGTTCTTTGAGGCGATTGATGGCATCGACCAGACGTTCGCGCGAAATAGGTTTAAGCAAGTAATCAATGGCACCTGCCGAAAAAGCTTCTAAGGCATGATTATCGTAGGCTGTAGTAAACACCGCATGGCAGTGGCCTTTGGTGGCATTGGCAACATCCAGTCCTGTCATCCCCGGCATACGGATATCGAGAAAGGCAATATCCGGACTATGGTGATGGATCGCTTCCAAAGCTTCGGTGCCATGTTCACACTCCGCCAGAATTTCTAACTCTGGCCACAACTCGGCGAGCATGCGGCGTAAATCTTTACGAGGTAAATCTTCGTCATCAGCGATGATCGCAGTGGTCATATGCACTCCGTCTAAGACTATATATGTTAAAAAATAGGATATTTATATCAGTTTATGATTCAGCTTATGAAAATACTTTAGCATCAGGCAATTAAGCAATTATTTAAGCAATTAAAGGAAGCACGATACTGGCGGTGACGCCACCTTCAGGTCGTGCTTTCAAAACTAAGCTGGCACGTGAACCGTACATGGATTCGAGACGTTCGCGTATATTGGCGAGACCAATCCCGGAACCGGAAGTCGCACCACCAAATCCGACTCCGTTATCACTCACCGCGACTTCTAGTTTCTCTTCATCGTCTTGATCAAAATAACGCGCATTAACACTAATATGCACCGGGCCAATTTTGGGTTCGATTCCATGTTTGATGGCATTCTCTACCAAAGAAATCAGCATTAAAGGGGGAAATACCGCGTCTTTTAATTCAGATTCCACGCTATATGTCAGGCGCGGTATACGCGCTTGCATCAAACCTAAGTAAGCTCGCGCCGCCTCTAATTGTTTTGCTAAGCGGCCTTGCTCAGAGCTACCATCACCTCGCATCTGAGGTATGGTAGAACGCAGATAATCAACTAAGTGATCCACAATTGCCGTCGCGCGCACTGGTTCGGTCAAAATCGCAGAGCGCACACCCGCTAGAGTATTAAACAGAAAATGTGGTTCTACCTGAGCCACCAAAACCGAGAGACGCAACTCCGCTTCTCGTCTCGCATCTTGCGCGCGTTTCAACTCTTGTTGACGCAAGGCTTCCGCTAAGCGTTTACGTTGCCGGAAAAAGAACCATAAATCAAAGCCGCTGCCGGTATAAATAACTAAGAAAATCATAGGGAAAGCACTCAACACCAGCTGAATCAATTTATCGATTTTGACGGTGTCGCTATTCGCCGTGCTGCTGACGGCAGTGGATTTGCTCGCGATGGTGCTAGGGCTTGAGCCTGGGCTTGATGCTTCCGCTGTTGCTGCAGATCCTGAAGCAGCAACCGTCTCCGTACTCGCTACCGCAGACGAACTAGGCGCGCTAGCCGCCGATCTTTCAATATCATTGCTGGCTTGTGAATTAGTAGATTGTGACTCAGGGTTATTTTTTTTCGCCTTGGAGGGAAACTTGTAATTCGCATCGCCATAAATCGCCAATTTCGCTAAGTTATCGGTGACTTGCGCGACACCGTAGGCGATCCCAACACCCGACAAAATAGCGATACTTAGATAAATACCTTCTTTACGACTTGTAAAATGTTTTTGCCTTACCCACACCGCCATGGCTTGGCCAACTGTCGTCAAACTAATCGCAGCCAAGATAACGGGTAACATAACGGCAGCGTAGGTCTTCCAATCGCCCTTCGTCAAAGCGGCTATCGCACTGATTAACACCGCGATAAAAATATAAACGCTGATAAAAGCAACGGTTCTATAACGAAACCACGTTTTAGAAAATACCGGAAAATTACGATACCGATTCAACCAGGTATCGCTTTGTATCGATACCTCGGCGGGTAATGCTTGTTCTGACATAGCAGGGGTAAGGGATGAAGAACTCATAAGGCCTCCTTAAGATTATGTCTCACTGTAAGCGAAGGTCAGAGCTTGGTGTAAAAATGTGATGGAATTAGCTGATACCTGATAAAGCAAGAGAAATACAGGATGAACTAGTCGCTAGGAGGGTTGCTGTTGCCATCAGCGGCAGGAGTTGGGGAAGTGCTAGCCGCTTCGGCTTGTTTTGCGCGCGCCTGAGAGGCAATGCGAAGTATTGTATTACGAATTGACATCAGTACAGCGGTTGCATTGAATGGTTTCACGATAAAACCCACCACGCCCAAAGCTTGTGCTGCTGCGATAGTTTCCGCATCCAATTTGGCTGACACCAAGAACACCAAAGCTTTAGGTAATTGGGCACGTAGATTTTCCAAGATCGCCAAACCATCTTTGTCGGCTTCACCGATATCTACGCACACAATTTGCGGTTGTAATTTGACCATTTTGGCCAAATTATGCGCACTGTGGTTACCATCACCTATCACTTCGTGCCCACCATTCATCAACACCGATCCCAATAAATTCCGGGCAACGGCTTGATTATCTAAAATGTAGGCTTTGAGCATAATAAGAATTTAAAAGTGTTATCGCGCTGGAATTAAAATGCATTGTAACAACAAAACACTAAGCTTTTAGTTGCTATGCCAAAAAAGCTATTTACCAGAGACAGGTTTAGCATTTTTTACATAACGTAGCAACCATTGATCTTGCTCCCACAGCATATGCAATAAAGATTCACGCGCTCGGTAACTGTGACTTTCATACGGCAACATCACCAAACGTGCCGGTGTTCCTAATCCTTGCAAAGCCTGATACATACGCTCACTTTGCATAGGAAAGGTGCCGGGATTATTGTCGTCTTCGCCGTGTATCAAAAGCAGTGGCACGTCGATCTCATCAGCGTAATTGAAGGGTGACATCTCTTGATAAGTATCGATCGCCTTCCAGTAATTTCTATCTTCGGCTTGGAAACCAAATGGTGTCAGGCTGCGGTTATAAGCACCGGAACGCGCAATTCCTGCTCGAAATAAACTCGTGTGCGCTAACAAATTGGCTGCCATAAACGCCCCATAACTATGTCCGCCTATGGCTATTTTATGTCGATCTGCGACGCCCAAACGCACCACCTCATCGACCGCTGCTTCGGCATTCATTTTAATTTGTTCGATAAAGGTATCATTGGGTTCTTTACGGCCTTCGCCCACTATCGGCATAGCAAAGCCATCTAATACGGTATACCCACGCGCCAACATCACTTGCGGCCCTTGTACATTGATGCGATTAAATTTATAAGGCGAGCTAGTCACCTGAGCAGCAGTCTCTGCGCTTTTAAATTCACGTGGATAGGCCCACATCAACATTGGTCGCGCACCATCGCGCTTTGGATCATAACCAGGAGGTAAATACAAGGTCGCGCTCAAACTCAAACCATCTTGACGTTCATAGTGGAGCTGACGCTTTTGTATACCGCGCAATTGCGGTGTCGGATGCGGAAACGCTGTCAAGGCTTTAGGTGCGGCATTACTACTTATACTACGCAGATACAAATTGGGGCGTTCATCCTGCGACTCACGGGTGGTAATTAATTGCGTTCCCAAATCATCAACCACGCCCAGCACTTCCTCGTAATAAGGTGCTTTAGAACGCCATAAGCGTTGCGCTTTTTCTGTCGGTAAATGATAGCGATCTATAAAAGGCCGATCGCCTTCTGGGCTGGCACCGGTGCCAATTAAAAACATGGATTGCTCATCACGGGTCAGACGTATCACCGAACGGCCGTATTGATTCAACTCCATCAATGGTGCGCCGGGATTTGCATACTGATCCTCCGACTTACGTGCAAATAGCAAATCAGGTTTGCTGTGTGGCGCTCCAGGTTGAATACGCCAAGTACGAATTTCCTTTGTCTTGCCCCAAGTTTCTGTTACCAGCGCAAGGTGATCATTGCCCCATACGACGGAATTAAAACGCCACGCTAAGTCCATTAATTTTTGTGGTGCGCCACCAAATGGCACACCATGCTGCATCAAAATATCATGCACTTTAATATTGCTATCGGGATCGCCACCACCTTGCGCTTCCAGCCAATATAAAGTCGCAGGCTGATCATTGCGCCAAGAGAAATTGCGCGGTCCCGCTTGTACCGCATCGTTAGCGCTCGGCAAGCGTTCACGCATCGGCAACTCAGCAATGGTTTTTAATTTCTTACCCTCAATATCCCACACTTCAATCAACTGTCCGAAGCGCTCTAAAGGTAATTGATAAGAATAGGGGCGTTTGATTTGCGTAGTGAGTATCCATTTACCATCAGGCGATGCCAGCGCTTTTGTCAAATTCATGTTAGGACCAAAGCGCCGTACCTTCCCTTGCACACTGACCATTGCCAATTGGGTTTGTAGCTGCCAATCGAGCATATCGGCATCAAAGGGATTTCTTAATAAATCAGGATAAGTACGGGTTTGCGCTAATTTACCACCGCGCGTTTCCTGCATAGACGGGCCAGTCGGTATCGTGCTCTCACGAGGCGCAGGCTTTTGTGACTTAGGTAACAGTCTGACCAATAGCTGATCGGCTTGCCCATTGCCACTGACCCAAGAAAAACCCGCGCTGGTCACTGCGTTCAAAGGTTCTTCTATCAATTTATGCGCAGTAGCCGTTTTGACATTCAGCAACCACAATTCAACCCCACGTTTGCCCCAATTACTAAAGGCCAACCAACGTTCATCGGCCGACCAAGCCATATCAGCGATTTGCACGCGATTTGGTAATCCACTGACTTTGCGCGTATTACCGCTGGCAATTTCTAACAAACTCAAGCCATCACTAAAACTGGTTCGGCTCGCCGCCCGCAGGCGTGAATGGACACGCAAACCCGCCAGTTTCAATTCGGGCTGGGCGACTTCAGCAATACTGGGCAAGCTAGGAATACTGATCAATAAACCCATCTTATTGAGCGGTCCTAAGCGAAACTCCGGTCCACGTGGTGCATCGACCAAAGCCTGTAACTCTGGCGCAGGCACTTGATATTTACTATCTATCGCCAACGCTGGCGCGCCGCATAGCAGCAAAAATACTGCGCTGACACCACCTACAATACCACTGATCAGATTTTGTCTATGGGACGAAAAACAATTTGACGACATCCCGTCATCCTTTTTTACTTAGATTCGATTGACATTCGAAGTTGATACAATTCAGTGCCGATTTACGTTAAACACACACCAAAATGAGTAAACATTCTCTATTTTTGCGGTATTTTGCCGCAAACTCGGGATGATTGTTGTAAATCCTGCTCATTTATCAAAGCGGAATAGGGCGATGACCGCCATTTTCACATCGATCTTGCCTCATATTCATATCTTTTAAGCATCAACAATGTGCACTGGAGTTCATCTCGTATCTCATATCAGCAACACTTTGTCGGGCTGTTGTTTTAACTAACGCGCTCAGGGGAATTACTAGGATTTAAGTAGAGGAACGCTTAGACTTTAGGAATATCCTTGTCGATAACCATATAGTTTTACCAATTTTCAAAAATACCCATAGGGCGCATTTTGATCTCTTGGTAGGTCATGGTTGATTCTCCATTTTTAAATTGATTGATGTGAGTCTATGTCAGAACTGAACCACGAACAAATTGCTGAACGCCTACAACATTTAACCGAACTCAGTGTCGCTTTAAATGATATTAAAGAGGTCGATCAACTGCTAGAACGCATTGTCAGCACCGCCAAAACGATGACCAATGCCGATGGCGGTACTTTGTATCGGGTCAGCAGCGATAAGCAAAGTCTAGAATTTGATATCGCTATTAATGACACGCTCAATCTACATTTTGGTGGCTCTCACGAAAAATCTTCCAAGATGGCATCCATTCCACTGGTAGATCAGGCAGGCCATCCTAATCTCAGCGCGGTGGTCGCCTACGCGGCAAATCTCAAACAGTCAGTGCGCATCGCTAGCGTCTATGACGCAGACTTATTTAATTTTTCTGAAATGCGGCGTTTTGATGAATTGAATAATTATCGTTGCCAGTCTTTGTTAACCGTACCTATGCTTAATCACGAATCTGAGCTAATAGGTGTGCTGCAATTAATTAATGCGATAGATCCGGTGAATAAAGACATTCATAGTTTTTCAGAGACCGACCAAAGATTTATCGAAGCGCTAGCGTCGCAAGCTGCGATTGCACTGAGCAATCAAGAACTGATTTTTCAATTAGAGAATTTGTTTGAATCTTTGGTCAACCTGATCAATATAGGAATAGACGAAAAATCACCGAATACGGGGCGGCATTGTCAGCACGTTCCAGAACTAACCATGATGCTTGCCGAAGCTGCCCATCGTCATAATGAAGGCCCGTTAAAAGACTTCAAAATGACTGATCGTGATCGTCGCGAATTATGGATGGCGGGCTTATTACACGATTGCGGCAAGATCACAACGCCTGTGCATGTGATCGAAAAATCCACCAAACTCGAAACCATTTTTGATCGTATTCACCTGATCGATGCGCGCTTTGAAATCTTGCGACGTGACCTAGAAATTCAATATCTAAAACAAACTCATACGCTCTCTGCCACCTCAGAGCAAAAGCAAGCGGCCGAACAGGCCTACAAAAACGAGCTAGTGCAACTAGACCAAGAAAAAGCCTTTTTACGCCATGCCAATATCGGTGGCGAGCGTATGAGCGACGAAGATCAACAACGCGTATTACAGATTGCGCAACGTCGTTGGATAGATAGTCACGGCGTACAACAACATTTACTCAACACCGAAGAAAGTGAGAATCTAACCATCAAAGGCGGCACCTTAACCGCCGACGAACGAAAAATTATCAACAACCACATCGCCGTCACGATACGCATGCTAGAAGCTTTGCCTTGGCCTAAGCATTTAAAAAATGTCCCTGAATATGCGGGGGGGCACCATGAACGCATGGATGGCAAAGGTTATCCGCGTGGTTTGCGTGGATCACAAATGTCAGTACAAGCACGCATGATGGCAATTGCCGATATTTTTGAAGCACTGTCGGCTAAAGACCGCCCGTATAAAACCGGAAAAAGCATCACAGAATCGCTCGATATCCTCGGCAAATTCAGTTTAAACGGACACATCGATCCCGACTTGTTTCATATCTTTGTGAAGGAAAAAGTTTATCTGCAATATGCGCAAAAATTTATGGACAGCGCGCAAATTGACGAGGTGGACGAAAGTAAAATTCCCGGCTATCTGGCACCATCGCCAACTTCATAAATAGCCTTCTTTACGATGAAATCTTCACTGCGCTTTATTCACGTTTTTACGCTAGTGGTGGCACTTCTCGCGGTCTTTGAAGTGCTATCGCCAAGTTACCTACTCAACCTCGATGGTAAATTTTCTGACTGGTTAGTCAAACTACAGGCGGAGAAATTATCCGCTGACCCTGCTATCGTGATCCTCAATATCGACGACCGCAGCTTGACCCAAATGGAAAGCAAAGTAGGTAGATGGCCTTGGCCTCGTTCGGTCTACGCAGAAGTGGTGGAAGCCATTCTGCAGCAACAACCCAAAGCAATCGTCTTTGATATTACGTTTAATGAACGCGATTTGGACAGACCCGAAAGCGATCAACTGTTCAACCAGGCGATCAAAGATAAGCGTAATATTTTTTTCCCCTTTATCAGAAGTGAACTTGATCGTGCGGCCTATGTGGGAAAACTCAGCGATTTACAAAACCAATTGGGATTAATCAAGACATCACGAGCGAATGAATTGGCCAATGGTGCGTTTTTATTGCCCATGGTAATTGACTCGCGCCAGTGGCGTATCGGCACTGTCAATTTCTTAGGGGATGCCGATGGCGTAGGGCGGCGCTATGAACTTTACACTGATATTTCTGGTTGGTTAGTCCCATCCCTACCAGCCCGTGTCGCTAAGGATTTGGGTTACAAAGTGCCACAGAGATCCGATTTAGTATTGACTTGGCTTGGTAGTAGTAATCCCTATCAACGCATTTCATTTACCGATCTTTATGCTGACATTGATCGAGAAAAGCCCGCACGTCCTGAACAGGAATTTAAGGACAAAATAGTCATCATTGGTGCCAATGCTTCGTCTTTACACGATCTGCGAGTGACACCAATTGATAGCCAGTATTGGGGTTCAAATATTCTCGCCACCGCGATCGACAATTTGAAAAATCAACAGTTCATTTCTACACCACCGCCATGGTTCTTACTATCAGCCACCTTAACGGCAATTGCACTCATTTATACGTGTTTCTTGCGTAGGGTGAATGCGCTTTATCCAGGACTAGGTCTAGCTTTAATTACGCCTATGGTCATCGGTGGAGCCTACTGGGCATTATCCCAAGGCATATTGCTGCATGTCCTTATCCCCTTATTTTTTGTCTGGATCTATTACCTCTGTCTGGCACTATACGAATATTGGATTGTGCACCGTTCGTATCAAGCCACAATTAAAGAATTTGGTCGCTACGTCAATCCACACGTAGTTAAGGAGTGGGTCGCTCGCGAAGGTTCGGAACATGTCGGTGAAAAAGCAGAGAGCCGTGAGATTACGGTTTTATTCTCAGATATTCGTGGCTTCACTTCATTGTCAGAAAGTCGCACGCCGGAACAAATCGTGGATCTACTGAATCGCTACTTTACACTTCAAGTCGAAGTGATTTTTCGCTATAACGGTACTATCGACAAATTCATCGGCGACTGCATTATGGCATTTTGGGGCGCACCGCTCGACAATAAGCAACACGCCTTAGATGCGGTAAAAGCGGCGCTCGAAATGTCTGAGGTACTGGAAAAATTTAAATTAGAGTTAGGAGATCTCTCAGCCGACTTTGATGTGGGAATTGGGCTGCATTCTGGCCCAGCTGTTGTTGGCTCAATAGGCTCGTCAGAACGGAAAGAATTTACCGCCATAGGCGATACTGTCAACCTCGCCAGCCGCATTGAAGGTTTGACCAAAGGTGTATCGCGCATTTTAGTTTCAAAGGAAACCATGTTGCAATGCGGCGACACGCTTGACTTTGCCTCTTTTGGCTCATATAAGGTAAAAGGTCGTGAACAAGAAGTTGAATTATTTTCCCCTAGTCCAAGGAAGTTAACATGAAACCGTTTGCAGTTCCGATTCTTATCGTGGGCACGTTGATGTTCACACCGTCAATGAGCTTTGCACAAGCTCAAGCTATCGTTATACGTAACACCGAACTCAAGTCCAAGCCCTTTAGCGATGCGGAAACACTAAGGTCTTTGAAGGAAAATCAGAAACTTGATGTCGTCTCACGCAAGGCGAGCTGGACTGAGGTCAAAGCACAAGATGCCGTGGGATGGGTGAAAATGCTGAGCTTACGTTTTGAAGACCATGGGACAAAGTCGTTCAGCCTAACAGAGACTTTAGTCTCGGGAGCCAGCCTACAGAAAGGCACAAATACTGGGAGCACGACAACGACTGCGGTGAAAGGTTTAACACCGGAGAGTTTCAAAAACCTGTCGCCCAATATGGATAGCTTCCAGAAAATGCAGAGTTTTAATGTTGAAAAGACAGTGGCGAAGAATTTTGCGACACAGAGAAATTTAAGTGATCAAGAGCTGGCCTATGTTAAAGCCGAAGGAGAAAGATAATGTTCAAACATTTTCTTGCTGCAAGTACGGTTGGGCTCTGCTTGACACTGATTCCTGCAATGGCGACACCGTCCCCGCAATTTAATTTAACTAAGATATTTAAGACGGTTACGGATGGTGCTAAAGCGGCAAAAGATATCTCCGAATCGGATGAGATCGTGCTCGGTCAAGAGGTTGCTGCCAATTTACTGAGCCTCGCCCCCTTGCTCGACAATCAAGAAGTTCAATCCTATGTGAACAAGGTAGGGCGCTGGGTAAGCTTGCATAGTGAACGCCCAGACTTACCATGGACTTTTGTCGTATTAGACTTGAGCGATGCCACTGCTTTTGCCGCACCCGGAGGCTATATCGTCATTACCAAAGGTCTGCTTCTAAAGCTAAACAATGAAGCAGAACTCGCTGGCGTTTTGGGTCATGAAGCCTCTCACGTCGTCCGTAAACATCACCTCAGCGCGATCAAAAAAGCCAATACGACTGCCTTTCTGAAAACGCTTGGCGATACTGCACTTGATGCCAGTGGTAAAGACAATCGACGAAACCGGGCTTTTTTAGAGATTGCCTCGCTGGGAGCTGCTCTCTACGGTGTTGGCTTGGATAAAGACTCGGAATTTGAGGCAGATCGTATGGGTGTCGTTTTAGCGACCAGATCCGGTTACGATTCTTTTGGTTTACCTGCGGTCTTACAAACCTTGCAAGGAAGCAAAGGTAGCGAAGTCAATTCGCTACTATCTACACACCCACCAACTAGTGATCGCCTCAATCAATTGGATCGCGTGATGGGTTCGAATTTTGACCGTTTTGATGCTTTACCCGCTGTCGAAGATCGGTTCCTAAAAATCAAAGAACTACTCACTGCAAAGAAGAAGTAAACAAAGCAAAAGCCCGTGGACTATCTCAGATCCACGGGCTTTTTTATTCTACGACGAATTAATCTCGCTTTATCACTCTATCGCTTTATCTTTCTATTGCCAACGCCACACCCATACCACCACCGATACACAAACTCGCTAAGCCTTTCTTAGCATCGCGGCGTATCATTTCGTGGATCAAGCTGACCAGAATGCGACAGCCTGACGCGCCGATTGGATGACCGATCGCAATGGCGCCACCGTTCACGTTGATCTTGCTGGTGTCCCAACCCATTTCACGATTCACACCTATCGCTTGTGCGGCAAAGGCTTCGTTGATCTCCATCAGATCGACTTCTTCATGCGTCCAACCAGCTTTTCTCAAACACAATTGCGCGGCGGGCACAGGACCTAAACCCATCACGGTTGGATCGATACCAGCGGAAGAATAGGCTTTGATCTTCGCCAATACTGGCAAACCCAGCTCGGCGGCTTTTTTCGCTGACATCATAATGACTGCTGCTGCGCCGTCATTCAGACCTGAAGCATTGCCTGCAGTGACAGTGCCCGCTTTATCGAAAGCAGGACGTAAAGCCGCTAAAGACTCTAAAGTACAGCCGTGCTTGATGAATTCATCGGTGTCAAATACCGTTGTGCCTTTTTTGCCGACGATGTCGTAAGGAATAATTTCATCCACAAACTTGCCTGCTTTTTGTGCGGCTTCAGCTTTATTTTGGGATTCCAAGGCAAATTGATCTTGCTCTTCACGTGTAATGCCATGTTTCTTGGCAACGTTTTCTGCGGTGATTCCCATGTGGTATTGGTTATATACATCCCACAAACCATCGACGATCATCGTGTCGACCAGTTTTGCATCGCCCATACGGAAACCATCGCGTGAACCGGCCAACACATGCGGAGAAGCGCTCATGTTTTCCTGACCACCTGCGATCATAATTTCGGCATCGCCTGCCATAATGGCTTGTGCTGCCAAATGGGTCGCTTTCAAGCCACTGCCGCATACTTTATTGATCGTCATGGCGGGTACCGTGTTTGGTAAACCAGCACGAATAACTGCCTGACGCGCCGCGTTCTGTCCCACACCAGCTGTTAATACTTGTCCCAAAATGACTTCACTAACTGCAGCACCGCTTAAACCTGTTTTTGCCATCAAGGCCTTGATCACATGCGCGCCTAAGTCCGATGCCGGGACTTTCGCCAAAGATCCACCAAATTTACCAACCGCGGTACGTCCAGCGGCGACGATTACGACTTCTTGCATGGGTAACTCCCTAAATAATTTGAATCAAGGTTGCGATGAGTTCATAAGATTACACCAGTCTGTAATGCTTGGCGCGGAATCGACTTAGAAAATACTGCACCGCATCAGAATTGCTGATTTTTTAGACAATTATTTGTACTATTTGAAAAATAGGGACGAAAAAAAAGCTTCCTTTTCAGAAAGCTTTTTTACTTTGAAGTCAGCTAGCTTGCTCAAACAAACTTAACTGCACTTGCGGGCGAAACTTGCGACTTCGTGGTCGTTTCGCGCTTGCCTTAGGCAAACGCTGATCGGCTAAATTACTTCTTTTTTGCTGTTGTCGTTGCTTTTTCAGCAGCTTGTGTGAATTGCTTAGTGGCGTTGGCCAAGTTGTCTTCCAAAGTTGCAACAGCTTGTTTCGCTGTTTTAGACAAATGCTCGTAACCTGCATTGATGTTACCAACCACTGTTTTTAATGCAGTCACAGCTTGTTCGGAACCTGCAGGTGCATTTTTTGTGACTTCGTCGATCAAAGAAACAACTTTTGCATTAGTTTCAGCAATATGAGATTCCACTGCTTTTGTGAATTCTTGCTGAGTTGCTGAAGTGATCGTTGCCAAGTGACGGCCATAAGCCAAGGCTTTTTCTGCATTTGGTTTTGCCTGAGCAGTAGCCAAAGCGATCAACTCTTGCGCATCTTTAGCGTTCAATAATTGTTGTGTTGCTGTCGTGCTTTCTTCGAAAGTTGCCTTAGCAGCATTCACGTTCAAAGATACGAATTGTTCCAAACCTTCAAATGCTTTTTGGTTCAATGCTGTAATTGCAGCAAATTGTGCTTCCAAGTTAGTCTTAGTCGCAGCGATAAATTGTTCTGGCGTTGTGTACATGAAATTCTCCGTTAGGTTGACGATTCAGATTGAGGATTCAGTGTGAATCAAAATGGCAGTGAGTCCAAAAAACCTTAAACATGGTGCACCGCAACAATTCGCATTGTTGCTGACTATTTTTTAAGCGTCAAGCTTTTTTTGTGCATTGCATCAAAAAATTTCTGATATGCGCCTTTTCATTTACATTACGTCAATTTTTCCTTGTATTTCAAGGATTTACCCCGAATCATCTAACACGCTCTAAATCCAGTAAATACTGCTTATTGGACAACCCGCCAGCATACCCCTGCAAATCACCATTGGCCGCAATCACCCTATGACATGGCACGATAATCGATAAGGGATTGCGCCCATTTGCCGCACCGAGTGCTCGAACAGCCTTAGGTCTACCGATTTTTTTTGCTAAAGCGGCATAACTACAGGTCTGAGCATAAGGAATGCTCGACAATGCACGCCAGACTTCCTGCTGAAACACCGTGCCTTGACTAAGATCCAAAGGCAAATCAAATTCGGTACGCAGACCTGCGAAATACTCTTGCAATTGCGTTTGAGCACGCAGCAATACAGCATCATGCGGCTTATGCTGCCAAGTGTTTTGCCATTGCAAGTGTTTATGCTCAGGGAAATAAACACCGGCTAAACCTTGCTCGCTGGCGACCAAACGCAAATCACCCAATGGTGATGAATAGACTAAATAATTATTCATAATTAATGTTCAAAAAATGCTCAAAAGTTCGCCTTCGAAAAACCTATGCGCATATTTAGGCTCTAGGCAAGTGATTCCCACAAGAGCAAAGCCGCATAACTACGCCACGGTGACCATGTCTGTGAGCGCAATTCCAACGCCTTTGCACTACAACGAGTTTGATCAGGTGGTGTCACTGCCTTTTGCAAGCCCAAATCGCCCGCAGGAAAGGCATTGGGAAAACGCAGAGCCCGCATCGCAATATAGTGTGCAGTCCAGTCCCCAATGCCAGGTAAGGCAACTAAGCGTTGGATCAGTTGCTCCATACTGATACCGGGATTGATATCCAAACCACCACCCGCACTAAAAGCAGCAAAACTCTGGATAGTGGCCGCCCGCGATTTTGGTATGCCGATAGCGGCGATGTCCTCAATGCTCAATGTCGCTAAACGCACTGGCGTCGGAAAATGATGGCTCAACTGTGGCCAAGGTGTCTGCATGGGTTCACCAAAACTGCGTACCAAACGACCTGCCACCGTCGTCGCGCCAGCCACGCTCACTTGCTGCCCTAAAATGGCACGTATCGCCAACTCAAAGGGCGCAAAGCTACCGGGCACTCTCAGTCCCGGGGTGCGCTGCATTTGCTGCGCCAAAATAGGATCGTGTTGTAAATGACTGGCGATCAAAACCGGATTAGCCTCGACATCAAACTGCTGGCGTATTTTGGCTAACAATGGCATCAACACGCTGCTTAAAGAGGGTGCAATCTGCAAGCCCAATTGCTGTTTATCCGCGATGTGATGAATACTGATCCAACCATTTTTTCCATCTAACTGTATGGTGCGGCGATAACTAGCCTCCTCACTATCGACGTATTCCAAACCTGCCATAGCACGTCCGCACAGATAATTAAGTAAGGCATCCCAGGCATAAGGGGGACGATATGCCAAACGCAAATAAATCCCCGACTCGGGCTGAGAATGAGAGCGTCGGATAGAAGCTGGCGTCATTTTGTAACGTGCTTCAAATAAGGCATTAAAACGCCGCACACTGCCAAAACCTGCTGCAAATGCAAGCTCGGTCATACTCAGATTCGTTTCTTGCAAAAGCTTTTTTGCAAATAGTAAGCGCTGCGTTTGTGCTAATTCGATAGGGCTAACGCCAAACTCTTGCAATACCACTCTACGCAATTGGCGCGAAGATAAGCCAACGGTTTGTGCCAATGATTCCAGTCCTTGCTCATTCATTGCTCCTGCTGCAATTTTTTGCCAAATCGCATGCGCCAAATTTTGTTGCAAATCGTAGGGAGCCAACTCAGGACGGCAACGCAAACATGGTCTGAAACCTGCCGCCTCGGCCGCCGCCTGCGAATGAAAAAACACGCAAGAACTTGCACGTGGCGTTTTCACTCGACAAATCGAACGACAATAAATACCTGTGGTCGTGATTCCAGCAAAAAATACCCCATCAAAGCGCGCGTCTTTCGCAGCAAGTGCTCGGTAGTAATCCGACAAATGGAGGTCCGGTGCGGGGATGGAAGGTGCGTTCATGGATAAGGTAGGTAGTGGCTTATGTTGTACTTTATTGGTATCGATTTCAACTGACTCATGCCGTATTTTTTACGGGCACCAATCGCTTAGATGTCGTTATACGTGAAAGCAAGTCCCGCTTCTAGCCATTTTCGGACAAGTATTTTTAAAAATATGTCCCAAACAAAAACAAAACACCCATAAAAAAACGCCTCCCAAGTTACTGAGAGGCGTGAAAGTCCCACCAAGAAATCTTTACATCGACTTATTTAATTGCGTTATTTAACTCAGTTATTCAAATCTGCGCCAGCCAAATTTGTCGGCGCGAACTAGCTTAAGAATGATAAGCAGACTCACCATGACTAGTGATATCCAAGCCTTCACGTTCTTCATCTTCAGGAACACGCAAGCCTATAACCAAATCAACTAATTTATAAGCGATAACAGAAACGATGGCGGACCACAGAATCGTTACGCCAACCGCTGTGGCTTGAGTTGTTACTTGACCCGCAATGCTATAGGCATCAGCCGACATCTTATTAGTCACATAGTCAAAAATACCTTGACCGCCTAAGGATGGTGAAGCAAAAACGCCTGTCAACAAGGCACCCAAAATACCGCCAACGCCATGCACACCAAATACGTCCAGCGAATCATCAGCACCCAGCATACGTTTCAAACCATTGACACCCCATAAGCAGACGATACCGGAAGCCAGACCAATGACTAAAGCACCCATAGGTCCGACAAAACCGCAAGCCGGTGTGATTGCAACTAAGCCAGCCACCGCACCCGAAGCGCCACCTAACATAGAAGGCTTACCCTTAGTCATCCATTCACCGAAAACCCATGAAACGGTGGCGGCAGCAGTCGCTAACAAAGTATTGATAAACGCCAAGGCCGCAATATCATTCGCTTCATACGCGGAGCCTGCATTGAAACCAAACCAACCCACCCACAACAAAGACGCACCGATCATGGTCATTGTCAACGAATGAGGCGCCATTGCTTCTTTACCATAACCAACCCGCTTACCAATCATGAATGCACCCACCAAACCAGCAACCGCCGCATTGATATGAACCACCGTACCACCTGCGAAATCGAGTGCACCCATTTGGAACAAGAAGCCCGCTTTGGCGGTTTCTGTCGCTAAAGTCGCGGCGTCTTTAATCGCGTCGGGGCCAGTCCAGAACCACACCATATGAGCGATAGGCAAATAGCTGAAAGTGAACCAAATGACGACGAAAGCTAATACCGCTTTGAACTTAGCGCGCTCGGCAAAAGCACCAATGATCAAGCCGCAAGTAATCGCCGCAAAAGTCGCCTGGAACGCGACAAATACAAACTCCGGAATCACCACCCCTTTGCTAAAAGTAGCCGCTGTAGTGAAACTTGCTTGTACTGGGTCCCAAATACCTTGTAAAAGAACTCTGTCAAATTTCCCGATGAAACGAGAACCTTCTGTGAACGCCAATGAATAACCATAAACGCACCACAACACGACAATTACCGCAAAAATCATGAACACTTGCAGCAACACAGAGAGCATGTTTTTTGAGCGTACTAAACCACCATAAAACAAGGCTAAACCAGGAATCGACATCATAGTCACCAAAACCGTGGCGACTAATAACCAAGCGGTATCACCTTTATTCGCAGTCGGTGCTGGCGCTGGTGCTGATACTTGTGCTGGTACTGCGGCAGGAGCTGCTGCCGGTACTGATGCAGACACTGAAGCAGATGCTGCGTCCGCGCTAGCTGGCATCGATGCCGGCAGTGAAGCTGACACTGATGCAGACGCACTTACGGCCGCGACAGCACTGGCCGACGCTACGGCTTGCTCTTCGGCAAAGGCTAAACTGCTTTGCCCTATCGCTAGCGCACACACGGTGGCAGCGAGGATTTTAAATAGTTTATTCATTTTAGGTCTCGTTGGTTCGATAAGTTCAATTCGTTCGAAAGATTCGACTAGGCTGATCTTGATTAAAGCGCCTCGTTGCCTGTTTCACCGGTACGAATCCGTACCACTTGTTCCAGTGAATAGACAAAAATTTTGCCGTCGCCAATTTTTCCGGTACGGGCAGCGTTCTCAATAGCTTCTAAAGCACGCTCAACAATATTGTCTTCAACCGCAGCTTCAATTTTGGTCTTAGGCAAAAAATCGACGACATATTCCGCGCCACGATATAACTCGGTATGACCTTTTTGACGGCCAAAGCCTTTCACTTCCGTAACGGTAATACCTTGCACGCCAATTTCTGAAAGCGCCTCGCGAACTTCGTCCAACTTAAATGGTTTAATAATGGCAGTAATCAGTTTCATGATGGTCTCAATGATGTATTGAACAAAACATCTGTTGGTTCGATATGGGTTAATTCTTTATGGATTAATTCTTTGCAGAGTCTTACTCGACCAAGAATTAAAAAGTTTTTACCGCAGACACTACCAAGCTGGTTTTGCCGGTAAATTTACCCGCTGGGGTGTAGTACAGCTTTTCGTCAGCGCTGGTACCGATGACGGCTAAGCTGAAATTCACGCCGACCAATTCTTTGGTGACGCCCACTTTCCAATCGTTGTACGAGGAAGCGGTATTGTTTTTAATCGTTTGGCGACCGTAATGCAGATTCAAGGTATAGCCTTCACTCAGGTCGAGATTGGCACCCAAATCTAAGTAGCCGCTATTTTTACTATTAACGAAGCCAAATAAATTCGTGACGGAATGTGAATACTTCGCGTAGAAAGGACCACTGCCAATTTGACCGTAGATTTCAGTGGTATTCGCATCGGCAAAACCAGCGACCTTTTTCAAACCATTGCTTGGATAAACATAGGACAGAACGCCAACGTCATAAGTCACATCTGGCGTAATCTCACCGCGTTTTCCCGCATACAGGTCCATCTCCACTTCACCACTACCGCCCGCATCTTTAGTCCACTTAATGGTTGATAACCAAGTGCCAGCGTAAATGCCATGCGTGTTATTCACATAATCAGCACCACCTTGTAATGCCGGTTTCAAACGCGATTGAGAAATACCACGATAACGATAGTCACTAACTCCGCCTATATTAAAACTGACTTCATGTTCCGGTTTCGCTTCTTGAGCAAACGCTGGTACTGCGACCAAAGCATTCGCCATTGCACTCATCGCTACACCCATTACTGCACTCGCCATTACCTTGCGCGTTAATTTCGTTTTCATGTTGTATCCCCATTGGTGGAAGTTTGATTTAGACTGCATTTACTAATTAACTCTAAAAAAACTGACCGACGCTAAACATTGACTTTTATTTATTTTCTACGCTGGTATCAGCCAGCAAAGTCGCGACTTTTACTTAACTTCTAGCAGAACTCGTGCCAGCTTTATTGCAATGCGTCATAAATCAGCTAAATCAATTTTTCGAATCAAAAGTGGTATGCCCATTCAATCGCAATTCCGCCCCAAGAATGGACGGTGTGAGTAGGATAAATAGAGTGGAAAAAAAGGAGAGAGCGGAAAGGGGAGAAGAGCAAAGCAAAAACAAAACACCAGCTTATGTAGACAAATCCACTTGCCTACACTTAGCACTCACAACAAAAAAGCAATAAAAAAATATACACAATTTGTTTTCATTTATGTTAATTTTATGCTTTCCCTAATAAATCGCGCACTGAAATGGCGCATTCTTTATCGACAGGAACTTTATAATGCACCGCAAATGCGCTTTTGCACTATAAGACCTCATCGATAACTTTAAACAAGGAAAAATTATGGAACCGAATCAATTTTTTAATGATGTACACAACAAAGTTCAGCAAGCACTGGAAAACTCACCCGCCAAAGATATAGAAAAAAATATCAAGGCGATGATGAACCAAGGTTTTGCCAAGCTAGATTTGGTGACCCGCGAAGAATTTGATATTCAAGCCCAAGTTTTGGCAAAAACTCGCGCGAAATTAGAAGCACTAGAAGCACGGGTCGCCGAACTGGAAGCACACTTAAGCAAGTCATAAACGAATCGTAAACAAATAGTAAGCACTCAAACTCTGGGCAAACTACATGGCATTGGCCGTTTTAAAAAGTCGCGCCTTAAATGGAATGGAAGCGCCCGAAGTGACTGTTGAAGTGCATCTGGCAAATGGTTTGCCCGCATTTGCCATCGTCGGCTTACCAGAAACCGAAGTCAAAGAATCGAAAGACCGGGTACGCGCAGCATTACAAAATGCGCGCTTTGATTTTCCCGCTCAGAAAATTACCGTCAATTTGGCGCCCGCAGACTTACCTAAAGAATCAGGACGCTTTGATCTGCCAATCGCTTTAGGAATACTGGCAGCTTCAGGACAAATACCTGATGACACTTTAGATCAATACGAATTCGCCGGTGAATTATCCTTGTCTGGAGAATTGCGACCGATACGCGGTGCGCTAGCCATGACCTATGCAATTTGCCGAGGTAATGGCAAAACATCGGAAAACGCGCGAGCATTTATGCTGCCCAAAGCCAATGCGAATGAAGCCGCCTTAGTAAGTGATGCGCGTATTTATCCCGCCGAATCATTGTTACAGGTGTGCGCCCACTTCGCAGGTGTTGATTCAGAATCCAAGATCAGCATGCATCGAAGTCAAGTACAAAGCGAAGCGCCAAGCTATCCGGATTTCAGCGATGTCAAAGGTCAATTGCAAGTAAAACGCGCGCTGGAAGTCGCTGCCGCTGGCAATCACAGTGTCTTGTTAATGGGCCCACCGGGCACCGGCAAATCGATGTTAGCTAGTCGTTTCCCAGGCATTTTGCCAGGCATGACCGAGCAACAAGCCTTGGAATCTGCCGCTGTACAATCACTTAGTAGCGGTTTTACTTTGAACAAATGGAAGCAACGTCCTTATCGTTCGCCTCACCATACGGCATCTGCCGTTGCACTAGTAGGAGGTGGAAGTACACCACGCCCCGGTGAAATCTCATTGGCGCATCATGGCGTATTATTTCTCGATGAATTGCCCGAATTCGACCGCAAAGTCTTAGAGGTATTACGCGAGCCATTGGAATCAGGTCATATTCATATCTCACGCGCAGCAAAACAAGCGGACTTCCCCGCACGCTTTCAATTAATTGCAGCCATGAATCCCTGCCCATGTGGCTATCTGGGTCATTTCAATAATAAATGCCGGTGTACACCGGATGCGGTAAGCCGCTATCAAGGAAAAATCTCAGGTCCCTTATTAGATCGCATTGACATGCAAATTCAAGTGCCAGCCCTAGCCCATGCCGATCTATTGCGTCAAAGCGACAGCGAATCCAGCCAAGCAATTCAAGAACGGGTAGAGCGTGCGTTTGAACGCCAGATCGCACGCCAAAATAAAGCAAATAATTTGCTTAGCACCAAAGAAATCGATCAACTCTGTGAAACCGATGCCGCGGCCAGCCAGCTATTGCAAAACGCAATGTTAAAACTCAATTGGTCGGCACGCGCTTATCACCGGGTGCTAAAAGTGGCACGCACTATAGCCGATTTGGCAAATACCAGAGAAATCCGACAAGCCCATGTGGCGGAAGCGATACAGTATCGCCGCGCATTGCGCGAACCTTAATCTACACTAACAAGACTTTCGCAATTTCTAAAAGTTTGGCTTACACTGTTACTTAACAGTAAGTTCATTCTTAAACAAAAACGTGCTTTTCAAATCACTTACTGTCTTCCTGACACCTAGGTTTGCGGGATATCTCGCGATCATAAAAAATCAAAAAGTCAGGTTCATGAATTGTATTTTCAAAATCTCATTTTCAAAATTTCTATCCGAGTTCTTACCAAGTTCTAACTGAGTTTTAACTACGTTTTAGGTCGAGCTTCATGGTCAAGTTTTATAGTTAAGTTTCACATATCAGGTATAAGGCTAATGCCGGAAGGCAACTCTGTCTCCCGCGATTTTTTTACCACTTAAGTCGAGGTTTTTTGATGAGCATCAAACGCAGAATTTGGGCGCTGCCCATTATCGCTACGGTCATTTTTGGTGTAGGTATCGCAGCCAGCGTGTATTTTTCCACGACCGCAATCAAGTCGATTAAGACTACGGAAAATATCGATTATCCGGTGCTAGACCGATCCAAAAATATTCAAGCCGATGTGCAAGGTATCGTTGACGCCTTAAAACAAGCCGTTGGTGAAGACGACAAAAAAGGCATAGAAGCAGTCAACGAACGTGCCAAAAAAGTCCGTGAAAAATTCAAAAACTTAAGCAGCTTACCGGGTCAACAAGCTTTAGGAGATAGACTCGCCAAAGAGTTTGATGCCTATTTCAGTCCCGCCTTAAGTGTCGCCAAAATCATGCTGGGAATGGATCAAGGCGATCCACAAGCGGCGATCGGGCAAATGCAAACGTCTTTGAAAGTATTAGAAGATGATTTGAAAAAAACCGTCGATTCCGCACAAAAACAATTTACTACTGGCGTGGATAATTCTGGCGACAATGTTCGTAAAGTGCTCTGGACGGTCATCGCCGCGGGTCTGATCGTGATGCTGGTATTGGTCATTGTGTCTTATTTTATTATTCGCACTATCTGGCAGCAACTTGGCGGCGAACCTGAATATGCGCAAGAAATTGCCTCGGCAGTCGCATCCGGTAATTTGACCATGCAAATTGATGTAGAGCGTGGCGATACCACTAGTTTGTTAGCGGCGCTGAGCGAAATGCAAATCCGCCTACAAAATATGGTGCTGGATATCAAAACCTCGGCTGAAACCATCAAAGTCGCCAGTGCAGAAATCGCCAGTGGTAACGCCGATTTGTCCTCACGCACGGAATCACAAGCCAGCAGTCTGGAAGAAACTTCCAGCTCGATGGAAACGATGACCGAGACCGTCAAACAAAATGCCGACAATGCACGTCAAGCCAACAAGATGGTTGAGACGGCTTCCGAAGTTGCGGTAAAAGGTGGTGCCGTAGTCAATCAAGTGGTAGCTACCATGGATGATATTAATCAGTCCTCGAAGAAAATTGTGGACATCATCAGCGTCATTGATGGCATCGCATTTCAAACCAATATTCTGGCCTTAAACGCGGCGGTAGAAGCTGCTCGTGCGGGTGAACAAGGACGGGGCTTCGCGGTAGTTGCATCCGAAGTTCGCAGCTTGGCACAGCGCAGCGCGGCGGCGGCGAAGGAGATCAAAACTTTGATTGGCGATTCAGTCGATAAAGTACGTACCGGTTCGGCCTTAGTGGATCAAGCAGGTCAGACTATGGATGAAATCGTAGCCTCCGTACGTAGAGTCAGCGACATCATGTCTGAAATTACCGCAGCCAGTCAGGAACAAAGTACCGGCATACAAGAGATTGGTTCAGCCATCAATCAGATGGATGAGATGACTCAACAAAATGCTGCCTTAGTCGAGGAAGCAGCGGCAGCGGCCGAATCACTGGAAGAACAAGCCGATCTGCTCACTAAGGCTTTAGATGTATTCAAGTTGAACGCAGCTGGTGGCAAAGTCCATGCCGCCAGAGCCAGCACCGCGCCGCGTCCTGCGACTAGTGCGACAGGTCCAGCGCAGGCGAGAATTACTGCAAGCCCCGCCAGCGCAAAAAAAGAAAGCACTGATGAAGATTGGGATGAATTTTAAATTCTTGATCTTGTACTTCATACCAAAAACGCCCACACTACTTACGCATAAGTGGGCGTTTTTATGTCAAATAGAAAATTGGCTTAAAAATTAAGCAGCTTAAATAAGCTAAGATAGACAAAGATAAACTTAAACAGCCAAATAAGCTTCTACCAAACGCACCCAGTAACTCGCACCGATGGGCAATAAATCGTCATTAAAATCATAACTAGGATTATGCAAATTGCATGGGCCTAAGCCGTGTCCCACGTGACGATGCGCACCTTCACCATTGCCGATAAACACATAACATCCGGGTTTGTGTTGCAACATGAAGGCAAAATCTTCTGCGCCCATAGTCGGTTCAACTTGCTCGTCAAGATTCTCAGAACCGACTAAATCACGTAATACTTGCGTGACAAACTGCGTTTCTTTTTCGTGATTAATCAAAGGGGGATAGTTACGTTTAAAAACAAAATCAACTTCAGCATCAAATGCCGCTGCGGTTGATCTGGCGATCACTTCCATACGACGCTCAATTAAATCTAAAACATCGGTACTGAATGTACGGACGGTTCCAATCAAACTAGCATCATCAGGAATAACGTTCGTCGCACTGCCCGAATGGATCTGAGTCAACGACAATACCGCGGGCTCGAGTGGATTGACATTGCGGCTAACGATGGTTTGCCAACTTTGGGCAATTTGTACCGCGATCATCACCGGGTCGATTCCCTTTTGCGGCTGAGCTGCGTGCGCACCTTTACCCCGCACGGTGACTTCAAATTCATTCGACGAGGCCATCATGCCACCGGGACGCACGGCAAAACTACCCGCTGCCAAACCCGGCCAGTTATGCATGCCAAATACCGCATCCATAGGACAACGCTGAAACAAGCCTTCCTCTATCATACGTCTGGCACCACCACCACCTTCTTCCGCGGGCTGAAAAATAAGATACACCGTGCCATCAAAATTCTGATGTTGCGATAAATATCGCGCCGCTCCCAATAACATTGCGGTATGTCCATCATGACCACAGGCATGCATTTTTCCAGCATGCTGTGAAGTATGGGCAAATTGATTTAGCTCTTGCATGGGCAACGCATCCATGTCAGCCCGCAAACCTATCGCACGTTCGCTATTCCCACGCTTAATAATCCCGACTACGCCAGTATCGGCTAAGCCACGCAACATGGGTATGCCCCATGCTTCCAGCTTGGCTGCGACCACTGCTGCGGTTCTATGCTCATCAAAACACAATTCGGGATGGGCGTGAATATCACGGCGTATGGTTTGGATTTCGTGTTGGAATTCACGAATAGACTCAATCAGTTTCATACTGTCCTCAGACTGCAATTATCAGTCTGGCAGTGTAAATCATTTTTGAAGCTACTTATGCTCTGGATAAAGAGGATGACGCGTAATTTTGACGCTAGATATATTATTTATTTATGTCTGGTATACGAAAAAGCGACAAGACTTATTTGCTGCACTGCGATAAAGTAACACCTGTCTCCTCCAACACCTTCAAAGGTTTGGACTTAACCCGCAGCGAATAGCTAGCGGGTTTTTTTTGTCCATTTTTTTATTGGCCAAAAAAACGCCTAAAAATTGGTACTCGATCTTGTGTATTTTAAAAGAAAATACCAACATCAAACCGCTTTAATTCTGATTTTGATTAAAAATCAGTGAAAGATGTACAAAAAGAAAAGAGTGCGATCGTTTAGCATAATTGCATAAACCATCAACACTCTCGTTTTAACTACTTTAGCAAAATCTAAAATAAAGGCGAATTTAAATTAATTTAAGCTAATTAAATTTTTCTTTAAAGCATGTTCAATGCAGCAATACTGACTGTCCCATGTAAGTATCAAATTTCGCCAGAAATTCATCGATCTCTTCAATACTAGGCTCATTCGATATCAATTCTTGTACATCTTGTCGAAAAGTTTCAGCCTGTATGCCACCAATAAAACACTCACGGCGCACTGATTTGTCAGTAATTTCGTAACCACCGTAACGCAAAGCCTCATGCTCCGTCTGGGCGCCAAACTCTACTACGCTGTACTGATCACTGTTATAGATAATGTTCATTTGCTCTTCCTTTCTCAGGGAAGTCTCATTTAAGAAACCAGTCATTCAAATACAAACAGGATGCTTGGTTTGAAAAGAGAAATTACGCTCTCTTAAGAAGAGTTACGGCAGAGCAAGCTATGAACTTTAGGCTTTCACTACGAAGTTTTCAATCGGCGCAATCAAGATAAAGAAATTAATGCTAAAGCATTATCACTTCGTCTGTTCGCAGCAACTGATCGTAGGGTGGAGATGACAATGACTGCTGTAATGCCGTCACATGCTGAGCATCATTAATTGCAATAAATAATTTTTTTGTATTCTGCCGAGTTATTTGTTTGATTAAACGGTTCAATGTGACACGTAAGGCAAGTTGCCCTACGCAGCAAAAACAACCAGGCGCGATACGCTCTATCAAAAGATGTGTATGAGCTTGCAAAGACATCACGCCCGTCGGCAAACCTTCTAATAAGACGGCGGCATTTTCCTGAGATGGAAGAGAGGCTATGGCGGTAGCAATCCAAGCCTCGCGTGCCTGATAATTGCTACCGGCCACTAAAACCAGTGTGATTGGGACTATCGGCTTATTCGCCGCGTTTTCCATATTTAACGGATTCAACGCCTAATTGCTTAAGTTTGCGGTACAGATGAGTGCGTTCTAAACCCGTTTTTTCTGCGACCCGGGTCATACTGCCACCTTCACGGTGCAAATGATATTCAAAATAAATTCTCTCAAACGCATCGCGCGCTTCACGCAAAGGTAAATCAAAAGAGAGATTATTAAATGAATGCTGATTATTTTGAGCAAGATGATTAGCCATGCCAAAATCGCGGCTTTCATACGTTGCTGGTGCAGCTGCAAACGATGCAGTATTACTTACCTGCGTATTCGCTTCCATCGTGCTCATACGCGTCACCGGAGCGACAGGGCGTGGTACCTCAATATTGCGGGTCAAACCTTGTTGTACCGCCTTTAAAAGCTTTTGCAAAGCGATAGGTTTTTCCAAGAAGTTCAACGCACCGATACGGGTAGCCTCCACTGCCGTATCTATCGTTGCATGGCCTGACATCATGATGACTGGCATCGTCAATAAACCATCACGCTGCCATTCCTTCAATAAAGTCACACCGTCGGTGTCCGGCATCCAGATATCAAGTAGTACCAAATCCGGCCGTGATTGCGCTCGCGCCTCCCGCGCTTGCTGTGCATTTTCTGCTAATTGAACGACGTGTCCCTCATCGCCCAAAATTTCCGAGAGTAACTCCCGAATTCCCATTTCGTCGTCGACGACCAATATGTTTGCCATAAATGTACCCTAAAACCTACTACGCTAATTACACGACACTGTGCTTCTCTGTGGAAGCCTGCAGCATACACAGCACTTGAGATAAACCCCGAATGATACTCAGGTATTGAACTCCGGTGCTAACTTTAACAGCAAAATCGAAACTTTGGCACCGTTTGCATCAACACGGTTTTGAATATCGACCTTGCCCCCATGTTCATCTACAATTTTTTTCACCATCGCTAAACCTAAACCGGTACCTCTAGGTTTAGAAGTCGCATAGGGCTCAAAAGCACGAGCCAATATTTTATTTGAAAAACCTGGTCCGTTATCGACCACTGACAAACGAACTGCAAGTCTTTCCGTTTTATCTGCACTGGTGTAATGCACGATTTCTGCTGCGACATCGATTCTTGGAAGCTGTCCGTTTTTTGTATTTTCGGCGACTGCGTCCTGGGCATTTTGTAGCAAGTTATGAATGACCTGACGTAGCTGAGTCGCGTCGCCCATAATCAAAGGTAAATTCGGTTCTATATGTAAATGAATAATATCGCGCCCATCACCCGACAAATACAAATGCAAAACATCATCGATCAAGGCTGATAAATTAATCTTCGATAAAACGGCTTGTGGAATTTTCGCGTAGTCACGGAAATCGTCCACCATGCGCTTCATTGAAGTAACTTGATTCACAATAGTGGTCGTACTTTTATTCAAAAACAAGGCATCAGTTTCGTTTAACTTATCGACTAATTTCATTTGTAAGCGTTCAGCAGACAATTGAATTGGGGTCAGCGGGTTTTTAATTTCATGCGCCAAACGACGTGCAACTTCGCCCCAAGCGATCGAACGCTGAGCTGAAATAATATTGGTAATATCATCGAACACAATGACATAACCAACCCCAGAAGCAACAGGTAGATGTGAGCCGCGCGCTAATAAAGTCAGTCCTTTATCCTCATCCCCTGCCTGACTACTGGTCTGACTCCCTAAGGTTCCATCGCAGCCTTCACTAAATGCAGAACTTGGTAATTCAATTTGCTGCTGCCAATGCTCTTGCTCAGCACCACCTGCTGACTGCGCATGTTGCTCCGAAAAAGCTTTATCAATCGCTTCCGCAAAAACCTGTAAACCGGGAATATCGCTTAAAGGTTTTCCCGTTTCACTATCGAGTTGGCGACGTAAAATCCGTTCAACCGAATGATTACACGTGACCAGACAACCATATTGATCCAACACCATCACACCCGCCGACATACTAGCTAAAACGGATTCTAGATAAGCTTTGGCATTTTCTAATTCATTGCGATTTTTCTCCACCGCTGAACGAGCATCAAATAATTGCCGTGTCATGGTATTAAATGATTGTGTCAAACTCCCTAATTCATCCGAAGTGGTAGTAATCGGACGAGGCGAAAGATTGCCTTCCGCAACCGCCTTCGTGCCTTCTGCCAATAACAATAAAGGTCGAGATAATTCGCTCGCAATAAAAAATGCAGCAGTAATCGCACCAAAAATCGCAAACAGTAAGAGCAAAGTCAAACTGACCAAATACATATCCTTCAAACCTTCACGGCTGCGGGATCGTTCGCGGTGTTCTGAAATCGCGTTGGTAAATACTTTGGCCTGAGTATCCAATAGTTCTGGAATAGGCTGTATCAATTGCAGATAACTAGATTCATGCTGAAAGCGCGCATTCATGCCACTTAATTGCAGAGGGATAATCACGCGCAAAAATTCTTTTTCTCCCAGATCACCGCCGCTATTTTGATGTGCATCAGTGTACAGATTACGCGTCGCATCTTCACCGATATGGTCAAGATGGGTGCTGATTTTTGCGTACTTACCTTCAATTCTTACGGTCTGAATAATGCTGGCATTTGGCAGCTCTGGTACTAAAATCGCAGGATTTTTATTTGCCGTCGCAATCACGCGACCACGGCCACTGATAATAGTCGCCTCTTCGATTTGCATCTGTTCTAACAGACGCGATAATTTGATCGGTAAGGTCGATGAATAAGGATTTTCGCTCACATCACTCAGCTGGTTCACCATACTTCGAGCTTTAGCCTCTAAATCCTTGAGTGTGTAATCTAATGCTGTATGTCCTAAATCAACGCCCGAATTTAATAAAGGATCGAGTTTAACAATGAACCATGAATCAATTGAGCGGGTAACAAACTGGACCGACACAATGTAAATCAAAGAACCCGGCAAGATCCCAGCTAACGCAAAGAGAACCACCAGGCGAGTCATAATACGCGAGCCAAACTCACGCTTACGATAGCGCCGTATTAATTGCCACGACAGCGTCATTACCATTGCTAATAGACCGAATGCAACCACCGCATTGGCAATCAGTAACAAAGGGAAATTTGCGTTGGTGTATTGAAAACGGCTCGAATTCTCGGTGGACGTCATCAGCGAAAACAGCAACACGCTCATCAGAACGCCACCGACAACTAAACCTTTCCACAAAAACTTAATCACTTATCGTCTGCCTTAAACGTAAATCGTTTCCACTCAGAGGCCAGACGCCAATCACTATTGCTAAACGAGGTAATTAACATAGGTCTCGACAATTGATTACTATCGAGTTTTAAACGCACCGCAACGTTATAAGTTGCATTCGAATTCAAAGCATTTTTGTCTGCGACTAACCAACGGCGCGGACGTAATACCAAAGTCATGGCTTCTTCTAAAGTGGCAAAATTTTGTTTTAACCCCCCATTCACCGCGGCGGTATATTGACGACGCCAAAGATCGTATTGAATTTTAACCGTCTGGGCAGAGCGTATGGTTTTCTCGTCAAACCAATACCAACGCGGTCGATTAATTTCGACTTCCGCGGTAAAAGAGACGGGTATCCCTTCATTAATCGCGGTCTTTAAATCATTACCGAGTTCAAACGAAAAAGCGACTAAAACGCGATAACCTTCATCGCTACTTTCAATTTTAGCGGTCGTCACTTCTACCCCAGACGCATGTGCCTGAGCGCAAAAAAACATCATGGGCGCTAAACAACTTAGCGCCCATGCGAGAAAAATTGATCGCGAGAATTGGATCAAGCGGGTGAGCATAAAGAAAACACGAAAATCCTGAAAATAACAAAACCCATAAAACTTAGGAAGACTACTTTGCCACTAGTTCTCAAAGTATTCTTTTTGACATCATAACTTGAAACGAGTTTCAAACTGCTGGTTTTTCAAAGAGGGCATAGAACAAACCATCATGTTCGTTGTTGATTTCTGACGTTGGTAATAATTGACCTGGTGCCGGCAAACGAATTGCGTTATGACGATTTGCAAATGCGGCAGCTTGTGTTTCAGATTCACTAGGCCAAATTGAACAAGTGACCAATAATAATTTTCCACCCGGTTTTAACATGCGCCAAAGATTATCTAAAATACTTGCTGAAGTCTCCGCCAGTTGTAGCGCATCATTTTTACGTCTGAGCCAACGGATATCAGGATGACGTCGTACTACGCCGGAAGCGGTACAAGGTACATCTGCCAAAATACGATCAAACGGCTGACTATTCCACCAATTAGAATATTTCGCATCACCACTTTTAATCGTGGCGAACAATTGCAAACGCGCTAAATTCTCGTGTATGCGTTCTGCTCGTTTTCCGTCTATTTCTAAAGCTAATAAATCAATTTTTGCAATTTCTAATAGATGCCCCGTTTTACCACCAGGTGCAGCACAGGCATCTAACACACGCATGCCATCTTTTACGTCAAGTAAATCAGCTGCCAACTGCGCTGCCGCATCTTGTACCGACACCATACCTTGTTCAAATCCTGGTATGAGTTGCACTGGCATTGCGCGCTTTAAACGCACGGCCATCGGCCCAATTTGTTGCGCTTGAATATCGTTTTTCTCTAGCAAAGCCAAATAGTCATTAACAGAAATTTGTCTTTGGTTCACACGCAAAGTCATCGGTGGTGGCGTATTGCCAGCATTCAAAATTGCTTGCCATTGTTCAGGATAAGCTGCTTTACATTGATCTACCCACCACTGCGGATAATTCCACATAGCCGCCGGTTGTTTCATCACGAGCGCTAATAATTGCGTTTTTTCTCTCAAGAACCGACGCAAAACGGCATTCACCATGCCTTTTGCAAATACCATTTGAGTCGACGAAGCCGCAGCATTGACCGCCTGATCAACCACCACAAAATCATCATACGGTGCGTCTTCAGGGTTTTCTGTCACTAACAATGTCAAGGCACAACACAATAAGCTATAAAGCAAAGGCGGTTCGGGCAATTTGCTGGTCATGACTTTAATTAATGCATCCACTCGACCAACCTGACGCATGGTGCGATACGCAATATCTTGAACCGCACCACGTGCTTGTGGATTCAATTCATTTAGAGTAAAGACTCTCGATAAAGCCTGCGGTAAAGCCGTTCCCTCCAACACATACGCAACGGCTTGGGCCGCACCCACCAAGCTATAGGCGAGCGAATCTGGTTTGATAGTCAGCGTCGCTATTTCATTGACTACTAATGGTGTTGGCGGTGCTGATTTTGGCGCTGGTGCTGAGGCTGATGCTGAAGTTAATCTTGAGTCAGTATGAAACTTTGCTTTGGATTTAGCGCTAGGCTTAGCTACAGATTTAGCGACCGATTTAGCTTTATTCAAAACAGGGCGGGTTAATACTTTGCGGGTGGTCTCTGACATAAGGTTTTTGCTTACGATATGGGGTAAAAAGTAAAATTAGGTAGCAGATATAGCGGGTGTTTCAGGCATCAGATTCTTTTGTTCCAACCACGTTCTAACGTCGTCAAAAGCGCGCAAGGCCTCAAGTTCATTAAAAATTTCGTGATAAAAACCAGGATAAAAAATAGCACTCAAAAATTTCGCATGTTCACTATTTTCAATTTGTTGTACCAAGGCCTTCGCCCCACGCGGATTAACCACGACATCCGCATCTGCAACCAAAAGCAATAAAGGAATAGGTAATTCTTGTATGTGTGCTTTCACATAGCTCATAGAAGACAACATACTGCCAAATAAACTAGCACTGATACGTGAATGTACTAGAGGATCATTTTGATAAGCCGCGACGACTTCAGAATCATGCGATAAATAGCGCCCATTGGTACCATGCGCCACCCCTAAATAGGGAATTAAAGCTCTGCTGAATTTAAAAAGAATTTTTTGAAATGTACTGGTTTTTACAGAAAATGCTGGTGAAGACAAGATAAATGCTTTGACAGGTGCTAATCCTTGCAACACAAAGTGGGTCGCAAATAATCCCCCCATGCTATGTGCAAAAATCATAGGTGCGTCAGGTAGCTGTTTTAAAAAATCATTAATTACCAAGCGTGTATCACGTAATATCGCTTCATCATCGGGAACCACACCACGCCTGCCGCTTGATTGCCCATGACCGCGTTGATCAAAGCTTCTGACTCTAAATCCTAAACCAAGAAAAAACCTAGCGATATGAATATAACGGCCTGAATGTTCACCCAAGCCATGCATGATCAAAATACCGGGTGCCTTATTTGATTTTGCAGACCAATCACGCACAAATAGAGAAGTGCCATCGGCCACTTCTAAAAAAAATTCTTCTGTATGTTCTACGTGTGCGCTCATGAATTCATTTACCTTGCTTATACGCCCCACAAAATATCTTTTTGTTTTTTATGGGCGATTTTTAACATATCTAAGAATGGAAATAGTCGTGCAGACAAAGTGACTGTATCCTTTTTTTTCTTTTTCTCCGCATCATCTAAATCTTCATCGGCATAACTATTTTCTGTACTTTCCTTACTTTCTTGTAATTGTCTTTGTTTTTTATCGGCTTCAATCAAAGCTTCGATTTTTTCTATCGCCTTAGCCATTTCAGCGACCGTAATAACGCCACGGTCAACGTTTTTACCTAGCAATTCCAAAACCTCAACAATATGCGCTTTGTACATAGTAATTTCGGCTGTCGCTGTCGATTGAAAACTGACTAACATAATTGTCCTAAATAATTATTTAATTAAATTTTAAAGAATCAAAAAACATATCGACCACCTCAGGCTTAAACGATTTTTCCTCACCAATCATAATGGCTTGTATCAACCAAGGACCTTGAATGGTAAATCGACCTATCAATTTCACAGCTTGACCATTATGGGTTTTACCTAAAGCCGCAACGGTATTTTTAGGTAATGCCGCTGTGTTATTTTCTATTAGCTTACCTTGGATATTATTTAACATGCCTTGTTTCATTGCATCCAAGGCTTGTTGTTGTAATTGACTTATTTGTTCCTGATTCAATTTGCTGTCTAGCATATCTAATTTGGCATAGGCTAAAGCAAAGCTAATCTGATTAACATCCACAGCCGTCATTTGCATTTTAACTTTTATACCATTTAGATTGACTTCTTTGGCATGGCTAGCGGGCTTACCGGGCATTAACAAACTAATCGGCGCATCGTTCATTCTGACTTCACGCCAGTCAAATTTAGGTGAACAGGCAGTCAATAAAAACAAACAACAAATCGCTATAAAAGCCTGAAATTTAGACATGAAAAAGACTACTTTCTACGATCAAATCTGATTTACGGAGAGAAAACTAAAATGAGCTGTCATTGTAGGTGAAAGTACCTCTAGTTCGCAGTCTTTTTCATAGTTCAACTGATTTTCATCCGATTTTTATCTTCCCTTTGTTTCTAATTTTGTTCCCACTCATCGCGATAAATTACCTTTGAGACCTCGCTTTCTGCTTTTAATCGCAGGCAACTAGTGAGTGTTTTTTTGCGGTGCTAATGTGTAGTCATGGATGCAGGGTTCTGCATCAAATTAACCGACAAATAAGGAGAATTACCATGAACTTCGAAGCCCACAATCAAACTGAACATCAAGCACAACAAACTAGCAATGAACAAAATCAACAGGCCAAAAATAATCCTGTTTTGGAATTTATTTTAAATGTGACTGATGCTGGTAAATACATTTGGCAGCACTACATGGAATGGATTATCGATGTCTCTTGGGGCAAACTTTTCTTAGCATGTTTATTGACTTTGATTATCGGTGGCATTTTGTCTATACACACTTTGGCCAATTGGTTGGTGATTGGATCTTTATTATTGAAATGCTTTATTGGTAAAGAAGATCAGGTTCAAGCAACTTCACCTCAAACGCAACCGGTAAATGACGTTTCAGAAAAAGTTAAACCAGATGAAGTTCATCAGGAGAATTAACATGGAACAAGATAAAAAAAACCAAGTGCTTTTGTTTATGTTGGACGTCAAAGAAACAGCAAAAGTCTTTTGGTGGAAATTTTTTGACTGGTTAGCGGTAATCTCTTGGAGCTACTTAGTTTTTGTATCTTTGTTAGCGATGATTATCGGTGGCATATTAGGTTTAGGCGCCTTGTTACCTCTGCTGGTATTTTCTTCCATCATGATTAAAAGTTTGGCCGGCGGTAAACGCCGTGCCGAAATGGCTGCTAGCGCTGCCGCAACTAGAGCAGATGTTGAAGCTTTAGAACGTCGAGTTTTAGAAGCTGAAATGGCGACTTTACAGGCGCAAATTGAACCGCATTTTTTATTTAATACCTTAGCTTTAATTGGACAATTAATAGAAACCAAT
Source organism: Affinundibacterium danionis (assembly GCF_042432465.1). Lineage (NCBI taxonomy): Bacteria > Pseudomonadati > Pseudomonadota > Betaproteobacteria > Burkholderiales > Oxalobacteraceae > Affinundibacterium > Affinundibacterium danionis. Next base: position 181,854 of record NZ_JBHLXJ010000013.1, on the reverse strand, counting down.
CCTGAACAGGCTTCAATTGTTCATACCCATTTAATTAAATATTTACGCACAGCCTTACCGCAAATTCGTGAACAAGGCGGTGGAAAATTAGGCCAACAATTAGAGTTATCACGTGCCTATTTGAATATTATGCAAGCGCGTATGCAAGAGCGTTTGACATACAAAATCGAATGTCCACGTGAATTAGAACACGTACATTTTCCTTCCATGATGATACAAACCTTGGTTGAAAATTCCATCAAACATGGTTTGGAACCTAAAACCGATGGAGGCCATATCGATATTATTGCTCGTCAAGGCGAACAAGAAATTCTAGTTGAAGTCAGCGATAACGGTATAGGTTTTGATATGCATGCAGACGATGGTATAGGCTTAAGCAATATTCGAGAACGTTTAAAAGTTCTATACGGTATGAAAGCCAGTTTAGTAATTGAGGCACCAACAACAGGTGGCGCTAAATTAGTTTTGCATATACCTGATCAACAAAAAAACTAATATTTAATGATGACTACAATTACCGCAATGATCGTTGATGATGAAGCGCCTATGCGTGACTACTTACGATCTAAATTAAAAAAAATCTGGCCAGATTTACAGATAGTTGCAGAAGCTGCTAATGGAATTGTCGCCATAGAAGAAGCGCAATTACATCAACCCGATATTATTTTTCTGGATATCCGTATGCCAGGGAAAAATGGCATTGAGGCAGCGACACAATTAGCTCAACAAGCGCTCATTATTTTTGTGACGGCTTATGATGAATACGCGGTTCAGGCTTTTGAACGTGGTGCTATGGATTATTTATTAAAGCCTATCGATAACGATAGATTGCAACAAACTTGCTTACGTTTACAACAAAGAATAGAAGAAAAACAGTTACACAAAAACAGTCATCTTGGCTCGCACATTAATCAAGTTACTAATTCGAACAAATTATCTGAATCAACATCACAATCAAAACAAGTCGAACAATTATTAACGCAATTAATGCAACATCAACAGAGTCAACAACGTGACTACTTACGTTGGATACAGGCCAGTGTTGGAAATACTTTACGTATGATCAGCACTAAAGAAATTTTATTTTTTAAATCAGATGAAAAATACACCTTGGTACAAACAGAGCAAGCTGAATTTTTGATTCGTAAAACTTTAAAAGAATTAGAAGATGAATTAGATCCTAAAGAATTTTGGCGTATACATCGATCGACCTTGGTCCGAGTTAGTGCCGTTGCAGAAGTAACGCGAGATTTTCGTGGTCGTCAAATGTTAGGTTTAAAAGGAAGTTCCGAAAAACTCGAAGTGAGCCGCAATCATACCCATTTATTTCAACAAATGTGAACTTTTTTAGCAGTTTTTTTTGAGCTCGAAAAAACTGCTTTTTTCTTTTAATTGAATAAGTTTATATATATGAATAGTAGTAGTTGTTAACGTTGAAGAATTTTGTGGATAAGCGAATTTTACTAATTAAAATCAAGGCGCTACAGAAATTATAAGTAGGCGCAAAAATCTTGTATGAGAACTCAACAATTTTTGTATAAGTTTTTTCGTTTGAATAAGTAAGCTAGTTTTACACAAATTTCGCAAGCTTTATCCACAGCCTTATCCACAAAAATAATTTATTCAATTACGCTATCTAGATCGATTTTCAAAAAAATTCTTCAAAATTCCCAGGGTATAAGGCGCAGCAACGTTTTTTACAAAACTTTGAAAATCGATATGCGCCGTATCATTGGCACTATCAGAAATCGTTCGTAATATCGCAAACGCCAATTCATGTTCATCACAAACCTGCGCAATCGCAGCACCTTCCATTTCTACTGCCAATAAATCGGGTAAAGCTTGTTTTAATTGATGCAAAACTTGAGCGTCATGAATGAATTGATCTCCGCTCGCGATTAATCCGGTATGGCTTGTTACGTTTTGTAATTGAAATTGCTCAATCTGCGCGCTAAAAAAATGTCCAGACAAATTTTGAATAAATTGTTGAGTCGCTATTTGTAGCGCTTGATGTAGATCTTTATTCGCCAGAAAACGTGATTTTCCAGTTAATGGAATCTCAAAACGTGGAAATAGCGGAGAAGCATCCATATCGTGTTGTAGCAGTTCTTTAGCGATAACCACGTCTCCCACCTTCAATGCAGGTTCAGCAGCGCCTGCAACGCCACTTAGAATCAATTGATTCACTTGAAAATGATGTATCAGAAGATTGGTTGTGCTGGCGGCGGCGACTTTGCCTATTCCTGCTAGCACCATAACGATAGGGTGTCCCCATAATTCACCTTGTATAAAGCTACGTTTGGCAATTTGATGGATTTGTTTGTCTTGAATATGGGCTTGCAATCCTTCTTGTTCTTCTTGCATGGCAAAGATTAAGCCTGTGGTGTTGGGTTTAATTGAAATAGACATTTTTTAAAAAGAAGGACAAATAAGGAATTAGCTCTGTTTTGTATACATAAGGTATATGTATACATAGTAGTAGTAGTTAACGTTGATGATTTTTGTGGATAAGCAGGTTTACTAGCTTGAAATCAAGGATTTAGCGCAAGGATAAAGACAGGGACAATGCTTGTACAGAAAAAGAATAGATTCTGCATAAGATTTCGACTGTGGAAAGCTTAACTACTTTTGCACATAAGCTCCTCAAGATATGCAAAGACTTATCCACAGATTTTTTACATTTATAGATTTATTTTTTTAATTTGGTTTTTCAAAAATAAATAGCGAGCCGTAGAGTGCGCAGCGATCTTTATTTTGTAGAGATTGATTGCGTAATGAATCCGTTTGCCAATTCGGTGTTTCGTCTGATTGAAATACAACTTGCGGTAGTGGTAATTGTGTTCCTAGGCTGCGGATTAATACTTTTGCCCCAGGAGCAGCGCAGCGATTAATCTCTTGCCATAAAATTTTGATTTCGTTTGGATGTAAGTAATCAAGATGATCTTGTAAAACGAAAGCGTCGATGGACTGTTTGTTTTGTCGGCGTAGAAAATCGATTAGATTTTGTTGGTGCGGATGTACCCGATGTGCAAATTGGCGTAACTGTGAAAAGACTTCTTTTTGCAGATATAAAGGTAGGCTTTGCTGTTGTTGTATTTGGTAAGTTTGGCCTATGACTTGTTGGGCAAAATGGTTTTCTTTGATACTGAAATCACATAGTAGGCGTCGTAATCTTTGTATCAAAATCTGCGACAACTCTTCTTGATTTGCATTTTTGAGTCGGGTAATTTGGTTTTGATTAAAGCCTAGTCGATTAAGTACATAGCGACGCTGTATCAGAAATTGAAAATATTTGTTTTGTAAGGCGGGCAAAATATCTTGTTCGAAGATTTGATTTTGTTGCGCTAAATCTTTTGCCAGATGCAATTTGTCAAAACGCGCACCTAATTGCGTTAAGAGAAATCGTAAGGCGCGCAGACTGCTGTTGTAGTAGCCATGTTCTTGTAAATTTTCACTGAATGCATAGTAACGTGGGCGCCCAAGTAAATTTCGTTTTTGCCAGTAGTGGCTGGCTTGATCCGATAAGTTAGCGCGCAAGTGACGTTGATAGCGTTTTAAATTATCGCTTTGATGTGGTTGCGCTAAAAATTTGAGTACCGCATCGTAATCGGGCAAATGAATTAAGGCTTTGGCTTTGATTTCTAAGAGTGCTAATTGGGCTGGATTATTATCGATGCAATGTATGGCCGCAGGTTTGGCGCTCAAATATGCTAAAGCGTGGCAGGCACCGGCAGCGATGGTCACTATATTGGCTGCTGGTTTAAGATCTAGCGCCAGTAAATCAATATGACTATCAGCCCATGTTTGAGATTGAATAAGTTTATGTTGAGGTTTTAATTCAGCAAAAAAATTACTCACGGAGAAGCTGTCAAGAATCGCCGTTTTAGATGTGGGATGCTTAATCTTGCTGGGAAAAAAGGCTTTTGTATTCATGATCGATACCTGAGAGTTTGCTGAAAATAGAACTACTCTAGGCTGATCAGGTGACCGGTTTATGACAAAATTTCTGTGTATCTGACTATTTTGTAAAGTGTGTGTTTTTGATGATTTTGATTCAGTCGATCTACATTGCCTTATAGCTGTCCGCAAGTGACTGGCAAGGGTGGTGGAGCTAATTCTAGTTTTTCACCTGCTTTGGGATGGCGTACACAATAGGTACCGTAAGGTGTTTTGATTTTACTGACGGGCCTACCATCGTAAGCAAATTTCTTTTCGATGATCACACCTTCTCTTTGAATTAGCGCTGCATCGGCTAAAGCATTTGAGAATTTTTTCATACTTTCAGTATTGCTTTTAGGGTCCGGCCTAAAGTTCTTCTCTTGCTTTAAGAAGTCTTCTTTTAAACTTTGACTCAAGTTACGAATATTTTTTTCTATGGCTGGAGCTGATACTGATGTTGAAACTGATGGTGAAACTGAGGCTGATGAGCTTGTTTCTGCTTGGATTGGTGAACTGGACGCTGGCGTTTGATTGGTGATTGTGATTGATTCTGAGCTTATGAGTTTTTGTTTGTTTTCACTCTCATTTTTATGCTTTGCTTGTGAAAGGCGAGATGTGAGTGTGCTTTCTTGGATTGTTTTTTTCTCGATGAATTGGGTATTGGTTTTGGTATTTTCTTTGGTATTTGTTTTCTGCAGTGGCAACGAGAATACGAACAAGCTTGTATGGCTATTGATCGTTGGTGTAAATGCTGAAGGTATTTTTTGCCAACTCAGAATGAGAACTAGATGCACCAAAAAAATACAGATCAGAATGCAGTAGCGTCCAAAGCGATTGCTGGAGATGGCGACATTTTTTGCGTGAGCCGAATGGATCAATTTTTTCCTAAGAGTTGGGTGTCTTTATGAATACATCAAATTTTTTGATCTAGGGTCAAATTATTTTAGCTGAGTATAAGTGCTAAAACCTATACAAAGCGGCAAATAATTATTTATGAGAATCACTATTTCAAAATAAGCAGATACTTTTTGCTTAATTTTAAGAACAATCGTCGTTATTTTATGTGCTTAGAAAGCGTTTATATTTACTTCGATTTTTACTGGCTGATATCAGGAACTGCACGATTAAAAGGGGGTCTGACTATTCCGACGAAAACTGGGTTTTCTGTTCTTGTGAGATTAGTGAGCTTGAGCGATACTGCGAGTTTGCTTAATCCCGTGGTTTGATGCCGCATAAGCATACTCAATAATTACACTAAAAAAGGAAAGGCAACGGAGATGGATTTTAGTAACCCTACCAGTATCACCTTCATCATTTATATCTTAGCGATGTTAGGTATAGGATTTGCCGCATGGCGTTTTACCAATAATTTATCGGACTATATTTTAGGTGGCCGCAGTCTAGGCGCTTTCGTTACTGCGATGAGTGCGGGCGCTTCGGATATGAGTGGCTGGTTATTGATGGGCTTACCTGGCGCTTTGTATTTTTCGGGTGTGTCTGAAAGCTGGATCGCTATAGGCTTAACTTTGGGAGCTTGGTTTAACTGGCATTTGGTAGCAGGGCGTCTGCGTGTTTATACAGAATTGACGAATAATGCTTTAACTTTACCCGATTATTTTACGCATCGATTTGAAGATACAAGTAAGTTATTGCGGATTATTTCTGCTTTAGTGATTTTGGTCTTTTTTACGATTTATTGTGCATCCGGTATGGTTGCTGGCGCACGCTTATTCCAAGAAACTTTTGGTATGAGCTATAACGTTTCTTTATGGGCGGGGGCTGCAGCAACAATCATTTACGTATTTATCGGTGGTTTTTTAGCGGTGAGCTGGACCGATACTGTGCAAGCGACTTTGATGATTTTTGCTTTGCTATTGGCACCAGTAATGGTAATCATGCATGTCGGTGGCTTTAGCGAAGCGATTACCGTGATTCAAAATATCAATCCTAAATACACGGATTTATTTAGCGGTACCTCGTTTATCGGTATTATTTCTTTGTTGGCTTGGGGTCTAGGTTATATGGGACAGCCACATATTTTGGCGCGTTTTATGGCAGCTGAAAATTTTGCGACCATTAAAAATGCGCGTCGTATTGGTATGACTTGGATGATTTTGTGTTTGGGTGGTGCTATCGCCGTAGGTTTCTTCGGTATCGCTTACTTCGCGATGCATCCTGATCAAGCAGGTGCGGTAACTGCAAATAAAGAAACTGTGTTTATTTCACTGTCTCAAATTTTGTTTAATCCATGGATTGCGGGTATTTTGTTGTCCGCTATTTTGGCGGCGGTAATGAGCACATTGTCTTGTCAGTTATTAGTTTGCTCTTCGGCTTTGACAGAAGATTTTTATAAACCTTTTTTCCGTCCTAATGCTTCTCAAAAAGAGCTGGTGTGGTTTGGCCGTATGATGGTACTAGTCATTGCTGTGATCGCGATTGCGATTGCGGCGAATCCTACGAGTAGTGTCTTGGGTTTAGTGAGTAATGCTTGGGCGGGCTTTGGTGCTGCTTTTGGACCTGTTGTGTTGTTATCTTTGGTCTGGCCTAGTATGAATCGTAATGGTGCTTTAGCGGGTATGTTTGTGGGTGCCTTGACTGTGTTGGTGTGGGGTGAATTTAAATGGTTAGGCTTATATGAATTGGTGTCAGGATTTTTCTTTGCTTGTGTGGCGGTTGTGATCGGTAGCAAATTGGGAGCGCCAGCGTCTGAGAAAATGAAGGCTGCGTTTGCCACTATGCGACAGCAATCACAGTAAATATTTAGAAAAAATGGGGAAGCAAGTCTTCCCCATTTTTTTGTCTATCTGTGTTGTGAGTCTACGGTCTGTGATTACTTTGTATTTTTAAAGAGCGTTTAAAAATCCAGAAAATGCATACAGTTTGATGATTTAAATTTGACGTAAACCTTGTACGGCTTTTTTCCAGTTTTGCATTAAACCGAGCGCATTGGTGCGTGAGATTTTCGGTAAAAAGCGTCGTTGCTCTCTCCATAAACTACGACATTCGTCGAGATCAGAATACACGCCCATTTTTAATCCTGCTAAATAGGCGGCTCCTAAGGCGGTGGTTTCTAAGATTTCTGGACGCACGACGGGGATACCTAGCAAATCGGCTTGGATTTGTAGCAGAGTATTATTTGATGCAGCGCCACCATCAACGCGTAATTCAGTGATCGTCGTATGGCTGTCATTTTGCATGGCAAACAGTAGTTCGGCACTTTGAAAAGCAATTGCTTCTATCGCCGCGCGGGCGATATGCGCGGCTTGAGTGCCACGATGTAGGCCTAAGATGGCACCTTTGACGTTTGCGTCCCAGTAAGGGGCGCCGAGTCCTGCAAACGCTGGTACGAAGATCACACCATCGCTGTCTGGCACGCTATTAGCCAGCGCTTCAATATCACTGGCATGGGTGAATAAATGTAATTGATCACGCAACCATTGCACCACGGCACCGCCGATGAAGACGCTGCCTTCGAGCGCATATTGAGTCTTGCGATCAACTTGGCAGGCGGCGGTGCTGATTAAGCCATGCTGGGATTGGCTACACAGATCGGCAGTTTGTAATAGCATGAAGCAGCCAGTGCCATAGGTATTTTTTGCCATACCAGCTTGAAAACAAGCTTGACCAAAGAGGGCCGATTGCTGATCCCCAGCCATTCCCGCGATCGGTATGGTACTGCCAAATAGATGGCAATCACCAAAATGATGACTGGAGGGATAAACCTCAGGCAAGATCGCTGCGGGAATATTGAATAGCTTAAGTAAATCCTCATCCCAACAATTTTGATGAATATTCCACAGCATGGTGCGTGAGGCATTGGTAACGTCACTTACATGCAATTGACCTTCACTGAGTTGCCATGCTAGCCAAGAATCTATGGTGCCAAATGCTAATTCCCCTTGTTGAGCTTTGCTTCTAGCGTTCGGAATATGGTCGAGTATCCACGCGAGTTTGGTCGCAGAAAAATAGGGATCAAGTACCAGCCCAGTTTTTTCCTGTATGGTTTTACTATAACCTTGGGCACGTAAGGCTTCACAATATGAGCTGGTGCGGCGATCCTGCCAGACGATCGCGGGACAAATTGGATGACCGGTTTTTTTGTCCCACACCACGGTGGTTTCACGCTGATTGGTGATGCCGATGGCGGCAATTTGTTGGCTAGCAATGCCGCTCTTTTGAAGGACTCGCTTGATGGTAGCAAGTTGGCTGTGCCAGATCTCCATTGCATCGTGTTCGACCCAGGCTGATTGAGGAAAATACTGTGGAAATTCCTGTTGGGCGCTAGCTATAATTTGACCTGCACGATTGAAAATAATAGAGCGTGAACTGGAGGTGCCTTGATCGAGTGCCAGTAGATAAGTCATATCGCTCTCCAGATGCGGTAATTGTTTTGCTTATTACTCGTTGCTTTGATTCCAGACATCAGTACCTAGCATTTCGATTTGCGTCAAATAGAGACGACAATCTAATTCGTATTGATGATACTCAGGCTCCATATAGGTGCACAGTTGATAGAAGGCCTTATTGTGCTCTTTCTCTTTTAGGTGTGCCAATTCATGCACGGTGATCATCTTCAGAAAGGCTTCTGGTACGTATTTGAATAAACTGGCGATCCGGATTTCGTTTTTAGTTTTGAGTTTACCGCCTTGTACTCGCGACACATAAGTATGTGTGCCTAGTGCATTTTTGATGACGTGCAATTTGTTATCGTATAAAACCTTGCTGATTTGATCGCCATTTTTTAGTGTGTCATTTTTTAAATTTTGCACATAGAGATACAGCGCTTTATCGGTGCGGATGTCATGTATTTCAGGGTATTTGTGACGCAGATGCTGCGCCAGTTTTCCGCTGTCGAGTAACTGCCTAACTTGAGCTTGTAAATGCTCAGGATAGGCCGTTAGGTATTTCAGCGTATTTGTTTTGGTGTCGCTCAAAATCGTTTATTTTACTTTTAACAGTTCAACTTCAAAAATCAAATCAGAATTTGCTGGAATTAAGCCATTACCAACTTCACGTGCACCATACGCAAGGGCAGCAGGAATGATTAAGGTGCGTTTACCACCGATTTTCATCCCTTGTACGCCGAGATCCCAGCCGCGAATGACTTCACCGCCATTGATGGTGAAACTGAATGCTTCACGTTTGCGTGAGCTATCGAATTCTTTACCTTTTTCACCTTTGGCTTTTGGATCACGTAACCAGCCTGTGTAATGCACGGTCACTTGTTTACCGCTAACCGCTTCTACACCTTTACCGAGTTTATTATCAATTTTTTTGACTTCAGGCATATTGATTACATCTAGTAATTCGATATCGAAAACCAAATCGGCATCAGGTGGAATCACGCCTTTGCCAGCACCACGTGAGCCATAGCCCAATTGTGAGGGAATAATCAAGGTGCGCTTACCACCGACTTTCATGCCTTGTACGCCTTGTTCCCAACCTTTGATGACACGACCTTCACCGAGGTTAAAACTAAATGGGCCGCGACCAATTGAGCTGTCGAAAGCTTTGCCGTGCTGTTGCTCGGCTTGAGGATCACGCAACCAACCACTGTAATGAACGACGACGGTTTTACCAACTACCGCTTCAATGCCGCTTCCGACTAGGGTGTCGATTTTTTCTAAGACGGGAGCCACGGTTGTGATGGGCGCAATCGGTGCGACGGCTTCTTGATTTGTTGTTGCTGTACTTGCGGCTGAACTAGCTGCTGTACTAGTGGTCGTGGTGTTTTCTTGAGTAGTTTTTTGTTCTTGGGCAAAGGCGGTGTTTGCACATAAATTACCAGCAAGCGCGAGTGTGATGATCAGACTGGATTTCATAGATTGGATGTCCTTGATTGAATTGTTATTGCTTGGTGTTTTTGTTGTGTTGGGTTCGACTACTAGCGTTTTAATTTTGCTTCAAACGCGATGTCCAGCTTACTGGCTTTGCGCGGTGCTTCTTTTTGCAGACTATTGACGAAGCGCACAAAGTCATCGATTTCTAATGCCGTGCAAAGTTGTTCTTGTGATTCAGGGTCATGGCCTAAGACTAGGTAAAAATGCCCGCTGCCGGTGCTGACCATAGAATAGGGCGCGTTATTGCTACGTTGTTTTAAACGTAGCACGGCATTACTTGCTTTGGTTGAACGTGCCATGGTGTCCTTGGTTTTTTATGTAAATTTCGTCTCGAAACTTAATCATCGACATGATAATCTACACGCTTGATTTGGAGAATACCAGAAGGATAAGCATGACCGTGATTGCGCATTATATGAATGGCAGTGAGGTGGCCTCGACTAGTGGACGCCAACAGCCCGTGTTTAACCCTGCTAGTGGCCTACAAAGCGCTAGCGTAGCACTAGCCAGCGCTGATGAGGTAAATCACGCGGTAGCGAGCGCGCTGGCGGCGTGGCCTGCTTGGAGTGAGACAGCACCCTTACGACGGGCGCGAGTGATGTTTAAGTTTAAGGCATTGCTGGAACAACATCAGGAACAATTGGCGACCATTATTACCCGTGAGCATGGCAAGATTTTTTCCGATGCGATGGGGGAGGTGACGCGAGGAATCGAAGTGGTGGAGTTTGCTTGTGGCTTGCCACAGTTATTGAAATCACAGTTTTCAGACAATATTGGCGGCGGCATCGATCAATGGAATATCCGCCAATCTTTGGGTGTTTGTGTCGGGATCACGCCATTTAATTTTCCTTTTATGGTGCCGATGTGGATGGCGCCATTGGCAATCGCGACTGGAAATACTTTTATTTTGAAGCCATCAGAACGTGATCCTTCTGCTTCTTTATTGATTGCTGATTTGTTTAAACAAGCTGGTTTGCCAGATGGTGTTTTCAATGTCGTTCAAGGCGATAAAGTAGCGGTGGATGCCTTGCTAGCGCATCCAGACGTGGCCGCTATTTCGTTTGTGGGATCCACTCCGATTGCAGAGTACATTTACGGTGAAGCGACGCGTCGTGGCAAACGAGTACAGGCATTAGGTGGCGCGAAGAATCACTTGGTGGTGATGCCAGATGCAGATTTGGATCAGGCGGTCGATGCTTTGATGGGCGCAGCTTATGGGTCGGCTGGCGAGCGTTGTATGGCGATTTCTGTCGCGGTCGCGGTAGGTGTGATCGGTGATCCATTGGTGGAAAAATTGGTACCGCGAGTGCAGGCACTGAAAGTGCGTGATGGTATGGATGTCGAAGCCGAAATGGGACCGGTAATCTCGGCAGCGCATAAGGCCAAGATAGAAAGTATGATCGCAGCGGGTGTTAGCGAGGGGGCGCAATTATTGGTCGATGGACGTGGTTTGTGTGTGACAGGACATGAGCAAGGCTATTTCTTAGGCGGCTCTCTATTTGATCATGTGCAAGAAGGCATGCAGATCCATCGCGAAGAAATTTTTGGCCCGGTATTGTGTGTAATACGCGTACCGGATTTTGCGTCGGCCTTAGCGCTGATCAATCGTCACGAATTTGCTAATGGCGTTTCATTGTTCACGGCCGATGGAAATACTGCGCGTGAATTTTCACGTAGCGTACAAGTAGGGATGGTGGGAATTAATGTACCGATTCCAGTACCGATGGCATGGCACTCATTCGGCGGCTGGAAGCGTTCTTTGTTTGGTGATATGCATGCCTATGGCGAAGAGGGTATTCGCTTTTATACACGCTATAAATCGATCATGCAGCGATGGCCGGACAGTATTGCCAAGGGCGCGGAGTTTACTATGCCAGTGGCCAAATTGTAGGGTGCACCAAGCGCGTTAATGCGTATCAATGCGCTCCCTACGGTTTATCGCTTGTTGATTAACATGCGATGCTCAACAAGCAGTGTATTTACCCGGTTCAACAGCGAGCATCGTGGTAATTTTCAGATAGTTTTTGATGCGCATTTGTTGTTGTTTATAGCCTATGTTATCGCTGGGTTTTGAACACTCCAAATCGCCATTGATGCTGCGCACAGTTTCACCAAATCCTAAATTTTGTTTGATCGCGATGTGGCTTGGTAAAGGGCCAGAACCTTTGATTTCCATCCAATACCACAAGGCTGTTTTCCACGCGACCGTCGCATCGCGCGCCACCATGTCGGGATCGTTCAGTAAATCTAATCCCAGCGCTTTACCTGCCAACGCATAATTAAAATTCCAACTTAGTTGTATAGGGCCACGTCCAAAATACTGTTTGCCCTTAGCGCACGGGACGCCATTTTTATCATTGCAATAGTGATCGTGTACGCTGGTATCGACTTCGGTAATGGCTTGTAGCTCATGCGATTCATGCATGATATTGGCGAGGAAGGCAGCCACTTCACGCTTGTTCTCAGCCGCACTGCCAAAGTTACCAAACTCGGGATAAGCCTTAATCGCTTCGGTCAAGCCTGCGTAGGTATAGAAGGGAATGCGTTTCGGAAAAAGGGTTTCGAATTGCGCTTCGCTGATCATGAAGCCGGTTGAATTTGTTGTTTGGTTGGCTACCGTGCTACAAGCACTGATGCCGATGGTTATTGATATGCTAGCTATTGTCGCTGCGATGCGAATCATTTTTTTCATGTGCTTCCTTCTGTGTTTTCTTCTATCCGTGAGCGAAATTAAGTCGCTGTTTAGCTTAAACAAAGAACCGATTGAAAGCAAAGAAGTGGTATTGAATCAAGCAAAATAATATAAAAAAATGGCGGACCGAAGTCCGCCATTTTTAAGATAAAGCGCTAATACGATGTTGAAATCAAATTAGAACTTGATGGTTGCACCTAGAGTGTAATAACGACCAGCTACATCATAATAGGTAGGGAAGGTGTTACCAGCATTGACGCCAGTACCAGAAACAGTATTACCTACAAATGGTGGCTTTCTATTAGTCGCATTCGTTACACTTAAACTTAATTTGACTGTCTTGTTAAAGTTCCAGTTTGCACTTAAATCCAAGTAGTTATATGCACTAATGCTTGAGTACGCAGGTAGATAAGTTTTACTGCCATCAGCTTTAGTCGGATTGGATATTGGTTCAATTTCAACCGCACCAACATAACGCCAGTTATAGCCGAAGGTGAAGTCACCGACTATCCAACTAGTACGTTGATTAAACTTGGATTTGTAGCTTGGTCCGCCGCAAGAAGTGGAGTAGTAGCCTAAGCAATCACGATTAATTGACACGGGTGTTGCTTGGAATAAATTGGATTTAGCTTGGTTGTAATTTAATCCTAAGTTCAATTTGCCATATTTTGCATCTAAACCTAATTGATTCAAACCTAATTGATAGGCAATATTCAAATCGTAGCCGCTAACTTGAACTACACCTAAGTTCGATAATTGAACGGCAACACCTTTAGACTCAGCTGCCGGACCATTTAATGTCCCATTATTGATATTTCTACCAATCGCTGCACATGAGACATTCATGACTAAGCCTGGATTAAATTTAGTGCTGTAGCAACCATCTAAAATGTCAGCAACAGTTGGTGTGGTGATAGCTTTGGTGATATCAATTTTGTAGTAGTCGAGACTAATTGCCATTTTTGGCAATGGCTCAATCACGAAACCGATTGTTTTACTCTTAGCTTCTTCTGGTGCCAAGTTTGGATTACCGCCAGACAGACGATTAATTTGGCCTGCAGATGGCGTTGCTACAGAACCAATTGAGCCTGCTGGAACACCTGTTAAACGACACAAGTTCGATAAAGTACCTGCTTTGTTCGCATCAGCTTGGTTAATTAAGGCTAATTGGCAAGGATCTACGGCTAAGTTATTTAAGCCAGTAGAGACTGGTGCAAATAGCTCGTTGACATTAGGAGCACGTGTCGCCAATTGAACCATGCCACGCAAGCGGAAAGATTTAACAGGTTCCCATTCACCACCGTATTTGTAACTACCATAATCACGACTTTGTGCTGAAGTTTCAAAATCAGTTTTGCGGTAACCTAATTCCATTGCTAAATTACGTACAAATGGCAAATCTTTAATTAAGGGAATATTTGCTTCAACAGCCATTTCTTTCATTTTGAAAGAACCTATGCGATTAGGATTTGCGCCACCTGCACCTGCTAAATCTCCAGATTGCACACCTTCATCACTAGTAGTTGATGCTGTTGATTTACGTTGTTCTGCACTAAGTGAAATAGTAATGGGTTGTTTTGCCCATGGACTTTGAACGAAGCTACCTAAATCACCAGACGTAGAAAGTGCCGCAACATCTTGCGTTACATTCTGCAAGGTAATGCCATCCATATTGATGAATTTTGCCATATCCGCATTAATACTACCTTCTGCACCGAAGGCATTTAACGGAACGCAACCACCACTAGTGTTTACACAGGCTGTTTTGCTTACGGCATTTAAAGCTTGTTTCATTTTATTGAAAGAGCCCCAGTTTTTGCGTAGGCTGGTTTGATCTGAAGCACCTCGTGACCAATAGGCATCGTAAGTCCAATTACCCGCTACTTCACCTTTCATACCGAAGGTATATTGATAGGTTTGTGTCGTGTAATTATTGATACGAGGACCTAATTCAGTGATACGGCGATCCACACCCATTGGCACTATAGTTGTGTTACCTACTACGCAATCGGTCGCTGCGATACCACGACGTAGACAAATTTGTTCACGCATAGGCTGTGGAATATATGGATTTCCAATTGGCACATCAAACGTGGAGGCAAAAGTACCTGTTGAGGCTAATTGTGAAGCTACGACACTATTGGTATATAGCATCTCAGTGTACGCTTCAAAATTATCATTAATTTTGTAATTAGCTAAGGCCGTCGCTTGGTTTCTATCCATACCAGTGTTGTAGTAATTGTCTGGATTGAAGTTAAATGTATTGACGGTTGATACCAATGCTCCTGTCGCTGGATCGACTTGCTAAGTACCAGCTAACGTTGTTGTACCGGTATTGAGAGGCTTAGCAACAGTAATTGCCGCCGGAACCGTGGTACCCGAGCCTTGTACTAAACCTGTTGTGGAAGCAATACCTTTTTGTGACCAGCTACGAGAAGATTGTGTAAATGGGTCGACTTTTGTTTTACCTAAGCTGACAACGACATTACCGCGGCCATCATCTAAATTAGCGCCAAAAGTGATATCGGTACGATTGCGTTTTGCATCGCCTTTGTCGGTGACACCCATGGAGGTATTCACTTCAAAGCCAGTGAAATTTTTCTTGAGGGTAAAGTTGACGACTCCAGAAATTGCATCCGCACCATAAACTACAGAAGCTCCACCAGTCATTAAGTCAACTCGATTAATCAAGGCTACTGGAATAGCATTAGTATCAACAACACCAGTTAAATTATAGGGAACCAAACGGCGACCATTTAATAGCACTAAAGTACGATTGGAACCTAGACCGCGCAAATCAATTGTTGCGGCACCACCTGTGCCATTATTGGTACCTGCGCCAATTGCAGGAACAGCCGCAGGAAGTCCTTTAAAAAACTCTTCAACCGCTACTGGTTGAGTTGTTTGAATCTCAGCTGCGCTGATGGACGAAATTGGGCTATTAGAAGTTGTACCTGGAGTGGTAATGCGTGTACCAGTAACGACCACGGTTTCTATTTTCTTTTCTTGTGCTACCGCAGGCAACGCTACAACGCCAATACTTGCTACGACACTACCAGTGAACATGAGTCGCAAGGAACGCGACAAGATTTTTTCTACTATCATTTGATACTCCTAGTGTGGGGATCCCTATTGAAAATCAGGCATGTTGTGAACCTGATGCTTTTGCTACTTCCCTCTTGAGTGGTAATTTTGCACGTCTTTAATTGCGTACATTTTTGTGTGAATTACCTGCGCATGTATGTAATGCAGGCATAATGAGACCACCTTCGCCTATGGCATGTCAATTAGTGATAAGACTCTGTTTTTTCTAAACAACAGTTGTTTTTTTACTTGATTTTATTGGGGTTTCCTGAATGCATTTATCTATATGGTATCTTTATAAACTATGCATCTGCGTAGTTCGTTTCATTAGTGAAATTAAGTAGTCAGTTCAGGTATTGAATCCACAAAGTGGTTTTCGGTCTTTAAGTAATTAAATTATTTTGTAAGTTTGGTTCTTCTTGATCATTGTGTCCGAGAAGCTGACCAGATGTGTTATAGCTAAGCTGTCTCAGTAAAAGGTGGGATGACTAATAGGAGTCTTGTGAGCGATTTTTTACTTTTAGGTGCAGCCGCCTTCTTTGCCGGCTTTGTTGATGCAGTAGTCGGTGGTGGTGGATTGATTCAGTTACCGGCGCTTTTCACGGTGTTTCCGGCGGCGGTTCCGGCAAGTTTATTGGGTACCAGCAAGTTCGCTGGCGTGTGGGGAACTTCGGTTGCTGCATTGAACTATGTCAGGATAGTGCAACTCAAATGGAACGTTATTCTGCCTGCTGCCTTAATGGCATTTATGTGTTCGTTTGTAGGGGCGGTAACGGTAACGCATATTCCGCCTACTTATTTGCGTAAAGCTTTACCATTTATTTTGGCATTGATTGCCATTTATACATTTTGGAAGAAAGATCTCGGCACGCACTTTCGACCTTTATATCAGGGTAGGGAAGAGTTATGGATGGCACTGCTAGTCGGTGGACTTATTGGGTTTTATGATGGATTCTTTGGGCCTGGAACTGGTAGTTTTTTTATCTTTATCTTTGTGCGGGTATTCGGCTATGATTTCCTCCATGCCTCTGCATCGGCGAAGGTTTTAAATGTGGCTTGTAATATTGCAGCTTTATTGTGGTTTGGATTTAGTGGACATGTTATGTGGATTTTGGGTTTAGCAATGGCTGTTTGCGCTGTATTTGGTTCGCTCGCGGGAAGTCATTTGGCAATCAAGCACGGTAGTGGTTTTGTCCGTACATTATTCTTATTTGTGGTTAGTGCTTTGGTTCTAAAAACTTCTTATGATGCATTCTTGAAATAATATTGGTTTCACGTGAAACAAACTTGAGCGAGAAAATTTTGGATTCAATTGATAGTATCTTGTTTAGACGTACAAAGTCAGGTGAGGCGGAGGTTCGTGAGCGCGGCCATACCTTGAGTAAATTCGAGCAGACGCTTTTGTTGACCGTAGATGGAGAGTTGGCATATCCTGATTTGAGTAAGTTATTTGAACAATCAGAGTTGCCTGAGTTTGAGCGAGCCATTAATTCTTTGCAAGAAAAAGCATTAATCGAGCGGGTGCCAGATCATACTGAACTTGATGAGCGTAGTGCAGATTTGCTACGTTCCAGTATTGAGGACTTCAACTCGGATGATTTCTTTTCTGGGTCCTTGCGACCAATTCAACAGGGTTCCGGCTTAGTGGTAGATACGCACGCTAATAAAATGAAGTCAGTAAATCTGAAGAGCCATGATTTTTCTGTTCATGAGACATTTGAACTTTCTTTGGGTTTGGATGACGAGATTAAAGGTAAGAAGGCCAAGCGTACAAATAAAAAACTAGTGCAAGTATTTCCAGAGCCTGAGAAGCCGAAAAGGCGAGAGCGTTCTAAGAAGAAGGTGGTCGTCGTTCCTGAAAACAAATGGAAAATGCGCGCTTATATAGGCTTGATAGCTGGCGGTGTTTTATTGGCTTTGTTGTCTTTGTTCGTCTAATTGCGGTTGTTTCACGTGAAACATGTTGTTCCGTTTCTGAGGGTTTTGTCAGTAAAGTAAATGATTTGATCGAATTTTGCTTTTGAATAAATCATTTTCGGGGTAAAAAGCAACTATAATCGTGCCTCGTATAAGTTTTACTGTATCGTCACCAAGCAATTCCTCCTTGAGCTATCCACATGTTTTATCCAAATGAATTCGATGTCATCGTCGTCGGCGGCGGTCATGCTGGTACAGAAGCCGCTTTAGCTTCTGCACGCATGGGGCAAAAAACGCTGTTGCTGACCCACAATATAGAGACCTTAGGGCAGATGTCCTGCAATCCTTCAATAGGTGGAATTGGCAAAGGTCACCTGGTCAAAGAAGTCGATGCTATGGGCGGTGCAATGGCAATCGCGACTGATGAAGCGGGTATACAGTTTCGTATTTTGAATTCCTCCAAAGGCCCAGCAGTCCGAGCAACTCGTGCGCAGGCAGACCGGATTTTGTACAAGCAAGCGATCCGTAGCCGTCTTGAAAATCAGGAAAATCTTTGGATTTTTCAGCAAGCTGTTGATGATTTGATGGTGGAAGGCGACAAGGTCGTTGGTGCGGTGACGCAAGTTGGTTTGAAATTTAAAGCGCGTGCAGTGGTCTTGACTGCAGGTACTTTCCTCGATGGGAAGATTCACGTTGGTCTAAATAGCTATTCAGCAGGCCGTGCCGGCGATCCGCCCGCCATTTCCTTGTCTAGTAGACTGAAAGAATTAGCGCTGCCGCAAGGGCGTCTGAAGACCGGTACGCCACCAAGGATTGATGGTCGAAGCATAGATTTTTCCCAAATGGAAGAGCAGCCGGGTGATCTTGACCCCATTCCTGTATTCTCAGTGATGGGTAATGTTGCCATGCACCCGCGTCAAATGCCATGTTGGATTACCCATACTAATGCGAAAACCCATGACATTATTCGTGCCGGATTAGATCGTAGTCCTATGTACACGGGCGTGATTGAAGGTGTAGGTCCACGTTATTGCCCATCGATAGAGGATAAGATCCATCGCTTTTCAGGAAAGGATTCACACCAGATTTTCCTTGAGCCAGAGGGTTTGACCACCAATGAGTTTTATCCAAATGGGATTTCCACTAGTTTGCCATTTGATGTGCAACTTGAGCTAGTACGCTCTATGCGTGGTATGGAAAACGCTTATATCTTGCGTCCCGGCTATGCGATTGAATACGATTACTTTGATCCGCGTGGTCTGAAAACTTCGCTGGAAACACGAGCGATTCAAGGTCTATTCTTTGCGGGGCAGATCAACGGCACCACTGGCTACGAAGAAGCTGCCGCTCAAGGCATGCTGGCAGGCTTGAATGCCGCCTTACAAACACAGGGTAAAGACGCGTGGGTGCCACGCCGTGATGAGGCTTATCTCGGCGTGCTAGTTGATGATCTGGTGACCAAAGGCGTACAAGAGCCATACCGTATGTTCACCAGTCGCGCTGAATTCCGTTTGAGTTTGCGTGAAGATAACGCTGATATGCGTCTGACAGAAATCGGTCGCAAGCTCGGTTGTGTCAGCGATAAACAATGGCAAATGTTTGAAGAAAAACGTGAAGCCGTTTCACGTGAAATGGAAAGATTGAAATCTACTTGGGTCAATCCTCGTATCGTTGAAGATGCCGAAGCAGAACGCGTCGTGGGTAAAGCTTTGGAACGTGAATATTCTCTGGCTGATTTGTTACGCCGCCCTCAGGTGACCTACGATCAATTGATGACACTCAAAGGTAAAGAAGGGCAATCTTTGGGTGGTGAGGTCGTTACCGATCCTGCTGTCAAAGAACAGATCGAAATTCAAATCAAGTATTCAGGTTATATCGGACGTCAGGCCAAAGAAGTTGAACGTCAGGCACATTATGAGAATCTGAAAATGCCAACGGATTTTGATTATCTTGAAGTGAACGGTTTATCTATCGAGGTCAAACAAAAATTGAATGCACAAAAGCCAGAAACATTAGGGCAGTGCGGCCGCATTTCAGGCGTGACGCCAGCAGCCTTGTCTTTGTTGTTGGTGCATTTAAAAAAACGGGGCTTTAAAGGTTTTGCCAATGTGGCACCTGCCAATGATGAAGCATTAAATGACAAAGTGGTAGGTGAATAGTTTATGAGTCGTTTTGATAAAGAAGCTCTGGGAAATGAGCTGAGAGAAGGTATTGTCTCACTAGGTCTGCCACTCAATGATGAGCAAGTAGAAAAGATGCTGGCTTACCTCGCTTTATTGGTCAAATGGAACTCAGTCTACAACTTGACTTCTATTCGTGATCCGCATGATATGGTTAAACAACATCTGCTGGATTCTTTGTCCGCGGTGCATGCTTTTACCCAGGCGAAAAATATTTTGGATGTGGGTTCTGGAGGTGGTTTGCCGGGTATCGTATTGGCGATAGTTTTTCCAACGGCTTCGGTCACCATGATCGATATTGTGAATAAGAAGACCGCTTTTCTAACTCAAGTCAAAGCCGAGCTCAAACTCAAGAATGTTACCGTACATACCGGGCGTGTTGAGCTACTGAAAGTTGAACATCAATTTGACGTGATTACCTCGCGTGCTTTTTCTGAACTGAATAATTTCATTAATTGGTCACAGCATTTACTGACGGAGGACGGTCGTTTCTTAGCGATGAAGGGCGTGTCACCAATCCAAGAAATTGAACGGCTACCTGAAGGGTGGAAAGTCGAACGTATCGAGCCTTTGCAAGTGCCGGGTCTGAATGTCGAAAGACATCTGGTGCATGTGAAGAAGCTAGATTCCGTCACTTAGCTCAGTTAAATGAGTCAGTCAAAGAAGTCAGCAAATTAAGTTACACGTGAAACAGCAGTACTGGGATTTTCTTTTAACCGCAATTATTCTAAAAAGTGTCTATGGCTAAAATTTTTTGCGTTGCCAATCAAAAAGGTGGTGTAGGAAAAACTACTACAACAGTGAATTTGGCGGCAGGTTTGGCAAAACTCGATCAACGTGTTTTGTTAGTGGACCTCGATCCGCAGGGCAACGCCACGATGGGTGCGGGTGTGAATAAAGCCAAGCTTGAGTTGTCTGTTTATCAAGTTTTGTTAGGGATGGCGGATGTGAAATCTGCCGTAGTTAGATCAGAATCTGGTAAATTTGATATTCTTCCTGCCAACCGTGAACTCGCTGGTGCTGAGGTCGAAATGGTGGAGTTGGAAAACCGAGACAAGCGCCTACGCTTAGCCTTAGACGAAGTAGGCGCTGACTATGACTTCATTTTGGTTGACTGTCCGCCTGCGCTTTCCATGTTGACTTTGAACGGATTATGCGCGGCGAATGGCGTGATTATTCCTATGCAATGTGAATACTATGCGTTGGAAGGCTTGTCTGATTTGGCCAATACGATTAAGAAGGTGTCTGCCAATTTGAATCCTGATTTGAAGATCGTGGGCTTGCTACGGGTGATGTTTGATCCTCGCATGACCTTGTCGCAACAAGTCTCGGATCAGTTAGAGCAGCATTTTGGTGACAAGGTTTTTAAGACTGTCATCCCACGGAATGTGCGTTTAGCCGAAGCGCCTTCGTACGGCATCCCTGGTGTGGTGTTCGATCCTTCATCCAAAGGAGCGCAAGCTTATGTTGCTTTCGGTGCGGAGATGGTCGAAAGAATTAAGACCTTAGACAAGAAATAAAATTAAAAGAATTTTTTATAAGTGTGAGTGTGGCAGGGAAAATGGTAACGAAAAAACAAAAAGGCTTAGGGCGTGGCCTAGACGCTTTGCTCGGCGGTGCTGATGACTTTGCGGACGCGGTGCCGAATGTTGTCGGTGCGCCGAGTAGCTTGCCGGTAGGGCAAATGCAGGCGGGTAAATATCAACCGCGTACTCGCATGGATGAAGGTGCATTGGCCGAATTGGCAGCTTCAATCAAGGCTCAAGGTTTGATGCAGCCTATTTTGGTGCGTCCGATTGGACAGGCAAATGGTGTCACTAAATACGAAATTATCGCTGGTGAGCGTCGTTTCCGTGCATCGCAAATGGCAGGTTTGACTGAGGTTGCGGTCTTAGTGAAAGATGTAGACGATCAGGCCGCCGCGGCGATGGCCTTGATTGAAAACATCCAACGTGAAGATCTTAATCCGTTGGAAGAGGCGCAGGGCATACATCGTCTGATTTCCGATTTTACTTTTACGCACGAGCAAGCGGCGACTGCGGTAGGACGTTCACGTAGTGCGGTATCCAATCTGTTACGCCTGTTAAATCTAGCGCGTCCGGTACAAACTATGCTGATGGCGGGCGACATCGACATGGGGCATGCCCGTGCCTTATTGGCGGTGGATGCCGCAACACAAATACAATTGGCTAATCAAGTAGTGGCTAAACGTATGTCGGTACGTGATACAGAAAAACTCGTGACAAAGACGACGTTAGAACTTAGCACTCCTGCCAAACAAAAAGACAAAACCGAAAAATCACGTGACATCACTCGTTTGGAAGAAGAGCTGTCTGACTTGCTAGCGACTCAAGTTACTTTAAAGATGGGCAGCAAAGGCCGCGGTCAGATGATTATCGATTTTGCTGATCTTGACTCTTTGGATGGCGTGATACTCAAAATTCGTGGTCAATAAGTCGCTTTAAAAGCTCTCAACGCAGAGACACAGAGTTGAGGAGAAAAGCCGGAGAAAATCTAAGGGAGTTTAAAAACCTAGTTTTTCTCCGCTTCTTTTTCCTCTCTGCATCTCAGCGCCTCGACGTTGAGGGTTTGCTTTAAGTCCCATATAAGTATCTAAAAAGTAAGATTGCCGATAATCCTCGGCAATCTTACTAATTGATCGAAGACAATTGGGCAAATGAATTCTAAAACGAAATTTGTTGCGTTGCATCAAACGTTTGACCTTGCCTATACATGCACGTATAATTCCGTGGCTTTGCAAAATCTGCTGGAAAATGCACTGAAACAGTACAGAAACAGCGTTTAACTAGCACTAAAATAGAACACACTTAGCACCAAATTAGCTCATTTTGCGCACATAAAAAGAAGAAAAATGTGTCCTGCCAATTGGTGGAAAACGAATACTTGTAGTAAAACCTGGGGAGTAGCATGGCGCGCATCATCCTGTTGCAATTTGCAGCAGCTTTTATCGCGGCGCTGGTGGCGTTGTTAGTGTCTGGCTTCTCTTCCGGAATATCCGCTCTACTCGGCGGTCTATGTTGCGCGCTCCCAAACGCGTTTTTTGCTTTGCGCTTACTCAGTAGCGTGCGAAAACCCGGCGGTGCCAACCCGATGAACTTTTTCATTGGCGAGTTTATAAAAATTGCACTGACTCTGGCTCTAATGGGAGCTGTCGTTATGTTTTACCCCGATTTGAATTGGATGGCGTTTCTCGCCGCATTCATCGTGGTAATGAAAAGTTATTTAATTTTACTCTTTAGGCATTGATTATGAGCGCAACAGAGCACGCCCCAACCCCATCGGAATATATTTCCCATCACCTGGGTCATTTGGCTAATTCACATGACCAACAAACAGCACTGGTTGATATGTCCTATATCAACTACGATACGATCATTTGGTCCGTGTTCTGCGGCCTCCTAGCCATCATCTTGATGTACTTAGCTTCTCGTAAGGCGACTTCTGGTGTGCCAGGCCGTTTCCAATGTGCGGTTGAAATGGTTGTCGAAATGGTTAATGACCAAGCCAAGAGCATCGTGCATGGTAATGTGTCTTTCATCGCACCAATGGCATTGACGGTATTCGTATGGGTTTCTTTGATGAACTCTATGGACTTCTTGCCAGTTGATTTGTTCTCAGTGTGGTTGTTTCCATTGCTCGGCATTAATCCAGAAATTCACCACCGCGTAGTTCCAACCGCTGATTTGAATGGCACACTCGGTATTGCTATCGGCGTTTTCGCTTTGATGATGTACTATTCTTTCAAAATCAAAGGCGTAGGCGGCTTCATCAAAGAACTGTGTACAGCGCCATTTGGTCCAGCGATGTTACCGTTCAATATTATGTTGAACGTGGTTGAGTTCGCTGCCAAGACTTTCTCTCTCGGTATGCGACTGTTCGGTAACATGTTCGCAGGTGAGTTGTTGTTCTTGTTGATCGCTTTGCTTGGTGCATACAGCCATTTCGGCGGTATCGGTCAGGTGATTGCTGGTTCTGTTTGGGCGATCTTCCACATTTTGATCGTGTTCTTGCAAGCGTTTATTTTCATGATGTTGACCTTGGTATACATGGGTCAATCACACGACGCACACTAATTCGAATGGTCGTAGCAAGTACTTACGAACTGCGACCATTCAAGTGAAGTAAAAAGTTTTTAGTATTGGTTTTAGTTTTTTGGTTTTTTGGTTTTGGTATTTTAATTTTTTAACTTTTAGGAGTTTTCTCATGACTAACGTCGCATTTGTAGCTTTGGCTTGTGGTTTGATCATCGGTTTGGGCGCTTTGGGTGCATGTATCGGTATCGCTATGATGGGTGGTAAATATTTGGAAGCGTCTGCTCGTCAACCAGAATTGATGGACAAATTGCAAGGCAAAATGTTGTTGTTGGCTGGTTTGATCGACGCTGCGTTCATTATCGGTGTTGGTATCGCTATGTTCTTCGCAACAGCTAACCCATTCAAAGGTTAATTGAATTTCCTTTTTCTACCGTGGTGTTGGTCAATCTGGTCAACACCCGCGGAACGATAATTCAGACAAGGAAACGACATGAATCTTAATCAAACAATGTGGTACCAAGCGATCGTATTTTTCGTACTCGCTTGGTTCACCATGAAATTCGTATGGCCACCGTTGATCGGCGCCATCGATGATCGCAGAAAAAAAATCGCTGACGGTTTGTCCGCTGCGGATCAAGGTCAAGCTGCTATGAAAGAAGCTGAGAAAAAAGTTCAGCTCGAATTAGCAGGTGCCCGCGAAGAAGGCTTGAAACAAGTTGCAAACGCTGAAAAGCGTGGTCAATTGATCGTTGAAGAAGCTAAGAATGCTGCTAACGCAGAAGCCGCACGCATCATCGCTGCAGCTCAAGCAGAAGCCGCAAATCAAGTCACAAAAGCACGCGAAGAGTTGCGCGACCAAGTAGCTGCTCTGGCAGTTAAAGGTGCAGAGCAAATTTTGAAGCGTGAGGTGAATGCAGCTGCTCACGCAGATTTGCTCAACCAATTAAAGACTGAGCTGTAATCATGGCTGAACTCGCAACGATCGCTCGTCCATACGCAGAAGCGTTGTATCGCGTTGCAAAGTCTGGCAACTTGTCCGCTTGGTCGGAACTAGTTGCTGAGATGGCGCAAGCTGCGGCACATCCCGATGTAGTGGCTCTTGCACACAACCCCAAAGTCTCCGCAGGTCAAACTGCTGAGGCTTTCTTGTCCGTGTTGAAGTCAACTGTAACTGCTGAAGCAAAGAACTTCATCAATACTTTGACTGAATATGACCGTTTAACTTTGTTGCCAGAAATCGCGGCACAATTCCACGCACTGCAAAATGCCGATACTGGCTCTGCAGATGCTGAAATTGTCAGCGCGTTTGAAATGTCTGACGCACAAGTTAAAGAATTAGCGGCAACACTGGAAAAGAAATTTGGTCGCAAATTGCACCCAACCGTGACAGTGGATTCTTCACTGATCGGTGGTGTGCGTATCGTGGTTGGTGATCAAGTGCTGGATACTTCGGTTCGTGCCAAGCTGCAACAGATGCACAACGCTTTGACAGCTTAATGCTGTTCAAGTACTGAAACAATTTTAGGAGTTTGTATGCAACTCAACCCATCAGAAATCAGCGAGTTGATCAAGAGCCGTATTCAAGGCCTTGGTGACAGTGCTGAGATTCGTAATCAAGGTACGGTTATTTCCGTTACCGACGGCATCTGCCGCATCCACGGTTTGTCCGACGCGATGCAAGGCGAGATGCTGGAATTCCCAGGCAATACATTTGGTCTGGCTTTGAACTTGGAACGTGATTCCGTTGGTGCCGTTATTCTCGGTGACTACGAACACATTTCCGAAGGCGATACAGTTAAATGTACAGGTCGTATTTTGGAAGTACCTATCGGCCCAGAATTGCGCGGCCGTGTTGTTAACGCATTGGGTCAACCAATCGACGGCAAAGGTCCTATCAATGCAAAATTGACTGCGCCAATCGAAAAAATCGCTCCTGGCGTTATCGCTCGTCAATCCGTTTCTCAACCATTGCAAACTGGTTTGAAGTCTATCGACTCCATGGTTCCAGTTGGTCGTGGTCAACGTGAATTGATCATTGGCGATCGTCAAACTGGTAAAACAGCTGTTGCGATCGATGCGATCATCAATCAAAAAGGTCAAGGCGTTACATGTATTTATGTAGCGATTGGTCAAAAAGCTTCTTCCGTTAAAAACGTTGTGCGTTCTTTGGAAGCACACGGCGCGATGGAATACACTATCGTTGTGGCAGCGACTGCATCTGAATCTGCAGCGATGCAATACGTATCCGCATACTCCGGTTGCGCGATGGGTGAGTACTTCCGTGATCGCGGCGAAGACGCATTGATCGTTTATGATGACTTGTCGAAACAAGCGGTTGCATACCGTCAAGTTTCCTTGTTGTTGCGTCGTCCACCAGGCCGTGAAGCGTATCCAGGTGACGTGTTCTACTTGCACTCCCGTTTGTTGGAACGTGCAGCACGTGTTAACCCTGACTACGTTGAAGCATTCACTAAAGGTGAAGTTAAAGGTCAAACAGGTTCATTGACAGCATTGCCTATCATTGAAACTCAAGCTGGTGACGTTTCTGCGTTCGTTCCGACTAACGTAATTTCGATTACTGACGGTCAGATCTTCTTGGAAACTTCCTTGTTTAACTCTGGTATTCGTCCAGCGATTAACGCGGGTATTTCCGTGTCTCGCGTGGGTGGTGCAGCGCAGACTAAAGTAATCAAAAACTTGTCCGGCGGTATCCGTACTGACTTGGCGCAATATCGTGAATTGGCAGCGTTTGCTCAGTTCGCATCTGATTTGGACGAAGCAACACGTAAGCAGTTGGATCGTGGTGCCCGTGTTACTGAATTGTTGAAACAAGCTCAGTACGCACCATTGTCTATCTCTTTGATGGCGTCTAGTCTGTTTGCTGTGAACAAAGGCTTCTTGGATGATGTACCAGTGAAGAAAGTTTTGGCTTTCGAATCTGGCATGCATAACCACTTGAAGACTAACCAAGCAGCGTTGTTGGCAAAGATCGAAGAAAGTAAGCAACTGGACAAAGATGGCGAAGCTGCCATGGCTGCCGCAATTGCTGATTTCAAAAAATCCGGCGCATTTTAATTTACCGTAGCTAGAAGGAGTCAATACTCATGGCTGCAGGTAAAGAGATACGTGGCAAGATCAAAAGCGTAGAAAATACGAAGAAGATCACTAAGGCGATGGAAATGGTTGCCGCTTCTAAAATGCGCAAGGCGCAGGACAGAATGCGTGCCGCTCGCCCATACAGTGAGAAGATTCGTAATATCACCGCTAACTTGTCACAGGCCAACCCAGAGTACACGCATCCTTTCATGGTTCAACAAGATCAAGCTAAGAAAATTGGCTTGATCGTTGTGACGACTGATAAGGGTTTGTGCGGTGGCTTGAATACCAACGTTTTACGTTTGGTCACCAACAAAATGCGTGAACTCGAAGGTAAGGGTTCGAAAATTGAAGCGGTCGCGATTGGTAACAAGGGTCTCGGCTTCCTGAATCGTGTAGGTGCAAAAGTTGTTTCGCATGCGATCCAACTTGGCGATACGCCGCATCTCGATAAATTGATTGGTCCAGTAAAGTTGTTGCTGGATGCATATCAGGAAGGCAAGCTCGACGCGGTTTATTTGAGCTACACCAAATTCATTAACACCATGAAGCAAGAGCCAGTGTTAGAGCAATTATTGCCTCTGACAGCGGACAAGCTGGAAACAAATGCAGCTTCCCATTCTTGGGACTACATTTACGAACCAGACGCAGCGACGGTGATCGATGAATTGTTGGTACGTTATGTTGAAGCACTGATTTATCAAGCAGTAGCAGAAAATATGGCGTCTGAGCAATCGGCACGTATGGTGGCGATGAAGTCAGCTAGCGATAACGCAGGTAATGTGATTGGTGAGTTGAAACTGGTTTATAACAAAACCCGTCAAGCTGCAATTACCAAAGAGCTCTCCGAAATCGTCGCCGGCGCGGCAGCGGTTTAAACGAATTTTAATATTATTGAAGGAACGAACATGGCTAATGGCAAAATCGTTCAGTGTATCGGCGCTGTTGTGGACGTTGAATTTCCACGCGACGCGATGCCTAAGGTTTACGATGCCTTGAAAATGGAAGGCTCCGATCTGACATTGGAAGTCCAACAGCAATTGGGTGACGGTATCGTCCGTACGATTGCTTTGGGTTCTTCTGACGGTCTGCGTCGCGGCATGACAATCACAAACACTGGTGCACCAATCATGGTTCCAACCGGCAAAGCAACGCTGGGCCGTATTATGGACGTATTGGGTAACCCTATCGATGAATGCGGTCCTGTAAGCCACGAGCAAACAGCATCGATTCACCGTAAAGCGCCTGCATACGACGAACTCTCTCCATCGCAAGAATTGTTGGAAACCGGTATCAAAGTTATTGACTTGGTTTGCCCATTTGCGAAGGGTGGTAAAGTTGGTTTGTTCGGTGGTGCGGGTGTTGGTAAGACCGTTAACATGATGGAATTGATCAACAACATCGCGAAAGCACACAGCGGTTTGTCCGTGTTTGCTGGTGTTGGTGAACGTACTCGTGAAGGTAATGACTTCTACCACGAAATGGCTGACGCGAAAGTGGTTGATCTGGACAATCCAGAGCAATCTAAAGTAGCGATGGTTTATGGTCAGATGAACGAACCACCAGGTAACCGTTTGCGCGTTGCTTTGACTGGTTTGACGATCGCTGAAGGTTTCCGTGACGAAGGTAAAGACGTGTTGTTCTTCGTCGATAACATCTATCGTTACACATTGGCTGGTACTGAAGTTTCCGCGTTGTTGGGCCGTATGCCTTCCGCGGTAGGTTACCAACCAACTTTGGCTGAAGAAATGGGTCGTTTGCAAGAACGTATTACTTCCACTAAGACGGGTTCTATTACTTCTATTCAAGCGGTTTACGTTCCAGCGGATGACTTGACAGATCCATCCCCAGCGACAACGTTTGCTCACTTGGATTCCACCGTTGTTTTGTCTCGTGACATCGCATCCTTGGGTATCTACCCAGCGGTTGATCCATTGGATTCCACATCCCGTCAGTTGGACCCACAAGTTGTTGGTCAAGAGCACTATGAAACAGCACGCGCTGTTCAAGGTACTTTGCAACGCTACAAAGAATTGCGTGACATTATCGCGATTTTGGGTATGGACGAATTGGCTCCTGAAGATAAGTTGATCGTTGCTCGTGCACGTAAGATGCAACGTTTCTTGTCTCAGCCTTTCCACGTTGCTGAGGTGTTTACCGGTTCCCCAGGTAAATACGTTTCACTGAAAGATACAATCAAAGGCTTCAAGATGATTGCATCCGGTGAACTCGATCACTTGCCAGAACAAGCGTTCTACATGGTAGGTACAATCGACGAAGCGATCGAAAAAGCGAAGAAAATGGCTGCTTAATATTGCGAACTCGTTTGCTTGAGTCGTCATGCCTAAGTAGGACGACTCGAAGCAATCGACGCAAGAGGCAGACTTTTCGTGGTGCGCGTAAGCGTACTTAGACGAAAGAAAAGGTTAGCACATGGCACATACTATTCACGTTGACGTGGTTTCTGCAGAAGAGAGCATCTTTTCTGGCGAAGCTGAATTCGTCGCGTTGCCGGGTGAATCAGGTGAATTGGGTATTTATCCAAAACACACACCATTGATCACACGTATTAAGCCAGGCGCAGTACGTATTAAGGTTGCAGGTCAAGCCGAAGACGAATTTGTATTCGTTGCCGGTGGTATCTTAGAAGTGCAACCAAATACAGTGACTGTTTTGGCAGATACAGCGATTCGTGGACATGATCTTGATGAAGCGAAAGCAGCTGAAGCTAAGAAATTGGCAGAAGAAGCTTTGGTTAATCGCGAAGCTGGCATCGATTACGCGCAAGCGCAAGCTGAGTTGGCATCCGCGATCGCGCAATTGGCAGCGATTCAGAAATTACGTTCTAAGCGTTAATTCTATAAAAATTTTATTTTGCGGTAGAGTTAAATGGTTTGATAGAGGAGGCAGCTACGGCTGCCTTTTTCTTTTTGGGACTCGATTTAATTTATACCGCTACTAGGAAAATATGTCTGAAATATTAATTGATCACTTATTGAATACTGCGAAAACTATCGCTATCGTTGGCATCTCGAATAAGCCCGAGCGTGACAGCTATAAAGTCGCACAATATTTACAAGAGCATGGTTATAAAGTGTTGGCGGTGAATCCACTGCAAACAGGTAATACGATATTGAGCGAGATTTGCTATGCGAGCTTGAGTGAGGCGCGACAACACAGCGGTCTTAGCATAGACATCGTTGATTGCTTTCGTAAATCGGAAGATATTCCCGAGATCGTGCAGGAAGCGATAGCTATTAAAGCAGGAGCGGTGTGGATGCAACTTGATATAGTCAACGAAGCTGCTGCAGAACAAGCGCAAGCAGCTGGATTACAAGTCGTCATGGATAAATGTACTAAGATAGAGCACAAACGTTTACATCAAATTTCCTAAATCCAGAGATAAGAGATCAAGGCTATGAGCGCTAGTGCACTACTATTTCTCGCTACATCCGATTTCATCTTGCACGACAAAGATGCTAGCAAACGACCTTTTACTGAGATCGGGACGAAAGAGGCGATAAGATTAAAGACCGCTGGTTTGAGCGAAAAAATCGCCATCTGCCAAGATATCTTGTATGCACAACGTCAGCATAAATTACTGATCATTTTGCAAGGCATGGATACTTCGGGCAAAGATGGAACGGTGAAAGCAGTGTTCGGTCAGCTCAATCCTGCTGGGGTGCGCAGTGTGAGTTTTAAAGCGCCAACTGCGGTGGAATTAGCGCACGATTTTTTATGGAGAATTCATCAGCAAGTGCCTGCTGCGGGCGAGGTGGTAATTTTTAATCGTAGTCATTATGAAGATGTGTTGATCACCAAAGTCCACGCATGGATTGATGACGCAGAATGTGCGCGACGTTACGCGCATATCAATGCCTTTGAACGACTATTGAGCGACACGGGTACCACCATTTTGAAGTTCTTTTTGCATATATCTAAAGAAGAACAAAAGTTGCGATTGGAAGAGCGTATTGCCGATCCAAATAAGCATTGGAAATTCGATCCTCAAGATTTAAATGAGAGGAAGTTTTGGAGCCAGTATCAGCAAGCGTATCAAAATACCCTGAGAGCAACCCATACCGACTATGCACCTTGGCATATTATTCCGGCCAATTCTAAGACCCAAAGAAATCTGGCGATTGCGCAAATCGTGACCGAAAAGCTAGCAGGAATGGGGTTGGCGTATCCGCCAGAAAATCCAGAACTGTATAAGCTAAAGTTTGAATAAAATCCGCGCCGGCTTATTCGCTTGAAGTGACGCCGTAAATTGTAATTGTGTGAGGCACTTACCAAATCTTCATCGTATTTCAAATTAATTATCCACAAAATTTATACCAAATATTTTCCTGTGGAAATTTTAAAGGTTTAATGAATTTTTGTAAATTTGTTTGAAAATCATAGGCTTACAAATGGTAATTAATTTGAATTATGCTGAAATTGATTTGAGCAGCAAATTATTCAAATCTTACTCACAAAGTTATCCACAGATTTCTTGACATCATTCGGTTTGAAGTAAGCTCACCTCGCCTGAAACTTTTCTACAAAATTATTCGACTTTCATTGCCACAAAGCGATAAAAATGTCGCAAAAAAACACAAAATGGGAACGTTTCCATAAAAATGTTGACACCAATTTTTGATGAATGCTATATTTCAAATCACAAAT
The DNA here is from genome assembly GCF_042432465.1 of Affinundibacterium danionis. NCBI lineage: Bacteria > Pseudomonadati > Pseudomonadota > Betaproteobacteria > Burkholderiales > Oxalobacteraceae > Affinundibacterium > Affinundibacterium danionis. The sequence goes on along the minus strand of NZ_JBHLXJ010000013.1, from coordinate 150,383 downwards.
GGAAACGATTCCATAAAAGTGAAGAATTCAGCTAATTGACCTTGTTTGCTGAACCCGACGATAAACGCTAAGAGCGAGCCGCTTAAGTAGATATCGAATAAAAATAACTTTTTGTGGATAAAGACCTTTGTAAGCACCGCCAGTTAAATCGTAATTTGGTACAAAGGAAGTAGGTACTGCGTAAGTTGTCACCGAGTAGCAAATAAGTGAATGTAAGATGGATTCATTACACAGATTTAGCCAAGGCAGAGGCTGCAAGAAATTGGTTTAGTAATCGCAGAAACAAATCGCATCAAGAAAAACGAACACCTGTAGTGACATGACTCTACGATGCATCCAAATATCCTAGAGATCGCAGAATATCAAAACAAGGAGACAAAATGTTTCATCTGAAGACCAAACGCACTCTCATGAGCGTGGCTGTTGCCGGCGCATGCGGATTGATGACCATGCACGCGCAAGCACAGCAGGCAGAGCCAGCAAAAACGACAGAACCGGGCACCACAAAGAAGAGTAGTAATTCCGAACCAGAAAAAATTCAAGAGGTTCAAGTAACCGCAACTCGCTACTCCACTTCTTTGCTGAAAACGCCTTTGGCTGTTACCGCTTTCAATCAAGAAAGTTTGGCGCGCATGGGTGTTACCAGTGCTAAGGATTTAGCCAACGAGATTCCTAACGTGACTATCGTCCAATCAAACGATTCAGCGATTCAAGTGACGATACGCGGTATCACTTCCAGCAACACGACCGAGATCGGCGATCCAGCGGTTGGTTTCCACGTTGATGGCATGTACTCTCCACGTCCACAAGGCGCGCAGGCATTGATGTTTGACGTTGCGCAAGTCGAAGTTTTGCGCGGTCCACAAGGTACGCTGTTTGGTCGTAACTCTACCGGCGGTACGATCAATGTGATCTCTGCCAAACCTGATTTTAGTGGTAACTACGGTAGCGCAGAAATTGAACTGGGCAACTATAACAAGCGCCAAGTTCACGCGATTCAAAACATCAAAGTGAATAATGAATTGGCCTTGCGTGCGGCGATCATGAAAGTCACGCGCGATGGCTACGCGAATCAGATGCAAGATTTCAGCGAAGCCAATTTACCGTCCAAAGGATGGATTCCTGACGGCATACCAGACAACATTCAACGTTGGAATCGTAAAGTAGATCCTAGCGATTACTACACCAATCAAAACGAATGGGCTGCTCGTCTATCTGCTTTATATAAAGTGAATAAAGACTGGAAGCTGCATGCTACTTATGAAGAATTTCAAGATTCCAGCGCCGGTGGTACCTCATTCAAAGATTGTGAATCGACCAAAGGCACTCGCTACGCATGTCCAGCAGGTTGGGGACGTTTTGATCTGAAAATCAATGTGCCTGGTATGACCGATATGAAAATCCGCACGCTGCGTGCAGGTTCTAATTGGAATATCAGCAATGACGCTAGCTTGGACTATAACTTCGCTCTGGCAGATCAACGTCGTAGCCAATTGTATGACAATGACAAAGGCAATCAAACCGCCTTGCCATTCCAAATTACCCAAGATCATCCACGCATTGCGGGTGGTAATAACTGGGGTACGTGGCCTTTGGCAGATCAATATCAGCAAACCGTCGATTCCAAATATGTCTCTACCGTACATGAGCTACAGTTAAAGCAACGCATCGATTCTTTGCAATATGTGGCGGGTTTGTTCTGGATGCATGAGAAGAACCAAATTAACTATGAAGTCGTTGATTTGTATCGTGCCCCGGTAGGTTTAGCATCGGGTGCTTTTTACGCGCAACCGAATCGTCAGGTAGATGCCAAAGCGGTGTTTGCTCAAGCTGATTGGAAGTTTGCACCAACTTGGACAGCGACTGCTGGCTTGCGTTACAGCGTGGATAAAAAGACCGATAAAGACGGTTTAAATCTTGGTGGTTGGTGGGGCCAAAAAGAATTCTATAACGGTGGTTTCGACCCAGGTGAACCAGGTACTCCCGGTTATCATTTACCACAAGGTAATGACTTGAACTATGGTCCGGGCGGCAGCGCGGCGGCTTATAAAGGCTACGGCACACCAAGTAAAAATGATCATAGCGATTCTTGGCGCAAGATGACTTGGCGCTTAGGTCTGCAAACGCAAATCAACGAAAATCAAATGGCCTACACCGCTTTGGCGACTGGCTATAAGGCTGGTGGATTTGGTGATCGTACTTTAGCTTGTGGTGGTAGCGCGACAGATCCGGTGCAGCGTCAATGTGCGGATGGAAAACCAAATACAGAAACCTTCCTGCCGTACAAACCCGAGTTGGTGACTAACTTCGAAATTGGCTACAAAGGTAAATTCTTAGATAATACATTTAGTTTGTCCGCGGTCGCATTTGCGATGAACTATAAAGATCAGCAATTGACTGGAACCTATTTCGTCAGTAAATATAAAACACCAATCCCATGTACCTCCGACCAACCAAAATGTGACGTTTATGAAACATGGCGTACCATCAATGTGGGTAATACTAAGATCCGTGGTTTAGAAGTTGAATGGGATTACAAACCATGGCCAGGCGGCAAAATTGGTGGTGCCTTTACTTTGTTGGATACCAAGATTCACGATTATGGTTCCTACAGTGATGACTACAACTGTGACGCTCGTGTCGAATTTGGCGAAACACCATGCCCAGTTGCTTATACAGGTTTGGGCCCAGATAACGGTAAGCGTTTATACGACGTTACCAATAACAGCTTACCTAATGCACCTAAGCGAACATTCATGCTGCATTTCTCGCAGAAGTTTGAATTGCCTAGCGGGTATAGTGTGACGCCCTACATCAAGACCAACTGGCGTGATAAAGCGTATTTCGACGTGCGTAATGATGAATTCAAATACATAGGTCGCTACCAAAAAGCCTATGCGCTAGTCGATGCATCTGTGCGTTTAGATGCACCAGAAGACCAATGGCACGCTGAGCTATTTGTACGTAATGCGACTGATAGTAAAGCAGTGTATTGGCGCGGTTCAGGCGTTGGTGCTCAGATGAATTCTTCACCTGTAGAACCGCGTATGTTTGGTATTCGTTTTGGCTTTAACTATTAAACCATTGTTGTAAATTCTTTCTTGTATTTTCTCGAGGTGATTGTGCCTATGTTGTGTGATCTAATGATTACGTAACATAGGCATTTTTTTATTTTGAAAGCTAATTTTTAGCTTTCGACATCGAGTAAGGCCTGAGAATAAAAATGAAATTAATTTAGGAATAGAGATGACAGATCGTCGCATTAAAGAAATCGTTATTGTCGGTGGCGGTACCGCAGGTTGGATGAGCGCCGCCGCACTTGCGCAACTACTGCCGCATGGTCACCGTTATCGCTTGATAGAATCTGATCAAATTTCCACGATCGGTGTTGGTGAGGCGACGATTCCCAGCATACGTAATTTCAATATGCATTTAGGCATAGATGAAAATGACTTCATCCGTCACACCCAAGGCACATTCAAACTAGGTATCGAATTTGTTAACTGGGGCATCAATCATACCAAGTACTTTCATGGCTTTGGCTCGGTCGGACGAGATCAGCCAATGGCGAACTTTTATCACTACTGGCTCAAGCTAAATCAGCTTGGTGTGGCTGGTGGACTAGAGCCTTATTCAATCAACACCGTGGCAAGTGCTTTAGGTAAGTTTAGTGTTGGTCGGCCAGATTTGCCCAATTCACCGCTGTCCGACTTATCTTACGCTTATCATTTTGACGCCGGTCTGTATGCCCGATATTTACGCGCTTATGCAGAACAGCGTGGTGTTAAGCGAACCGAAGGACGCATAGTACAAACCATATTGCGTGAAAGTGACGGATTCATTGATGCCATCGTGATGGAAAACGGTGAAAAAATTTATGGCGATTTTTTTATCGATTGTTCTGGCATGGTTGCCTTGTTGATCGAAAAAGCACTGCAAACAGGCTACGAAGATTGGACCCATTGGTTGCCATGCGATACCGCCATCGCCGTGCCTTGCTCACTGGCTGGTTCGGCGCAAGCGCATACGCGTTCCACCGCGCATAGCGCAGGATGGCAATGGCGGATTCCCTTGCAACATCGGATTGGTAACGGTCATGTGTTTTCCAGTAAATTTATGGATCACGACACTGCACAAAATATTTTGATGAATAATTTGGATGGTAAAGCACTGGCCGAGCCACGCCAAATTAAGTTCACCACGGGGAAACGCAAAAAAGCTTGGAACAAAAATTGTGTCGCAATTGGCCTATCGGGTGGTTTTATGGAACCGCTAGAATCGACCAGTATTCATATGGTTAAGACGGGCTTGATGCGTCTATTAACTTTCTTCCCAGACAAGGACTTCGATCAAGTCGATATCGACAATTACAATCGTCTTACCGATAAAGAATACGCACAGATCCGCGACTTTTTGATCTTGCATTACAAAGTCAATCAACGCGATGATTCGGAATTTTGGCGCTACTGCCGCAACATGGAGGTGCCTGAGAGCCTGCAAGTGAAGCTCGATCTATTCTCCAGCCACGGCCGCATTCTCCGCGAAAATGAAGAACTTTTTCCCGAAGACAGTTGGTTACAAGTGATGCACGGACAAGGCATGCGACCACGTCGCTACAGCCCAGTTGTTGATCAGCGCACGCCTGAAGAGATCGCCGGGTTCTTGCATAACACGCAAGCGGTGATACGCAAGTGTGTGGATGCTATGCCTACCCATTTGGATTACATACGCAGCAATTGCATGGCAAAACCTATGGCATAGGTGTTTTTACTGAGTAGGGAACTCAGCAATATTTTCTCAGTCGAATCAGGGCAATTATTTCACTTACCCACCTTGTGCGCTGGCGTGCACAAGGTCATCGACAATAAGAAAAGAGAATCTATGCATCCATTTACCCTGACTAAGCTCGCCCGTAGTATTTCAATTTCCCTTGTGCTCAGCGTTAGCAGTGTCGCGCTAGCACAAGACGCTACCTCCAAAAAAATCGTCGAAATCGGCCTGCAAGACCCGCAAGTCATGACTTGGCTTGACGTATTGACCAATCGATTTGGCGGTCGCATGGTGGGTAGCGATAATTTCACTCATGCTGCGCGTTGGACTAGAGATCAGTTACGGCAATGGGGCATAGCCGCTGAACTGGAAGAAGTTGGACAGCAACCGCTAGGATTTAATCGTGGGCCATGGTTTGGCAAAGTCCTTAGTCGTAACGACAAGGCATTGCGTTTTGGCACACCCAGCTATACCGCTGGTACCAAAGGCGCGCAGCGCGGCTTTGCGGTGCTCGGCCCAGCAACGGAGGCCGAAGCGCAGTCCCGCATGGCCGAATTTAAAGGCGCTTGGGTTTTGATCGCCGGTGAAAGTCGAGGAATGGGGCGCGATGGTCGCAAAGAATACAAACCCGACGCGATCAGCTTAAAACTGATGGAAGCAGGCGCACTCGGCACACTGCAAGCGGGTAAAGAACCGCTCAGCTTACTCGACGCCAAACCGACGAGTTGGGACAAACTTCCCAGCATGCCGGATATCAAATTGACTGCGGTGCAGTACAACGAAATACAAGAACAACTCAAGAAGGGTGAAAAAGTTGAGTTGGAATTTGATATCCGCAATTGGTTTTACCCTGGACCAGTACCCTTCCACAATGTCGTCGCAAAGATACAAGGGACTGAAAAGCCGGACGAATACATTGTGATTGGCGCGCATCTCGATAGCTTCGATAGTGCGACTGGTGCAGTCGATGATGGTTCTGGCATGTCACCCACCATAGAAGCCATGCGCTTGTTAGCAAAAGCAGGTGCCAAGCCTAAGCGTAGTATCGTTATGCTGGCCTCTGCCGGTGAGGAATTAGGCATTTTAGGCGCGGCTTCTTACACAGAAAAGCATGCCAAAGAAATGGACAAAGTCATCATGATGCTCAATCGTGATGGTGCCCCTGGGGCGGTTTCTGGCATCACCGTCCCCAGCGCATGGAGAGCGCCATTCGATCGAGTCGCCAACAACTTGCAAGCGGTGCAAGGGGGGAATAGCGAATTCGGATTTGAAGTGAAAACCAGCGACTATCCTAGAGTGCGTGCTGAAGCTTTGTCTGGCACCGATGCCACCGCTTTTGGCATGAAAGGTGTACCAACGCCTTCGGCTAATAATAAAACCGATTTTATCTACAGTCGTACTTGGCATACCTTACTCGACACCTATAACGAAGTGGTACCTTACGCCAAAGCTCAACAGCATTCCGCTATTGCTATCGCTTTGATGGCCTACGAAGCAGCCAACGCTCCTGAGCCTTTGAGTCGTGAAGGCTACTACTTGCCCTCTGGATTGTATGTAGAACTGACGAGCAATCAAGGCAACCTGCTGTTTGCCTTACATCCAAAATTGGCACCCGCCACTGTGGCACGTTTGGTCGGTCAATTAGAAATGAACTTTAAACCTCCTGCATTTAACCCAGGCGCAGCACGGCCAACGACGCCAGCACCAGCGATAGGGCAAGCCAAAATGATCGATGGTCAATTGGGATTTAGTCTGAATGGCACTTGGCCTGATAGCCAGCTCACAGAATCGGTCAATACCTCACATAATTTGACCGGCGTGACCTTAGCGATCAATGCGCAAGGTACTTTATTACTCAATCCTGCGCAGAACAGTACACCGGCAGGTTTTATCACGGTGGCGCAGCTCATCGCAGGACAAGAGCTTTTGAGTAAATTAGAAAACACTGGAGAAGTAAAGCAAATCCGCGTCATTCGCGCTGGTGCTGATGCAAAAGCCTTTTTGGGAGAGGGGCTGCAAAAGAAATAAATCTAACAAAGACCTCTGCGCAAGCTAGTACGCGAGGCTTGTGCAGAGCTCCTCAGCACAAATTGATATTTAAGCTCGCTAAGTCGCACTAGCGAGCTTTTTTATTATCACCTCAGCTCACAACAATTCACGCCAAAACTTGAGGTGCTGGCGTATCAAAATGATCCGCTAGTCGCATAAGTCTGGATCAAAAAAATGAATTTGCAGAAGATGCGCAGGCGCTTTTGAATAGTGAACTGCACTCACCGAGATTTTCATTAGGCTCAATCTCTACGCAGCTTAGATTGGCGAGTAGCTCGATTCAACAAGCGCGCATCCCGTCCATTTTTAGGAATACATTTATGCGAAATCTCTCTTTACGCAATTCTGCATTGCGCTCAGATCTACCTTCCCTGTCTCGTTTCATGACCGTCGTGTTCATTGCTTTGGCCAGCTTGATGCTCTCTGCTTGCGGTAGTAGTGGTCATGTTGATGATAGGGGACACGAAGTCTTAGTTGATGGACATAAACTCGACAGCATCATTAATAAATCGGGACGCTATAACGTATATATCACCGGCACCAGCAATAATATTGTGATTTCAGATAAAAATCAGGTAGGCAGAATTCGTGTTACAGGCGTGAATAATGATCTAACGATACGCGCTGGCGCTACCGTTGATCAAATTGATTTAGAAGGTGAAGGTAATACGCTCTACGTTCCCAAAGGCTTGATCTCACGCATTTCCAAGAGTGGTATCGGGAATAAGATTATTGAACGCTAAAGCTAGGGCCTGTTAACATTTAAATCGGGAGATGCGTTCAAGCCAAAAGGTGGGATGGCAAGGCGTAGTTCGCCGCCGAGGCTGATGCCTCGGCAAGAGCAGAAATAAACCTCGCGCTGTCCATCGCGCCTTTTGGCTTGAACCCTTCGGGAATGGGTAAAACGGGCACATGGCGTTGTTGCAAGTCGCTTACAGTGCTTGCACTGCGGCGCGACTTGACGGTGAAGTCAGGGTTTCGAGCAGCATGCTGCTCGCTGACGTAACGAAGCATCTTTGCAAAGATGCTTTCCTTCAGCGATAGCCTAGCCCTGTGCCCGTTTTTCCGCATTCGCACTCCCAATTTAGATGTTAACAGGCCCTAATTAATTTTGGCGTGATTTTTGAGGCAGAAGTCTGGTGGGCTTTTTGATGAGACTAGCGCACCAGATTCCATTTTTGATATCTAGGTGGGCGATGAAATTACTGCGCCACCATCTCCACCCGACGATTACGCGCACGTCCTGTTTCCTCGGCATTGCTCGCTACAGGTGCCAAGTTGGCGTTACCTTTGGCGATCAAACGACTGGCGGCTATCTTATACGGCGCGCTGCTTAAAGCTTCGACGACGGCTTGTGCTCGTTGCAAAGACAGCGTCATATTGCTATCAAAGTTACCGACATTATCAGTGTGACCCACGATAAAATATTTTTGCTGGGTTTGCGTTTGCATCAGTTTTGCCATTTCATCCAACTGTGCTTTTGACTCTGGCTTGATAATCGCTTTGCCCGTATCAAAATAGAGGCCATATAAAGCAATCTTACCTTCGGACTGCAAGGCGGTCTTGATCGCATTCGCATCTACGCTGACCTGCCCAGTTTGCATCGCTTTAGGTTCTATGATTTGAATAAACGTCGCGGTTAGTTCAGTCACGCTATAGGCGGCTACCGAGGTATAGAGCACGACATACACTTCTTGACCGGCGTTTTTGAGTGAGCCCACTAACATCAATCCTTTGTCCGAACTCAGGCTAGAGCTGTGGCTATAACGGCTGCCGGTCGGGGTATAAATACTGCCATTGGCCCACTGTAAACCGTCTGTAGGTTTGCTCAATTTACTCCAAGCATAATACAAAGCAGCGCAGTCTTTTTCGCAGCTAAAGCGCGCCTTAAAACCGGCCGACTTGAGTGCTTGCTCATAATTGCGAAAAACTTCTAGCGTCGACTTACCGCGCGGTGCCAAATATAGCAGACGAGTCACTTTACCTTCTAGCGTCAAACTCTCTTTGAATTTTTTATCGCTATCTATCTGAGCACTCATTGGTATAGTCGCCGCATTCCATTCTTCAGCCAGATAGCCTGTCAACCATGAGCCGGTAAAGCGTTTGATCATAGGATGATCTTGTCCCTTGATGACATCTTTACCCCATTCACTCGCCTCATCAGCGTGACTGATGGTGGTGTTGAGACTTAGTATTAAAAGTAACGCGCTGCTTAGCGCAGCGATGATAGATTTTTTCACAGTGGTTTCCTTGGTTTGGAATTTTGGTTCTAATGTCATATTAATTAGGACTTACGCGAAATTGTCCCAGCTAGAGCCTGCCCTCGAACGCTCTAATCGGGGGCGTGTCGACGAAGACAGTGCTATTGCACGGCGAGACGACAACAACGACGCTGGGACGATTTTGCTTAAGTCCTATAATAAAGAATGTTGAGTATTCATTATTATTGCTTTGAATGCAAATTGGCCTTCGTTAAATTTGCAATGGGCGAAGTTATTAACATGCGCGTACGACCAAGCTTCCGCTCATCCCAAATGAGTCAGTCAGATACTACGGTTGATTTACAATTCGCCTTACGAACTAAATCTTTTTCCACAAACACCCATGAACTCACTCCACCAACAACTCAATTTTTTACGCGAGATTGATCGCTTAAAAACCGTGATTCGACAATCACCTTTGTTAGACCAAAGCCGTAAAGAAAACAGTGCCGAGCATTCTTGGCATTTGGCGATGTACGCCCTGTTATTGCGTGATCATGCTGTGGGTGTAATCGACGTTGAGCGCGTCATCAAAATGTTGCTGATCCATGACATCGTTGAAGTCGATGTCGGTGATACGCCGATTCATAGTGGCGCCTCGTCACAAGATCAAACGCTGTTGGAGACGCAAGCCGCCGCGCGATTATTTGGTCTGCTACCTGAGCCACAAGGCAGCGAACTGCTCGCGCTGTGGCATGAATTTGAAGACGCCGTGACCGAGGATGCCAAGTTCGCCAAGGCACTGGATCGGGTACAACCGCTATTGGCGAATGTTCATACGGGTGGCGGCACCTGGACTGAAAACGGTGTCACTTTAGAGCAAGTGCTGCAACGCTATGGCACCGTCATAGCACGCGGATCGCCTGCCTTGTGGCAGGTTTGTGAGCAATTGGCGAGGGAGCATTTTGCAAAACAAAGTTCTTCTGTACCAGTTTGATCTTAGATAGATTGTTTTTTCTCATTAAACTAATAGGAGTCTGCATGCCCATCGTAACGCTCACCGTTCGTAAGCCCAAGTCTGACGAATTTAAATCTTTAGTTCTCGATGCAGTACATGCTGCACTTGTTTCTTCCGGTGTACCCGCCACGGATAAATTTCAACGCGTGATAGAACTTGACGCTCAGGATTTTCGTTTTGATACCCATTATCCTGACCTGCAAGCGAGCCGCGATAATGACTTTGTCTTGATTGAAATTTTATGGTCGATAGGACGTAGCGTTAAAGTGAAGAAAAAACTACTTGAAGAACTGATGAATCGACTTTCCGCATCAGGGTTTAATCCTGAGAATGTGATGGTTTGTTTCAAGGAAACCGCCTGGGAGAATTGGTCATTCGGCGGTGGTCGTTTGATTCACACTTAGCCTAGTCTGTCCTTTATGGAATTGCGTTAGGGGAAGCGATTATTATGTTTTGTACTAACGTAGGCTGGGATCGCGCGTGGGCTGGAGGTCTTGTGAATGATAATTTCAGATTTCTTTAAATTAAGAATAGTTCAAATCCCATTTGCAATAGTCCCATTTTGGGATTATTATGTAAGTATGCGTATCATATCAATATCCACGATTAAATCGTTTTGGGAAAGCAATCCCGCATTTATTGATGCGAAAGAGCCGGCATTGGCGTGGTATCGTCATGCGCTTAAAGCTGACTGGGATTCTCCCAATAGTGTAAAGCTCGATTTTGGTCAAGCCAGTATTCTGCAAGATGGTCGCGTTGTTTTTAATATTGCAGGGAATAAATATAGGTTGGTGGTCTGGATAAATTACCCATACCGCGTGATTTATGTTCGATTTTTTGGTACGCATAAGCAGTACGACAAAATCGACGTGCAAACTATCTAATGGTGATAAAAATGGATATTAAACCGATACGAACTAAAGCGGATCATAAGGCTGCGCTTAAAGAAATTGAGTCGCTTATGATGGCAAAATTTGGCTCTCCAGATGGCGATAAACTTGATGTGTTGGTGACATTGGTTGAGGCCTATGAAAGCAAACATTTTCCTATGGATTTGCCCGATCCAGTTGAAGCAATTAAATTCCGAATGGAGCAATCTGGTTTATCGGTTAAAGACCTTGAACCCATGATTGGAAAAAGTAATCGTATCTATGAAATCTTTAATCACACGCGGCAATTGACCTTGCCGATGATACGGCGCTTACATTCGGGTCTAGGCATTCCTGTTGAAAGTCTGATCAAAGAATATCGTTCGTAGCGACACCGAAGAAAGTATGCTCACTTTTCTCATCTATCTAAGCGATGAGTTTGAACAAGGCCAGACAGAATTTCCTTGGGAAAAAATACAGCCTAAAGTTGGTTTAGCGCTAGTATTTCCACATAGGCTTAGCCACCGTGCCAACAATGTCATCAATGGTACTAAGTACGTTTTGCGTACCGACGTGATGTATCGTGAGATTGAGTAATGGCAAACGCTGAATTGACCGCAACGACTGCGCTGATTGGCTGTACTTTTTATTGGTTTTTTTAAATCAGATTGCAGTCAGATATAAGCAAATTAGGCTAAGTCTTATGCGGGTTGCCAGAAGGTAGGTACTAATTGCTTAATTTTTGATAGTCGGTTATCTTTGCAATTTATATAATCAAATCACATTATTCGGAGAGCTATGTTTTTTCGTAACTTGAATGTATTTATTGCTTGTCTATTGGTTGGTGGCATGACCTTGGCTGCGCCAGTTGGCATGTTTATGTCAATTGCGTTGATGGCTGTCATTGGTTCCAAATACGCGACCGTTGCCGGATACTATCTTGGGTATGCCATACTCGCGGCCACTCTTGCTTTCTTTTGGTGGAAAGGTGGGCTTTCTCCAGTAACAAGAAAGCAAGATCGCGAAGGACGGTTTAACTTTGGACACAACCTCCTTGGATTGACCAATGTGGTGGCCATTGGAGCACTCGCGGGACCAATCTTGCTTGCGCAGATCACCAAGAATTCGGACCTTGCAATGTACGCATGGTTTTCAATACCCGTTTATATGTTCGGTTTTTTAGCTTGGCCAGTAGGACTATTTATGGTGTGGAGTAGTCGAGCATAATTGGTTGCTCGTCGCGTACACGCATCAGCAGGGTGTTGCTTTGCGACGCATACTGCCTGCCGGACAGCGCCAATGTTTAAACATAACCGGCCATATAACTCACCATAATGATCGCAAGAATTAAGTTTGGTGACGATAAGCCGAATGTCGCCTTTCATCTTAAACGTTAAAGTGCATGATGATCAATAGACTTTTCACCACCTTCGCTTTAGTAGCCCTATCGAATTCAGTCGCAGCGGTTGATTGGAGCTATAAAGGCTTAGGGTATTCTTTGGGAACGACTGGAGTTAGCTCAGATTTCGGTACCGATACTGGCCGCATGGGGCGCATCGTTGAGCTTAAAGCATACGGCCTACCGACTCGTGAAACTACTATGCCTGTCTGTTATGAACTAGAATTTTTCAATGAGAGTCAGGAAGGTTTATTGTATTGTAAGAAAGCGAAAGGATCAGCTCTCAGCGAGTCGGTATTTACACGAACACCAATAAAAGGCGACAACAAAACTTTTGTTTGTATTAAGAAGTGTAGAACTAAAACACCAAAGGTCTTGCGTCTGAAATATGATAATACTGATTAGGTTGTTGCCCTTTAACATGAGGCGCGACTCGGAAATTACGCGAGCTGGCGTTTTGATACTCAGTATTATTTCAATTATTTGCTCTTCGGTTAATGTGCGTTGTGCGCAGTTCCGATCAGCTTAGCGCAGAAACATAATTGACCAAATAACTCACCATAATAATCGCAAGAATTAATCCTGTTTACGGTGATCAGAAGTTTTCGTCCCCGCTCTACAAAAACTTTCCTACCTACGATTACGCTATATTTTCACCATTACACCGCTTAGCTTAGTTACTATGCCCACCAACCGGCACCCGCAAATCATCCAAATAGTCACGAGCAATATTCACACTACATGACACGCCCAAATGGTGACGTTGGTCTTGTAGCCATTGCTTAGCAGAGTTGATACCTAGGTCGCGGAGTTGGTAGATTAATGCGGCGTCGGTTTGTGATTTGCTGGAGGCGGGATAGGCTTCGAGTTGTTCGCCGCCGTCGATGCGATGCATGAGGACGTTTTTGTAGCGGGTGGGATCGAGTTTGCCTTCGGCGAGTAGACGTTTGACAAAATCAATCGCGCGCATCTCGGCGATTAGGGCGGAGTTGAAGGTCATTTCATTGAGTCGATCTAGGATGTCAGCCGAGGTTTTGGGCAAACTATCACGTCGTATCGGATTGATTTGCACCAGCAGTACGTCACGACTTTGGCATTCGTAAATGAGCGGGTGTATCGCTGGATTACCCGAATAGCCGCCATCCCAATAATGTTCGCCTTCGATTTCTACTGCTTGAAACACCGTGGGTAAACAGGCTGATGCCATGACCGCATCGGCAGTCAGGCGTTGGCCGCTGAAGATTTCGGCTTTGCCGTCGCTGACCTTGGTGGCGACTACAAATACCTTCATGGCTTTGCAAGATGCCAGTCGCTCAAAATCAATTTGCCGCTCTAAGAAAATTTTTAAGGGATTAATGTCTAGCGGATTACTTTGATAAGGTGAGATCGCGTTAGCCCACAGGCTACCCATAGACTCCGAGAATATTTGTGCGGGTGAGGGCGCACCAACGAGTGCCGCCATACCACCAAACAAAATATCAAACGGCACGCGTTGTGCTTGCGCCAAGCTGTTTTGCAAAGCGCCCATGTTGATGACGCCATCCCAAAAATCCTTCAATGACTGGCGTGCTGCGTCGCGTTTTGCCGTGGCTGATTTTTTGTCCGCCAACGCAAAGCCATGCGCCATCGCTACCGCATTCATGGCCCCTGCACTAGTGCCACTTACGCCTTCAAAATTGATATGCCCGTCTTCTAATAAGGCGTCCAATACACCCCAAGTGAAAGCACCATGCGAGCCGCCACCTTGTAGTGCTAGATTGACGATATGTTGCTTGTTCAAATGAATCTCCTTAGTCTCTTGCGACGCTTTTACCATGTCTTTAGAGTATAGCGCTTGTATCAGAGCTGTATGGCTACTTGTGTACGATAAGGCCTGTTGATCGGCATTTTCATCGAACATTTTTGTCAAACATGATGGCGTATTTGAGATGGATAGTAGTCATTTTCAAATACGCGGATAAGTTTTATGATGACGTTCCTCAATCAGGAAATCGAATGCCATGCACAATTATGTAATCCGCTCAGCGACACAAGACGATAGCCAAGAATTAGCGAGACTATTTACCGAACTTGGCCATCCAACTACCTCCACACAAATACTGACCCATTGGCCAGCGTGGTCGCAGTATGGCAGTCAGGCCTTGGTAGCGGCACAAGACGATGGAGAGTTACTCGGTGTGCTCGCGTTGCACAGTATGATTGTATTGCACCGACCTAAGCCGATTGGTCGTGTGAGCGCTTTAGTCGTTGATGCCCGATTGCGGGGCAGTGGGATAGGACGTGCGTTAATGGCAGCGGCAGAAACTATTTTGAAAGAGGCGGGATGTGGGTTGATCGAGATTACTAGCCATAATCGCTTAGTAGATGCCCATGCATTTTATGAACATCTGGCTTATGACCGAACTAGCATACGTTTGGTGAAAAATTTGGACTGAAATTTGAACTGTATGCGTTTGACGTCAATTCAATTGTAGATTTGTAGATTTGTAGATCGCTAGAACTGACGAAATAACTTGAATTCATTGGCATGGTGCAGGAGATTATATGCAATTAATATTTACCAAAGGCAGTGGGAAATACGACCGTATGGATATCGTCCGCAATGGCCTACCTGCGGAGGGTATCGATTGCCCAAAACAAGGCATTATTCCTCATGATATGGTGCATTTTGGCGTTGAGATTACGTTGCATAAGCGCGGTTTTATCGGTAGGGTTTTGCATGGTGAAGCGGCGACCTTTCAAATGGAAGCGGAACCAGAGAGCGACGGTGTAGAGCGTTTGGTTGAAATATTTCAGGCGGATGGCTGGTCGGGCTGGAATAGCTCACCCGCTGATATGTTGGATCTATATCGTGTGACTTGCGATGCTCGACAATGCCCTCCTTTGCAATTAAGTATTGACGATATCGACGCTGTGCGTAAAAAACTTTTAGAGTTGACCGCGCTATGGCAAGCGGTTGCGATGGGTGCATCCTTAGTTCTAGAGTTTGAGTGATAAGAGCTAAGTTCTTGTTTTATAAAAGCGAGGGAGGCGGGCATGGGCACAACAGCGTCGGTACAACAGTTAGTTGTAAAACTAGTCAAGCAGCTTGAAGCCTTGGGACTAGAATCCTACCGCAATACTCTACGCAAACACGGTGCGCAAGAGCCACTCTTCGGTGTCAAAATCGAAGAGATGAAAAAGTTGATGAAGCCGTATAAAAACGATTTAGATGTTGCATGCGCCTTGTTTGATACCGGAATTTATGACGCGCAGTACATGGCGGGTTTGCTGGCTGATGGTAGCAAGATGAGCGCGACGCAATTGCAGCATTGGGTAGAAACCGCCAACTCGCACGGCATACGTGAATACAGCGTGGCGTGGGTGACTGCGGAGAGCACTCATGCCATGTTCTTAGCCTTGGCGTGGATAGATTCGGATAATCCCGATATCGCCGCCGCTGGCTGGTGTACTTTGAGTAGCTATATCTCTATCACTGAGGATGCAGAATTGGATGCTGATTTACTGCACAAATTGCTGAAACGTGTACAAGCCGAGATTCATCATGCGCCCAATCGTGTGTGTTATTGCATGAACGGTTTTGTGATTGCGCTTGGTTCTTACGTGACGGCTCTTAGCGATGCTGCAATTCAAGCTGGAAAAACCATTGGTGAAGTCGTGGTTGATGTCGGCGACACCTCCTGCAAAGTACCGTTCGCCCCTGACTACATTGCCAAGGTCGCGCAGCGCGGGAGCTTGGGTAAGAAACGTAAGACGACTAAGTGCTAGCGCTGGTGCTAGGCCTAGTGTTAGCTCGCACTCAACAAACTCTTCTCATACTCACCCGGTGTCATTCCTATCAAGGCGCGAAAATCTCGTACAAAATGCGCTTGATCAAAATAGCCTAGCTCTAGTGCTAGATCACTCCAGCTACATGTTTTACCTGCCTGTACTTGTGCGATAGCTTGATGCAGGCGGTAACGTTGTATCACCCATTTCGGGCTGGCACCTACATAAACTTGAAACAAGCGTTGTAAGCTGCGTTTGTCTAAACCCGTATGCGTGATTAAATCTTCCACGCTAATCAGGCTGCGATTTTGTTCTATGTCTGTGAGTAATTGATCCAGAAAATTGAGTTTGGGATCTGCTTTTGGTAGGTAGGCCAATAAAAAATTTTCTGCCGCATCGCACATCGCCGAAAAGTCTGGCGCCGCTTCGATTTTCGCAAGCAAATCCTCGCCCCCAGAAGCGAAACAGCTAGGGATATCGAGTGCCTGATTATGAATCTCGGCGATGGGCTTTCGGTAAAACGGATAGAAACCGCCCGCTTTGAATTTGATACCAAAGACTCGATCTTGTCCTGTCAATTCTCGCGTAAAACGTGCGCTGTGCACGCCGTAAATACTGGCTTGCCCTCGTTCTACGATGAGATGCACATTAGGGTGCGGTAAAGTCGCTTGCTGTTGTGGCTGACATCTACGTAGATCCCAACTGACGAACCAGTAATGCGCAACGAATTGAGCTAATGCTGCGCTAGGGGTTTGTCGCAGATGTTGAAATTGTCCTTCGCTAAAACTGGGTCGCAGTACACCACGCGGTTCATTGCTTGTCATAGTATTTTGTCGCGTTTTTACTATCCGTTGGGGAAGAATCAGGTTTAAATATCCAATAATGTGATCAAGTACGAGGCATTTATAAGAGGTATTTATAAGAGGTATTTATGAGACGATTAAACCAAGGATTATATGTAGCTTGTATCAGTTTGTGTCTGATCGCTAGAATAAGCCATGCAGAACCAACACCCAACGCTATTCAACTTAAGGAGTCCATCATGCATCAGATACGCGGTAGTTTCGACGTTAAACTTCAGCCACAAGCGCCAGCAGCTGCAATTGCAGAAGCTCATTTAGGACGACAAACCATAGACAAACAATTTCACGGCGAGCTGAGCGCACATAGTTTGGGTGAAATGTTGGCCGCGATGACCGAGGTCAAAGGTTCCGCTGGCTATGTGGCGATAGAAAGAGTGAACGGGACTTTGCAAGGTAAGCGCGGTAGTTTTGTGCTGATGCATACCGGCGTCATGGATAAAGGTACGCCTCACTTGACGATACAAGTGGTGCCAGATTCTGCGACGGATGAGCTAGTCGGTTTGAAAGGGCAGATGCAGATAGAAATAAAAGACGGTAAGCACTTCTACGTGTTTGATTATAGTTTGCCGTGATTGGAAATCTTTTTGCTCTTTTACATTCCGTTCAAAATTAGCTTGAATTTAGTTTCAGATTTTTTTTGCTGCACTATGCTGTGACTGGATTGACTGCATTGCATAAAGTCGAGCTATCGAATAGCGCGATGCGGTCAAAAAAATATGAGTTCTCGCTCAACTACAGATTTTACCGAGTAGTGATGCTAAGATAAGCCAACATGAGCTGACATGAGCTAGGATAAGTTAGAGTGATTTTTAGAAGATGCAGGTTGATGGCATAACAATGAGAAAAACGTATGGCAAGCATTGACACTAAACCAGTTCCAACCTTACTTGTGGTAGACGATGATCCCTTAGCTTTGGCTATGATTAGCACGATTTTACGCGCCTCGGCTTACACGATTTTCGAAGCACACAATGTACATGACGCCATATTATTGGCGCAGCAAAAGAAATTTGATCTGGCTTTATTGGACATGCATATGCCAGACATGTCAGGTCTGGAATTGGCGCAAAAGCTAGAGGCGATTGACGGACTTCCTTGCATGTTTATCACAGGTGCTAGTGATAAGGAATTAGTTAGACAAGCGACCGATTTCGGCGCCGTTGGCTATATTGTGAAGCCCTATGATGTACAGCAAATTGCCCCAGCGGTAGCGGCGGGCTTAGCCAGAGCGATTGATATTCGCCGTTTGCGTCAGTCAGAAAGTGATTTGAGCAATGCCTTGCGCGCGGCGCGCGAGACCAGCATTGCTGTCGGACTTTTAATGGGAAAATACCATGTTGATCGTGACACCGCATTTGATATCTTGCGTCAGTATTCTCGTTCACATAGAAGTAAGATTCACGACGTCGCAGAGCAATTACTTAATGCGAGTGAACTGTTAAGTCAATTTCATGCGCTCTTTAAAGAACATATGCCACCAGAGAAGAAATAAGCTATTTTGGTTTGATTTAACGCAAATTAACAATTCATTTTATTGCCGTACGGAAAAATTAGACCTATACTTGCGTCAAGATTTAAAAATAAATCTAAAAAGATTTCTTAGCGACTTTACCGACAAACCGTAATCTAGCGCGAAATCTTCCTCAGCTGCCACTCCCCCGCAGCGCCATGTATCTCCCGGCCCATTCCGCCGATTTTCATTTAATTTTTATTGTCAAAACTCGCAGTAGATTTAAGCCCACGTCTTGTGCTTAGTGCTGTTTTGGTTTGGCGATTTTCTTGAAAAACGAAGGAAATATCATGTCTAACGAAGTTACCAGCAACGCAGAAAGCCTGACGTCGAATCGTCACGGCTGTGAATACCTCAGTTTTAAACTAGGCGAAGAAGAATACGCGATGGATATCCAGCAAGTGCAGGAATTGCGTCGCTATGAAACAGTGACGCAAATTGCCAATGCACCTGAGTATGTGAAAGGTGTCGTTAATTTGCGCGGCATTATCGTACCCATCTTAGATTTGCGTATCAAGTTCCAAATCGGTTCACCTACCTATGACGAATTTACCGTCGTCATTATCCTCAATATCCATAACAAACTGACTGGCATCGTAGTCGATAGCGTATCCGATGTCGTGCTGTTAGCGGCAGAGGATATCCGATCCGCGCCATTGATTCAGGAGTTGGCCGAGGCCAGCTACCTAATTGGTTTGGGCAGCATCGCAGAGAGAATGTTGATCGTGGTTGATATCAGCAAGATGTTATTGAGTGCGCAATTGGGTACGCAATTAGACCTGCAACTGAGCGCACAACCCAGTGCGCAAATTGGAGAGCACGAATCTGAACTGGAAACGAGTGACTTGTCGGCTTAATTGATGGCGTAGTTTGAAATCGTCTATTAAATTCTAAAACCTATTCTTTCGGGTGAAAAAAATGAATATCAGAAATTTGAAAATTGCACATAAGCTCGCTTTCGCATTTGGCATTGTGATTATTCTATTAGCGGCATTGTCTTTAGTAAGTTTTCGCGGGATTACGCAATTGAAAAGCGAAATGGAGCTGACGGATAAAGATCGTTACCCTAAGGTGGTCTTGGCACATACGATCAAAGATCAACTGAATGAGAATGCACGCAATATGCGCAATATCTTACTCTTAACAGATCCAGAAGTAATAAAAACCGAGTACGCCAATATTGAGAAAAGTTCCAGTATTAATAAAGAAGCGATTAATCAATTGGATAAGACCATCACAAGCGTAAAAGGCCGTGAATATTTCAATGAACTTATGGATGTTCGAGAAAAATTTATCGCATCACGTACCAAATTTTTGAACTTAACTAGAGAAGGTAATAAAGAACAAGCCTTAGCGATGTTAAGTACAGAAACGCGTCCCGCGCAACTCGCCTATTTTAAAGTTCTCGATGCGTTTATTAAGTTTCAAGAAGGTTTGATGGAAGAAGCCGCTGCAGAAGCACAACGAGATGCGGCAAGTGATATTAAGTGGATTGCCGGTATGGGCTTGAGTGCCTTGCTGTTATCAGTGGGTTTGGCTACTTACATCACTCGTGCTATTACACGACCATTGAATAGCGCGGTAAGTGCGGCTCGTCAAATCTCTAAAGGTGATTTAACGGTTGCCATTGAGGTGGACTCGACGGACGAAACAGGACAGTTGATGCAGGCGCTAAAAGATATGAACGCCAGCTTGCTCAATATTGTGACACAAGTGCGTATGGGTACCGATACGATTAGCACAGCATCGAGCGAGATTGCCGCAGGTAATATGGATTTATCTTCTCGTACTGAGGAGCAAGCGAGTTCTTTAGAAGAGACTGCTGCTTCGATGGAAGAATTAACTAGCACTGTTAAACAAAATGCCGACAATGCGCGCCAAGCTAATCAACTTGCCAGTTCAGCCTCGACAGTAGCGGTGCGTGGGGGTCAGGTTGTCTCTCGTGTCGTCGATACGATGGGATCGATTAACGAATCCGCGAAAAAGATCGTCGATATTATTAGCGTGATTGATGGTATTGCATTTCAAACCAATATTTTGGCGCTCAATGCAGCGGTAGAGGCCGCACGTGCCGGTGAGCAGGGGCGTGGCTTTGCTGTGGTCGCCTCCGAAGTGCGCACCTTAGCGCAACGCTCAGCCGCCGCTGCAAAAGAAATCAAATCTTTGATCGATGATTCCGTGAATAAAGTGACAGAAGGCAGCAAGCTTGTCGGTGAAGCGGGTTCTACTATGGATGAAATTGTCGTGAGTGTAAAACGCGTCAGTGATGTGATTAGTGAAATCACGGCAGCCAGCCAAGAACAAACTGCAGGCATTGATCAAATTAATGTTGCGATCATACAAATGGACAATGTCACGCAACAAAATGCTTCTTTAGTAGAAGAAGCCGCCGCCGCCGCCGAGGCGATGCAAGATCAAGCCCGGAATTTATCAGAAGTGGTCAGTGTCTTTAAGCTTGATATAGAACACCTAGCGCACCCAAAAATCGTCGTAAAAAAAGCCAAAGTACATAGTGCGAAACAAGTGGTAAATCACTTGTCAAACAGTGCGGCAAAAAAAATAAGCTCAGTCGCGACTAGTGCCGCCAAATCAACCATGCGTGCTCCCAAATTAGGCGTAGCGAATGGCTCAGCTGATCTTGACTGGGAAGAATTTTAATTGATGTTTGATATGTGTGACGAGTCGTAACGTTAAACCTTCAAATCCCAGAGAACGTAGAGGAATCATCATGTTACCAACACCTAAAAAATGGCGCAGTATTTTGTGCATCAATCAAGATCATCAACAATTAAATATGCAAGGCTTAGTACTAAACAGCCTTGCCAATTTAGATGTGCACTACTGCAATTCGAAAAAAAAGGCCGCCAGTGTCATGAATCATATTCAGCCCGATGCGATCTTATTTGAACTGGAACAAGGCGATGATTTTTTGAGTGCCTTGGCTTGTTTAGATGATGCTGAGACGAACAATATTCCGGTCATCTGTATTGTCGATCATGCTCAACATCAGCAACTAAGTGAGAATTATCATCGCAATTTAGTCGGTGCCATTGTCAAACCCATTGAACTACTACAATTGCCAGATAGAGTTATTGAGATTTTAGAAAATTCACACTTACAAGCTTTGCACTGATTGATTGTGCTCAAGGCTGCTTAAGGTCAGCGATAGTCAAAACACCTACGCTGCTGGCGTTTTGATTAAAGACTTCTGAGGCTAATGCGATATGGATGGCAAGCCATTCATTGTTGCGCTTAGACCCGGTTAAAACTAGCAGTGATTTACTTGTTTTCCGGCGTTACTCGAAATTTGTGTTCGAGAGTAGTGCAGTCCGGGGCATGAAGGAGCTTTAATGTTGACACGTATTGGAATCGCAAGGCGTTTGTACCTTGTGTCTTTTTTGCTAATTTTGGCCTTGGTTATAGTCGCGTTCGATGCGTGGATAGCTTTGGGTAATATGAAAAAAATGGTGGTGAATACCGAAGAAAAAAGAGTGCCGCAACTGATGGAGATCGCTTCGATAGAATTGAATGTCACTCGTACCTCCTTGCAGTTGCGCCATGCAATTTTAGTTAAAACACCTCGTGAGCTCGATGCAACTATGGCTGATATCGCAGCCAAACGGTCTGCAATTGATCAGGCACTTAAAGAATTTGAGTCAGGCGTCGCAACATCGGAGGAACGCATTTTTATTGAAAAATTTAAGCTCCTGATTAAAGACTTCTGGATCGTCGGTGAGAAAAATATTCAGTTAATTTTGAATGGTGAAAAAGAGTCTGCTTTTGATTTTTTGGTGGCGAAAACCATTCCAGTACGTAATCTTTTGTTGGCTGCAAGTGGTGCGGAAAAAGATCGTCAAAGCAAGCAACTCAAACTTGAGTTAGGTTCTTTTGGTCACAAGGCTGATACGACTCTATATCAAATAGTAGGACTCATCGTGGTGGTGGCGATTGGTTTGCTCGCGTTTTCTACCTACATTGCTGCAGTCTTGCGTCTACGCGTACGTATTTCTCAAGAGGTGGCTGAACGGGTTCGAGATGGCGATTTAACACATGTTGTTGTGGATGATGCCCGTGATGAATTTAGTCCTTTACTAGCCTCGCTCAAAAGCATGCAGCAGTCTTTAACAGAAATAGTCAGCACTGTTAGACATGGCTCGGAGGGCGTGGCTGCTTCAAGTGCGGAGATTGCGTTGGACGATTTGGAGCTTAGTGAGCGCACTGAAGGTCAAGCGAACGCTTTAGAAAAAACGGTTACAGCTATGAGCCAGTTGAGTAGCACCGTGAAGCAAAATGCTGATAATGCGCAACAAGCCAATCAATTGGCCGCCTCGGCATCGGATGTTGCGACTAAGGGTGGAACGGTAGTTTTAGAAGTGGTTGAAACCATGAAAGGTATCAATGTCGCATCGAAAAAAATTGCCGATATTATCGGTGTCATTGACGGGATTGCTTTTCAAACCAATATTCTGGCACTTAATGCCGCGGTCGAAGCGGCTCGCGCTGGTGAACAAGGGCGCGGTTTTGCAGTGGTCGCATCGGAAGTAAGAAGTTTAGCGGGAAGATCAGCCGAAGCCGCTAAGGAAATCAAGAAATTAATCGACGACAGTGTAGAACGTGTGAATCGCGGTTCCGCTCTAGTTGATCATGCTGGAGCGACAATGAATGAGGTGGTTAGTGCAATTCGTCGTGTGACCGATATCATGGCAGAAATCAGTGCGGCTAGCGCTGCACAATCGAATGATGTGATCAACGTAGGGACGGCTGTGACACAAATGGACGCGAGTACACAACAAAACGCTGCGATGGTCGAAAAAATGGCGGTAGCTGCTGATAGCCTGAAATCACAAGCGCATGAATTAGTAATGGCCGTATCAGTTTTTAAATTGCAATCCGTACTTAGGTAATTAGAATAGAATCAGAGATGGTCAGGGATAGCCAACGATAGGATATGAAACCGATAGCCAATTTCTCACTGGAACAACACATCGGTCCTTATGAAACATGGCCATTGCGTACGCGCCTCGACTATGACGGAGTGAGTACGATGACAAAAATCCCTGGTTATCAACTGCAACATCAGTTTGCAGTCAAGCAGGGCTATTTGTTAATCACAGATTGGGATTGCCCATTCGAAGAAGCGACTAGCTTCATATTGCTAAATCATGATTTTCGTATCTTATCTTGGCGTCGCTTATCGCTACCCTATGCTTCTTTTTTGCTAGATCAGATTACGCTTATCGATGATAAGCAACTTCAGCTTACCTTCTTTCAAGACGATCATTGGTTGCTAACGGTACGCGCTTGGGGGCTTCCCTTTGTCTATCCCCGCTTAAAGCTGCAACGCCTGTCTGCATGAAAGGCGCAATAGGCTTATGCCATCGCGCTCTTTTTTACTTTGAAAAATGCATTCAAACAAAGGCGTCCTATTTGCGGATCTTGGCTCAGCAATTTAGGATGTGTTATATGTGCCGCATGAAAGACGGTGCCTTCGTAAAAAATGGCACGATTCCATTTGGCCGGAATGCTGCGCATTAGTTCGAAATAGGGATTGCTATGAGTGAGGTAAGATGGCCGTTCACCAATCTCTGCACTGAGCGAGTCATTGGAATTTTGTTGTGTCTTGTTGAGAAAATGGCGGGTTTCATCAAGGCTGCGAGTTGGGCGATAGAAGCTAGTGCCACCTAGCTCAGGCTGGTGAAATAAATTGACGACGCCTGCAAAAATCCCCATTCCATCACTTAGTACCTCGCTATCGCGATGACATAGCCTTTGCAGTGGCTGTAGTTGTTCAGGTGCTAGGGTGGTGATGGCCATGCGGCAGGCGGTACCGAGGTTGCGTCTTACCTGAAAGTGCACGCGTAATTTTTGTACGAAATATTGTTCTAAGGCCAGCGCAAATGCTCGCCCCATGTCGATTTCTACGCCAGGATAATAATTGTCCTTATCGTAGCGAAAGTACGCTAAATTTTTCGCAGCATGGGTTTGCATAGCAGTGGGATCGCCTAGAAAGTCATCAATCACAACACAGCGATGTTGATCAAATAGCGGCACGACAGAGAGCGATGCGTTGGGATTGAACCAGTCACTGCCGAGGATAGGATGTGCTTGCGAGCTCTTCATAGATCATAGATATTTATTTGATAGCGCCTATTTTTGATAAACCCGCACATAGTCAATCTCAAATTTGCTAGGAAAAATGCTGTCATCGACCGCACCACCTAGATCGCCGCCGATGGCGAGGTTGAGGATTAAATATTGCGGTTGATCGAAAGGCCATTTTTTGTAATCGCCGTTTTTCGGATTGACAAACTGAAAGTAGTATTTGCCATCGACTCCGATGGCAAGTTGTTCGGTATCCCAATATAGCTGGTAATTATGGAAGACATCACAAGCGTCATTGACGATGGTTTCTTTGGTATTGCCAGTGCCATTCGGCCAATTGTAAAACGCGCTATAGGCGCTGCCGAGAATTTTGCCTTTGTTTTTCCCTACATGTTCCATGATGTCGATTTCACCGTCATCTGGCCAGGCGCCCTTGGTACCTAAAGTCCAGATCGCGGGCCAAGTGCCGAGTCCACACGGTAGTTTGGCACGAATTTCAAAGAACCCATAAGTCCAACTGGCTTTACCTCGTGTCAATAGGCGTGCCGAGGTATAAGCTTGTCCACCGTAATCGGGCGCACTGCTGAGTTGCTCTTTGAGTGCGGTGATCGTCAGTTTGCCATCGGCCACGCGAGCGTTTTCTAGACGGTCTTTTGAATAGTACTGGCGTTCATTGTTGTACCAACCCGCTTTGTTTCTATCGGTATCGAACATCCATTTATTCGCATCGGGTAATCCGGCTTGATCAAATTCATCCGCCCATACTAATTTCCAACCGGCGGGCGTACCAGCCGCTGGCAGGGCAGGCGTGTTGACGGTGGGTGTCGTGACTGCGGGTGTGCTAACGACAGGTGTCGTGCTGTTAGTGCTGGAGCCACCACCACAGGCGCTAAGACCCGAAGCGCTAATAGCACTTACTGCCAGTACGATCAGTAAACGGAAGTCAGTTTTCATCAAACGATGCTCCAGTAATGAGTTGTAGCTTCTAAAAAAGAGGATTTTGATAAGGCGGTGTTGTAGAAATGTGGAACCGTTTCCAATTTGTCGTGAAGTATGGCATTATTCATTTTTAAATGTCAACGTTAGTGTGTAGTGTTGATCATTCTGTGAAAATTAGTTCAGAACTAATTTAGAACAAAACCAAAAATCAATGAATAATGTAGGCAAAGTATCTGCATTATCAGGAGACTCGATGTTTAAACCTACCAAGCCTATATTGGCCTTCTGTCTGGCCTCGTTTGCAACTGCCTTAACATTGCCAGTGTCAGTGCAAGCACAAACAGCAAAGCCCGTACCTGTCGAAAAAGCCGAAATCATTCACTGGTGGACCTCTAATAGTGAGTCCGCTGCGGCAAAACTAATCGCTGATGCCTATCGTAAAGCGGGCGGTATCTGGGTTGATTCCGCCGTAGCAGGTGCGGATCAGGCGAGAGCCGTGGCGATTAATCGGATTGTGGGCAGCAATCCGCCAACCGCTGCGCAATTCAACACGACCAAGCAATTTCTAGATTTGGTCGAGCAAGGCATGCTCAATAATGTCGATGATGTCGCGAAGAGCGAGGGCTGGGAAAAAATTCTGCCTGAACCGGTCTTGAATGTGATTCGGATTAAAGGCCATTACTATGCCGTGCCGGTGAATATTCATATGCAGACCTGGTTCTGGTATTCCAAAGCGGCATTTAAAAAAGCCGGTATCGCTAAAGAGCCCGCGACTGTGGATGACATGTTCGCTGCGCTTGATAAGCTGAAAGCAGCTGGCATTATTCCACTCGCGCATGGCGGTCAAGCCTGGCAAGAAACCATCGTGTTTCAAGCCATGTTAGCCAATGTCGGTGGTAAAGAGCTGTACCTGAGCGTGATCCGTGATCGCGATCAAAAAGCGATTAATTCTGAGGCCTTCAAAAAAGTTTTGACTGCTTTTAAACGCATGCAAGCCTACACCGATCCCGGCTCACCGGGTCGCAATTGGAACGACGCTACGGCACTGCTTATTAGCGGCAAAGCAGGTATGCAAATTATGGGCGATTGGGTCAAAGGTGAATTTGCCGCCGCCAAGCAAGTGGCGGGTAAAGACTATGGTTGCATCGCAGGCTTAACACCAAATTCACCGTACTTAATTCAAGGTGATGCCTTTGTTTTTCCGCGTACCACCAATCCGTCCACCGTCAATGCGCAGAAATTATTGGCGAAAGTGGTGTTGACCCCAAGTACGCAACTTGAATTCAATAAACTAAAAGGCTCGATTCCCATCCGCAGCGATGTTGATACCTCTACCATGGATATCTGCGCGCAAGCGGGGATGGCGATTATGAAAGATAAATCGCGTCAAGTCGGTATCAGCGAGATCTTTTTAACGCCAGATCAAAACGGTGCATTGCAAGACATATTGACGGCTTTTTGGAATACCCGTATGCCAGTTGAAAAAGCCCAAAAAAGTATCGCAAGTGCTTTGAAAGACTAAACGAATAGTGTCCATGCAAATCAAAGCGCTCCGCCACAAGACAAAATCACTGACGCCGTTCGCAGCCTTGCTGCCTATGGCTTTAGTGACTTTGGTCGCCTATCTGGGCGCGACTTTGTGGTCGATTAAAGTCTCGTTTTCCAGTTCGCGCACCATGCCTACCGATACCTTTGTTGGTCTGGCGCAATACACCAAATTATTTGAGAACGAACGTTGGTTACTCTCTATAGAAAACATCGCGATCTATACCGTGTTGTTTATTCTGGTGAGCATGGTGTTGGGATTTTTGCTGGCAGTATTTATCGATCAAAAAGTTACAGCGGAAGGCGTTTTGCGCACGGTATTTTTGTACCCGTATGCGATGTCCTTTGTGGCGACTGGCTTGATCTGGCAATGGATGTTGACTCCCGGCATAGGAATCGAATACGCGGTGCGGCAGATGGGTTTTCCGGATTTTGTGTTTGATTGGATTATTGATCAAGACAAAGTTATTTACACCATCTTGATTGCTACCGTTTGGCAAACTGCTGGTTTGGTAATGGCGCTTCTCTTGGCTGCTTTGCGCGGCATAGACGAAGAGATATGGAAAGCCGCCCGACTCGATGGCATCCCGGTTTGGCGTGTGTATGTGTCTATCGTGATTCCTATGTTGGCACCTGCTATCGCGACCGTTTTTTTATTGCTTTCCACGACAGCGATTAAGTTATTTGACTCGGTCGTGGCTATGACGCAAGGCGGACCCGGGACTGCAAGCGAAGTACCTGCCAAATTTATTATGGATCATCTATTCGGTCGAGCCAATATTGCGCTCGCGTCGGCCGGTGCGGTGATGCTGTTAGTGCCGGTGATCGCGATACTGGCGCCCTATGCGTATGCTCGCAGCCGCAAAGCACGTAATATCGCACATATAAGTGAGAAACATAAATGAGCGCGATCTTGCCATCTGCAAATGCTGTTCCTAATGCCAGTCAAAAACCGCAACGACGCGTTAGAAGCAAAGGTTTTAGTTTCGCGCGCTTGGGTATTTACGCTTTTCTGATTAGCGCGGCGATTTTCTTTCTATTACCGCTCTACATCATGCTTACGACTTCAGTGAAAAGCATGGACGAAATCCGCATGGGTAACATCTTCGCGTTGCCGCAGCAATTTAGCCTCGAGGCTTGGACGATCGCCTGGAGCAGTGCTTGTACCGGTATTGATTGCGAAGGGATACGCGGTGGTTTTATGAACTCGGTCGCCATTGCGATACCGAGCACTTTGATACCGATTTTTCTGGGTGCATTGAACGGTTATGCCTTGTCATTTTGGCGTCCACGTGGAGCTAATATTCTGTTCGGCATACTGATGGTAGGTGCCTTCATCCCACTACAGGTAATGATTTTTCCTTTGGTGAGAATCTTAGCTAGCATAGATTTGTACAGTTCTTTACCTGGCATTGTATTGGTGCACACGGTGTTTAGTATGCCCGTGATGACGCTACTGTTTCGCAATTATTACAGCACCATACCGCATGAATTATTTCAAGCGGCGCGTATCGACGGCGGCGGCTTTATTCGGATTTTTGTACAACTCGTATTGCCGATGTCCACGCCGATCATCGTTGTCGCTGTGATCATGCAATTGACCGGCGTATGGAACGATTACATTCTCGGTTTGGTGTTTGCCGGACGTGAGCATTTACCAATGACGGTTCAATTGAATAATGTGATTAATACCACCACGGGTACGCGCATGTATAACGTGAATATGGCTGCGACGATTTTGACTTCGCTGGTGCCGCTGACTTTGTACTTTGTCTCGGGACGCTGGTTTGTGCGGGGTATTGCGGCGGGTGCGGTTAAGGGGTGAGGCGTGTGAATATGAATGATTTTGTAGGGCGGGTGCAACCCGCGCTGCTTAGATATTCAACGGGCTGGCGGCGCGGGTTGCACCGGCCCTACGAGATTACGATAGCGTTTTGAAAAATATGAAGGCTTAGGATAACTGTGGCGAATGTTCGTTTACAAAATTTAGGTATAACTCTGGGCGGTAACCAGATTATTTCTGATCTCAATTTAAGTGTTGAGGCCGGAGAGTTTTTGGTTTTGCTGGGGCCTTCTGGTTGTGGTAAATCGACCTTGCTGCACGCGATCGCTGGATTGATTGATGTCAGCGCTGGGAGTGTGGAAATTGCGGGTCAAGATATGACTTGGGCCGATCCTAGCGAGCGTCAAATCGGTATGGTGTTTCAGTCCTATGCTCTGTATCCGACTATGACAGTTGAGAAAAATATGTCGTTTGGCCTGCGTATCAATGGCACGCCCAAAGCAGAAATAGCGCGACGTATAGAAAAAGTGGCAGAGATGCTCCATCTCACGCCGCTCTTGCAAAGAAAACCTGCCGCCTTGTCCGGCGGACAGAGACAAAGGGTTGCGATTGGACGTGCCTTAGTGCGTGAAGCAGAAGTGTTTTTGTTCGATGAGCCCTTATCAAATCTAGATGCCAAGCTGCGTAGCACTTTGCGACGTGAGCTCAAGCTTTTGCACCAACAACTGCAGTCCACCATGATTTATGTCACGCATGATCAGGTGGAAGCGATGACCTTAGCAACGCGCATCGTAGTTATGCAAGCCGGAAAAATTCAGCAGATCGGTACGCCAGAATGTGTATACGAACGGCCAGTGAATTTGTTTGTGGCGGGATTTTTGGGGGCGCCTGCGATGAACTTTATTCGTGGCGAACTTGACGCTCAAGCGCGTTTTATCTCAAATACACTGAGTATGGATTTATCGACCTATGCTTTTGCAACGTCATGGTCGACACCTGCCGAGGTCATCTTAGGCGTGCGGCCTGAGCAGATACAAATTCGTGAGGATGGGCAATTTGTAGGCGCCGTGATGTTGGTCGAACCTATGGGTAATCATCAAGTCGTCTGGTTACAGGCGGGAGCGCAAACTATTTCCAGCATCGTCAATGATCAGCGCCCATTCGAGATAGGCCAAACGGTTTTGTATAGTATTGATACGTGTAAGATTTCTCTGTTTAATCCACAAAGCGAGCAAAGATTATGAGTGACTCTATGAATGCAACTCAAGCCGCCAATATGAATCAACAGATACGCGATATTGTAATCGTTGGTGGTGGCACTGCGGGTTGGATGACGGCCGCTGCCTTATCGCGCATGCTACCGCAGGGTAAGCGTATCCGCTTAGTGGAATCGGATCAGATTTCGACGATAGGCGTGGGTGAGGCGACCATACCCAGCATACGCGCTTTTAATCAATTATTGAACTTGGATGAAGATGAGTTCATGCGACAAACTCAGGCCACGTTTAAGTTGGGCATAGAGTTTGTGAATTGGGGCAAGCAAGGTGATTCCTACATTCATGGCTTTGGTCAGATCGGGCGTGATCAGGTCGTGGCGAAGTTTTATCAATATTGGTTGAAGATGTATCAGGCAGGTACAGCCCCTGATCTGGAAGCTTTTTCCATTAATACGGTAGCGCCACGTCAGGGCAAATTTATGCGACCGCCCAAGGATATGCCGAACTCGCCGCTGTCTGATATTTCATATGCTTTTCATTTTGATGCAGGATTGTATGCGCGTTATTTGCGAGGGATAAGCGAAGCGCAAGGTGTGGTGCGCAGCGAAGGCCGTATCATCGATGTGTTGACGCGCGCGCAGGATGGGCATATTGAAACGCTGGTGATGGAAAACGGTGAACAATTCACGGGCGATTTGTTTATTGATTGTTCGGGCCTAGCTGCCTTGTTGATAGAAAAAACCTTGCAAACGGGTTATGAGGATTGGAGCCATTGGCTGCCTGCCAATAGTGCGATTGCCGTGCCTTGTACATCCACCGCGCCCTTATTGCCTTATACTCGTTCGACTGCACATAAGGCCGGCTGGCAATGGCGGATTCCTTTACAACACCGCACTGGTAATGGCCACGTATTTTGCAGTAAATTTATGAGCGCAGATGAAGCGCAGGCGATATTGCTAAGTAACTTGGATGGTAGCGTTTTAGCCGAGCCGCGCTTGATTCATTTCACGACAGGTAAGCGTAAAAAAGCGTGGAACAAGAATTGCGTGGCAATGGGATTGGCTGGCGGTTTTATGGAGCCACTCGAATCGACCAGTATCCATATGGTGCAAACGGCCATCATGCGTTTGCTTAGTTTGTTTCCTGATCGTGGTTTTAATCAGGTAGATATCGATACTTATAACGCACAAAATGATGAAGAGTATCAACGTATTCGCGATTTTCTCATCATGCACTATAAGTTGAACACGCATCAGAACGCACCGTTCTGGGAATACTGTCGCACGATGGAAGTGCCCGCTGAAGTCCAGCATAGAATTGATTTATATCGTAGCCATGGCAGAATTTTCCGTTTAGGCGAGGAATTATTTGCCGATGCTAGTTGGTTGCAAGTCATGCACGGTCAAGGTTTGCGAGCGGCGTCTTATCATCCATTGGTCGATCAGCGTAGTGCCGAAGACATACAGTATTTCTTAGATCAGGTACAAAAAACGATAGCCAAATGCGTGGATGTCATGCCCACACATGCGGAGTTTATTGCAGCGACTTGTGCTGCGAATAATGTAGTGAGTGCGGCGGCATGAGGGATAAATATAGATTGTAGGGTGGGTGCAACCCGCGCCGCCATTCAGTTGAGGAGTCTAGGCAGTGTAGGGTGCTCTATAGTTCGGCGGCGCGCGTTTCGCCGGTTTTACGAGATTCTTTTTGTTTTTTCGGCGGCTCTGCGTTGAGGGCTTTTGTTTTTGATTTAATCGCAGATAATGTAGTAAAGCTATCAAGAAAGTCAGAAGCAAGCGTAGGCATTTACAATATGTGGCAATATTTAGTCGCTCAGATTTAAATTTAGATTCAGGTTCAGGTTTTAAAAACACAAAACATAAAATAATCTGCTGAAGAAAGCATGAGAATAAAAAATTATGGCAACTATTAAAGATGTCGCCCGTCTGGCGGGAGTGGGATTGGGCACTGCCTCCAGGGTCGTCAGCGGCAAAGGTTCGGTATCTCCTGCGACTTTAGAGCGGGTGAGAAAAGCGATTGAAGAATTAGATTTTCGTCCTTCGCACGCGGCGCGCTCTTTGTTGTCCGGATCAAGTCGTATGATAGGCGTGTATATACCTTTGCTGAAAGGCACTTTTTACATGCCGATCATGCAGGCGATAGATACCGAATTGCGAGCCGAAGGTTTGCATATGGTGGTGGCGTTCGGCGTCGGCGCCGGTGATGTGCGTGAACAAGCGATAGATGGGATTAATTTCTTGATTGAACGTGGTTGCGATGGTTTGATTTTGATGAGCAATGCCTTGCAAGATGCAGATATCGAAAACTTAGGTTCTAAGAAAACCAATTTGGTCGTGTTGAACCATCGCTATGACTGCATCGCTGATCAGTGTTTTACTGCCGATCACAATTTAGGTGGGCGTATGGCAGCACAGGCGCTGCTCAAACAAAAGCATAAAAAAATTGCTGTGATTGCGGGTCCCGCCAGCGCACCCGATAACGTGGATCGTATTGGCGGCTTCATGCATGAATTGGAGCAAGCTGGCATCGACGTTAAAAAGATGTGGGTCGCTGAGAGTAACTTTGCACCTGATGGCGGTTGGGCTTCGGCACAAGAGTTGGTCGAGTCGGCTTACGATTTTACCGCTGTGTTTTGCGCCAATGATGAGATGGCAATCGGTGCTTTATCTTACTTCCAACACGCGGGTATCGCGGTACCAGATGAAGTCTCTGTAGTCGGCTACGATGATACTGAAACCGCCTCGTTTTCTGCACCACGTTTATCCTCGGTGCATATCGCGTGGCGTGAGATGACGATGAGTGGTTTGAGTTTCTTATTAAATCGTTGCTATGACTTGCAACGTCCAGTGCAACGTAAATTTCCGGTCAGTATGACTTGGCGTAGTTCGGTGGAAAAAGCAGCACGTACTTCATTCCGTAAGCGCTTGAGTCAAGTAGGCAGTGAACCGCGCGGTGAGCGTGTTAGTGAAGAGTAAGCGAAAAATTTGACGAAAAAAATAAGCAGCATATTTTTAAAAAAAACATGCACATTTTGCGTGTTTTTTTTGGATGTAAAATGGAAACGATTCCACGTGAAAATGAGATGAATTTGGAAATGGGTGGAAACGAATCACGTTGCTCGGTCAAGCTCAAAATATAGAGGTGTCATCCTGCGTAGGCAGGGATCCAGTGTCTTTTCGCTTTTACGACACTAGATTCCCGCTTTCGCGGGAATGACGATACTACGTAACTGTACAGCATAGCTAGAAAGGGAGAGGGTGAATGAAAAATCTGAGCAAGGCCGAGACGCTGCGACGCCAGAAAAATGAAAAGCGAATAAGCAAGGACATAGTTGCGCTCGGCGCTTTTCTGTGCGCTCCTCAGCGTCTCAGCGCCTCAGCGTTGAGGGGTTTTGACTTTCTAGTTCTTAACCTGATAGCGGTAGTTTTCAGCCTCAGCGCGTGCGGCTCCAGCGACGCCACCTCCACCAAAACAGTGACACCCGCAGTCAATGTCATCGTCCCTATCCCACAAGCGATCGTGCGTGAAACGCCGACCATGTTGCATACCGAAGGCACGCAATGGTTGCGGGAGAGTGGTAAGCCAATACAACTCAAAGGCGTCAATCTTGGCAATTGGCTGATGCAAGAATTTTGGATGATGGGGCAAGGTTCGAACGGTATCGACGACCAATGCAAATTAGAAGCGGTATTGGATAAGCGCTTTGGTTACGCCGAGCGGGAGCGCTTATATCGCTTGTATCGAAAGAACTGGATGCGCGAACGTGATTGGGATTTGATAGCGCAATACGGTATGAATGTGGTGCGACTGCCTTTTATCTGGAGTGTGATTGAAGATGAAAAAAATCCCGGTCATTTACGTGCTGATGCGTGGGAGTATTTAGATGATGCCATCGCCCAGGCCGAACGTCGTGGCATGCACGTGATCCTTGATTTACACGGCGCGGTGGGTAGTCAGGGGTGGGAACATCATTCCGGTTGCGCGGGTAAAAACCTGTATTGGAGCACGCCTGAATTCCAAGAGCGCACGATCTGGCTGTGGCAGGTCATCGCAGCCCGTTATAAAGATAGGCCGGCAGTGGCGGGTTATAGCTTATTGAATGAACCTTGGGGTACTACGCCTGATGTGATGGCGAAAGAAGTGATTCGCCTGTATCACGCGGTGCGTAGTGTTGATCCGAATCATGTGATTATTTTGCCCGGGCATTCTAGTGGGATTGATGCCTATGGCAAACCAGCTGATCGTGGCTTGCGTAATGTTGCGTTTGAAATTCACCCCTATCCTGGATTTTTTGGTTGGGGGCAACCCACATTACAAGTACATCAAGATTGGCTGCGCTGCGGTAGTGCTGGCAATGGCGGCGTGTGCGAATGGAATACTCGACTCAAGAATCTTAATAGCGCCCTATTTATTGGTGAGTTTCAACCGTGGGCGGGCTTAGGTGCGGAACTGGGTGGGCAAATTACTCGCGTCACTTATGACACTTACGCGAGTTATGGCTGGGCAGCCACCAGTTGGTCCTATAAATTGCTCAGCAATAACGGTGCGCAAGGAAATGGTACTTGGGGTCTGGTAACCAATAGTAGCCAAGTGAAAGTCCCTGCACTCGATTTTAATCAAGCTAGTCTGAGTGAGATAGAAAAACTATTTGAACTCTTTGGCAGCATTCCCTATGAACCTCAACAGGCGGTGATGAGTTGGATGACCAGCGCTGTTGCCCCCAATCCTTTTGCACGTACTCAATAAGCTTATGACGACAACAAATTCCACTAGCATAGTGAATTCTTTCCCTTCTTTACCTGCGTTGGCGCGTGATGATTTCCCTACAAATTTTGCTTGGGGTTGTTCGACTTCCTCATTTCAAATTGAAGGTGCTGCGACCGCAGATGGACGTGCTGAATCGATCTGGGACCGATTCTGTCAACAGCCGGGAAAGATCCGTGATGGCAGCAACGCCTTAGTCGCTTGTGATCACTATCATCGCTGGCCAGAAGACTTGGATATCGCCAAGCAATTTGGTATGAACGCCTATCGCTTCTCGATCGCGTGGCCGCGAGTGATTTCTGAATTAGGTGCCAAGACTAATCAACGCGGGCTCGACTTTTATTCGCGCTTGGTGGATGGCATGCTGGAGCGTGGTTTGCAACCTTGGGCTACGCTTTATCACTGGGATTTACCGCAGTATTTACAAGAGTTGGGTGGCTGGGAACGACGTGCCACGATTGACGCCTATCTAGAATATGCCGATGCAGTTACTCGACATTTAGGTGATAGAGTAAAAAATTGGATCACGCACAATGAGCCTTGGTGTACCGCGATGCACGGCAACTGGGATGGCATGCATGCGCCGGGTCAACAGAATTTTAAAGCCGCGCTACAAGTTTGCCATCATGTACTACTGTCGCATGGTTTGGCAGTACCGATGATCAAATCGAATGTGGCGCAGGCGCAAGTAGGTATTGCATTGAGTTTACATCCCCTGCGTACCGCGAGCGACAAATCAGAAGATAGAGCGGCGATGCAGCGTCACGATGGTTTGCGCAATCGTTGGTTTCTCGATCCGCTTTTTGGGCGTGGTTATCCGACGGATATTCTCGAACATTGTGCAGCCGATGCACCTGTAATGGCGTCTGGCGACCTTGATGTGATCGCTACGCCTATTGATTTTCTCGGCGTGAATTACTATTTTCCTGAAACTATAGTCGATGCGCCTGAGCTACCACCACTGCATACTAAGTTGGCCATTTTGCCGGATCGCGAGCGTACCGATTTTGCATGGGAAGTTGCACCGGATGGTATGCGTGAACTCCTAGTTCGTATTAAAAATGACTACCCTAAGATTCCTATTTTCTTGACTGAAAATGGTTCTAGCTATGATGATAAATTAGAGGCGGATGGTAGTGTGAGTGATACGCGCAGGCGTAATTATTTCATACGTCATTTAGACGCTTTGAAACAAGCGCGCGCCGAAGGGGTTGACGTACGTGGCTACTTTGCTTGGAGCCTGATGGATAATTTTGAATGGGCAGAAGGTTATCTGCGACGCTTTGGTATGGTATATATAGACTTTGTCACGCAGAAACGTACGGTGAAAGAAAGTGGTCGCTGGTTTAGTGCGTTTTTAAATCAAAACAAGTAATATTGCTAACTACCTAGTGATAGTCGGCCATGATTTAGAATTGCCCTATTAGTCTATGATCTGCAAAGGTTTATGCACTACTTGTCCCGGGGGGGAGAAGTAAGCAAGAGTGGAGGCGGATGGTCATCAGTAAAGTCTGATGCACCGTTCGCCTCGCATTCTAAGCACTCGCCTTAGTGAAGATAATTTCTTTCAAATCCCATCTTTCCCCACATTTTCATCCCTAAGTTGTATCTCTTTCACACCTCCGAAACTTTTTTTAAAAATAATTGGTAACGTTTCCAAAATTCATTTAGAATAAAACGGAAACGTTACCAATTGATGCTTAAGCGGTTCAAAAGACTGTACAAGTTGCAAGAAATATTGCCAGAAATATTGACTGAAATTCCTTCTTCTGTAAGCAGGAGAGGGCTTGAATCACTGCCATTAAGTTTAGCTATCTGGTAGGGCGGGTGAAACCTGTGCTGCTTGGGTGCTCGGTGGTCTGGCGGCGCGGGTTGCACTCGCCCTACGATATTCGCCATACCGAATAAAGAATTGAGCCTTAAAACCAAGGCATTAGCCAACTAAACAAAGAGAGACAAAACGTGAAACTACGAACAAAAAAACTGACTAGCTTGCAGCTCGCTTTAGCCCTTATGTGCAGTGCAGGTTTTTATAGCGCGGCAAACTCTGCCACAGCAGCAACTACCCCAGCGCCAGCCACCATCAAAGACTGGCCGCACATCAAGAGCGCCATCGCTAAAGATCCTGCGATGGAAGCAAAAATCGCCAAGATGGTCAGTAACATGACTTTGGCGCAAAAAGTTGGGCAAATGACACAGCCGGAAATCAAATTTATTACGCCCGATGATGTACGTAAATACTATCTAGGCTCAGTCTTAAATGGCGGCGGAAGTTGGCCAAAAATGAATAAGTATGCGACTGCTGCAGATTGGGTGAGTCTGGCCGACCAATACTACGCCGCTTCCATGAGTACCGATATGGTGGACAAAGTCCCGGTGATCTGGGGGATTGATGCGATCCATGGCAATAGTAATGTGGTTGGTGCCACGCTGTTCCCACATAACATAGGTTTGGGGGCTGCGCGTAATCCCAAACTGATAGGGCAAATGGCTGAGCACGTCGCTAAAGCTGTGCGTGCTACGGGTATCGCTTGGGTGTTTGCACCGACGTTGGCCGTGGGACGTGATGCTCGCTGGGGACGTTCTTACGAGAGCTTCTCTGAAGATGGTCGTCTGGTCAAAGAGTACGGCGCGGTATATGTCAAAGCCTTACA
The DNA here is from genome assembly GCF_042432465.1 of Affinundibacterium danionis. Lineage (NCBI taxonomy): Bacteria > Pseudomonadati > Pseudomonadota > Betaproteobacteria > Burkholderiales > Oxalobacteraceae > Affinundibacterium > Affinundibacterium danionis. The sequence continues at coordinate 112,914 of NZ_JBHLXJ010000013.1, read as the reverse complement.
AGGCAAATTTAAAGAAGACAAAAACGTGGTGGCGACCGCCAAGCATTTCATCGGCGATGGTGGCACTAATAATGGCGTAGATCGCGGCGTGAATAAAACAACATTGAGCGAGATGTTGAACCAGCATGCGCAAGGCTACTATGGCGCGTTTGCTGAAGGTGCGCAGACGGTGATGGCGTCTTATAACAGTTGGCATGACGTAGCAGGGAATGTCAATTACGGCAAAATGCACGGTAGCAAAGCGCTGCTAACCGATGCTCTAAAAGACAAAATGGGGTTTGATGGTTTCGTCGTATCAGACTGGGATGGTATTGCCGAAGTCCCTGGTTGCAGTAATGATAGCTGTCCGCAAGCGATTAATGCCGGTATCGACATGGTGATGGTGCCCGATAACTGGAAATCGTTTATCGCCAATACCATTGCGCAAGTCGAACGCGGCGAAATTCCTATGGCACGTATTGATGATGCGGTCAGTCGCATTTTGCGAGTCAAATTACGTGCAGGTTTATTCGGCAAAAAACCATCCGACAATCAATATGCGGGCAAACAAGAAGCACTGCAAGCACGCGATGTCGCACGCCAAGCGGTGCGCGAATCTTTGGTGCTGTTAAAAAATAATGATAGTGTTTTGCCACTGACGCGCGGCAAGAAAATTCTGGTCGTCGGTAAGAGCGCCGACAGCATGATTAATCAATCTGGTGGTTGGTCTATCACTTGGCAAGGCACCGAAAATAAAGAAAGCGACTACACACCGGGTGACACCCTATTGAGCGGGATTAAAGAAGCTGCGGGCGCAGTCAACGTGCATTACAGCGCTAACGGTGATGATGTAGACGTCGCGCAATTTGATGTAGTCATTGCTGTTTTGGGCGAAACTCCGTATGCAGAGGGATTTGGCGATGTAGCAGCCAGTCGTGGTTTGAGCCACAGTCAACAGTTTCCAGAAGACTTAGCAGTACTGAAAAAAGTCGCTAACAAAGGTAAGCCTGTCGTCACACTATTGATGAGTGGTCGTGCGGTGTATGCCAATGATTTGTTGAATCTTTCTGATAGTTTTGTCGCGGCGTGGCTACCTGGCACTGAAGGTAAAGGGGTAGCCGATGTCTTGTTCAAAAATGCGCAAGGCAAAGTGGCACATCCCATTAAAGGTCGCCTGTCATTTTCTTGGCCAGCCAAGGCGTGCTTATCTTCAACATTGTCATCAGCACAAACGCAGGGCGTTAGTGAGACTTTGTTCAAGTATGGCTATGGTTTGAACTACGGTAAAGTAGCACGCATGGGCACTTTGCCTGAAGACACCAGCAGCGCATGCAATGTCGCATCTAGCCATATTATTTCGAGCCCACAAGATCAGACCAGCTATCCACTATCTGTGATCACCGGCAAACGTAAAGTCACACTGGGTAGCGAATTGAATTTGAGTAGACCTGATGACACTGTCGCCGTAAAAACCGTACAAGTCGGTGCTGTCAGCGGTAGACAAATTAGCTGGAGTGGCAAAGGCAGATTCGAAGCAGCGGCCGCCTTCGCCACACCGATTCCAGCCAACTTAGTAGCCGATGGCGCATTGCAATTCTTAGCCCAAGTACAAACCGCACCCGCTGGACGTGTTGGTATGACGATGGAATGCGGCGATACCTGCACCGCTAGCCTAGATCTTAGTTCTACTTTTAAAAACATGGCAAGCGCCGGCGTCAAGACAGTAAAAATTCCTTTGTCATGCTTCAGTGCTCTAGGCGTCGATATGCGCAAAGTCAAAACGCCTTTTAATGTCAGCACCGATGCCAGCTTTGTAGCGGCTTTCGCTGATATCAAAATCGTCGCAGGCGCAGCGAAAGAGGCAGATGCCTTGTCGTGTGAGAGCTTGAAGTAAGCGGTTTCAGATTTCCTCCCCCGTTAAGGGGGAGAGTTAGGGTGGGGATGGGTTTTGGTTTAGTGAGGCATACGGCAATTGCGATCGAAACCCATCCCCATCCCGACCTTCCACTTGAAGGGGAAGGAGAAAAACCAAGTAAAACCAGTAAAAAAAGTAGGGCGGGTGCAACCCGCGCCGCCAGAACGTGGTGCTTGCGAGGCCTGACTATGAACAAAGCGTGTTACCGCGAGGGTAATTTGAGCCGTAAATTCCCTCCCCTTGAAGGGGAAGGAGAACATCCAGATAGAACCAGCTTCACAAGATTTCAGTAATCCAAAAAAACAAATAAGAGCAAATAAAAAAAGGAGGCACAACATGGCAAGTCAAATGGGCAGTAATGTTTTATCCAATCGAGACAATGGCGGCGTGAACAGCGCAGTCAAAAACAATAATTCCGCCTTAGTAATCGTCACCCTATTGTTCTTCATGTGGGGTTTGCTCACCTCGCTCAACGACGTCTTGATTCCGCATTTGAAATCCATCTACACGCTGACTTATGTACAGGCGATGTTGGTGCAATTTTGTTTTTTTGGTGCCTATTTCATTGTGTCTTGGCCAGCAGGAATTCTGATAAAACGGATAGGTTATCAAAGTGGCGCGGTAGTTGGTTTGGTGATTGCTGCTACTGGCTGCGCTTTGTTTTATCCCGCTGCGACACGCGGCTACGGTCTATTTCTGCTGGCATTTTTTGTGTTGGCATCGGGCATCACGATTCTGCAAGTGGCGGCAAATCCTTACGTCACCGTATTGGGTGACGCAAAAACGGCGTCCAGTCGTTTGACTCTAACGCAAGCATTTAATTCACTCGGCACCACGATTGCGCCGTCTTTAGGTGGATTTCTAATTCTCTCCGGCGTGGTCATGACGGCAGCTCAGTTTGATGCCTTACCAGCCGCCGAACAATTGGCACATAGAGCCAAAGAAGCCGCCGCAGTACAAGGGCCGTACTTGGCGTTGGCGGCAGCGTTGTTAGTGTTGGCGATCTTGTTCGCACTGGCACGCTTACCCAAAATTTCTCATGATGAAGAAGCCGTGATCAGTAGCACCGGAGCTAGTTCACATACGTCTGTTTTTGCGCATAGACATCTGGTGTTAGGGGCAATTGGCATCTTTTTGTATGTGGGTGGAGAAGTGAGTATCGGCAGTTTTTTGATTAATTTTTTGGGTGAAAGTCAGGTCGCTAATTTGAGCGCTGCTGATGCTGCGCATTACGTCAGCTATTACTGGGGTGGCGCCATGATAGGGCGTTTCATCGGTTTTGTGGTGATGCGTAAAGTTAGCCCAGGTAAAGCTTTGGCATTCAACGCTGCGTGCTCTATCGCGCTGATTTTGGCGGCTATTTTTGCTCGGGGTAGCGTGGCGATGTGGGCGATTATCGCAGTGGGATTATGCAACTCGATTATGTTCCCAACCATTTTTAGCATGGCTTTAAAAGATCTTGGTAAGTTCACAGGACAAGGTTCAGGTGTCTTGTGTATGGCCATAGTCGGCGGTGCGATAGTTCCCTTTATACAGGGATTTTTCGCCGATCAAATTGGTTTGCAATGGTCGTTCTTTGTGCCTGCTGCATGCTATCTGTTCATCTGCTACTTCGGAGTGAAGTATGCAGGTATGTACGACAAGCCAGCTGCTTGAAGCTTGGCCTATTAGTGCACACTAAAGAACAATGAGGAACCAACCATGTCTGAACAAACTACTCTAGCCCAGCAATTTCCTGCCGGATTTGTGTGGGGCGTCGCCACCAGTGCTTATCAAATTGAAGGTGCCGCCAATGAAGGCGGCAGAGCAGCGTCGATCTGGGATACTTTTAGCCATACGCCGGGCAAGATACTCGATGACAGCAATGGCGACGTGGCCTGTGATCATTACCATCGCTACGCTGAAGATGTGGAACATATCGCGAATCTTGGTCTTGATGCCTATCGTTTCTCGGTATCGTGGTCGCGCGTACAGCCCGATGGGCGCGGTGCTTGGAATGAAGAAGGTATGGCGTTTTACGCACGTTTGATCAGTGCTTTAGCTGAAAAAAATATCAGCGCACATATGACCTTGTATCACTGGGATCTACCACAAGCTTTACAAGATGACGGTGGCTGGCTCAATCGAGATACGGCCTATCATTTTGCTCAATACGCAAGGGAAATGGCCGCTCGTTTTGGTGATCAGCTGGCGAGTATTGCTACCCATAATGAGCCTTGGTGTACCGCAAATTTAGGCTATGGCAATGGCCAATTTGCACCTGGCGTGAAGGACGAAGTAGCCGCCTTGCAGGTGTCACACCATCTTTTGCTCTCGCATGGTTTGGCAATACAAGCAATGCGTACTCAAAATAAAAAAGCTAAACTAGGCATCGTTTTAAATCAATGGACTGCCGATCCCGCGACCGATAGCGCGGCCGATCATGCCGCCGCAGCGTGGGAATATGCGCGTTCTGTGCAGTGGTTTATGGACCCTATTTTTCGCGGCCACTATCCAGCTTTGGCACTAGCAAAAATAGATCAGTCTCGTTTCATCGTTCTACCGGGTGATATGGAAGTGATCCATCAAGCCTTAGATTTTCTGGGGATCAATTACTATTTTCGCGCTTACGTCAGTACAGAAACACCACCACGCCAGCCTGAAACCAAATTAGGCTTAACCGATATGGGCTGGGAAATTTATCCAGAAGGCTTAAGCCGCCTTTTGATCGGCATACACCAAGAATACAAAGACCTAGGATTGCCTCCCATCTACATCACAGAAAACGGCATGGCTGTCGCCGACCAATTAGACGGCGAACAAATTCACGACACGCCACGCATCGACTACATGCAACGTCACTTTCAAGAAGTCGCCAAAGCCATCGAAGCGGGCGTGAACATCAAGGGATTTTTCTATTGGAGCCTACTCGATAACTTCGAATGGAATTCAGGCTACCTACGTCGCTTTGGATTGATCTACGTAGATTATGTGAGCCAACGCAGAATTTGGAAAGATAGTGCGATTTGGTTTAAGGGGTTTGTGCAGAGGTTTCGGGGGAGAGTGGGGTAGTGTTCACCCCCGCATACCGATCCAAATCACCGCTTCGGTAGATGCTTCAATTATCGGAGACAGTAGTCGTGCCCAAAACTCGCCACCATCCAGATGTGATGCCGAATGATCGTGATGTTGACGTTCGTCTTCAATAATAGACGAGATAGCGATCACGGCAGCATCGTCTTTGTCTCGCAGTTGCTCCAATTGATGCTCAAGGTGGCGCAGCACAACACGTTCGACCGCAACGGTAGTGGCCGCAATTGCCTTACGCCCGAATAGCCCAGAGCCCAGACCAAGTAAGAATCCACCCAGCGCACAGAGCCAGTAGCTACGACAACGTGGCTGATTGCGGCGCTGTAACTCTGACCAGAAAATCGCACGATGTCTTTTTTCGTGAGATTGGAATTCTCTAAGCTCGGCGACCATATCGCGTGCCGTGAGTCGGGCAATAAAAATCTGTCCTGAGTAGATGCAAATCGCGCCATGCTCTCCAGCATGATTGACTTTTAGGATGCGTGATCCGAGTGCTGAGTCATGCATAACAGGGAGATGAGTGCGTGCAGCGATCGTCTTATTTTGAATATGTGCAATCGCTTCCTGCAATCCTTGTTTAATACTTTCAGATGCTTTAGTCATGATGTTTTTCCAATGCTGACGTTACTAATATGTCGAAAATTTGAGCTTATTGAATAACATTATGCATACCAGGGCGTCGTTTATTATGGGCGACGGCCAAGATGAAAATACCATGTTCATCATGTTGGTAAATGATTGAATATGGAAAACGTTTGACGACGAATTTTCGGAGTAGTTGTCCAAGACGTGGTGGTGTGTCTGGATGCAATCGAATAAATGTCACAGCATTTTGTATATCGGCTACGAACGATTTGCCTAAACCAGCTACTTTGTCTTCATAATACAAAGCAGCTTCAGTAAGTTCAGCTTCAGCTTCAGTATGAAACTTAACTTGCATCAGTTGAGTTGACGATGCAATTTATCGAAGACGTCTTCGGCAGATACCAATGTTGCCTCACCTCGTTTGATTTCGGCGAGTCTTGATTTCGCTTCAATTTGCCATGCGCTCTCGATATCTCCAGAATCGGCTGGCTCTAGCGTTACAAGTAAAAACAAAGCCAACTCGGCTCTTTCGTCAGCCGTTAACTGAGAGGCTTTTTGTTCTAGTTCTAACAGGTTTAAAGACATTTTGTTCTCCTTCTGGGAGCTTTAAAGCACAAAAGATTATACGTCACTTCAATATCAACACCCCTGCCGAGACAACTTAGCCACCTCATGCACATGCTTTCCCGCTTTTGCTGCTGAGGATAAAAGTAATACCGTATCTGAATTGTTGTAGCGAGATTTTTCGATGATGAGGTCGATTTTGCCGTCGCGGTCGATGTCGCCAGCCCACGATACGCTGATCGTTTCGTTGAAATCACTGTCACCATTTTCCAAGGTGTCGCCTAGCCATTGCTTAATGTTGTTCCCATTACCGTTACCGACTAAATAGACTTTGCATGATGCAAATTCTTCAGCTTTGCTCTTTTTCTTGCATTGGTGCTCGACCGTGTACACCGTTTTATCGAAGGTGATGGTTTGACCTTGGTCGGTGGTGGTAATGCTAGCTTGTTGGACCACGCCAGTTGTCAGGCCCTGTCTTCTGATGAGCATAAAGGGTTCTGGACCTTTTACTTCGACTTGCTTGCCCGAATATGAGGCTTTGTTATTTTCATCGTCCATGATGCCGTCAAATACGGTTTTGATTTTTGGCGCGGCCGTTTTGAGTTCAGCTTGCTCACCGTTGATCATTAAAGCAAACCAATTGCGTCCAGCAACATTAGGCACTTCGCCGCTGTGGAAAGTACCGACCTGCATGATCTCGGTGGGAATGCTATCTATTGCGGAGGCCATTGGGGTCAGCAGACTGAAAAACAGGGATGATAAAAACAAAGATGATACGGCGTGTTTAGCCAAAGGCATGATGTGTCCTATGAATGTTTTGTAGAAATTGTTCAGAACAATAATTGAGCGCAGCCAGTTATTTTGTCTCTATCCTTGTGATGGATCAATTTCATCACAGGATACTACTGCTCTGGCGGTTTGATGTGAAAGAGCCCCCATCCATGTCCATCCGGATCGACGAAGCTATGTGAGTACATAAATCCTAAGTCCTCAGCTTGATCATAACTAGTGCCGCCCGCAGCGAGTGCACTTGCCACCAGGCGATCGACTTCTTCGCGGCTTTCACAGCAAAGATTGATCAGCATTTCTACCGCGACATTGGTATCGCAAATTGCTTTTGGTGTGAAATCACGAAATCGCTCTTGGGTACACAACATGACAAAAATCGCATCGCTGATAATCATACAAGCGCCACTATCACTAGAAAACTGAGGATGGCTTTCAAATCCAAGCGCCTTAAAGAAGGCGATTGATTTGGGCAGATTAGACACGGGAAGATTGAGATAAATCTGTTTGCTCATGAACTGCTCCTTTTGACCTGAGGAAGGAAAACTGTGAATGAATTTGAGCACTTGTAGTGCTATATTTTAGCGAGTTTTGGCTATCCGCTCAGCACACAAACTAAGGCTCACTGCCATTTAGATTTGCCAAAATCCGCTTTGAACAACGCCAAACATCACGATCGCACATTTGCCGCGACCGGGAATCTCCATGGGAGGAACGGCGATATGCGCGCCAGCACTTTTCGCCTCTTCGACCGCCTTGGCTATGTCGGCAACAAGATAATAGGGACGGGTAGTGGGCTCTTCGGCTTGGTGCATAGGTGCGCGTATTCCAACTGTTCCACCACTAGAGAGCCTAGCCGTTCTGGCGCCTCCTAATTCAGCGATTGGCGCACTAAATGTGACCTTGAGCGACTGCGAATATGCTTCACACAATTGCTCAGGCTGCGGTGTAACGATTTCTAAATAATGAACTTGAACCTGCTCTGTCATGACATTTCCTTAGAATGGGAAGCAATAGTGAAAGCTTGAAAATTTGATGACCACACGCCCGACAAATAGTTTAGTCAGAGTACGCATCTAGACGACACTTTATGTTTGAATCCAGCGACTGACCTTCGTTGGAATGATCGAGTGGGTGTCACACTAAGCAAAAATTGACCGCCCCGAGGCAACGCGATCTCGTAATTCGGCAAGCATCTCTTTCTCAGACAGCGCGCTTGCCCAAGTTGGACGTAATTGAAAGTGGGGCTGATCAACTACGGAAGTCCAATTACCACCCCACTCAAGTCCTATGTCCATCCCCAGTACCCCAACCGCCTTGTATTTGGGCGATTCTGGCAGGTAACTGTTTCCCGAAAAGACACCTACGTCAAACGCGATGCCAAAGTTGTGATTGGAGTAGCCGCCACGAGCATTGGTCACTTTCGGACCTGGTGCCGTGCGCCCCTGAGCGTAGAGTGCGTCTTGCTGTTCGTAGCTTCGCAGTCCACTGATGATCTTGATCTGTATGCCGTTGGCTGCGGCCTTCTGCACTAAGGCTCTTGCAATCGGCTGAACTTCGGGAAGTAGTGTGCCGATATTTTTCTCGCTGCGATCATCTACTTTAGAGATCACGATAGCAGGCACAACGCCAGAGATGGTAGGTTTGACAATGGCAGCGTAAATAGCACCCCAAGTTTCCGATCCCGCTTTGCCATCATCGTCAATCTTCAGCTTACGTTGGATCGCCTTGATCATTTCAGTAATTTCCATAAACAGCTCCTTGATGAGTTGGGACTAGGTTTTTATGGTAGTTCACGAGCTTGTGTAAAACGGTCTATTTGCAAAATGCGCGACAAAATACAGGTGGTTTTGACTGTTCAGATGATAGTGATTGTTGAAGATAGCTGATTTGAGAGGTTGATTTTGAGCGTGGTTTTCGAATATTTTTGTGTCGGAGTAAAACACAGTTTTAACGCAAATTGACGGGGCCGCCGCCATGCTTGTATTTAATTAGGTAGCCATCATTCACAAAATACAAAGATAACCGATAAGTACCAAAATCACAAACACCACTTGGTAGAAAAAACCAATTGTAAATTAATTACTTGTCGTGCGCCGACTCGCAGTCATTTGGAGGCAATCAGAATTAGAAGATGGTCATACCCACTGCTACGACGGCGACAAGCACGGCGATGACCGCGAGCGCGAGAATGAGCTTGTTCTGTTGCATGTCGCCCGCTGGGGAAGCAAGTTCCAACGAGGCCAGACGTTGGCGAATGTCATCCCGTTCTGGATACGCGCTCGCGGCTGCTTTGAGCAGCTCAATAGCCTGCGCCTTGCGACCATAGGCGATAAATACTTCTGCTTCTGCTTCTGCGATGGGATCAGGTTTAATCATGATGTTTAATGTTGATTTGAAAGGCGCGCGCGCCAATCTGTAAATTTAAAGAAAGCTCCGCTTCGCACGTCATTTTCGAAAGTCATGTTATGCCAATTGAGTTTCGGACAGTGCTGTGATTTTCAGGACCCAGTCCATTACGGAGGTCGATTGACAGGTATGGGGCACTAGGTAAGTCCTTCTATCACTTTGCTCTTCAAAGTCAAAAATAATTCTTATCACAAAATTTTTGCGAAAATCAAGTTGTTCCTCTGAAGAACGAACTTGAAATTGACCTAATTCTGGAGTATTACCAATGAAATCCCAAATGTCGCGAAACATTTCTTCATCAACAAAAACCGGAAATTTTCTTTCAGTCGTTCCGTCAGCAACGGTCCACGTTGATTTCGGCAAACCATTAGTAAGAGAAATTGTTCCGTGCGTTGCCAATTCTCCCTTTTGCGTAAAGAAATCTATAACGAAAATTTCGTTCGGCGCTGGTGGCTTTGAGTTCGAAAATTTGCTACCTACCGCTTTAAGAAGAGCCTTAAACATAAGCCTAACGATTGAGTTCAGTGGCGGCCGTCCACTGCAATGATGGGATGGACTCCCCCGTCTTTTTACGCGATATTAAGCGCACTGGTTCACATTGGGGATGGGGATCAGATTTCAACGTAAGGAGTCCACTATGAATACTACTACTGTGGCCGTTGATTTGGCCAAATCTGTTTTTCAACTTGCGGTCGCCGACACACAATGGCGAGTAATCGAGCAACACCGATTGACTCGTGCACAATTCGAACGATGGTTCACTAATCGCAATGTTTCGCTGGTCATTATGGAAGCTTGGGGCTCCGCTCATCATTGGGCGCGTTCTTTAAATGCTCTTGGTATCGAAGTCAAATTACTTCCCGCAGCATACATTAGAGCCGCAGTTGATGTAAATAAAACGCAATAAAACCGATGCCGCCGATGCATGTGCGTTGTTAGAAGCTGCGCGTTGTGCCGATATTCGCCCTGTTAAGATTAAATCGATTGAACAACAAGCTTTGCAAGGTTTGCATCGCACACGTTCACTGTGGATGGGAACGCGCACCTCACGCATCAATGCACTGCGCGGTTTCTGTCGTGAATTTGGTATTTCCGTTGCGACTGGAAGTCGCAACGGCATAGAACAAATCTCACGCGTTCTAGCCGATCCAAATACTTCTGTTCCTCATCTGATACGCGGAACAATGAAGTTGCTGATCGAAGAAATCCATTTACTTGAAGCACGAGTCACTCAATTAGAAAAAGAACTGACCCAGCTCGCGAAGCAAAGTGCAGCATGCACAACCCTACTTTCAATACCAGGCATCGGCTTATTAACGGCGACCGCGATGGTTGCTGCCACAAGTGGAAGCGCTGCTCACTTCAAAGATGCTCGTCATTTCGCGAGTTGGTTCGGACTGACGCCGAAAGAGTACTCATCTGGTAACACGCGATACCTAGGACACATTTCCAAACGCGGTGATCGCTATCTTCGTATGCTATTGACGCACGGCGCTCGCTCCGTTTTACGAGCGGCTAGCGTCGGCTTTAGTGCGGGGCGACACTTAGACGATCTACGAAGCTGGGCACTGAAAGTGCAAGGTCGAACTAACCACAACAAAGCGGCCTGCGCACTAGCCAACAAACTGGCCCGCATTTGTTACGCCACGCTGCGTGATGGTGAAGACTATGGAACCGTACAACGCATGAATAAAAAATTAGAAAGGACTTCGTATGCAATGCCAGCTTAATTCACCAATTAAGAATTGAAAGAATGATTTCTCACCAGCCTTTGCGTAGAGATTAATCACCCATCATGGCACAACGGAACGCAACCAGATCATTGAACGCCGATAACCCTTCCGGCAGCGTTAAGCCTGTCGCTTGTAGCGAGTGGCGCAATGATCACGCAGATTCCATGTCGGCACGGAACAAAATAGATTCCACATTAGATGCCGGATATACGACTGCAGGCTTATTCCTCGCGCCAAAACTATTGATTAATTTCTTGTACTTTCGGGGGAGTCCATATACGAATGGTTAGGGCTCATGGCTGGCAGACGGCGCTAATGGTCTGAACGGCGCCACCTGAAATGCTTAGCTGAAGCCAGCAGGATGACTGATGGCTGTAGTACTCAAGGTATTTGCCAGTCTCTCTCTTAGAGCTAACAGGCTGGCCGTAAGTCGCCATAACCTTTGTTACCGTCGTGCCCGGACAAATGCCCGATGGTGTGCAGATATTGGCACCAGTAGCCGTCACTTGAAATACGCGGCGTTGCTTGCCAGAAGCTGGTTTCTCAAGCCAACCAACTTGTACCGTAATGTCGGCGTATCGCAGTGCCACTCCTTCGCCCGTATCGGCTTTGGAAGGCGCGCGGCCTAGTACAGCTATCACCTGCTTCTCGGTATCTCCGATCGCGACGCCACCGAGAGAAAGCTCAGCATCTGAGATGCCATTAGCCGAGCAGACTATTGGGCTTGCGAGGAGAGCAACGGTCGTAAGGATGCTTTTCATGGGGCCTAACGTGATTTAATTTAACAAGTTGCAACGATAACCGACTTGTAATAAAAATACAAATTCCACTTGGAAGAAAAATTCGCCTATAAATCAACTGCTTATCGCGAGCTAGCTAGGGTCATTTACGATAACCAAAAGCGTAAACGGTCATAGCATGTCGTGATAGAAAACTCGTAGAGGTGTGAGAGTTAAGAAAGTGTATAACACCGTTCGATACTTGCATGTTCACTGGCAGAATAATTTATCATCTTCACGAATAATCTGAGGAAATACTTGCCTGCTACCATCAACCTGCATGCGGCGCAAAACGCCTTACGAAATGATTACGTTTTACCGGGTTCAGCCGTATTTGTGAATTTCTTTGCTAAAAATATGAACAGTGTAAACATCGCCGACGAAACCAAAGCTATGGACACGCAAATTATTATTACATCAAATGATTGTAACTTTGCTTCAGCTAGTAGGAGAGCATATGTAGATAGTGAACCGACCACAGACAATCCCAATATCCCAGAAAAAATAATCGCTTTCCATAGTTTTGTCTGAATTCGATTTTTACTTAGGAAATATACTGGTAACCCAGTGATAAAAAATAACACGTATCCAAAAAACAGTGCCACTCCAAGTATTGCACCGAAGACTAGTCCCTCGCCAGCATGAACTACACCCATTGAAGCGGACACAAACATCAGGTAAGCCAGCACGAGACTTGGTACCAGAAGTGGTGCGATTGCTGCACTCTTTGCAATTGATTGTCGACTATATTTCTGCATATCGGGTGAACAGACGAATGTTAGGAATGTTAAATATATGGTGATCCCTTGATTTCCCTTACATTAATGGAAACCTCGGTTAAGCAACAATGCTGACTTTATGATTAAGCGATAGGCTGAAATCTTTGCTTATTTTGGGATGGCTACCAAAGAGAATTGAGCCAATTAGAATTAGCCTCAAAGCTTGCCAAAATGTGATTTTCTTAAAACCGAAAACATCTGGGATTGTCATATTCCATAGCCATTGTAGGATTGCTGTTATTATTACAAAAGCCAAAATGGCAATAAAAATGACGGTAATGATGTTAGTTAAATTATTTTGCATAAGTTAGCTTTCTAGTTAGCTTTTTAATGGGCGATGCTACTCTGATGGATCGTTACTAAATTATGTTTTGAAGCAAAAATTTTCATTTGGCAATTAAACGAACCAGAGGAAATAATTGTTTACAATGTTCAACCGTTTGTCGCGCAATACGCCTGCGAAAAAATTGCGACTTACCGGGTTAGTCGCCTGTGCGTGGATCATTGTTAGTAAACTTCGGAATGCTTCGACTTTTGCGCTTCAATCTTCCCTGTGCCCAAACGTTGTTTCCAAATCCACAATCAGAATCACTACCCGCTGACTGACTGATTTCGACATGGTTTGAGAAAAACTGAAAGGTAATCTCACATAACCTGCCGTAAAATGTCTTTTGAAATGTTCCAGATTTGTCGTGCAATTCAAACTCGCCCTCGATCCATCCTGAGTTATATGAAGGAGAGCCTCTTTGCAATTCGAGTTGAAAGCGTACTTTGTTGTTACGCTGCTCGGTCTTTAGCCACTTACCCAATTCGGCCGGGCCGTGATACTCCCAAGTTCCTGTCGCATCCATCGCCATAGCCTTGGCGTTTGAAAGGACAAGCAGAAATGAAATTGCCGTCAGAAATCGGCAGAGCATATAGAGCCTAACGTGATTTAATTTGACAAGTTGCAACGATAACCGACTTATAATAAAAATACAAATTCCACTTGGAAGAAAAATCCACCTATAAATCAACTGCTTATCGCGAGCTAGCTAGGGTCATTCACGATAACCAAAAGCGGAAACGGTCATGGTATGTCGTGATTAGTTTGATGTAGAGATAGAAAACTCGTTGAGGTGTGAGAGCCCAAAAAATGTATAACACCGTTCAATACTTGTATGCTCACTAGCAAAATAAATGAAAGTCTTGAATTGACTATTCCAGCTTACTGTAAGTGCCAGTTGGTTTTATTGAAGATGGATGCAACAGAGTCAGAGAATTGAGTCCATTTGTTTTTATTCGTTTTACTTTTGCTTACCTACCACTGGAACCCACCAGCGAATTCGCATCTCGTTCATAGGTCTGAATGGTATAGGAAAATAAGACACGATATCTGGCTTATTCCCATCTCTTTCATACCCAGTTGCGGCAAACCACTCTCCATAAATATACCGATTTGTTCGCATTGATGTTTTATAGGTGCAATAAAACTCTGCGTAGGTGGCTGAAGGGACTGAGTGGATTTCATGTCCATTAGTTTCCGAGGCATTTGTAGCTTCTATACCCAGAACATCGATGAATTCGTTTCGATTTCCATCTTCTTTCGGAAAATAGGCAGACAGCAATGGAGCATTCGTTTTGGGACCAGGCCGCCCCTGCTGTAGGTCACCAAGCTTTAGATAGTCTTCTGAATTGACATATTCTTTCCAGAACTTTGAACCGTTTTTAACGAATTCTTCAAAAGCAAAGTCTTTGCTTTTGCCAAGAATTTGGAATTCTGAAATTGTAATTATTTTATAGTTCATGTTTTCTCCACTTTGATTTTTTAATGGGAAGAAGACTCGATCATATGTCGAGAGTGTTGCAGAACTCCGGCGGGTTTGACTTGGATTCATCCCATGCATTTTCCGAAAAGCGCGAGCAAAAGCATTGGGAGACTCGTATCCATATTTCAAAGCGACATCAAGGACGCTTTTGTTAGTGCTCATCAGCTCAACCGCAGCTAAGGTAAGTTTTCGCCTTCTAACATACTCAGCGCACGTAACTTTAAAGCAAGCAAAAAACATTCGATGGAAGTGATATTGAGAACAACATGCAACTCTTGCGATATGCTCAACATTGAGCGTGCTCTCTAGATTGCTTTCAATATATTCAATTGCAAGATTCATTCTTTGTGACCAAGTCATACTTAATAAACCTCCTAGTAAGATCTTATTTTACCCAGTCATATAAACCACAATCTCACCTTTTCTTGCTATTTTTAAACTCTATATATCCTGAGGGCTAGCGCGCTACGCACACAAGAGTTTTATTCCCAAGAGTGGAGTTAGACGCACTGTACCCGCCTGATTGTTTTAAACTTTAATCGCAGACGAAATATTCACAAAGTGTTATGACCCTCCTTTGACATTTTACGTATGCGGTTTGGGCTGAGATCAGGGATAATATCGGATTACCTATATCTCGCCAGTCGAAAGCACGCCATGTCCAACACTTTTGCCCCTCTCAAAAACGATACCTTCTTGCGCGCCTTGATGCGTCAGGAGACTGATTACACGCCGCTGTGGTTGATGCGTCAGGCGGGGCGTTATTTGCCTGAATATCGTGCCACGCGCAAAGGGGCTGGCTCGTTTATGAGTTTGGCGAAAAATCCTGATTTTGCTACCGAGGTGACGATACAGCCTTTGGATCGCTTTAAGTTGGATGCGGCGATTTTGTTTTCGGATATTTTGACCGTGCCCGATGCGATGGGTTTGGGTTTGTATTTTGAAGAGGGCGAAGGTCCGAAGTTTGAGCGTCCTTTGAAAGATGAAAAATCCATCATGGATTTGAAAGTGCCGGAAGAAGGCAGCTTGCAATACGTGTTTGACGCTGTGACGCAGATTCGCCGTACTTTGGACGGGCGTGTGCCTTTGATTGGTTTTTCGGGTAGTCCTTGGACTTTGGCTTGCTATATGGTGGAAGGTCAGGGCTCGCGTGAATTTCATGGCATCAAGACTTTGATGTACAAGCGCCCCGATTTGATGGACAGGATTTTGAGCTTGAACGCGGAAGCGGTTGCCACGTATTTGAATGCGCAGATCGATGCCGGTGCGCAGGCCGTGATGATCTTTGATAGCTGGGGCGGTGCCTTGGCCGATGCGGCTTATCAACGTTTTTCTTTAAAATATATGCAACAAGTAGTGAGCAAATTGAAACGTGAGAAAGACGGTCAGCGTATTCCTTGCATCGTGTTCACCAAAGGTGGCGGTTTGTGGTTAGAGCAAATTGCCGATATCGGCGCGGATGCTTTGGGCTTGGATTGGACGGTTAATTTGGGACAAGCGCGGGCTCGCGTTGGTGACAAAGTGGCCTTGCAGGGCAATCTCGACCCTGCGGTCTTGTTTGCCGAACCTGATCAAATCCGTAAAGAAGTGACCGCCGCTTTGCATTCTTATGGCAAACCAAGCGCAGGTCATGGTCACGTATTTAATTTGGGTCATGGCATTTCTCAATTTACCTCGCCAGATGCGGTGACGGTGTTGGTGGAAACCGTGCATGAAGTGAGTCGTCAACAGCGTAGTAATGCAGCTTGATCGCCCTGTGTCGTCATTTAATTGCTGTAGAGTAAATATTTTGTGTGTGGTTTTTTTGCTTAATCTTGCTTAAATCGTTTTGTGCGGCCTGTGCAAAATTAAGCGAAAAAACAATAAGTTTCGGCATATCTAGTCAGCACGTCATGTTGCTGCGCAAAACATAGTGGACATGCGGCTTAGCGGCGTGAATGCTTGAAAAAGCTAAGACAATTGCGGTGGATAAGTCCCGTTTGAAGCTAGACTTTTTAGTAGTTATTCACAAAAAAAGTGGCACAAAAAAATAATATGAAAATTTGTTTTTTACCTAAAGTGAATTTTTTTAAGTCTTTGTTTTTAAACAGATTTTTTTGTGCATCGCAATTGTGCATTCTGTGGAAACCCGCATAGAATCTAGCACTTCCGCTTGTCAAGATGTTCTTGTCCACAAAGTTATCCACAGAAATTGTGGATAGAGTAAAAACACCTTATGAAACCGATAGTTAGCGCATTACCTCAAGCCTTACATTAAGTTCGTGGAACCCATTTACCTCACTATCGCACTCGACACCCCCCTTGACAGACTCTTCGATTACCGTTGGCTGCCGGCAGATGGCTGTCCCGTGCCTGAGATAGGGCAGATTGCTCTGGTGCCTTTCGGTCGGCAAGAGATCGCAGGTTTGATCGTCGGTCTCAGCCATCAGACCGAGATACCTGCGGATAAGATTAAAACGGTATTGGCAGTGCGTCATCAATGCCCAGCGCTTAGCCCGCAATGGATAGACCTGTGCCGCTTTGCTGCCGATTATTATCAGCGTCCTTTGGGCGAGGTGGCGATTCCCGCCTTGCCTAAAAATCTGCGCGTGCCCAAAGCAACATCTTTAGATCGTAATTTAAAGAAGTTGGCAAAATTGCAGCTCGCGCATGAACATGACGCAACGCCGAACCAAGAGCCGACGCTGAATGCGGAACAGCAAGCTGCGGTCGAGACGATTGCCAGCACGACTGGGTTTGCCAGTTATTTATTGTACGGCGTGACGGGTAGCGGCAAGACTGAGGTTTATTTGCAAACCGCGGCGCGGGTTTTGGCGACGAATAGCCAGGCGCAGATTTTGATTCTGGTGCCAGAGATTAATTTAACACCGCAGTTAGAAGGCAATATTCGTCAGCGTTTTTCAGGTATACAAATCGCCACTTTACACAGCGGCATGGCAGAAGGTGAGCGCCTGCTTCACTGGTTAGCCGCGCATACTGGTCAGGCGAGAATCATTCTGGGCACGCGTCTGGCGATTTTGTCATCCCTTCCGCATTTGAAAATGATAGTGATTGATGAAGAACATGATCCTTCTTATAAGCAGCAAGAAGGCTTGCGTTATTCGGCACGAGATTTGGCTGTTTGGCGGGCGCATCAATTGGGGATTCCTGTGGTTTTGGGTTCCGCGACGCCTTCCTTGGAAACTTGGCAACATGCAAAAGCGGGTCGTTATCGCAAATTAGAACTACGGCAAAGAGCGGTGCAATCGGCGGTTTTGCCCGTCGTGAAGATCGTCAATACCGAGCGTGAAAAGCCGTCCGAAGGTCTGACCCAAAGATTAGTCACTGCAATCCGCTTACGTTTAGAGAAGGGTGAGCAATCACTACTGTTTCTCAATCGGCGAGGCTATGCGCCCGTGATTCATTGCGATGCCTGTGGTTGGATTAGTAATTGCACACGCTGCACCGCGCATCTGGTCATGCACAAACTGGATAAAAAACTACGTTGTCATCATTGTAGTTTTGAGCAACGCATCCCGCGCGCTTGCCCGACTTGCGGCAATGTGGACCTGCAACCGCTAGGGCGCGGCACCCAAAGATTGGAAGAAGGTTTAAAAGTTCTATTCCCAGACGCCAGAGTGTTTCGTATTGACGCCGATTCCACTCGCTTGAAGGGAAGTGCTGAAGCCGCCTTTGATACCGTGCATCGCGGTGAAGTCGATATCTTGATTGGCACCCAGATGGTAGCGAAAGGACATGATTTTAAAAATCTGACTTTGGTCGCTGCTTTGAATCCCGATAGCGCTTTATTCTCACAAGATTTTCGCGCTAGCGAACGCCTGTTCGCGCAATTGATGCAAGTCGCCGGGCGCGCCGGTCGTGCTGGGCAGAGAGAGGGCGGCAATCCTAGCGAAGTCTTGATTCAAACTCGCTATCCTGATCACCCCTTGTATCATGCTTTAATGGCGCATGAATACCCACGTTTTGCCGATGATCTTTTGGAAGAGCGGCAGCAAGCCGCCATGCCGCCATTTATTTACCAAGCGCTGCTACGCGCCGAAGCACGCGAGTTAGAAACCGCCATCGCCTTTTTACAAACTGCCAGCCAGTGTGAACCCGTCCACGCGCACGCCGGTATCACCATGAACGATCCGATTCCGATGACCATGGTGCGTGTCCACAATGTAGAGCGCGCCCAGTTACTGGTCGAATCCAATTCCCGCCCCGCCTTGCAAGCATTCTTAAAAAACTGGATCGCCGAGCTCCGCAGCATGAAAGTACGGGTGAAGTGGGGCGTGGAGATTGATCCTGTGGATATTTAGAGTGGCGTTTTGTACCATTTTATGCGGTACTTTGTGGTCTTTGACGTTATTCCTCCCAAAGTAATTTAAAAAGTATTTCTGTTAAGTTTCAGGTATATTTGTTATTTTTAAATAAAATACAAAATTACCATGACACATTTGCCTACTTACATTCTTGCTGGATGTATTGCGATGAGCGTTAGTGCAGCGCATGCGCAATCGACAATGGCTTTAGTAGCACTTAGCCCTGCGAGCCAAGATGTGGTTGTGCGCAGTGCTTCGGAGCTTGAACGGCGTATGCAAGCGGGTGCGACACCGCTTGATGCTTTGACCCCTTATGGCCGTCGTGAATTTATGCGTGGTTTGCAGTGGGGTACTAAGGGTTTGTCTGGTTTTTCGTATGCAGCGCTACGAAGAGAATTACTGCCAGACCAAATTATGGCGATTGCCAAGTTTCTCGATTTCGAGCCGCATGTGAAGTCTTTGTTAGCGGATGCAGGGCGTTTTCCGCCATTACGTTTGCCTGAACCGGATGCGGTATTGGAACAACGTATAGTGGCATTTAAGACTTGGATGGACACACAAAGCCAAGCCGAAGCAAATAGCAGTGATGTCCTGACTCGCAATGATCACAGCATATTGTTGTCGCGTTTTGAGCAAGACTTTGCCGCTGAGCTGCAGTCTAATTATGTAGAGCAGGCAAAAGACGGCGATTTGGTTTTGCTTTTTCAGCTTAGTCACAGTGTTGCTTTCGTTGCTTTGAGTCCAGCTAGCGCTCAAGCGCTAAATCGGATCTATCAAGTCCTGAAAGTACGTGGCCTTGAGACCCGGCGTGGTATAGATAAAGATATGCTGGAAATCTTATTGAGACAGCGCGAATTTGAAAAGGCGCGCGTGTTTGTGACTCAACATCCAGACTTGAATGCAGAGGTCATCCCACGTATTGAGGATAAATTGCCAGCGAGTTTTCGGGGACGTAGTGTGTATAACTACGATCCGCAATCGAATACGCTAACGCGCACAGCGGTGAAACTAAGCGTTGGTAAGCAATTAGTGGTAGTGGTCGGCGCTGGCTGTCATTTTTCACAAGATGCTCTGGCTGCGATCAGTAAGAATGTGTTCTTGCAACAGCACTTACTCAACGCGAATCTGTTGATCATTACGCCTCCCTCGGAAAGCATACCGTTTCATTTTATACAGCAGTGGAATGCTAAACATCCAGATATGGCGATGGTGGCAGCCGCACGTGGCGACGAATGGAAAGATATTGATGTGCCAAGTGTGCCCATGTTTTATCTGTATGAAAATGGGCGATTGCAAAAGAAATTTGAAGGCTGGTATCCGGAAACCACGATGCGCGATATTTTGTCGGCTTTGGGTAAGAAGTAATCTACTTCTATCTTTTACCAATTCCTTGGCTAGACTTCCAACGCTGCACAATTTTCTGCAAAGTCTGATCCTTGTTCATCGCTGCAAATGTTTGTTGTAGCTGATTGACCACCTCGCTTGGGGTGTTTTTGCTTAGTCCCATATAAAGTGCGGTGTCGCGAGGTAGGTGTAGGACTTTGACTACTTCTTGTTGCGTTATTCCGCAGGTTTGTAGGAAGCGTTCGACACCGTTGGGATCGAAAGGTATTAAATCTACTCGGCCGATTTTAAATTTATTGCAGTTGGATATATTGGATGGCGCCGTGTCAACTTTGTAACCCAGAGATTTGAGTAACGACAGCGTAGAGTTGCCAGCAATGTCGCCAATCAGGTAAGGGTTCACGTCGCGTAATTCTGAGATGTTGATATCGGAACGTGAGGCCAATCGATACAGCCAGACTTCGCTGGAAGTAATCGGACCTATCCAGTGGTACACCCTTTCTCTGACAGCGGTACGAGCTACGCTGAAAATCATCGTCCCACTCTGATTTTGTGCTAATTGTAATGCCCTAGGCCAGGGCACTATATCGACTTGTAATTGGTAGCCGGCTCTTTCCACTAAGGCTTTGGTGACATCAAACGCTAGACCTTGCACTTGACCGTCCTTGATAAAATTGTAGGGAAAGGTCTCAGCGCTGGTCACTGCGGTGATGATAGGTTTAGTCGCTTTGCCTGATGTTGTTTGTTCTGATTTTTGCGCAGCAGCTGAGGTGCTGGCTAAGATGCTTAATGCTAACAGTCCATGACAGATTTGAATGCCTGCGGATTTGGCAGCCCAAAAAGAGAAGAGTGAGGTACTTGGCATGGTTAGTTATTTTAGCTATTTGGGATAGTGGGGCAGTTCAAAACAAATCATCTCGGTGGTCTATATGATTTTGGCATGATTGTTGTGAACTGTCAGTGTTACCCGGATTTTTCTTTATCTGAGTGCATGGTTTCTCGATTTACTAGGGGATTGCGTCGGTTAGCGCTGTTGTTTTGGGTATGATGTCGCCTTTTAGTCAGCTTGTTTTACGCCATGAGCTCAACGTCGTCTCTTCCAGATTCACCTCCAGAATCATCTTCTGCTTCATTTGCTACTTCTGATCGCCGTCCATCAGATCAAGATTTTGCTAGGGTTTTGTTACAGCGGGTTAGAAATCGTTTGATCGAGTATCTAGAAGTGGCGGCTTCATTTGAAGCGCAACAGGCGTTTTTAGCGCAGTCGCCGGATCTGGATGTGCCGAATGAGATTATTCAGCAGTGGTCAGATTGGGTGAGTCCTAATTGGCGGTTCGAATTGATCATGCCCGTCTTCTCTGAGGATGAGTTGCTAGCGATTCAACAATTCCAGACAATTTGGCAAGCACTTGCAGAGGATCTGGTGCAGCCTTTGCCTACTTTATCTATTTTGCAGCAATCCCCTTTGTGGGAAAAATTGCGCTTGTGCGCAGAGCATACTTTACATATCTTTATGATACGAGGTCGATTGTCAGAAGAGCAGATCGACCAGCGCTAATATAAATGTTGTTTTAATGTTTAGTTGCTATGTACGCTAAATAATTTGCAATACAGTTGCCAAATAAACTCGTATCATGGCATCACATTTCCACCTGTCCACCACCTATCTACCAAGTCAGGCATAGAGATCATGGCGCGATTATTAAGTAGTTTGCGAATTCGGTTGACGCTATTGTTTGGAACGCTGGCTCTCCTTATTGGTATCACAGCATCCTTGTATATTAATTATTTTGTCAGCCTGAGGATGACTGAAACCAAAGGGGAATCTATCCAAAAACTGGCTCAGTCGATTGCCATGTCGATTTCTGAAAATTTGCGTGAGCGTCAACGTGAAGTGGGTTTGTTGGCGCAATCTCCTTTGCTGATACACGCGCCTTTGAATAGTCCCGAACTCAGAAAAAGTCTAGATCGTACTAAGAATACTTACCGCCATTATGCTTGGGTCGGCATGGCGGATATTCAAGGCCAAGTGCAGTCTAGTTCCGATGGTTTGTTAGAGGGGGAGAGCGTTGCAGCGAGACCATGGTTCATTAATGGCTTAAAAAGTAGTTTTTTTGGTGATGTGCATGAAGCTGTGTTGCTGAGCAAATATCTCAATGTAGGGCAAGTGAACGACACTAACTCTGAGCCATTACGCTTCGTCGATTTTGCAGCACCGGTTTTTGATGAACAAGGTAAGGTGCGAGGTGTATTGGCTACCCATGCTCATTGGCGTTGGGTGGATGAAGTTATACAACGGCATTTACCAGATGGCAGTAAAGCGGATGCGATAGAAGTCTTTATCACTAACAAAAAGAATGATATTTTGTCACCTTTTGCTGCGATCGGTAAGTTGACTATACCTGCGCAGGCAAACCTCAATCAAGCCTATCAAATCTTGGGATGGTCAGATCAGGGCACCTATTTGGTGAGTAGTGTCACGATCAATTTGTATGGTGAATCTGAGCAACTGTGGCATGTGGTAGTGCGTCAACCGGTCGCGCAGGCATTGAGTAATGTCAGTGAATTGCGTCAAAGATTATGGCTGTTAGGTTTGGTGACTACATTGATTTTGATGCTGCTCACGTATTGGTTGTCACGTGCAATCAGCGCGCCGATTGAACAATTGTCGGCGATCGCCAGTCGAGTGGCCGATGGTGATGAATATACTGAATTAAGAGTTCAGTCGACGACACGTGAATTAAAAACTTTGATCGCGTCCTTAAACGCGATGACTTCTAAACTAATTAAACGTAAGCGTGAACTCTTAAATATTAATGATCAATTGGAACAAAAGGTTGATGAGCGCACCTTCGAATTAAAGAAAACCAATTTAGAGTTAGCTTCGCTAGCGCAACAGTTAGAACTACTAGCGCGTCAAGATGCGTTGACGGGAATCGGTAATCGTATGTCTGCCGATGAGCATTTACAACAAGAACACGCAAGAATGCTACGCACGGAAAATCCTTATTGCATCCTTTTGATGGATATCGATTACTTTAAAAAAGTGAATGATAACTATGGTCATGCAATTGGTGACCAAGTGTTGCAGCAAGTCGCTGAGCTACTCAAAACAGCGATCAGAAATAGTGACATGGTGGCTCGTTATGGTGGGGAAGAATTTATCTGTGTGCTGCCAGACACCGATCTGACGGGTGCTGCGATATTGGCTGAAAAAATAGCGAGGCTAATAGAAGCGTACGCCATGCCAGGCTGTGGTCGGGTGACTGTTAGTATCGGTGTGGCTCTGTCGAGGGTCGATGACAAAGACCACGATGAGCTTGTCAGACGCGCTGATCAGGCGCTATACGCAGCGAAGGCCAATGGAAGAAATCAAGTTGTACTTGCTGCGCATTAGATCAAGGTCGATTGTCTATGGTTAACAATTATTAGTCATATTAGTTGATGAAATTGACGCGCTTACCATTCACATTACGTTGCGCAGGATTGCCATAAATCGTGACATGACCTGAGCCAGTCGTTTGTGCAATCACATTTTGTGACACCGCCGCACTGACGTCGCCTGAACCGTAAGTGCTCAAATCGGCGGTCAAACTTTTCACCGCTGATAATTCTGCCGAACCAGAGCCATGGGTTTGCGCAGTCAGATTGCGTACGTTACCGCTGGCATTCACCGAGCCAGAGCCATGCACGGTCACATTCAATTCATTGCCATTGACTTGACCGAGATTGAGTGAGCCTGAGCCTTGAACGCGTACTTTAGTATCTTGGCTTTGTAAGTTTACCGCATTAATTTTGCCAGATCCCATCGAGCTGATATCGAGCTGCGTTACGCGGCCTTCTAATACTACGGTGCGCGAGCCATTATTTCTTAAATTGAAATTGCCGCCGTTGAGACCATTAATCATTAAACGGCCAGAGCCATTAGAATTCACGTCTTCTAATACCGGCACCGTGTACACCACACGAATTGGATTAGTGCTAGAAAATTTATCGTCCATCCAAATTTTTTGACTATTGCCTGTGACCTGAGCTTGTACCAAGCCGACTAAATTGCTATCGCCAATAATTTCTAAAGACGCTGTACCGCCTACCCGTACCTCAACTTGTAATGGTCCACTGATGTTCAATGAAGTCAGACCCGTGACAGGACGTTTGTCGCTAGTGACTTCACCATTACCTTTCACCGCATTGCTACTCCATGCAGATTCAAAACGAGCATCGTTGCCATCGGGCGCGATGATGATGGCACAACCAGAAAAAGCCAAGATAGAGCAGAGAGCAAAGATAGTACGCATGGTGATTCCTTTTAAAAAATACTGAGTATGAATGTGCAACCGAGGAGCGCACTGTAACTAAGTGGTCTCATGTCAGCGAGTCATAAGCGACGAATTGCAGTCTGAGTGGTTTGAACTGTCAAAAAATGGCTTCGGGCGTGGGCCTATCGTTCCACTCCGAGGAGCAAGCGCCGCGTTAACTTTTTAACCAATACCTGCGGTTATCCACAATAGACGCTACCAAACAGCTTCTTGATAATGCGTGCAAGGATGGTTTTTTGAGTGGGTAGCTGTTGCTTTAACGATAGACGCTAAATGACTCAAGCTAAATCTTGTCCTTCGCCAAGCCAAGCCAAGGCATGCCAGACCGAGGCAAACATAGATAAGGAGTGAGACATGAAACGCGTCACCGGACATTTATATTTTTGGGTATTACTCGCCATTTTTTGCGGCGGACTTTTTGGATTTCTCGATGCTGCCAATGCGGTGAAACTAAAGCCTTTGGGCGATGGCTTTATCGCACTGGTGAAGATGCTGATTAGCCCAGTGATCTTTTGTACCGTGGTACTCGGTATAGCGGGCGCGGGCGATATGAAAAAAGTCGGACGGGTAGGCGGTAAAGCTTTGATTTATTTCGAAGTCGTTTCCACCATGGCCTTAGCGATTGGTTTGATCGTGGTTAACATTTTGAAACCTGGCGTCGGCTTCAATGTCGATCCCACCACGCTCGATGGTAAAGCAGTCGCCACCTATGCCAAAGCAGCGCATGATCAAAGCACAGTCGATTTTTTACTCCATATTATTCCTAAAACTTTTACCGACGCCTTCACTGGTTCAGGCGATTTATTGCAGGTCTTGTTGGTAGCGGTTTTGTTCGGTTACGCCATGATGCGCATGGGTAAAACTGGGCAAGCCGTACACTTATTTATCGAAGAAGCCTCCCATATTTTCTTTGGCATGATGAATGCGATTATGAAATTAGCACCTATCGGTGCGGGTGCTGCGATGGCGTTCACTATCGGTAAATACGGTCTGGCTTCTTTAAAACCTTTGGCCGCTTTGATGGGCAGCTTCTACCTGACTTGTGCACTATTTATCGTCATCGTCTTGGGTACGATTGCGATGTTGGTCGGTTTTAATATCTTCCGCTTTATCGCCTACATTAAAGAAGAATTGCTCACGGTGTTGGGTACTTCATCTTCAGAATCTGCTTTAGTGCCATTGATGGGCAAATTAGAAAAGATGGGTTGCTCCAAATCGGTGGTAGGTTTGGTCGTACCATCTGGTTATTCGTTCAATTTGGACGGTACCAATATCTACATGACGATGGCAGCCATCTTCGTTGCCCAAGCTTTAAATATTGAACTTACCTTGACTCAAGAATTAACCATGTTGGGCGTCGCGATGCTGACCTCCAAAGGCGCATCAGGCGTCACAGGCGCAGGTTTCATCACACTCGCCGCTACCTTAGCTGTCGTGCCCACCATTCCAGTCGCAGGCTTGGCATTGATACTCGGCATAGACCGCTTCATGTCCGAGGCACGCGCTTTAACCAATTTTATCGGTAACGGTGTCGCGACAGTCGTGGTCTCACACTGGGAAGGTGAGTTGAAGCGTGATGTGATGAATAAAGAATTGGGGCAATCGGTTAAGACACCCGCTACACCAGCGGCAACAGTGGCACCAGTAGCGCAAGATGTGGTCGCAGTGAAATTGCCTGTTTGATCAATGCGCCGCGTATATTAGGCAAATTCAATGTTTTTGCCTAATTTATGTGGCAGATTGAGTTAAGAATTGCTCAAAATGGAGATGCTTAATTATTACAAAAAAGTAGTTTTGCTTTTATTGAAATGAGCGACTACTTTTTGTAGTGCTAATAAATTGTGCTACCATAATTGGATGAAAAATCAATTAATCAAAGAACTGGCGGAGTTGAATGTTGCTGAAAAACGCTTGTTAGGAGAAGCGTTGATTAGTAGTGCTGAAAACGAAGCCTTTTCTCCACCACTCACCGAGGCGCAAATGCTTGAATTGCGCTCCAGACTCGCATTTCATCGTAGCAATCCTTCTGAGCAAGGTATCTCTTTTCAACAGCTCAAAGCAAATTTGCTAGGCGACAATCGCCGTTCATGAAGTTTCAGATCGTTTATAAACCATTAGCACAAATTGAAGCAGCGGAAGCTTACGCTTGGTACGCGCAACCAGATATCAATATGGGAATGGCATTCCTTACGGAGTTGGAACGCGTGGATGGTTTCCTGTCTCAAAATCCATTTTTATATCCTTGTATTGAGGATGAAATTCGTCGCGTAAACTTAGCGAGATTTCCTTACTCACTGTTCTATGTCATAGACGATAAGCTCGTCAATATACTTTCTTGCTTCCATCAACATCGCGATCCCAAGTCCCGCAATAGTCTTCTGACGAACTAAGATAGTTTGAACTATGTGATTTTGTGGGCACTGCGTTTAGTGCTTTTTCACTTCACTAGCCATTTTTCTCAAATCCATAGGAGCAATTTTTGACATTGGGATTTGTTGCAAGACGCAGTGGATAAACAAGCATATCTACAATCCGTATCTGGTATCTGATCACAATAACTTTTCTCTCCCTTCATCGCAGCGAGATAATCATTCCGTTCATCAGCATCATCCTGCCATTTTCTGGCAGTAACTACGCTACACTATTCGCTTCCCCCTCCATTCAAATACCAACCAACATATGTCCCGCGCACAACGCCTACTCGATTTGATACAGATACTTCGTAGTCATCGTTTCCCTGTTACTGGACAAAGATTGGCGGAGGAATTGGGTATTAGTTTGCGTAGTCTGTATCGGGATATTGCGACTTTGCAGCAACAGGGGGCGAGTATTACTGGTGAGCCGGGTCTTGGTTATGTATTGAAGCCGGGATTTATGTTGCCGCCTTTGATGTTTTCGGAAGAGGAAATTGAAGCCTTGGTGCTGGGTTCGCGTTGGGTGGCGGATCGAGGTGATCCTCATTTGGCCGAGGCGGCGCGTAATGCTTTACAAAAAATTGCTGCCGTTTTGCCGGATGATTTACGCCTGTCCTTAGATACTAATACCTTGTTGGCGGGACCTGATCTGATACGCCCAGAGTTCGATACTGCTTTGCCTTTATTACGCAGCGCTATTCGTAACGAAAGAAAAATTTTACTCAATTATCGTGATGCGCAAGACAAGCTTAGTCAGCGCATGATTTGGCCGTTTGCACTGGGATTTTTTGAGCACATTCGAGTCTTAATTGCTTGGTGCGAATTGCGTCAGGAAATACGGCATTTTCGTACTGATCGTATCGTCTCGTTCGAGGTTTATGAATTGCGTTATCCGCGCCGACGTCAGGCTTTACTCAAAGAATGGCGTGCTCAGGAGGGTATCGCTGCTGACAAAAATTGACAGTAGCTCCGAATAAGATTCTTGTTATGGCATCTCAAACAGAGATTCCATTTCTCAATTTTCTTATCCTTTCATTGGAACACATTATGTCCGCAATTTCAGAAAATCCAGCAAGTCCAGTAAGCTCATCAGCAGTGTCAACACCGCAAACGTCCTCAACTTCACTGGCATCCGCCATGTCGCATCCCAATTTTGCGCTGCTCTACGTTGATGATGCCATCGTCAGTGCACGTTTTTACGCTGATCTATTGGAGATCGAGCCGATTGACGAATTACCGACTTTCGCGTTGTTTGCTTTGCGCTCGGGCTTGATGTTGGGGCTGTGGGCGAAGAGTGGTGTATTGCCAGCAGTGACGGCCAACTCAGGCAGTAGCGAATTGGCGATCGCACTGAAAAGCGAATCAGAATTTGAGCATACTTATCAAGCTTGGCAGAACCGTGGTGTTGATATCGCACAGCTCCCAACTATGATGGATTTTGGCCTGACTTTTGTGGCACTCGATCCAGATGGACATCGTTTGCGTGTATTTGTGCCAACCGAAGTGCTCACAACGGTATGAAAAACTGGATCGCTGTTGCTTCTTAGCACATAGTTTCTCAAGCTTCCTGATTTGGTTCAGAATGCATGCAAACACTTTTTCGGGAGTCGGCATGCATTTTCTTTTTAAAGCGGGAAGTCAACTATCGCGCACTGCGCTCTTACTGCTATTGAGCGTCTTGTTGTTGATTGCGTATGCCTTATGGAGTGTGCAACCGCGCTTGCCTTTCAGTCCTGATGCCAGTACCAAAGTTGCCGCAGCCTATTCTCTAGCCGCGGCGCAGACTCAGTTAAAACAAATTACGCAAGAACGCCATCCCGCAGGCAGTCCTGCGCATGGCCGTGTGCGCGATTATTTGATGGCTGAATTAAAGGCAATTGGACTAGAGCCACAGATACAGACCACGTTTGCCGTATCGGAAAAAGGCACTGCTAGTGGTCAAGTGCAGAATATAGTAGTTCGTTTACCTGGGAAATCCGCATCGGCTAGCGTGCCAGATAAAAAAGCTCTGTTGCTGATGGCACATTATGACGCGACGCCGTATAGCTATGGTGCGGGCGATGATGGGGTTTCGGTGATTAATATTCTGCAGGCTTTGCGTGTCTTGAAACAGCAGCCTGCTTTGCAAAATGATGTGATTACCGTCTTTAGCGATGCAGAAGAAGTGGGTTTGCTGGGGGCTAGTGGTTTTGCGGCCGATCATCCGTGGATGAAAGAGGTTGGTATGCTGCTTAATTTTGATAATCGCGGTAATGATGGACCTGTTTTGATGTTTGAGCCTAGCGTCGGTAATGGCAAACTGATTGCAGGTCTAGCGCAAGCAGTTGCCCATCCTGTCAGCAATTCTATGATGTATGAAGTGTATAAGGCGCTGCCGAATGACACCGATTTTACGGTGTTTAGGAAAAAGGGCATCCCCGGTTTGAATTTTGCCTTGATACAAAATCTGTCTAGCTACCACACGCGTTATGACCGTTCTGATTTAATTAATCCGGCTTCGCAACAACAGCAAGGTGAAATGATCTTGCGACTAGTTCGTCATTTTGGCAATGAAGATTTGAATCAACTTAAGAGTGACGATAGCGTCTATTTTAACTTTCCTCTGGTCGGTTTGATTCATTATCCAGCCAGCTATGCATTACCACTAGCTGCCTTGATTAGTGCTTTGGTGATGCTCAGTTTTTGGGTAGCAGCTAAGCGTACACCTGTGCGTATGTTGCGGACTGTTGCTGCGGTTTTGTTGTTTTTGCTGGTGATCGTTGCTTTGGGATTTTTATCGCAACGAGCGTGGAATTTGCTGCTGCAATTGTATCCAGCGTATTGGACTTTGATTGATCCTGATACCAGTCATTTTTACTTGTCGGGTATTTTGTTATTAAGTACGCTGACCTTTGTTGGTCTATATCAATTTTGCTCGCGTTGGTTGACTGTCACGGAAATGCGTTTTGGCGCAGCTTTGGTATGGTTGATCTTGTTAGTGTTTACTAGCCTACGTTTTCCTGGCGCGAGCTTCTTATTCGCATGGCCTCTACTTTTTGTAACGCTGTCTTGGTTGGTGTTGGATGCCAAGGCGATTGCCTATGATAGCGCAGCTTATGGCTGGATTTTATTCTTGGGTTTTGCTTTTGCCCTGATCTTATTTGCACCGCTGATTTTGCTATTTAATATTGCATTGGGCTTTCATTCATTGGGTGTGCCCGTGATCTTGTTTGTGCTGTTACTGGGTATCGCCTTGCCCTTGTTGATGTGGTTATTCCAGCATTTGCGTATGCCGGTATTTCTAGTAACGAGTGTAGGATTGATGGCATATGCTGCTTATGCTACCGCTGCTTTTCATCTAAGCTATCCTATCGCACCGCAATTAATTTATACCGCCATATCACAGTCCCCACAGCCCCCGCAGTACCTTTGGTTGGCACCGCAGAGACAATTAGATCGTGAACTATTAAATCAATTTAGTGGAAAAGCGGAACAACGATTAGTGCCCGAAGTATTTGGCCATAGTACGCCAAGATCGGAGTGGAAATATTGGACAGAGATAGCGCCCGCGACGCAATTGGCTGCGCCACAGATGACGATCTTGTCGGATCAGATCGTGGGTGAACAACGTGAGATAGTGGTGCATATCGATAGTCCGGAGCACGCCATTTCTACCCGTATGGTTTTTGAAGGCGTGACGGTATTGAAGGCCAGCTTACAAGACAAGCTGATGATAGAAACGGCGACTGAAAAATGGAACTTTAGTATTAGTGCCATGCCAGAACATGGTGTTGATCTGCGCTTTTCTATCGACAAAAATGCCAAACTTGCAGAGGCAAAATTGCGCGCTACTGATGTATTTTATGAGCTACCCGCTAGCCTCAAAGGATTGACTCTACCGCCAGAAAAGTCAGTTGATTTTCTCGCCATGGCGGTGAGTGTTTTAGATATTCCTGCTGCTCTTGCTAAGTAGGGTTGTTTAGAGTTGCTTAGCGCTGTAGTTCACCGCGTTTATTAAAAATGCGGTGAGCTGCTAAGATTTTTGCACGACTTTTAGCAATCCCTGCGAGGCATCTTCAATATAGTCTAATACCGTATCAAAACCACTGGCACCGCCATAATAAGGATCAGGCACTACCTCGGATGGGCTACGGCTAGCATACGACATCATGAGTGACAATTTATGTTGATGTGCTGCTGGGCAGCGGTCTTTCAGTACGCGTAGATTGTCTTTGTCCATCGCGATAATAAAATCAAAATCGTTAAAATCCTGTAGCCTCACTTGTCTTGCGCGTTGTGTCGATAAATCATAACCACGCCGGCGCGCATAGTCTTGCGAGCGCGCATCGGGCGGTTCGCCTACGTGGTAAGCGTGAGTTCCTGCAGAATCAATTTCCAATTGAGCCGACATGCCTGCTAATTCAGCTTGTGCGCGAAATACGCCTTCGGCGGTGGGAGAGCGGCAAATATTGCCCATGCAGACAAAGAGAATACGAGTAGTCATAGTGTGTTGGTCAGTCTTAAGATAAAGGCGAGAGCAGAAATTTTACTGTAGATTGATTTTATTTGGGTTGTACTTGGGTTGTACTTAAATTGGGGCCTGTGTTTAAATGGCGCATCTTTTTTGCGTGTTCACTTATGGCAGACAATATTCCAACTTTGCTACAACAAGCCTTAGCGCTGCACCAGCAGGGACACCTACAGCAGGCTGAGAACTTGTATGCGCGCGTACTGCAAATTGATCCGCGCCAATTTGATGCCTTACATTTAATCGGCTTGATCGCAAAGCAGCGCGGTGACTTAGAGTCCGCGTTGAATTTTTTTGGTAAAGCGCTGCAAGTCGATTCGCAACAGGCCAAATTACATTGCAATCTTGGCGCAAGCTTGCAAGAAAAAGGTGAGGCGCTGCACGCCTTGGCGAGTTATGAGACTGCGCTGCGATTACAGCCTGATTATGCAATGGCTTGGAATAATCGCGGCAATACTTTACGTAGTTTGCAGCGTTATCAAGAAGCCTTAGATAGTTTTGAACAAGCGATGCGCTTTCAAACAAATTATCCCGAAGCCTACGTGAATCGCGGTATTTGTTTGCAAGAAGTGAATGAGCATGCTCAGGCTATTTTGGATTTTGAAGATGCGCTGCGGTTGCGTCCCAATTACGGAGCCGCTTGGTTTGCACTAGGCTTTAGTCATCAGCAGTTGCAGGATTATGAACAGGCGCTTGCTAGCTATCAACAAGCCTTAGTGCTTATGCCCGGACACAGTCCTGCTTACTACAATCGCGCTATCGTATTGATTAAGTTGGAACGCTATACCGACGCTTTGGATGATTTACAGCAGCTCATTGATATTCAGCCAAAGTCGTCTTCAGCTTATTTGCAACGAGGCCATGCGCTACGTCATTTACAGTGCTTCTCGGAAGCCGTGCAAGCCTATCAGATGGCGTTAGAACGAGGCGGCGATGCACAGCAAATACAGTATCATTTAGCGAGCTTGGGAGTGGGCGCATCGCCATCCATGGCACCACCCACTTATGTCGCAGATTTGTTCGATCAATATGCCGAGCGTTTTGATCAGCATTTGCAGCAACAATTAGATTATCAGGTACCTCAATTGCTAAATCAGGCATTGCAGGCGTTGCGGACACCGCAGAATGCGGCGCACGATGTGGCGTTGCGGTTTAATCGTGCTTTGGATTTGGGTTGTGGCACGGGTCTATGCGCGCCTTTTCTAAAGTCAATTGCAGAGACGCTAGATGGTGTTGATTTGTCGCCCAAGATGCTGGAAAAAGCGCGGCAACGTCACTTGTATGACAGCCTATATTGTCAGGAAATCGTAGAATTTTTAACGCAATCAGTGTCGCTATATGACTTAATGCTAGCAGCTGACGTGTTGGTTTATTTTGGTGATTTGCAGGCCGTGTTTGAGACTGTGTATACCCAATTGGAGGCGATGGGTATTTTCGCATTTTCCGTTGAAGCTGCTACAGAAATCGGCTGGCAATTGCAGCCTTCCCATAGATATGCGCATTCGGAAAACTATATACGTACATTGGCCAAACAAGTCGGATTTGAATTGCTAGAACTTACGCTGCATCATGGCCGGCGTGAGCAGCAGCAATCTGTTTCAAGTTTCATTGTCGTGCTTAAAAAAAGCTAAACCAAGCTTTGCACTACATCCGATTTATTTGACCAGTTTGCTAACCAACTTACGGGTGAACGGCGCGAATAAGAGCACCAGAGGAAATGCACACGCCCATGCGATCAAAAAGGCATGCATCCAACGCGCCAGATAGCCATTGGCGATGCCCGTGTTCACGGCGGTTAAAATGCCAGACATGATCAAGGCCATCTGCATAGACATCAGGAAACCGAATGCTAGTTGCTGTTGTTTTTCTTTAGTCATTTTGTAGATAGGCTTAGATAAGCTTAGCGACATTTAGATAAGCGCGAAGAGTGTAACGCTGACACCAACGCCGCCAAACCAGATCAAAGAGCGCAAAGTCGCTTTGTCCATTAAGTAAGCCGCCACGTACAAGCAGCGCAAGATAATGAAAGCGATAGCGAGTCCGTCGATCCGACTTTGTTCCACATGTGCTTGCTGCGCCAAGATTACGCCTGCGATAAATAATGGCAAAGCCTCAAAGCCATTTTTTTGCGCAGCGATCGCGCGTTGTTGCCAGCCGGTGAGTTTATTTTCCCATGCGCGTGGATGGTGATTATCATAGCCGCCATTTTTGCGCGACACTCGACCCATGCTAGCTTTGGCTAAACCGACTGTGATCACAGGCAGAAAGCAGGCAGCTAATACACACCAATTTGCAATACTCATAGTAAAACTCTCATAGTCATTTCTTCTTTGCGGTCAGTTAAGCCATGCTTGCGAAGAAAATTAGTTGGTAGGAAGTGGGGCTACTTCCGACATTGTGCCATTACGGCGAAATTTTAGAGAAAACCAGACTCGTTTATAGTGCTTTTTTACGGCAGCCGCTGAGTTCACCGCGCCATGCTTTGACGGCAAAAAATGCACTGCCCACTAACCAAACGCCACTCAGTAAGGTGTCAAGCATGCGATCAAGGTTGCTGCACTTACGTGAGTACAGGCAGTCAATACTCACCATGATGCTGGAACTGATAGCAATAATCACAAACAAGCCCAGTGAGTACAGCGCCATACAAAGGACACGCCGCCCGGCAGAAGGATAAATAAAAACTTGTCCTTGATCTTTATTTTTGAGCCATTGTGTCAATGGTTTGAAGTATTGAGGTAGTAACATAACATTAATAAAAACAGTCGCGAAATTCAGGCGCAATTATGCGCCATTACGCTGCGAAATACCTACAATTTGCAACTTGACGAATTATTTTTGTGGGACATCCAAGGCATGTCTCACTCGTGCGCATAAATCTAAGGGGCTTTGCGAAATTAAGGCGCTTGGAATCTCAAATTTCTTAGTCAATCTTTGATAATCTTCAAAGCCATAGGAGGCGATGAAGGGATGCATGCCGGCGGCCAAGGCAGAAGCATAATCTTTGTGCTCATCACCACAGGCAAAAGACAGCGCGGGATTGACCGCAAATTGAGCGCTAGCGGCTTTGAAGAAATCGGCCTTGCTGGCGCGGATAGGCACGTGCGCGAAATAATCTAGATCGCCGATATCAATGTCATGCCGGGCAAATAGTTTGGCCATGGTGACTTGCGGCTCGTTGCTGATATTGCGTGTGACTAGACCGACTTTGATGTTTTTGTCGGCGATCAGTTGTTTGATTAAAGCGGCAAATCCTTCGTAGAACTGGGCTTCTTCGCGATAAATGTCGGTTAGCGTAGCGATCACTTGTTGTCGGCTTTTTTTGCCTAACTGCTTTTTGATATTGAGTGGAAATTCTTTCAGTCCACCCAAGTATTTAAAGAATTTGTGGCGCTTTTGAAAACTCTCCAAATCGCCAATCGCCATATTGTGCCGAGCGAATGTCTCCTCAATCGCACTAAATGCGTCGATGATCGTACCATCTGCATCAAAAATAATCAGTCGATTTTTATTGGGGTACATGTTTCGCTCTTGGGCTACGTTACTATATGAATAAATTATTATGTATCTTACTGTGGCTAATTGACCGTTTTATGACAAACGTGTGAAAGCGGCTTGTACTTTTTTGTATTTCATTCTTTTACCAGCGCTATGCCAAATCTCAAATCTGATTTTCCTCAATTGACCACCGCTCGTTGTGTATTGCGACGGATACGACAAAGCGATAGAGCCGCCCTATTTGCTGGTTTATCGCATCCAGAGGTGATCGCTTATTACGGTATCTCTTACACCAGCGAGGAAGCAACTCAGGAGCAATTAGATTGGTATCAAGCACAAGAGCTTACTAATAGTGGTGTCTGGTGGGGCATTTGTTTGGCCGAGCAAGGGGGTGACAATTTGATCGGCACTTGCGGTATCTATGAGATCGACGATCACAACCGTAACGCCGATGTCGGTTATTGGTTGTTGCCAGAGTATTGGGGGACAGGGCTAATGCAGGAATGCTTGCGCAGCATACTAGCTTACGGATTTAATGTTAGACAACTACACCGCATCGAAGCTGAAGTTGAACATGGCAATATGGCCAGCGTTCGCTTGCTACAAAAGCTCGATTTTCGCTGGGAAGGACGACGCCAACAAGTGGCATGGCGGGATGATCATTTTGTCGATTTGAACTATTACGCATTATTGGCGCCTAACTTCCAGGTTTCGCCACATCAGACATAGCGATGATGCTGGAATCGGCTAGCGGCTGTTACAACTTCTTACCAGACAGTTTGGGAAGTTACCAATTCCTGAGTGCATTTTTATCGACGAAGTTTTAAGCTGTGTACTTCTCCCTATTTGCTGTTTTTTCTATGAGATAGCATCATGACTAAATCCATTTCATCGTTTCTGCCCGCATTGAGCCTAGTTTTGTTAGCGAGTCTGGCTGGTTGCGCCAGCTCCAATAAAGACACTAGCGGTGACACACTTCAATCTGCACTTGTACCCGGACGTAGCGTGCAGCTAGGCAATCAATTACAGCAAGCACAGGTCGATCCCAATCTCTTTTTGAATCGTCTTACATGGGGTGAAAATGCCAGCAGTATGGCGGCCATGCAGAGTCTTGGTATGGATAAGTATTTGTACCAACAATTGCTGGTAAAACGCGCGCAATTGCCAGAGGCGATACAAAAACAAATCGACGCGATGACAATTTCACAAAAGCCGTTTGCCACCTTGATGCAAGAGCTCGATCAGCAAAGGCGGGACGCGGCTGAGATGAAAGGTACCGATGACACTTTGCGCAAAGCCTATCAACAAGAATTGACCCGCGTGGCTCGTGAAGCCGCATCGCGCTCGGTGCTGCGCGCGACATATTCATCCAATCAATTATTAGAGCAAATGGATTGGTTTTGGATGAATCACTTCAACATCTCTAACCGCAAAGACAACCTGCGAGCGATGTTGGGCGACTTTGAAGAAAATGCGATTCGTCCTCAGGCCTTGGGTAATTTCCGTAGTTTGTTACGCGCTACTTTGTTTCATCCCGCGATGCTGCGTTATTTAGATAACGAACATAATGCGGTAAATAAGATCAATGAGAATTACGCACGTGAATTGATGGAGCTACACACTATGGGTGTTGGTAGTGGTTACACCCAAACCGATGTGCAGGAGTTAGCCAGAGTTTTAACTGGTGTAGGTATCAATTTACGTCCGACACAGACCCCAGCTAAAGTTGAACAGCAGCCGAATTTTGTGCGCCTCGGCATGATGGAATTTAATCCACGCCGGCATGATTTTGGTGACAAAACGATTTTAGGTGTAACGATTAAAGGGCGCGGTATCGCCGAAGTGGAGCAGGTGCTTGATTTACTCAGCAGACAGCCTGCCACAGCGAAATTTATTAGCCGTAAGTTAGCCATGTACTTTGTATCCGATGAGCCTTCGCAAGCCTTGGTTGATAATATGGCAGCGACCTTTTTGCGCAGCGATGGCGACATTCCTTCCGTATTACAAACTATGTTCTATGCGCCTGAGTTCACCGCATCTTTAGGTAAAAAATTTAAAGATCCCGTGCACTATGTGATTGCTTCGGTACGCCTCGCGTATGACGGCAGCCATATCGTCAACACCGGTCCTATACTAAATTGGATCAATACTTTAGGCCAACAAGCCAATGGCCATCAGACGCCAGACGGTTATCCTCTGTATGAAATGGCGTGGTCGAGTGCGGCACAAATGACGGCGCGTTTTGATGTCGCGCGTGCTATTGCACGTGGCACACCTAATTTATTTAAGCCGGAAGATGATGATGGAAAAAATGAGGCATTGAATGCACAAGCCCGTGAGTTAGCACGTCCGGCCTTAGCGCAAAATGCTTATGTGAAGACCATGAGTAAGCGTTTTAGCCCCAGTTCACAAGAAGCGTTGACGCAATCTGCGTCGCCGCAAGAGTGGAATGCATTTTTCTTGGCCACACCAGAAATGATGCGCCGCTAATGTTGGTAGCACTTATTGTAAATTTATTTTTTGATTAAAAAATGAAGGAAGCCATGATGAACCGTCGTGACCTATTAAAATCTTTCGCCGCTTTAAGCGCGACCGCTGTAGGCTTGCCATTCAGTACGCAGCTTATGGCCATGCCTGCGACGCAAAATCGCTTTTTACTGGTATTTCTGCGCGGCGCTTATGATGCGACGAATTTATTGATCCCGACTTCGAGTCAGTTTTACTATGACTCGCGTCCCAACATCGCGATTGCGAAGCCTGGCACGAATACAAATGCTGCGCTAGAGCTGAGCGCAGATTGGGGTTTGCATCCCGCCTTGCGCGATACGATTTATCCCATGTTTAAAGCAGGTGAAGCCAGCTTTATTCCGTTTGCTGGGATTGATGATTTATCGCGCAGTCATTTCGAAACCCAAGACAGTATAGAAATGGGACAAGCCTTGGGAGGAACTCGTAATTTCCAATCGGGTTTTTTGAATCGATTAGCGATGCAATTGAATGCCGGTAGCGCCATGTCGTTCACTGAGCAACTCCCCATTATTCTGCGAGGTGATACCAAAGTGTCGAATGCTGCTTTACTCAAAGCAGGGAAAAATAGTCTAGACGATAGACAGAGCAAAATCATTACGCAGATGTATGGCAACACAAAATTGGAGAAACAAGTCAGCGATGGTTTTGAAGTGCGTGGCGAAGTCGTGCAGAACATGAAAGCCGAAGAACAATCCATGCAAAAAATGATGAACAACGACGGCAGTCGTGACGCGATTTCATCCAAAGGATTTGAGCTAGAAGCGAAGCGTATCGCCAAGATGATGCGTGATAAATATGCCTTAGGTTTCGTCGATATCGGTGGCTGGGATACCCACGTCAATCAAGGTGGTGCCAGCGGCGTTTTGGCCAATAAGCTGGAAGAGTTAGGACGAGGTTTAGCGGCCTATAAAACCGAAATGGGTAGCATGTGGAAAAACACCACGGTGGTCGTCATCAGTGAGTTTGGTCGCACCTTCCGTGAAAACGGCAAACAAGGCACCGACCACGGCCACGGCAGCGTGTATTGGGTTTTGGGCGGTGGTATCAAAGGCGGACGCATAGTAGGCGAACAACAAGCGCTAGAAGCGGCCACCTTGTTCCAGAATCGCGATTACCCTGTATTAAACGAATATCGCGCCGTATTAGGCGGCCTGTTTGCCGGGATTTATGGCTTAAATTCACGACAAATGGATCAGGTATTTGCCGGTGTGCAGACGCGTGATTTGGGCTTGGTATAAGTAAGTGGTATGCCAGACCTCTCGGTCATTTCTGTAAGGAAGAAACAGCGGTTTAGAAAAACAGGCAGATTTACAACAGAAACCGGATTTTTTGGGAATATTACTTCTCGGAACTGTTTCTCGGTGCTAAGGTTTTAACACAGTGTCTGGTCATAGCAATGCGCGGTCAGCCGCGCTACCAGATTTCGAATGTAAAACGGGAGCATGCATAATGAAAAAAACTATTTTGATGACTAGTCTGTTGTTGATGACTTGTACTGCATCTGCCGGCGTTTTGTCTTGCGAAGACTTAAAAGCCAAGATAGAAAAAAAGGTAGAAGGCAAAGGTGTAAAAGACTACAACATGGTGGTCGTCACCAAAGACACCAAAATCGCAGGTCGGGTGTTAGGAAGCTGCGATAAAGGAACGATGAAAATCGTTCATGAAAAAAGCAAACCTAAGGCAGTAGAAAAAACGTCCTAAGATAGCTTCGAATAAAAAGCGCCTCAGTTCACAAGAGCTGAGGCGCTTTTTTATGTACAAATTTTTTACGGTACTAACTTAAATAATGAATAGTGATGTTTACTTGGTTTCGGTAATGTCACTGATCAGGTGTTGACGCTAGATTGTTGCCAAGACACGCTCGAACGTGAATCCTAACACTCCCTCGCCCGCAAGCGCGAGAGGGTTGGGTTGAGGGTGATTCAGATTGGCGCAATGCTTATTCAAGCTTATTTCAGGATTTTTAAATGTACGAAGCTGACGCCACTCCCACCCGCTTAACTGTCCTCACCCAGCACCGTATTTATGCGTAAAGCTTTTTAGCGCAAGTAGCAAAGATTAAAAATATCGGCAACGTAGCAAATTGAGAAGCTGCCAAGATGTTATTATCCCTAGGCAACTGAACTGTCGCGGTTTGCTTGCCTGTAGTTGATACGCATTAACCGGGTTGGGTTTGATATTCAATCATTTTCAACTGCGATGTATGAATGTTAGAACTGATCCCGTACTCTGAAATGTCTTCCACAAAAATTTCGATAGCAAGAGATTAATGGCGAAAGTTACAGTGAATACGGGGCGATTATTTTTCGAAAGAAATTGTAACTATGAAAAATGCAAATGTTGAATTGAAACAACTTCTTGAAATTTGGAATCAGTTGCTAAGTAGTCGTCCAGCAGAGCTAGATTTCGAGCAGTACGGCTATCCATTGACTAATGCAAACAACTTTACAGAACTTTTTAAAAGTTGGGGCGAATTAATCGACACCGCTAATCAAAAAATAAAGCCTGTCAACGTTAACGATGAACAAGTGTGTGATGCAATACTAACTAGGCTTCTGAGAGATCTTAGAAGTAGTGTACTTAGCGAGGCAATGTCAAATGGTTTTGGCTGGCTTTTACAAAGCTCCCCTTTTTTCCAATTAATTTCTGAAATAAGTAATTATGTTGCAATCACAGTTGAAAGAAGAATCCAAGTCAGGAAAGAAATTGTTAAGCTAATTGAGTCAAAAACAAATCAAAAAATCTTAAATATCGAAATAGCAGCGCCAATTGCTGACAGATTAATATCTGATAACCACGAAATAACCCAATATTTGGCAGATTTACAGAAAACAAAAAACGATACTGAAGCTGATGTTCAATCCATCAAAAATTACCTTGAAGGCATACTAGACAATAAGTTGACGATTGAATCAACGAGAGGTCAGATCCTAGGTATTAAATCAGAAGTTGATGAACTAATTTTAGTTTTAAACAGTAAAATAAATTCAGCTAAAATTAATTTAGATGACACATCTGAAAGTACGAAAATAGCGCAGGAAACAATGATTCGCTCACATGAATTATTAGAAGAGTCCAATCAAAGAATGATAGTTGCACTTCAAGATATAAACAGATTGGCGTTGGCAGGCTCTTTTCAAATTCAAGCTAAGAATCTCAGAATTGAACGAGTACTTTGGATAACTTTATTTGGCGCTGCCATTGGGTGGCTCATTTGGATCGGTTGGAATTTTAACTCCTCATTCTCAATCAGCGGAACTCTAAAAATAGGAGAGAACCAATTTTCAATGAATTGGTTCAATTTGTTTAAAGAATTATCTCTTGTAGCACCAGGAATATGGCTCGGTTGGATTGCATTGCGTCAAGCTGGAATTACCTCAAAATTACAGCGAGACTATGAATTCAAAGCAGTAACTGCGACTGCTTTCGAAGCTTATAAAAAAGAGATAGAGAAATCAGGAGATGCGGAAATGAACAAGCAACTTCTCAACATCGCAATTAAAAATTTCGATGATAATCCCATCAGGCTGCTTGATTCAAAAAATGATGACCACGTAATGCCAATCGAAGTGCTACTAGCTTCAATAAAAGATGAAAAAATTTTTAATCAGGTAATGGAATTTATAAAAGCTATCAAACCAAATTCCGGAAAATGAGCCGAGAGCACAAGGGTCTGGCCTTATATTTGGTATTACAAAAGCTAAGTAACATGGGCACGCTGTTTATGCCCAAAGAACTGAATGGGGCCAGTTCTAACATTACGACAAACCTCAAAAAATCGACTTATTTCATTCCAAAAAAAATCTTTTATAATCAAAATACGCAGTGACAATTTAGGTGATAAAAATGAGCACTTTACTCGACGAAATTAAACAACTCGATATCGCTGAACGGATACAATTAGTAGAAGATTTGTGGGACAGTGTTGCTACTCGTAGCTCTGACTTTCCGATTACGGAAGCACAAAAAACAGAGCTTGATCGTCGCTTAGCTAAGCGTGAATCTGCGAAACCTGTGGGTGTGAGTCTCGATCAAATAGTTCAAAAACTTGACGTCAGCATATGAGTTTTTCGGTCGTTTTTGAACCGGATGCAGAACTAGAAATCATTGAAGCTTTTCAATGGTATGAAGAACAGTCCTTCGGCTTAGGCGGCGAATTTCTTAGAGCGGTAAAACAAAGCGAAGCAGTGCTTGTACGTAATCCATTTCAATATCAAATTCAATACAGAGAAGTACGCCGCGCCTTCCTTAGACGTTTCCCATATGCTTTGCACTATGTCGTTGAAGAAAATACTGTATCGGTGTTGGCATGCTTTCATTTTCGTAGAGACCCTAAGCAATGGGATTGATGACAGCATGAGGTCAAGTCTTGATATACAACATTTACAGAATAGCTATCAATTCAGCGACTGACCCGATGCCTAACACCATATACTAACTACTCAAGAAATCTTCCTCTTCCCTTAAGAATTTTATCCGTCGCAGCGCCAGTTTCAGCGCTGTTTTGTAGGACTAATTTTTCATTCACTAGGATGGCTAGTTGATGTGCTTTTCGAAGCTTGAATTATTTAAGATTCATACGCTTATCGTCTATCACTTCACCCGCGGCCATGGCGTCTTTTTCATGACCCGCTTCACGCCATTTTTCACGTAAGGCTTCGGTTTGCCATTGCTGCATGGAAGGTAATGCCAACATGCGCTTGACATAGGCGCTGGCTTGGGTATTCATCGGCAAGCCGTAAGTTTGAATGCGAAATACTACGGGGGCAAAGAAGGCATCTAGCGCGCTGAATTTTTCTCCTGCCAGATAAGGTCCACCGAAGCGATTGAGGCCTTCACTCCAGAGTTCGTTGATACGATCAAGTTCTGCTTGCAGGGCGGGGCTGATTTCTTTCATGCGTATGCGCAGACCTACGTGCATAGGGC
The DNA here is from genome assembly GCF_042432465.1 of Affinundibacterium danionis. Lineage (NCBI taxonomy): Bacteria > Pseudomonadati > Pseudomonadota > Betaproteobacteria > Burkholderiales > Oxalobacteraceae > Affinundibacterium > Affinundibacterium danionis. The sequence continues at coordinate 70,667 of NZ_JBHLXJ010000013.1, read as the reverse complement.
AAGTATTACGTAAGTTGTTAAAGCCAGAATGCATTTCGGCGGCGGCGCAACGAGCCCAGATTTTGGCTAGCGGATCTTCTGGCCAGACGCCGCGATGACGATCCGCTAGATATTCGACGATGGCGAGCGAGTCCCATACGACAGATACGCCATCGTGTAGGCAAGGTACTTTGCCTGCGGGAGAAAATTTTCGGAAATTTTCCCAATTACTACCTGTACCAAAGGTGACCAGTTTCTCTTCAAACAATAACTCCATTTCGCGCATGAGTATCCAAGGGCGGAGTGACCAAGATGAATAAACTTTGTTCGCAATATAGAGTGTGTACATGGACGTGCCCTTAAAGTGTAGAAGGAGAGAAGTCGAGCGATGGATCTATTATGACTGAATTTATGGCTGTTTTTGTTTCTATTAATTCCCGAAAAATTGCTTTCTGTAGGCAATCGGGCTAGTTGCGGCGACACGCTTAAATTGCCGCCTGAAGGTTTCTTCGGAACCAAATCCCGTGAGTTCTAAAATATTGCTGACACTACTATCCGAAGATTCCAACAATTCTTTTGCGATGGCGACTCGCTCTCGGATAATCCATTCATAGGGTGAATAGCCGGTCAACGCTAAAAATTGCCTTTGCAAAGTGCGCTCGCTCATTGCCGCACGTTGCGCTAAGTCGGCCAGTTTATGTTCTCGTGCAGGGTGCTGGCGTATCCAATCCAATAATTGCGATAAGCGGCCACGTTCGTCTTGGGCGATGGGGCGCGGAATATACTGTGCCTGACCACCTTCACGATGCGGCGCGATGACTAGGCGCTGTGCTACTTGGTTAGCAATTTTGACGCCGTAGTCTTTTCTGATCAGGTAGAGCAACATATCGAGACCCGCCGCAGAACCGGCTGAAGTGATTACCTGACCAGCATCGACATACAAGGCATCGGCGTCTACTTTTATCGACGGGTAACGTTTAGCTAATTTATCGGCATAGCGCCAATGCGTAGTCACCGATTTACCATCCAAAATACCAGCCGCGGCCAATACAAAAACACCAGAACAAATGGTGCAGAATCGAGCCCCACGGGCATAGGCATTTTGAATTTTTTTAATGAGTTGTGGTGAGGGCAGCTCATCCACATCGCGCCAGCCCGGGATGATGATCACGTCGGCCTTGTCGAGCAGGCGCAGCGTATAAGGTGCTTCTATGGTGATGCCACCCGCTGCGCGCAATTTGCCAGGTTCTGCCGCGCATACGGCAAAGCGATACCAGTTCACCTGTAGTTCTGGACGCTCTAGCGAAAACAGCTCAACAGCACAAGAAAACTCGAAAGTACACAAACGATCATAGGCGACCGCGACAACGAGAGGTGAGGACATGCTTATTCCTGATGGCATAAAAAAATTCAGCTAAACGGCGTTTTGGTAGGTTGGCGGAATATGACTGTGAAATGGCATTCTCGCCACTATACCGTGTTTTTTTATAAGCGCACAATGCGCTTGTTTTTCTCCCTCCCATTTTATTGATAAGGAAATTTATGAACCACAATGCTGTTATTGAAGTCGCCGCGGCGGATAGTGCTTCTGCATTACAACATTTCTCCTCTAGTTTAGGTTTTGAAACAGATTGCTGGGATGTGCATGAGGCTTTGGCAAATGGTCATCCAGGCTTTGTTTTATTGGACGTGCGTTTACCTGCCGAGTATGCGCGAGGGCATGTACCGGGCGCTATTAATTTATTACGTGGCAAAATTATTGCTTCTAAATTGGCGGAGTATCCCGCCGATACCTTGTTTGTGGTTTATTGCGCTGGTCCGCATTGCAATGGCGCGACTAAGGCCGCAATAGCGCTGGCTCATCTGGGGCGTCCAGTGAAAATCATGATAGGAGGCATAACCGGCTGGCTGGATGAGGGTTTCGTATTGGAATCGAGTCGCTACTAATTGATGGGTGCAACATCTAAAAACGACTAGCGAAAATCGCTATGCTATTTTCGTCATGCTAGCGCGCCAGTCTCGTCAAGACTCAGGCTTAGGCAGCGTACTATATTGGATTCCGTAGACATTATTGTTGGGGAACTGCCATGCATGAGGATAGTCAAGATACTTTGTTGGAACAGCGGCGACGTCATCTGAAAATTTATGGAAAGGTGGCGGCGTCGTTAAGCCTGTTACCTTTGCGTGTGTCAGCCGAGGATAGGCCAACTGTGCCGACTCGCCTGCCCAAGAAAGCGAAAGCAGTCGCGCTGGATCAAGTACGTCTATTGCCGTCTCCCTATCTCAACGCAGTGAATGCTAATAAAGCTTATTTGTTGCGTTTGAGTGCGGATCGTTTTTTACACAATTATCATAAGTTCGCGGGCTTGCCAGTGAAGGGCGCAATCTATGGCGGTTGGGAGTCGGATACGATAGCTGGTGAAGGCTTGGGGCATTATTTGTCGGCGCTGGCCTTAATGTTTGCGCAAACTGGTGAGCGCGAGTTTAAACAAAGAATTGACTACATTGTGGACGAGCTACTGCGGGTGCAGGCTGCGCATGGCGATGGTTATATTGCAGGTTTTATGCGTAAGCGCCCGGATGGCAAGATCGTCGATGGCAAAGAGATTTTCGCCGAAATGTTAGCGGGTAATATCCGTTCGGCTGGATTTGATTTGAACGGTTGTTGGGTGCCGTTTTATAACTGGCATAAAGTGTTTGCTGGTCTATTTGATGCGCAACAACTTGCGTACAATCCTCACGCATTAAAAGTCGCTGCGCAACTGGGACATTATATTGATCGTTTCTTCGCGGGCATTAATGACGAAGACTTACAAAAAATACTCAATTGCGAACACGGCGGCATCAATGAAAGTTTCGCTGAACTCTACGCCCGCACAGGCGAACAGCGTTGGTTGAAACTGGCTTTACGTCTGTATCACAACAAAGTCTTACAGCCCTTAACGCAGCAAAAAGATGAGTTGGCGAATACTCATGCCAATACTCAGATTCCCAAATTGATTGGTCTAGCCCGTCTACATGAAGTACATGGAAACGAACAGCATGCCAGCGCGGCGCAGTATTTTTGGCAGCGCGTCACGCAACATCATAGCTATGTGATCGGCGGTAACGGCGACCGAGAATATTTCTTTGAGCCTGATACCACGGCAAAACATTTGACCGAACAAACTTGCGAAGCCTGCGGTAGTTACAACATGCTCAAGCTCACCCGTCATCTGTATAGCTGGGCACCGGATGCGACGTATTTTGACTATTACGAACGTGCGCATTTAAATCATATTCTGGCGCATCAAAATCCGGCGACGGGCATGTTCACTTATATGACGCCGTTGATGGCGGGCGTGGCACGCGACTATTCCAGCGAAGAGAATGATTTTTGGTGTTGTGTTTTATCGGGCATGGAAAGTCACGCTAAACACGGTGATTCTATTTATTGGCAGCACGACGATACTTTATTGGTGAATCTTTACATTCCATCTCGTCTCGATTGGAAACAACAAGGCGCGCAGTTCGAAATGCTGACCGAGTATCCGTATCAGGGTGAAATACAACTACGTTTAAAGCAAATTAAAAAAGCTAAGCACCTGCGTCTGGCTTTGCGTATTCCCGCTTGGGCGCATGAGTATCAACTTTTATTGAATGGCAAAGCGCTTACCTCTACCAAGGAAAAAGGCTATGCGATAGTCGATCGAGTCTGGCGCAGTGGTGATCAAATTTCTCTGAACTTGCCTTTGGCATTGCGTTTAGAAACTGCACCGGGTGCGCCGCAAGTGGCCGCTATATTGCGCGGCCCTATGGTGATGGCGGCGGATTTGGGAGCAGCGGATAAAGCCTTTGATGGTGTGGCACCTGCCTTGGTTGGCGCGCAGATTTTGCCCGCGATATCGACGATTTCCGCGAGTGCTGCCCATTATCAAACGCAAGGTATAGGACGTCCGTCTGATCTGCCATTGCGTCCATTTTATTCACAGTACACGCGTCGCTCTGCGGTGTATTTTAATATCTATGACGATGCCCAATGGGCGGCTGCCGAAGTGGGATTCCGCAAAGAGCAAGAGCGTCTTTTGGATCTCAGCCGACGTGCCGTCGATGTCATGCATTTGGGCGAAATGCAGGCGGAGCGTGATCATCAGTTAGAGGCGGATATCTCTTATCCTGTGGTCTATCGTGGCAAGAATGGCCGTGATGCACGAACTGGTGGGTACTTCAGTTTTTATATGAAGGTCAAACCGGGTGCCTTGATTTTGCAAGCGACTTATTCTGGCGAAGAAAAAAATCGCGATTTCACTATCACGATTGACGGTGTAGAAATTGCCCATGTCGTTTTGAATGGCGATCAAGCGGGTGAGTTTATCGAGCAGAATTATGTCGTACCCGAAGCACTTACCAAGGATAAAGAAAAAGTGTTGGTACGATTTAATCCTATGAATGGACGCACGGCTGGTCCGGTGTTTGGTTGTCGCCTATATACCAAAGACTAGCTATCCGAATCGAGATGTCTAAAAACGATGTTCAATACCAGCACGCATGGGTGCGCCGTCATATTGATTTATACAGCGTCATAAAGTCAGCCGAAACGCTGTGTAAATATCGCGCGACCAAGTGATATTGCGTTGTCCGCTCACCAAGCGAATAAAATCTTTCAACATATGCCAACGCGCATTGCCATCGGGATAGCAATTAACATAGTGACGCCGCTGTTTCTTGCCCGAGCGCCACGGTGTAGAAATTAAGGTGCTGGCGTGGGTATTGCCTATTTGTTTTAAGCTCGCCACGTAATGCTGGGTGTAAACCGGATCAAAATAAGGTGTATCAGCCCGCACACCGCCATACACAAAAGGCACATTCGCCGCCATCGCAATAATATGTTTGATCGGTGTCGCTCTCAGACGTTCCAGTTCAGGCGAGCATTGCGCATTATTCGATAGAACTAACAGTGCTTGATTTTTTTGGCGCGCTAGATAGATGTGAATATTGCTGCCAAAGTGGGAAAATGGCTGATCAACAAATTCACCAAACATGCTTTCTAAACAGGCGATTAATGGCGCAGTGGATTGAAAGGCTGAGCGACCGAGCAATAGTTTACCGACCGCATGTACACCTGAAAACCAATGCGCATGGTGTTGACGCCGGAAAATTTGCTCAGTTTTAGGATCGCACAAATCGTCTATGCTGATACGGTTTTGCGCCGTACTAAATGCCATAAAACCAAACAAGGCAAAAACCGATCCCGAGAACGCATGGATGGCATCAAAGTTATGCAGACGTTCTATTCCTATCGCGTTTAACACGATGTATTGACGGGTTAATCCTGGCCCTGTGCTATCAAGTAGTAGGCAAGTTTCCTCCGCTTCGTGTGCCGCAAAATGCTGGTTAATTTCCGCATGAACTCTATGCTTGAGCGCGATCTGTGTGGCGGGCAAATGCATGATGTTTCCTTTTGTAATTCGGCTCTGAGGCCAGCGATACCGCAGTGTGATAGCAGTGTGGTAGGGATGATTTGGTTGAACTTAGTCCGTGTTGGGTTTTGTCGCAGTTATTTGCGCGCTCTGTTGCGCCAAGATAGGTTTGGCATCTGGGGCTGGGCTTTTGATTTGGTTCGCTGTGTTAGATGTCGGATTGATTGTCTCCTTAGTTGTTTCCTTACTTATTGGATTGATTGTCGAGCTATTGTGCGCAGGATGCTGTGCGACTAGTTCATAAAAATCAGCTAAGGGGCCGCGTTTAATTTCGGCGTCTACGATCACTGAGGTTTTTTTGTCATGCGGTGCGGCGGTTTGGGCAAGGGCGTTTTGTGAGTAATTGCTGAGTAAGAGTAAGGCAAGCAAGCTAAGTGTTTTCATGATTAAGCTCTCGAAAAATGGAGTTGGAAAAATTGCTCAGGGCACATGCGATTGAGGACAAATTCCGTAAATCGCGATAAGTTACTTTCAAAATGCAAGTAACTTATCGCATGATACTCAATAGACTTTTAAAATGCAAGTGTGTAAAATGAAGATGCCTTTTCTAGCGCTAAAATGCGCTAAAACTATTCTAATAGTGAATAAAAATGACAAAACCATCACAAAGAGCATGCCCCGTCGTGCGCGCGGCCAGTTTGATCGGGGATGAATGGGTCTTATTGATCTTGCGTGAGTTATTCAAGCGCTCACACAAATTTGATGAGTTACAAAAAGCCACGGGAGCCGCCACCAACATCCTAACTAACCGACTAAAACGTATGGTAGACGGCGGTATCGTGGTGAAATTACCCTATCAAGAACGACCACCACGTTTTAAATACCGTCTGACAGAAGCTGGCTTAGGCTTGCTGCCATTGGCTTTAGAACTGATGCGCTATGGCGAAGATTGGATGCCCTGCCCACAGCCCACACCTATACTGCTGCGCCATTTGAGCTGCGGACAAATTACCCGCCCAGGGCAAATTTGCACCGCCTGCGGCGAGCCTCTTGCGGTGATGAATTTACGTATGGAAGACAATCCGGCGGCGGTGGTTGAAGAGGCTGAGTTGGGAGAAATTCAGGACTAAGTAAATACGGCCTGAGCGTTTTGGCTTCGTCCGAATGAAAGCAAAATGCATTACAAATGCTTGAGCGCCTCCCGCACACTCAAATTCGACAACAGCCCGCGATGTGTTTCTATAAATTCGCGTACCGCTTCCGGCTGCCATCTGGCGTAATCGCGTAGCGCCCAGCCTATGGCTTTGCGTATGAAAAAATCTTCTTCATGCGCTAGTGTTTTGGCGTATCCAAAAAGCCGTGCCTCATCTGTTTCTAAGCGCCAGCCTAGTTGATGAATCATGGCGATGCGCCTTACCCACAGATTGGAATGCTGTAAGGCGCTGTCCATATGAACTTGAGATTGTTGGGTGCGGTTGGCGAACAACACCCGATTGGCTACGGAAGCCAAACCATCGACGCTATCCCACCAAGATTTTTCTTGTGCCAATGTCAGTAACAAACTCAGTTGTGACACATCTAGTTTCTTTTTATGCAACGCCAGTACATCAATCGCTGCGTATTGATATTCTCGCTGAGGTAGTAGCCATAAGGCGCGGGCTAATTGTTCTAAATCTGTATGGGCAAATTCGACTGTAGCTAAATCTTTGATCAGCGCGCGGCGTACGGGTGTTTTGATGCCGAGAAAATCAAATTGGTCGCGCATATAACGCCGCATGGCGAGGGCGTTTTCGGGATTAGCTTGAGCGCTAAAAGCAGTTTGAATTTGATGGTAAAGAGCTTCGATTTGCATGATTGCCTGAGTCTGTTATCGAACTATGATCGCACTAAGTTTGCACTAAGAGCTACTGCAACTGCTGCCACAGCTACTACCGCAGGAGCTTCCACTAGAGCTACTATCTGCGCTGCTACCTGAGTCGGAACAGTTATCCGAAGAGCCTGCGTCCGTGCGGCTGCCTGAGTCGCAATCGGTATCGCTAGACGATGAAGTCGTTGATGTAGTGGAGCTGAGGGAGGACCCTGTGTCGTTATGGTGTGCGGCCAACTGTGCCGCTTGTTTGCGTTGATAATGCTCCAACATAGGGGCAGTAATAAGTCCGATTGCTAGTAATTCCGTAGGCATAAAGGTCGATGGAAAAACCGTTGCGCCATATGCTTGCCCGAGCAGACTCATAGATTGAAAACCCAATTTATCACCCGTCATACGATAGCTATAGCCGCGTGGCATCTTGAGCCGCTTGTCTAAGGTGAACAGCGCGGGTGCGGTTGGGCTTAATGCATCCTTGCCTTCATTACGACGTAGTTGAACTAAAGAAACCGCGAGCGCTACTGCCATCGTTCCTTTTGCTTCGGTATCTAACTGTGCCGCGGCGATGTGTGGAATCGTCATCCCAAAATGTTTTTGGCAAAAGCTATCAACATCCACATCCGAAAATCGCGCCTGTGGTAAATCTATCCACGCATGCCAGACGGAATCGGCGGCTTTAGATGGCAAGGCGCAAGGTCTGCCACCCACTTTCTGGCTTTGTTTGACGCAGTTAAAAAACATCATTAAACCTTCTGCGGCGCGGATAAAAAAAATGGCATCGTCAGGGATACCAGTAAATTCATCTTTCGCATGTGCCTGCCAGTGAGGTAACAAACTAGCCGGCAGCTCACTCAATGCTTTGCGATAAGGCGACCGCCGTATGAAGCGTCGATAAGCCAATTGTTGTAGCCAGCTTTTTAATGCCATAGATAGCCTCCTCTTTCTTGTATTAATACTTTGGGCGATACGATTTGTTATCTAGGATTCGTCATGATTATAGGTTAATCAAAAAAATCATGTAAAACTCAAAGCACAGACACAAGCCAATATCAATAACAAACTCACTAGTCCGGCCAGTCGAGATTTGATACCTATGACTGACGAGCCCATGATTTGGTGGTTTTGGGCGATTAAGAGCAAGGCGATTACATGCAGAGGCAGTAATACCGCATTGACCACTTGACTGGAGTAGATCAAGGGAATTAGCGGCAAGCCTGGTATTGAGACCACGCTGACCGCCGCTACCGTCAATAAGATAAAAGCCGCATAAAAAAAATGAAAATGTTTGGCATCCAAATCTAAGGAAGCAGGCGCACCCAGGCCTTCGGCAATTGAGTATGCGGTTGCCACCGGTACGATAGCTGCCGCTAATAAAGATGCGCCGAGCAGTCCTACGCCGAATAAGACGGTCGCAAAGGAACCCGCCAAGGGTTTTAATGCCAATGCGGCATCACTGGCGTTCGCGATATGTATGCCAGACTTGTGCAAGGTTGACGCACAGGCGACTGCAATCGCGATGCCAATAATGCCTGTGAGCAGTGAGCCGATCACGACATCCACTTGTTCCCAGCGTAGATTGTTGACCGAGATTTTTTTGTCTACCGCGTAGGATTGGATAAACGCCAGCCCCCAAGGTGCCAAGGTTGTGCCCAAGGTAGCGGCAATCGCGGTCCAACCCGCTTGATCATCCGGCAAATGGGGGATTAAGGAATAGTGCGCGATAGCCGTCCAATCGGGCGCCGCTAAAATTCCATCAACGATGTATAAGGCCAATGTCGCCGAGATAAATAACAGAATTTTTTCTATACGATGAAATGATCCGAGTACCACCACTAGGCAAATCAGTATTCCCGCTAAAGGCGCGCTGATCCACGCGGGCACACCGATTAAACCCAATGCCGCTGCTATCCCTGCATACTCGGCACAAATGGTTCCAAAGTTGGCGAACAGCAGACCTATCACCGCCGCGTAAGCCCAAGCACGTCCCCAATGTTGGCGTATCACGGCGACAAAACCCTGTCCCGTAGCAGCACCTATGCGCACAGCGATCATGTGAAATTGCACTAATAAAATCGTAGAGAACGGGATAATCCAAAGCAGGCGATAACCGTAGTCGGTCCCGAGTATCGAGTACGTGGTAATGCCCGCTGGGTCATCGTCAGAGAGTCCCGCTAACAGACCTGGACCCAGGACCGCCATAAAAGCGGCCAACCAACTCAAGCCTTTAACGCGAAATTGCGAAAAACGTGCCGCGATGCCTCGTTTATGATGTGCAATCGCATGAGGATGTTTGTGCACAATTTTTTTCATGAGTTTCCCGAGGTGAGATCAGCAAGGCAGCAAAAAGCTTATTGCAGATATTACACCTTGGGGCTGGATTTTAATGTGCCTTCTTTTGTACCAAGGCACTACCTATGCCGTGTCGCGCCGGTTCGCTGATAGCGGTGACCGTGCCATCTGGATTAAAACGGACGGCATTAGCAGCCCCAATTTCTGCATCGCTTTGATCGATTTTCCATTGATGACCAAAACGCGCTAAGCCAGTCGCCTGCGCGCTGGTGATGAAATTAGGCTCGACTTGCGTGTGAGCGCCGTTACGTTCTGACAGTCGCGGTGCGGCGATAGCTTCTGCCAAATTCATGCCGAGATCGATGTGATTCACGAGTGTTTGCAAGACGGTAGTGATAATCGTGGCACCACCCGGGCTACCAAGGGTGAAGGCGGGTTTGCCATCTTTCATCGCAATCACGGGCGCGATACTACTACGCGGTCTTTTGCCTGCTTCTGGACTATTCGGATGTGGTGCGCTGAAATCAAAGTCGGTTAACTCGTTGTTGAGCAGGAAACCGTAACCGGGTACCACCATGCCATTACCACCCCAGTCCTCTATCGTGTAGGTGTAGGCAACGATATTGCCGTCCTTGTCGCTGACGGTTAAATGTGTGGTGTGTTTAGGTTCTTCTTTGTTTGTTTTAATGAGGGCGGTGGATGGATTGGATGCGTTGGACAATAAATGTGGCCGCAGTGGATAGCTAGGATCATTTTGAAATGGGAAAGGATCACCCGGTAACGCATCGTTGCTACGACTCGCGGCTTGATCGAGACGCAATTGCTGCGCTCTTTGTTGGCTGTACTCCTTGCTTAATAAGCCCACGACGGGCACATCTACATATTCAGGATCGCCGATGTAGGCGTTGCGGTCGGCAAAAGCTAGACGTGAAGCTTCTAGATACAAATGCTCTACCTGCTGACGCGACATTTTTTTCGTATCAAAATTTTCTAATAAATTTAAGGCCAGCGCTATCGTGATACCGCCGCTGCTGGGCAAGCCTAAAGCATATAAATCGTAACCACGGTAAGTGCTGTGAACGGGTTGCCGCAGTCGTACTTCATAATTCAGCAAATCGGCTTGTGTCATCAGGCCGGGGCGTACTTTGACACCACTTACTGTCGGTGGCTGATTCACCGTTTTGAGTACGGCGTCGGCGATAGGACCACGATAAAAAGCATTCGCCCCACCTTGCGCAATCGCTTTATAGGTTTTTGCTAGATCGGGATTTTTGAAATGAAATCCGACGGGTAGCGCCTTACCGTTTTGCATGTACAGGGTACTGCTAGAACTGTACAAGGCAAACTTGTGACTAGCGCCCGAATTTAAATGATTAAAAATAGGCGTGATAGTAAAACCGCGTTCAGCAGTTTGAATTGCTGGCGCTAATACCTGTTTAAACTGCATGCTGCCATAGCGTTTCAAGGCCTCATCCCAACCGCGTACCGTACCTGGCACGCCAACCGCTCTGCCGCTGCTGATTGCATCATCTACGGCGATTTCTTGACCATTTTCTATAAACAAATTGGATGTCACTGAGGCGGGCGCGGTCTCTCTATGGTCGAGCGTCACAAAACGCTTTTCTTTGGCCAGATAAATCATCATAAAACCACCGCCACCGATGCCGCAGCTAAACGGGTCTGTCACACCCAAAGTCGCGGCAGCCGCCACTGCGGCATCAATCGCATTGCCGCCCTGATTGAGTATCTTCATGGCAGCTTGCGAGGCTGCTTCATTAATCGTCGCTACCGCGCCACCAGTGCCAGTGGCTATCGGTGTTTTGCTGGCGTGGACAGCGCTGATGCTGTGCATACTGAACGCACAAAGCAGAATAATGACTAAGGATTTTTTGGAGAGACTCATTTTAGTTCCCGAGCAAAAAGCAATCCATACAAGATAGCCCAAGCAGCTTCTTAGCGACTGTTTTCGCTAGAAAAATCATAGGAAATGGGCTTTTTGAGAGTGGATTGTTGCATTTTTGTGGCGGGGTGATGTCGGATCGTGAAATGCAAAAACATATAAAGTTTTTAAAGGCAAACTAGAGATTGATAAAATACGAATTAATTATTGCACTTAATCTCCGTTTTAGATAATCGATTGATCTATCGCTCAAATTCTTATTACACATCACATGAAAATCACAACCAGAGCCATGACCGCAAGTGACATCGTCAATGTCGCTCAGCTATTTGATTTGTACCGCCAGTTTTATGAACAGCCTTCTAATGCGCAACTCGCTTATGACTTCATCTACGAGCGATTTACGTTGGGAGAGTCGGTCGTGTTAGTTGCTGAAAGCGCCGAAAAAGGTGTGCTGGGTTTTTGCCAACTGTACCCCACGTTTTGCTCGGTTGCGGCGGCACCGATTTATACGCTATATGATCTTTTTGTGTCGCCAGAAGCGCGCAAATCCGGTGCCGGTCGTCAGTTATTGCTGGCCGCCGAAGCCCGCGCCATCGCCGATGGAAAAGTCAGAATGGATTTGACGACGGCAAAAACGAATGTGCCTGCACAGTCTTTGTATGAAAGCCTAGGTTGGGTGCGGGATGAGGTTTTTTATGCTTACAATCGATTTGTTCCGAAAAAGTAATTTCACGTGAATTTACAGAATTGAATTGAATACGTACTTAATGGAGTAGCTCAATGTTTAAATTTGCTGTTTTTTCGTTTTTATTACTAATGTCTCTCACAAGTTCCGCCTGTAGTTGTGGGAGAAATCTAAAAGAACAGGTAGGTGAAGCTGACAGAATAATCGTAGCAAAAGTCGTTTCTGCTAGATATCAATCTGGTACAAACGAGAATTCGTTTCCTCATGTTCAAGCAAATATGGCGGTGATCAGATTGCTCAAAGGCAAGGCTGCGGAAAATGTCGTCGTCGAGACTTCATTGCCAGGTAACGGCTGCGGTGTTTCAATGACTATTGGGCAAACTTACATTATTTTTTTGCGTAAAGATACCCAATACATTGGTATGTGTGACGGCTCGCATGAACTTCTTGGATTCGAGGAGAGAACCATGCCAGACGAAATTTTGGCTCTCGTTAGGACGCTTCCTAAAAAATAAATGGTCCGTGAGAATCTTTTCATAGCGCACGAAAAATTGTTTAAAAGTCATCAAGTTATTTGATGATTTGTTTACATATTTACTCAGTGCTTTTCAACATACTCCCAGTCTCACGATAGCGCGTATGCCAAGCAAAGGCTTTTTCTAAGACATGCGGTGTCTGTCCACCTCGGGTTTGAGCTTCTTTAATATACTCAAATAACATGCTGCGATACGGTTCGGCGACGCAGTTTTGTATGATGCATGGTGCGCGTTCGCGTGGTGCTAGGCCGCGTAAGTCGGCTAGCCCGACTTCGGTGACGATGATATCGACGTCGTGTTCGGTGTGATCGACGTGTGACACCATGGGCACGATACTAGAAATTTTACCGCCTTTAGCGACCGATTTGGTGGTGAAAATAGACAGGTAGGCGTTGCGTGCAAAGTCCCCGGAACCGCCGATTCCGTTCATCATATGGGTGCCACCTGTATGCGTGGAATTGACGTTGCCATAGATGTCCACCTCTAAAGCCGTATTGATACCTATGATGCCTAAACGGCGTATCACTTCGGGGTGATTGCTGACTTCTTGTGGGCGTAGTATCAGTTTGTCTTTGTAGCGCTCGATATGATTGAACACCTCATCGTGCTTTTTGCTGGAAAGCGTTATTGATGAACCAGAAGCAAAATCGAGTATGCCAGCATCAAACAAATCAAAGGTGGAATCCTGCAAGACTTCTGAGTACATGGTCAGGTGTCGAAACGGGCTGTCTTTAAAACCTGCTAGTACCGCGTTAGCCACGGAACCTATGCCAGCTTGCAGTGGCAACAAAGCATTGCTTAAGCGACCTGCCGCTACTTCCTGTTCAAAGAATGCAATCAAATGCCCAGCAATCGCGTCGGTCTCGGCATCCGGCGGCGTAACCGTGGACGCACTATCAAGTTTGTCTGTGATCACGATGGCGACAATTTTGGCGGGATCAATTTGAATTGCCGTCGTACCAACGCGATCATGAGCAGACATCACGGGAATAGGATCGCGGTGAGGACGTTTGCCCGGGATAAAAATATCGTGCATGCCTTCTAAGGCTAAAGGTTGGCTTAGATTAATTTCTACGATGACTTTTTCCGCCAAGATGGCAAAACTGGCGCTATTGCCGACGGACGTTGAAGGAATGATGGCGCCCGATTCGGTAATCGCAATCGCTTCGATGATGGCAACGTCGATCGGCGCGATCTGACCCGCACGCAGATGTTCAACCGTTTCGGATAAGTGCTGATCAATGAACATCACTTCGCCACGATTAATAGCGGCACGTAATACGGGATCGGATTGAAAAGGCATACGACGCGCAATCACATGCGATTCAGTTAACAGCTTATCGACATCGCCCCCCATAGACGCACCCGTCATCAGGGTAATTTGAAATGGATCATGCAGCGCGCGCTCTGCCAAGGCCAACGGTACCATTTTCGCATCACCGGAACGGGTAAAGCCGCTCATCCCAACTGTCATGCCGTTTTGTATCCAGTTCGCCGCTTCATTGGCACTCGTGATACGCGCGTGTAGTGCTGGTAGTCGTATGCGTGACAGCAGACCTTGGTTCGTGGCATCAACTGCGTTCGGATTTTGAGAGTCTTTAGACGGTGAGGTGGTGCTGAGCGTCATTTTTCATCCTTCAGAGGCGTTGCTATAGAGAAATGATATTGTACTGTTGCCTGTGTCTTGTTTGAGTCCTTAGTACAAGCAATTACTCGGTGTAAACGGATCATTTGCAGTAACTTTGATTTTTATCGTATCGCGTTTCCTGATTTTTCACATTATGATGAGCCCATCTTAGTTTGCTCGCCTGTGATTGCCCATGTCTTTCGTCCGATTAGTTACTTGCAGTTTCTTGCTTGGCCTGACGTGCAGCCCAGCACACGCCTACATCGATGATAAGCCCGTTGTGTTGCCACGACCAAGTTTGAGTAGCTTGACTAGCGCGCAGGTCATAGCGGGCGCTGAGAAAATGTATCGCCAGCGTCTGTCGGACATAGAACAAGCGGGATATCTTGATAAGGACGAGGCGTTTCTGGAGCGAGCTAAAAAAATAGCGCAAGTTCTGATACATCAAGCGGCACAAGATTATCCAGACACGCGGCACTGGCAGTGGGAAATCCATAGCACTAGTGAACAGGAAGAAAGCGCTTACAGTATGGCAGGTGGGAAAATTCTGCTCAGCCAATTCCAGGTAGAGCGCTTGAATTTAAATGAGACTGAGCTAGCGATGTTGCTGAGTCATGAAATCGCGCATGCTGTGCTGGAGCATAATCGACTTGAGTACGAACAGGCATTAGTGCTATTTCCCACATGGCATCAGCGCAGTTTTGAAGAACTGGAAGAAGCGGTAGACAATGATGAAAGTTTCTTACGCGCATTGGCACCACTATCCAAACAACAAGAAGAAGAGGCCGATACGGCTGGTTTGAAATTGGCGCAAGGTGCGGGTTTCTCCGTACATTCACTGGTCAATTTCTATAAAAAACTGAGTCGCAACAGCGCCAATCCGAATTTTGATAGTAAAAGTCATCCGGCACCAGCGCGACGTTGGATGGCGATGCGAGCATTGGCCCAGACGCTTAGTCAATAAACTGCTAACTGATGGGACTGTTCTTTCATTCATCTTGGAACTCAGTGGAGCGAACGCGCTAATTTAAGGCATATTAAGGCATACTCGTGTCATATTTAGCGCCAATTTAGTCGATTTTAGGTCATATTTAGGTCATATTTAAGCGAGAAAAACATGGAGTTCGAGTGGCAAGCTGTTCTAAAGAATAATTTCCCGTTAGAATGCTTCCCGCTGGTGATATTGGGCAAGTGGTATGGCCTTATAGGCTGTTTTTTCATCTAAGCATTTTCAATTTTTTTTAACCTGAACCCCACCTTTTGAGAATATCTGCATGACGATAGATCCACGTACCATCATGGTGGTTTGGGCTGCATTGAATATTTTGTTTGCTGGCATGCTGGCTTTGGTTGGCATGCACGCGGGCAAAGTCCGAGGCATGCGTCAGTGGGCTTTGGGTGATTTGCTGATTGGGATTAGTTTAGCGATCAGCAGTCAGATTATGATGTCGCCCCCCTTGTTCGTCGTGATTGTAGCTACTTTGACTTTGGGTTGTGGTTTGGGTCTGCTTTATAACGGCATCGAATCATTTAAAGGCGGGCGTAGTCGCTATTGGATCACAGCCGTATTCGCGCTGATCATGCTGGTGAATAATACGGTTTTTGGTGTCTGGTATCCTGAGCCTAAGATTCGTATTGCTAGCAATTTTCTCTTATTTGCTCTAGTGCATATTGTTTGCGCTCGCGCCTTGTTTGTGCAAATTTCTCAACCATTACGGACCGCCTATTGGCTGGCCGCTGCTTCCGTATCCGTGATTGCGATTTTGGCTTTGGTGCGCGTGGTGAGCATAATATTTACGCCCGCTGATTCGGTGCGTATGTTTACAGCGAGCGGTGTTAACCCCGGTGTGTTCTTTTTTGCTAGCTTGGCACAGATGTCGATGTCATTTGCGTTCATGCTATTGATTAATTACACCTTGGCCAATGAATTAAAGGAGCTAGCCGCGACCGATTCTTTGACCGGGATCTTGAATCGCCGCACCATAGAAGTGGAGACCATGCGTCAATTAGCCCAGATCAAGCGTAGTGGGGATAATGTGGCAATCATGATGATAGATGTTGATCACTTTAAACAGATCAACGATCGCCATGGTCATCCTGCTGGTGATGAAGTATTACGTCGCTTGGCACATTTGATGCGCTCCGTGGTGCGTGGCACCGACTACATCTCCCGCTATGGTGGTGAAGAATTCTGTATTTTATTACCCGCTACAGGTGAAAAACAGGCCGCCGCTTTAGCTGAACGCTTACGCCGCTTGTATTCAGAGCTGCGTGTCGATTGGAACGGGCATTCACTACAAAGCACGATCAGTATTGGCGTAGCCGATTCCCGTCAAGCAGGCAGCGATCTGGAAATCCTAATCAAAGCCGTTGATACCGCTCTATATCAAGCCAAGCATCAAGGTAGAAATAGGGTGGTAGGTTTTTCTGAAGGCGTTGCTGGAGCTGAGAGAGCCGAGGGCGTTGGTCAGTTCGCTTGATTTAAAGCTCTTATGCTTTATTTGCATCTGTATCTGCGCCAGCGCCGGAATTTTCGGCATCGTCAGTTAAATCGATTGGTGCCGACGACAAACCACTGGTTAGTGGCGGTAATTTTTTATTGATCAAGGGTAAATTGCTGATTTCCGTGCCATCTGGACGTACCGCTTGTTGTGCGGATAACCAATCGCCATTGTCTTTTTGTTGCATGATTGCCTCGTCTTCTGAATCTGAACAGAATCTAATTGAAGCAGAAATCTTAAAGCTAGGCTGAAAGCTTGGGGCGATTGTCTTGCGAATCTTTGTGCTAGCGCAAACAAAGATCGCAAGCCAGAAACCAACTACGCGCCAAAGAACTCCGCATGCACCAATTGCAAAGCAAGTTTTTTATCCTCTTGATGCACCAACATATACGCTGCGACTTCACTGGCACCTGCGGCAGCCAAATTGACGCGTGCGCCGCCTGCTAAGGCTGCGGATAAAGCGCGGCTGGCGATGGCACTGCCTTTGCCGTTACTGTTATCGCTGCCATTGCCGACACCGGAAGCATGTAAAACACCATCGCCCACCACCGCCACAATCGCGACTTGATCGTCTTTAGATACCTCGACCACACCACCCACATGGTGCTCGGCCACAGCGGCATAGGCTGCCTCCAAATGATCGCGTGCCAGCAAAATATTAATCGCCGTTTGTGCTGTGAGTACGCTTTTGATATTGATGTCGTGTTGATCTAAGGTGTTCGTGACTTGCGCCAAGATACCAGGTTTAAAGCCTACGCCCGGGCCATGTAGTTTGAGGATCGCTACATCATCGGTGGCGCTGACACTCTTTACCACATCGCGCGTCACGGTGCGTTCTGCGTTGATAACGGTGTAAGGCTGCAAGCCACGTTCTGGCTTGGTGATATTCAAAATGCGAATTGGAATATCTTGATCAAACAAAGGCTCTACCGTGCGTGGATGTAAGATCTTGGCACCGAAGTAGGATAACTCGGCGGCTTCGAGATAATTTAATTGAGCAATCGAACGTGGTGCGCCGACCGAGCCGGGATCGGCGCTTAAAAAGCCGTCCACATCCTTCCATACGTCGAGCGATTCTGCACCTATGCAACGAGCGATAGAAGCGGCGGAATAATCCGAACCACCGCGCCCAAACAGTGTCGTTTTGCCGTCGCGATCAACGCCATAAAACCCTGGTACCACAATGATCTCATCGCCATTTAAAGCTTGTGCCACGGATGCGGTGCTGGCGGTGAAATCACAGGCTGAATTTCCAAACACGCCATCGGTAATTAAACCTATATCTTCCGGCAAAGCTTCGCGCGCTTTGATGCCGCGGCTCAGCAGCACTTCTGTTAGCAATAAACTGGACAGTCGTTCGCCATAACTCAAGATCGCATCGTTCACGAAGGTCGGCACATCGCCTATGCAATGAATACCGGTGAGGTAGCGTTCCAATTGATCGAGTCGTAGGCCCAGCGCTTTTTCGGTTTCGGCTCTATGTTTTGGGTCAGCAATATTTGCTTCCAAAATTTCTTTTTTTAAAGCGCGTAGGGTTTGCGTATAGTCGCGGCTGTCAGCCAACGCAGCTTTGGTGCCGGCACCTTCTTTTGCACTTTGCACACAAGCGATGAGTGCATTGG
Organism: Affinundibacterium danionis; assembly: GCF_042432465.1. Taxonomy (NCBI): domain Bacteria; kingdom Pseudomonadati; phylum Pseudomonadota; class Betaproteobacteria; order Burkholderiales; family Oxalobacteraceae; genus Affinundibacterium; species Affinundibacterium danionis. Next base: position 52,259 of record NZ_JBHLXJ010000013.1, on the reverse strand, counting down.
TAATACCATAAAACGCCGAGACGACTAAAACCAGCGGACGATTATAGGTTTGTACGACATTGATGACACGATCAATATCTTGTGGTTGGCGCAGGTTAGAGCCACCAAATTTGACGACAATTTTTTTCATAAATTTCCCGATAGATATCTCTTATTGTGCTGTAGCGACCGTTGTTGATTGCGCTAAAAAGTCAGCTAAAACTTGGCGCGCACTAGCATAGTTGTTCATGCGCTTAGTTTGTTCTGGACTTGCTGGCAGATTTCCGACCACGCGTGCATGCTCTTCTACGTCGGCTTGTTTTACTCGTGCCGCTAAAGGCATTTGTATGACGCGCTGAATATACTCGTCGTACGTTTCGTCTGGGCGTCCTGTCAAGATCTCGACTGCCTGTACGACGTCGCGTGTAAAACCGATCTCCAATAATTGTTGCGCATGCATACCGCCATCCTCGATGACATCATGCAGCATTGCAACCTGACGTTCATCTTCTGCCAGCAAACGCAACATTACGCGCATACAGTGCAAGATTTCTGGATCACCGTCTTCTCCGATACGAGCCGCATGGGCACGTGCCGCTGTTTCTATGGCTATTGCGAGAGTGGGCATGCTGATTCTTTCTATGGAAGTGGCGGGTTATGCCTAATATTGTAATCTGAATGCCTTGCCTAAGAATAGGCACTGCTTCAGTTGAGCGGGATGAGGCGACTTCCAAAGGACATTTTTGTACATTATTGCGTCGAAAAAAACAAAACGTCCATCAAACAGTGGTCTGATGGACGTACTTAAAACGGCTTACTTACTTTGAACGTATTGATAATTCCTAGGAGCAGGCCATTATTTATTTAACTCATTTATTTAACTCACTTATTCAACTGGATCGGATCACCAAAACCCAACTCCTTCATACGTGGTAACTGCGTTTTGGCATCGCCAACCACCAGCCAGAACATCTTATTCGGATCGAGATATTTTTGTGATAAAGACTTGATTTGCTCGACCGTCATCGCCTTCACGATCTGTTCTCTCTCTTTGACATAGTTGGGTGTCCAGCCGTATTTACTGATGTTTTCTAACATACCGAGTTTTGCATTGGCAGTTTCGAAAGCGCGTGCATTGCTCTTGATCAGGAAGCTCTTGGTGGTTTCCAAGTCGGCATCGGAATATGTCATGGCGTAATCTTGCAAGATTTGTTTGACCAATTGCGCCGATTCTAATGTGACGTTGGTACGAACGCCGCTGCTGATACTGAAATCGCCCGTGCTCTTACTACCTGAAAATCCTGAGCGTATGCCATAGGTATAGCCTTTACCTTCGCGCAGTTGTTGCGTCAAACGTGATGCGAAGCCACCACCGCCCAAGATGTAATTCATTACGCTGGCCGCATAGTAGTCTTTATCGGTGGCGGCTAGGGCTGGGTAGCCGATTTGCAGCACCGATTGTTTGGCATCTGGCACATCGACGAAATAGACTTTAGCAGTGTTCGCTGTTGAATTGATGATCGTTGGCGCTGGCAAGTCCACCTTTTTAGCTTTCCATTTATTGCTCAAATCTTTGAGCGAGGCGCTAACGCTGGTTTTTTCTAAAGCACCAACGACATGCATCCTAGCCACTGATGGCGATAAATTTTTCGCGTAGTAGGCCTTCAAATCGTCCAGCGTAATGGCATTAATACTATCCGCGCTACCTAAAATATTGCGTGAGCGGATATTGTTTTCACCGTACAGCAATTTGCTGTAGGCGTTACTCGCAATTGCATTGGGATTAGCTTCCTGTTGACGAATCTGGCTGATGACACTTTGTTTGAGTAAGCCAAATTCTTTCTCGTCCCAACGTGGTTCTAATAGAATTTCTTCCACCAAGTCGATCGTCGCTTGGTAATTGCGAGCCAAGGTGTTGACGGAGATGCGTACATCTTCAGTGCGCGCTGAGACATTGATAGACGCGCCTAATTGTTGAATCGCTTCTTCCAATTCTTGTGGTGTTTTCTTAGCTGTGCCTTGCGTCATCATGCGTGCCATCAAGTTCGCAACACCGACTTTGTTAATGTCTTCTAATAGCAAACCACCATCGATCACGATCTCAAACTGCATGAGCGGCACTTCATCATTTTGTATGCCAAAAACCTGCATGCCGTTGCTTAACTTGTTGTTCCATACTTTAGGAATTTTTACTTCGGCTGGTGCACCATAGGCGGGCTCTTGATCGCGTTTGATCTTAGAGGGCGTTTTGGTATAGGTCGCATTGATGTTAGGATCAACCGCAGCTTCCGCGCCTTGTACAATTTTTTCTTCTACCACTTCGGCTTTTGTTGAACCGCTCAAAGCCAGATTCATTTTGCCTTTAGGGACAAAACTAGTCGCTACATAATTTTTACCCTTTACGTATTTTTCATAAACACGCATCACGTCAGCAGGTGTGACCGCTAAGATATTTTTGATGTCTTGTTCTACATAGCCAGGATTACCCGTGAGGTAGTTATATTCGGCGAGTTGGGACGATTTTCCGAGTACGCTAGATAGTGAGTTGTAGAACCGTGTTTCTTGTCCAGCTTTGATACGATTCAAATCTTTTTCTGAAATGCCGTTTTTTTCAAACAGTGCGAATGCCTCATTCACCGCGCTCGCTACTTCATCTAAAGATTTGCCATCGAAGGCACGTACGCTGAGCATGAATTGGCCTGCCACTTCGGAAGTGCGATTGCCTATGCTGACGTTGGACGTGAGTTTCTTATCTTCGACTAAGACTTTGTAGAACGGTGCTTTTTTACCGCGCGATAGGTATTCACTTAAGACATCGAGTGCATAGGAATCGGCATGCAGTTGTTCTACCGCAGGCCACACCATAGTCAGTGCGGGTACGCGGGCGAAATTATCTTCGTGGTATAGCTTTACCGTTTCTTTGACAAACCCAGCGCGTTTAGCAAGTGGTTTGACTTCTTCACCTCGTTTGATTTCGCCAAAGTATTTTTCTACCCATTGCTTCGCTTGGGCGGTATCAAAATCGCCGGCAATAACCAGAGTTACATTGTTCGGTACATACCAGCGGCGGAAAAATTCTTTGACGTCATCGACGGTCGCATTTTGCAAATCTTCGAGCGAGCCTATCACTTGCCAATTGTAAGGATGGTCGGTCGGATACAGGGCTTTGTCGATTACATAGGACGTATGTCCGTAGGGATTGTTATCGACGCTTTGGCGTTTCTCATTTTTGACGACTTGTTTTTCTTTTGCCAGCACTTGATCGGTCACGGTATTGATGAACCAACCCAATTTATCGGCCTCAGCCCAGATCATTTTTTCCAAAGCGTCTTTGGGCACGGTTTGCAGATAATTAGTACGGTCTTGTGAAGTAGAGCCATTCGCACCGGAGCCACCAATGCGTGCGGTCATTTTATCTAAACCACCTTTGCCGAGATTTTCGGATTCTAAGAATAAAAGATGTTCAAACAGATGGGCGAAACCAGTACGACCTGCTTTTTCACGGGCAGAGCCGACGTGTGCGGTCAAGTTAACTGCCACCACAGGATCAGATTTGTCCACATGGAAAATCACTTCTAGACCATTCGCTAAAGTGAATTTTTGATAGTCGATTTTTAGTGCGGCTTTGGTCTTATTTTTTGTTGTTTGTGATGTGGCCGTTGCGTTTTTTGTAGGTGCGGTTTTGTTGGCGCTGTCTTGCGCTAATGAAGCACTTACCGGTAATAGGCAGCAGCTCGCTAGTACCAATAGGGATGAGACAATTTTTGTATCAGCTTTCATGAGTCTTCCTTTTATCATTTTCGATTTTTGTGGTGAACAATTGCAACGGATTTTGTTTGGGATTTGACGATAGAAACCAGAACGGATGTGTACCGTATTTAATCAGAGTGAGAAGTATTCTCTAAGCAAGCCTAAATGGCAAGCACAGATGTTGATGGGAATGTTGGTTGGGTGAGTCCGCTGTCAAAGTAGCTTATGAAGGACAGACCGTCAGTCCGAATGATTCACAATGGCATAGGCTGCATCACGCGCACATGTCCTGCGCCTTGTACACCATTGCCGTTGTTCCAAAGCTGAGAGGCGTGCACCACTCCACTATGGCAGTTCACTTGTGAGGGCAAAGCAGCTAATTGCGTCGCTTCACAGGGTGTTCCTCCGCCTATTTCGATGAGGCGATTTGAGGCTGGAACGGGAGCGCCGTTTGCGCCATTCCAGATTTGTGTATGGCTGCCATAAACTTTGTAATCTAAGGTGGTATAGCCATCACAATTAAATGCGTAAGCATGTGGCGTTACGCCATGCGCGGGTAGCAGGCGTATGGAATCAGCCTGCAAACTCATACCGCCTGAAGGTACGAGTTGAATTTTGACGGACTGATTCGCGGTGCGCAGTCGGCCAAAACTATTGGCACGACAGCCGCCGCTGGTGGCGTGATCCAGACAAATTTCTATGCCAAATGGAATGGGGACGTCCTTGGCATCATGTATGCCATCGATAGTAAATATTGCGCTACCTTCCGTTACGCCTAAAACGTCTGCAGGAATGATCGATTCAGGCTCGGCGGGTAAGACGGAATGAGCCGTATGTTGACCGACATTGCCACTCCATTTTAAGAAATCTATCCCTGAAATGTAATGCTTACGGGAAGCGTAATTATGCGCGGTGTGGGCGCTACCACCACGTTGTATGAGTGCGGTGTTATAGACTTCACCCGGTTGTGTTGGGTCGAGTAAATATTCACCGTTGATACTCTTTGCGGTTGGAAACGAGGCGCTGATCGTGGTGCCAAAGACAAATAGAAAATCCACAAAACGATCATCGGCAGCCAGTGCTTGCATGCCGCCAAATAGTCCGCCCCATGCCTTTTGATACGGTGCAGGTAAGCCAAAACTGGCGGGTGCCGCACCAACCCAACCATTTAAAAGATCATGTAAATAAGCACCGCCAGCACCTCGGCATAAGAATTCAGGTGCCAAGAAAATCTTTAAGGTGTCACTTGAGTGATCAGTCAGTTGGTAGGCTTGATTGATCGCCTCCGCGAGAAAAGCGAGGCGTGCATCAATATCCCAACATTGACCAAGCGCATCGGTACGATAATCGACGGTTGTATTCGACAACCCAGCATAGGAGCCATGCGCAGGATAAGTCGGATCGAAACAAGGGCCAGTGTATAACTCCCACGAAATAAACTGGACTTTGTCGTAGTTGGACATGGGGGCGCTCAGAATGATATTAAGAAAGACGCTCTGAATAAGCTATAAGCTTACAAAAATGTTAGCGATAAAATGGTTCCACTTTACCTTTGACTTTGATCATCATAGGCATACCTTTACGGTCTAGAGTTTTGCCAGCGGGTACCGTGATCCAACCTTCACTAATGCAGTATTCTTCCACGCTCAAACGTTCTTTACCATTGAGCAAAATACCGACTTCGTGGTCAAAAATTTCAGCGACATAATATTTGCTACGTGGGTCAACTGAGAGACGGTCTGGGAATGCGGGTTTGGTAGTATCGGTCATGATGATTTCCTGAAAAATAGAGTTTGCGTTTGCTTAAGCTTTAAGGATAGTTTTTATCCGCTCAAGTCAGGGCTAGTGAGCTCAAGTTCGCTCAACTTAGCTTCAAGCCGTTAGTTTATCCGGTTTTTCTGTCCAATTGTTCGCCGATGTGCACTGGGGCGTAGGCTATTTGGGCAAACCTGATGCTTATAAACTTAGCTGCCGTAAGCGCTGATGTAATTCATCTTCAACATCGACTTTGATCTGTTGTTTAGCGCGTAAATAGTGATCGGTGAATACATCCAAGTAAGCTTCTAGTGTTTGAGCTGCCAGCGTATCACCCGCTAAGGCGAGGCAGAGTGCGGCTACCTCTGAGGTGCATAAATGATCGTCACGACGTGAGCGCCGTAAGCGATAGCGCGACATCTGTTCTGGCGCTAGGCTCAAGACAGGAAATTGATTGAGGTAGGGGCTTTTGCTAAAAATCTTGCGGGCTTCTGGCCAAGTGGCATCTAATAGAATGAAGAGCGGGCGTTTGCCCATTGCGTTTTCTCCATTTTGACTACCAGCTTCGGTACTAAGCTCATCTATTAGTTTCTCAACGACGCGTTCTGGTGCCACAAACTCACCGGGAAATACCACATACGGCTGCCATTGCGGATCGGCTAGCAATGCTAGTAGCGCAGGTTCTACGGTCGTACGCGCCCAGCCAAATGCTGTCGTTTCGGGTATGACGTCGGCGATCAGCCAGCCAGTATTGCTGGGTTTGAGTGTTTCATGCTCGGCCATTAACAAGCAAATCCCAGCGTTGCTTGGAACGATGGTACGGAATTCGCAAAAGCAATGACTGAGAATCAGACGGCATCCAGCGCAGCGTTCGCCATGTGGACCACCACGAGCGAGAAAGGGACGAGTACTGCGCGTAAGTCGAGCAGTGCGCAGGCGCGCGACAGCGTGGGGAGGGAAGGCGGGAGTCATGTAAAACCTAAAACGAGACGAGATGGCGGCATGGCCTTGGATGGGCTGGTATGCCGCCTTGTTGGATAGTCAGCAAATATGAGGAATGATTATTTTGCAGCGAACTTTGCGTAGTAGGCGACTACCGCTGGATGTTCTGCCACACATTTCATATGTGCGTTCAGGCTAGGTGCGAGCTTTTCTACCAAATCAGTCGGTAAGTGATCGAGGCGACCGGAATTCAAAGTACGGATATCAATGAATACCTTTAAATCGGCGACAGTCAAACGATTATCAGCAAAATACTGACCACCGTTGGCGGCTAATTTCTTTTCCAACCAAGTCAAATAAACAGGAATAGAGCTGTTGGCCAAAGCCAAGCGAGCGGCTTTTTGTTCTTCGCCTGTCATGCGATAAGTGGGGCCCATTTTGATACCCGCTTCTTCGATGACGAACATGACTTCATCACATAAAAGCGCTTGATATGCGTCGGTTGGATACAGACCTGCCAACTTGCCCGCATAACGCAGCATAGAGTCACATTGGGTAATTTGTACACCATCGACTTCTAACACAGGCACTTGGTTAAACGGCGTGTTCTTACGTACTTCAGCAAATTCTGGATAGCTAAAACGATGGTCGTCAAAGCTGATATTGCCTATGGCTAAAGCCAAACGAATTGGTTCAGCACGACCGCCGTGCATGTCAAAATAAGTTAATTTAAGTTGAGGCATGATGTTTTCCTGTGGGAGTTAGCGCGGTTTATTGCGCGAAAATGAGGGACAAACTAAGGATAAACTAGGGAAAAACCAAAAAGTGGCGGTTATCATATCACGCCTCGTTTTTCTCTTCATGCCTGTACTATTTTTTTGAACTGAGCTTAGAGTTGAGTTCTGAGCTAGGTGAGCAGATGCCGCCGTTAGTAAGCAATTAGCTTTATCAAGCTAGTGAACCGCACGGCATCAACTTAGTGCTGTTTAGAGGTATTTAAGTATGTTTAGGCATAAATTGTTCACTACCAATGATGCCTAAGGATTTGACTCCCCGATTTTGTGCTGATGCCAATACGCCTGCGACATATTTATAAGCGGCCAGTTTATGTGCCAGCAATTGAACCTCGGGTTGTTTGGCCATTTTGCTTAAAGCATCAAATCTGCTATCCAATTGTGAACGATCTAACACTTCACCATTCCAGCTCAAAGTGCCATCAAAATCAACGTCCACCCTTACTACTTCAGGTTTCGCACATTCGCCTACACAGGCGCTGGGCGTGTTGAGGGTTACTGCATTTTCTGGAATGGGTAAGGTCATGATAAACATGATGATTAACACTAGCATGACGTCAATCATTGGTGTCATATTCATATCCAGCATAGGTTCTGATTGTACGGGCAAAGCGGGAGTGGCTGGGCTTGCGGTGTGAGTCGAACTGGGTTTGTGTTTGCTAAGTTCCATGACCATATCCTTTCTAGGGATTCAAGAAGAAACTAGTATTGAGGAGCGACAAGGTGATGCTGGACTGGATGAAAACAAGAACAAAAATATGTGCGACAGTCTTACAACAATTGGATCAGATTGCGAGGACGAACGTAAAAACGGCAGCGAAGAAGCGAGTAAATGTTAGCGGCGAAAATAGATAATTATCTTGAGAAGCGAATTCAAACTCCTCGCTATCAATATGGACGATGCGCGCACAGAATTCAAGGACGAATTTGATTCAATGTAAAAATACGCTGATCACCTCGCGCAAGTATCCAATAGCATTTCACGCAGCCAACGATGGGCAGGATCGGCTTGCATGCGCGGATGCCAGTATGGAGTTCAAGTGCGCTAAGCGCAGAATTATTGGCCTACGGATAATAACTAATTCGAGCCATTGGTATGACTACGAAAAAAAAGATCCACAATTATCTCGTGCTGATGGCGTTTAGTTTCAGTATCTTTTTTTCGTTCATGAGTACCACTATCGTTAACGTCGCTTTAGTCTCTGGCATTCCTAGTCAAGCGCTTAATCTTGGCTTGATTACTAGTGCTTCTTTTTTATGAAATATAGCGTGCTAGACTAAACGGACTCAAATCAACATGGTAAGAACTATGCTCATTAAGCGGCGTACATCAACATGTCCTAATTAGTTTCATTAGGCTTGGTTGCGCTATCGGCGTTCGCACCCGTCATGAATAATTGATCTAAGGCTGCGCGGCCAGACATAGAAGCCGATGCCGATGTGTTGCGTGCTACGCCACGCTTACCGTGAAACTCTTCTTCGATATTGTCACGATAAAAACTCCAAGCGGTGCTTGAAGAAGCGGTCGATAAGCGGCGCCAGACTTCTTGTCCAACGCCTGTATAGTCGATTGCGGTGCCGTCATTAGGGCGTGTTGACATAATATTTGGGCAATGCGTTCCTGGTAAAACGCAGGATGGCAAGGCGCATCTCGCCGCTGCGGCTGGCCGCCCCAGCAAGAGATGCAACGCTGTCCATCGTGGGTTTTACCAGGAACCCTTCGGGAATGGCCGAAATGGGCACATGGCGTTGTTGCAAGTCGCTTACAGTGCTCGCACTGCGGCGCGCCTTGACGCCTAGCCCTGTGCCCATTTCGACTCATTCGCATGCCCAAATATTATGTCAACACGCCCTTACTCCACTCGCAGAACGCGCTCGCGCATGTCGTAGCCTATCGCGCGTAGTTTGCCTGCGTTAATGCGTTTCATGTCCATGCGGATCTCCTTCTTGCAAAATGGATTTTATGGATTTATGTATCTGAGCTGTTGGTCCTGTCTGAAAAGTGTACTGTCTTTTCAAAGCAAACGCTGTTCGCCATTCCTTGATACTGACCGTAATTCGGTACAAGTATATAGTCACTCTTTTGATACAGACGTATCGCTTGCAATTGTTTCACCCCTGTTTCTAGCAAACACTTTTGATATCCTAGCGTCAAAGCCCATTTTTCTAATGCGTTTAAGACGATAGAAGCGATACCTTGGCCGCGAGCTGCGGGTGCGACGAACATACGTTTGACTTCCATTATGCCATCAGCATAGTGTTTGATGGCTCCACAAGCAATTGCCGTATCTCCGTCATAGGCAACGATCACATATTTCAATCCATCGGATTTATTGTATTGCGCATAAAACGCATGCTCTTCTCCGTCTGTCATTGCCAAATAACGGTCTAGCTCGACCACCAGATGTTGAAAATCCGTATTGCTGGAATCGGTGTGTTGTAAGCGAATCATTCAGTTCTCCAAAAAATCTTGTGCCAATTTTCTTATCTAAAGAAATGTATTTTGCCTATTTAGATTTGCTTACTCAGCGCCAGCAAAGTCATGAATAAATAAACACTGTTTAAGAAGGTATTCGCGAATGCTGCTTTTTTGTAGGTATAGTAAATCAGACAGCAGCAACCAAAAACATTCATGCTTAGAAAACCAAGCGAGGTGCTGGCTAACAATTCTTGAATGTTCAATCCATAAGCGATCAGGCACACAATTCCGCCACCCCAGCCTATGTAATTTAAGTATTTATCTTGAGGTATGTGGGGTATTTTCATATCGTGTCCTGTATGCCAATTTTCTAAAGCGAATTGTAGTTGCTGGTGTTTGCAGTGATATCCGCTGAAGACGTAATTTACCCTTCTGTTTAATGCGAAAAAATGCTAAATTCGATTCAATTAATGTGAAATTTAAATTAATGCAATCTTTTCAATAGACGAAAAATAGAACAAAAATAGAAGAAATAGCGATGAATCTCCAGCAAATAGAATACTTTTTAACCTTAGCCGATGAGCTGCATTTTTGGAAAACCTCGGAAAAGGTTTTTATCACACAATCTGCGCTGAGCCGACACATTAAGAGCATGGAGCAAGAGCTAGGTTTTGATTTATTTGAACGTGATAAACGCAATGTCAAACTCACGCCAGCGGGAGAGTTTCTGCGCGACCAATACGCCAAGCTATTGGCCGATTATCAAAGTGTGACGCGCCGCGCCAGTCTGATTGCTTCGGGAGAAATCGGAGCGATACGCATAGGCTTTCCGGCCTCGATTACTTTTTCTGTGTTACCGGATTTGCTGTTGGCCTTGCACCAAAAGTATCCTCATATCGTGGCGCAGATGATAGAGGTCGATGCCAGTGATGTTGATCCTTTTTTACTGGCACATCGTATAGATATCGCATTTAATCGCGAATCGGCTAAGGCCAAAGATCTCGCATCTAGCCATTTGATGACAGAAAATTTTGCCTTGGTGGTGCCTGCGCACCATCGTTTTGCAGGGAAGTCGGAGCTTAAATTATCGGATTTATATAAACTCAAAAACGAGGAGTTTGTACTCCCTGCGCTGAACGGCAAAAGTGAACATGCTTCGCAGTTACGTGCGATTTTTCAAGGTGCCGGTTTTGATCCCATTATTCACGTTGAGTCTGATTTTGGTGTGGCTTTATTGGGGCTGGTGGCGAAAGGTCTAGGTATCTCTATCATGCCGATTTCTTATGCGCATCACTTAAAGCATGAAGTCCATTTCATCAAAATCCCACCCACTTCCGACCTATTGGCGCTGTGGCGTGTGGGGGATGCGAATCCCGCTTTGCAAATATTTTTACAGGTGATTGCGGAGTTTGATTTTTATCGAGAGCCTAGCTCCACTTAAGCTAGTCTTAGCCCTCGCGGTTATCACGGTATTTACCTATATAGCGCGCCCGTGGACGAATTAAATTGCCCGAAGTTTGCTGTTCTTGTGCATGCGCTATCCACGCCGCGCTGCGAGCGATGATAAATAGAATACTTGTGGCATAGTCAGGCCATAGAAAAGCCCATTTCATCAAGCCCAGTACACAATCCATATTCGGCAACAGCTGTAGTTGTTGCGCTGTTTGACGACAATAGCCTAGTCCTGCGCGTAAGCGCGTATTGGTTGTGGAATTAGGTATGAAATTAGTCCCAGCTTCAGTGCAGTTATTGGCGTTATTGGCATCAGTGGCGAGCTGCTCTAAGCGCTCTAGAAGATAATCTGCGCGCGGATCTCCATTGGGATATAGGGGATGACCAAAACCCGCAATAGTTGGCTCATGCGTAGAAAAAAATTCTTGTATGTATGAATCGAAATCCTCAGCGCTTTGTGCCTCATTCAGAAACGCCTCTACTAAAGCACTGCCGCCGCCATGGCGATGACCAGTCACTGCTGCAATTCCCGCACATAGCGCAAGATGCAAATTTGCGCCCGTCGATGCCACACATCGTACTGCGAAACTTGATGCGTTCAGTTCATGATCAGCCAATAGCACCAGCGTGCTACGAATCAAATCGGTTTGTGCAAAATCACAGTCCCAGCTAGTCGCGATTTGCAAGTGTATAGCTTGAGTTGAGAAGGGCACATTGAGTAGCAAAGCCGCCATCTGACGCATTAACCTAGCCGCATAGTCGAAATCAATACCAGACTTGGTTCCGCAAGTATTGATCTCAGCATCGGCCTTTGCAGACAACATTGGCAACACTGACATCAGTTGTAACACTGGCGAGTCGATTCCGCTCAATTTGCCGATAGGCGGCAGTTTTATCAACGGCACTTGGGATAAATCTTCCGTAAAATAATTGCGACCTTGATCATCCCACAGCAAACAAGCGATTTGTTCCAGTGAGGATGTCTGCGCTAATTTCTTAACGTCATAGCCGCGATAGTACAGCGAGCCGTTGGCGATCTGCGAGATGCTAGTCTCCAGTAAAGGTAGGCCCCAACTGACTGCCGATTGTACTTGATGACCACCTTGCTTCGCATCAGAGCGACGTGCTGCTAGATGTAAGACGGCATCAAGATCGTATCGTTTGCTGCGCGTGTTAGCGTGTTGAACTGAGCTTAATAAACCTCGACTTACGTAGGAATACAAACTCGCCACACTCACGCCTAAAATCTGAGCTGCTTCGGTGGCGCTGATTTGTTTGTTCATAGGATTAAACCAATATTTAACTTGATTGCCGGAATCAAGATTGACGATATTTATCTGCGATTATTAGACTACTTGCATGCTATCTAGAATTCAAGTCTGTCTCAATGCGCAATCAACATTCTCTGCTTTTACCCTTGCACCAAAAAAGATTCTGTCAATTATGGATCGCCAATCTTCTCTCGAATTTGGGTAACTGGAGTCAGACTTTTGCGCTAACTTGGCAGGTAACTAGTTTGACGCAATCAAACTTTAAGACCTCGTTGGTACAAACGGCTTTGTGGGCACCTCTATTTATTTTTGCGATTCCTGCAGGGCAATTGGCAGATGCATTACCTAAACCCCGTTTGCTATTCATCAGTAATTTGCTTGCTTGTGTCATCGCGCTGACCTTGTGGGCCCTGAGCGGTAGCGACATGATCTCTATCAATCTCATGTTTTGGCTTTGCTTTTTAAGTGCTAGCGCTAGTGCTTTCACGCTACCTGCATGGCAAACCTCGATGTCAGAGTTGGTCAGTCGCTCACAATTGAGTGCGGTGAGCTCCCTGAATAATTTGAGCTTTAATGTTGCAGCTTGTATTGCGCCATTTTTGGCAGGAATGTTCTTGCTTTGGCTGGGACCTGGACCTATCTATTTATTTAATGCCTTGTCGTTTTGCGGCTTACTGGTTATTTATTACCGCTGGCAGCATCAGTTGCGAACTACGCACCCAACATCAATAAGATTAAAGCGTGGTATGCGACAGGGTGTGCAACAAGTGCTTGAGCAAATTCGCACGACACCTAGTTTGAAAATATTGCTGAGTTTGACTTTCTTAGTATTCTGCCTATGTAACGCTATTCCTTCATTGCTGCCTAGCTTTAGGTACGCGGATACTGCGCCTAGCGCTATCCACTACGGTATGAGAATGGGCATATTTGGTGGTGGCGCGGTAGCAGCCGCTTTCTTGGTATCCGCTTTGCGTATGCGTTTCACAGAGCGTCAATTACTGCGCCTTGCTTTATCGATGTACGGTTTGATGTTAATTGCTTTGGCGATGTCTAAGGTTTATGTGTTTAGCATGATCGCCCTGTTCATAGCAGGTGTTGCATGGTCAGTCATTGTTACGAGTTTTAATAGCGCTGCTTTGCGTGCATTTTCTTTCGCATTGCGCGCCCGAGGATTATCTATCTACATTCTCGTTAACGCGGCAGGACAGGCGAGCGGGGGGCTAATTTGGGGGCGAATTGCTGACATGTTTAATCTACCGACGAGCGCGATGCTTGCTGGCGTAGTCTTATTAATTTGTGCTGTTTTTGTTCATATCACACAAGAATTTTTGGAGCCATAATGAAGTCACCTCTAATCCGTCTTCTCGCGCGTGACGATGCATCTCGACTACTACACTTTGAGCAGAACAACCGTGCCTGGTTTGAATCACAAATTGAAGCGAGACCGAATGACTTCTATACGATAGATGGGGTGCATCAGCATATCGCTGAATTGCTAGCAGCGTATGCCGCAGGACGTGCTTATCCCTGTTTATTAGTTAGCGAGGAGGGGGAAATTCTGGGACGCGCAAATTTAAAAAGTATCCAGCGATCTGAGGGTAACGCTGAAGTCGGCTACCGGATCGGGCATTCACACGTAGGAAAAGGAATGGCGACGGCCGCCTTAGATCAATTAATCACGAGTGCCCGTCAAACGTGGCGACTGCAACAACTACATGCCTATGTAACGGACGACAATCTTGCCTCGTCACGGGTATTGCAAAAAGCGGGTTTTAAGTCCGATGAAGTCGTCTTACGCCTAGCGAAAATTAATCAGCGTGAGCTCAATGGTAAACGCTACACCCTAGTTCTAAACCAGTAATTAGTTTGTCGAATGAGTTAGAAAACCAAATCTATCAAGGGTTTAATGCATTTTAAGTGACCGTGTCTGGATTAAGCCATCGACACGGTCAGTTAGTAGAACCATAGGATGGAATTACATCCCCAAAGATCGCAACAACTCGTCACTATCGTCGTCGCCAGCAGCCACGACCGTTGGTGCCGCGGTGTCTGTGCTGCGACCGGCTTGCTCACTATCAAGCAAGGCATCTGGGTCTAGCACTTCGCTAGAGTCAAAGTCGTGCAGCTTGATGAACTCAGTGCGGTCGATGGCCAGCTCGAGATAGAAAATATTATTACTCTCAGTGAAGAAAGAGACACGGCGAATTTCGGGACGATCAAGCGGCGTATCGACACTGAGCATCACTTGCTTGTTCAGTACCAACATCTTAGGTTGATTTTGCGTGATATTGGTTTGCAGCTCGCGGCGGATTTTGCCGGTGAAGTCACCGACGATCTGATTCATCAATTCACCCAAAATATTGGAAACTTCGTCAGAAGTGAAGGCAGAAGCCAGCTCGGATTTAGGCATGCCCATACTCAGCATGTATTTTTCATAAATCTCTAAAGCGGCAGAGCCGGAGAAATTCAACACGACCAAGCCAGAGAAGCCACCATCAAACAAAACGAAGCAGCCGATGTCCGGCTTTAAGCCTATCTTTGTAATACGCTGCACCATGGCTGAATAATGGATCTTCGTTTGCGTCGCGACATTCAGCACGCGAGTGACGGAATTACATAAACTCGTCAACAGATCTTCGGTACCGTACACGACACCGTTTTCGTCCTTACCCATAACCAACTCCTAAAAATTCTCTAAAAAATAATACGACTCAAGGTAACAAGCGGCTTGAATTATGCTGAAAGATGATAGCCACAGCAAACATGCTGACTGACTCCATCATGTGCCCTCTAAGTTCTTAGTAAATGCTTGCTCAGTGCTCAATGTTTATTGCGCATTGGCTTATTCATTAAGCAAGAAACCTTGGAAAATAATTCCTGCACAAGAACCGTTACCTCAGGGAATAGTGAAAGAATATTCCTTTGGAGCACTTGCCGTCTAGTTGTTTCATGCTTTCTGTGCGGTTTGTCGCTTGCGAGAAGGCGCTTTTCAGTCGCTATGCAGAATTACATGAGCAAAAAAACAAGAAAGGCTGCAATTGCAGCCCTTCATCTCTGTATACCCGCTAATTAGTAACTAGCAAATTGCTAGCCCAACGCGTCCTAGCTTTCACTCTCGTGACAACAGATGCAAATCTTGTTTCCATCTAGATCACGAAAATAGGCACCATAATAATTGGGATGGTAATGCGGGCGCAGACCCGGAGCCCCTTCGCAAGTCGCACCAAGTGCCATGGCCTTGGCATAAGTCGCATCCACCACGGCACGGCTCTTCGCCAACAATGCCAGCATCTGACCATTGCCGACGCTCATAGCTTCACCGTTAAATGGTTTACCGATACCCACGATAGGGCGCGCTGTGCCTTGTTCTACCCAACCCGACCAAGAGCGATCAGGGTAACAAAACTTCAAAACGTAACCGAGCTCATTCATAATGTCCGAATAAAACGCATGAGCGCGAGTATGGTCGGTGATGCCGATGAATACATGTGAAATCAATTTCTATCTCTCCGTTCAAAGTTGATAAGTCGAATTCAATCAATACACTTCCAAAGTTGCTTTCAGGGTGAGCGGTACACCATTGCGTAGCGAATGCACACCAATCACAGATCGCACGTGCAAACCGTTCTCACCGAATATCTCCACCAATAAATCAGACGCACCGTCTAGCACCCTTGCGTGGTCTTCAAAATCAGCCGTCGTATTCAATGAACCATGAAGCTCAATAAACCGCGCAATGTGTTTGAGTGAGCCAAGCTCCTTCGCTAAGGACGCCAGTAAATCTAGACATGCGAGGCGCGCCAATTGATAACCCTCAGCACTGTTGTATTCTCTACCGAGCTTTCCCTTAGGGACGATGCCATTCATTGCCGCAGGTGCTTTGCCGGAGCTAAACACGAGATTGCCAGTGCGCACCACTGAAACATAATTACCTGCTGGCGCACTGACGGGCGGCAGAACTATGCCTAACTCACGCAGCCTAGATTCTGGTTCAAACTTATTCACTAATTCATTCATCAACTTAGCCTCAAATTATCAAATCGATTGGCAAAAAAATGCCGGTTCATGGCCCAGCGAGATTCAATTCTACGCTCATCAAGCACTTTAGAATTTCTCAGCGTGAGACGCATCTTTTCCCTAGCTCATTACCTATACCAGTATTAGCAATAAATTGAGCGATAGAAAGTAAGTTTAAGAACCTAGTCATATGGACGTCCATCTTTATGCGTGAACACTCAAGTACCATTCAATCGATGCGCGGTCAAATCATCTTCTGGATACTTAGCTTCATCACCTTCGGTTCTATCTCCAATCTCAAGATAACGCGCCGGCTTGTCAGTGTGGTTCACCAGAGTATGGGCTAAACCCTTTGCGGGAAAACCGCAGCACATTCCCGCCACCAGTTCTGTCTCACTGTCGCCCAAAATCAAGCTCAATCTTCCGTCCAAAACATAGATGAATTCATCTTGTCTTGTGTGGGAGTGCAAAAGCGAAGAACGAGCACCCGCTTGCAACTCCGTCAAATTCACACCAAAATTATTCAACCCGAAATAATCGCCGAGTGCCTGCTTTTTTCTGCCATTCATTTTGACTGCAAACATCGGCGGATAAACAGAGGCTGTTGTTCGCGCTGGGACTTGTTCAGCATAGATTGCCTGCTTCGCCAATTTAGCCGACATGTTGTAATCTCCTTTGAAAATTATTGACTTCAAGTCTATCGAAGAGGCTAGGGCTAGACTTTACTGGCCTCTGGTAAGCTAGATATGAAATCCTAGTAGGTAACTAAACATCGCAATTCAATACTTTCACGCGGCGGTATAACTCATCGGTCGATGTGGGCCGGGGCGATAGTAGTTGAGATTCGACACTATGCTGGTGACAGAGCCTACATTCGCGGCTTCTATCTTGGAAATGAAATTGAGGTCATTTAGCTGCATGGAGAAGTCTTTCAATATGAACCAAAACGGAAAGGAATTTAAATCGACATTGCGTTCACAGCGACTCAGTTTTAGAAGATGAACCGTCAACGGAAACCAATAATTTGCTAGTAAAAAACTGCAAAATTTCGTCACGCGCTTGCGTGGTTGGATGGCCTTGTTCATCGACTAAATGTGCTGCCACCACGCTATGCGGGCAAGCAACCACTTTCTCGAAGAACGGCGGCGGATTTGGATGGGCTGCAGTATCTGGTAAAACTTTGGCGATAAACCGTTTGCCCAAGGCTTTGCTGTAAGCATCAAAACGCTCTGCTCGGCAGTAACGATCGCCTTCAAATCGATAAGCCAGTACGGATAAATCTTCGCGTTCTAATCGTTTAGCAACCGTCTGCAATTCATCTTGAGACATATTGATCGCCGCGGGGTCATCAAACGGTAAAGACGGCTGACATAAAACCGGCGCTAACATCGAAGATTCCAACATCATGGTGAGGGCAAAATTTCCAGTAAAGCACATACCAATCGCGCCCACACCAAGGCCACCACATTCTTGATGGACACGCTTCGCCAACTGTCTTAACCATTGCGTGACCGGACTAGATTCATCACTAGCAAAGGCGCGAAATTCTGCGCTCACACAAGCACGCTTGAGTATGGTCGTACCTTCCTCAGCGCTCGGCGTCGCACCGTCGACACCAAAGAGCGAAGGCATATACACGGTGAACCCTGCCTCTTTGACCCACTTTGCAAAGCGAATTACCTGTGGACTAATGCCAGGCATTTCGGTCAATACGATCACAGCTGGCCCCTGGCCTGCAAAATACACTTTTTTCGATGATCCTAGGAAGCTATAAGTTTTTGAATGAAATTCCGAATGCAAGGCCGAATCTGAGAAGCTTGGCTCCACGCGCATCTGGGATAAGACTGAAGTCGGCATTTGATTCATAGAGCCTCAACTCAATTTCAATAATGATTCAAAAAAGATTCAACAATGGCCTCACTATAAAATCTTGACGGATCGATTTAAAGCGTCTAATTTGACATTTTTCATGCGATTTTGGACAAATGAAAACCTTCCTCATTATCGTCACAGAAGGCATGATGGATTCCAGCCTCGCCATCACGCTCGACATTTTGCGTACTGCCGCCTTTCTGCTGGAACGTAATCACGAAGCGCAGAGCCTACGCATCCTCACCGCCGCGCATCGCAAAAAGGTGAAGACTGGGGCAGGTCTGATTCTCGAATGTGATTTCACACTGCAGCAGTTGTTGACTCAGAAAATCCCGGTCGATTGGCTGCTGCTGCCCGGCTCGGGAAAAAAGGTATTGAGTGAACTGGAAGCGAGCCTCTCCAGCAAAGAGGTACAACAAGTGATGTCTGTCCTCAACCACTATGCAGAAGAGCAAACCTGTCTCAGCGTATCCTGCGCTTCGACATTCATGTTGGCTGAGGCCGGCTTACTCGATGGCCGCGCCGCCACCACCAGCTGGTGGCTCGCCAACGCCTTTCGACAACGCTACCCAGCGGTCGTCTTAGATGAAACAAAAATGCTGGTAAGAGATGCCAATATCCTGACTGCCGGTGCCGTCTTCTCACAGATGGATGTTGTACTCGATATCGTGGCGGAGGTGGCTGGTGCTTCGATTGCCTACCTGTGTTCGCGGTATCTCCTGATCGAGCAACGCTCATCGCAAGCACGGTTCATGATCCCCACTCAAAATCAACATCTCGATCCCATCGTGATTGCGGCAGAAAAATGGATAGATAAACATATCGAGCAAGCGCTGACGGTACAAGAACTGGCCGCCCAATTTTCGGTTTCTGCCAAAACTCTCTCACGCAAAATACAAACTGCGACCGGTGACTCACCCATCAAATTTATTCAAAGACGCAAACTGATGCGCGCTGTGCATCTACTCGAATCGACCAAACTCCCGGTCGAACTGGTCGCAGAAAAAGTCGGCTATCAAAATGGCACCATGCTGCGCCATTTGATCAAACGCGAACTTGGGGTTTTGCCGAGTCGGATTCGCTAAAAATCTTCATCGATCACATGCGCTTGGGCGATTATCGAAGACAAACAAAGTCGGCGAATCATTTTAGGAGACCCGCTGTGTTGTACATTTTTGGAATCACCGTTTGCAATTTGGTGGCTTAAGCTCCATACGCGAACTTGTTATGATGGGGGTCTATTTCATTTTGAACCGCCCCTAGGCTAGTTACTAGCGCAAGTTCGCTGAAATCCTATTTTTTCCAGATGCATATATGTTCAAGCCCCGTCCGCAGCACCGGCACCAGCAACAGCGCCAAATCAAAAAAGAGCGTAGAAATTTTATCGCAGCGATGCTGGGACTTGTGTGCCTGCCACAATCTCGGGCCGAGCAAGATCATACATCTGCAAATCATTCTTCCACATTCACGCCTATAACTGAGGCCACTATGACAGAACAGCATGATCCACGCGATGATTTCAATTTCTTCGTTGGGCGTTGGCGTATTGAAAACCAACGCCTACGTCAGCGATTACAAAATTCAAGTGATTGGGAATTTTTCGAAGCGGATCAGGAGATGCGGCTCTTGCCTGGAAAAATTGGGAACTATGATGATTTCGTCGCGCCGAACTGGCGTCCTGGCTTTGTTGGAATGTCGTTGCGTTTGTTTAATCCACAGACACAATTGTGGAGCATTTATTGGCTCGACAATGCGACAGCGGGGTTGAATAGCGAAGGAAGCCTTCTGCCGCCAGTTGTGGGGCGCTTCCACGATGGCGTCGGTGTCTTTGAATGCGATGATGAATTCGAAGGGAAGAAAGTACGAGTGCGCTATAAATGGTTTGACACAAAGACGGATAACCCCAAGTGGGAGCAATCGATGTCCACCGATCATGGGCAAACTTGGGAAGTGAATTGGCGCATGAAAATGTTCCGTGTCGCTTGATGTTACCAAACTGAAGCTAATGAACAGATGCTACTGAATTGATGCCATTGAATTGATGCAAAAAAAGCGCAATCAATGCCCTTTACAAAGTTTGATGGGCGCAATCCCACCGAAACCTCAATGTTTCGGTAAGCGTCCTTCAAACAAATCGATGTTCTCACGCAGGGTCTTGTACAAAGAATCGGAGACAGATTTGATGCGCTGTTGACCTCGCAGTTCGCGATGAAAAAGTATCCACAGATCCGATTCAAATTGCTGAATCGGCGGACTCACTCGGCGCACCTGTTCAAGTGTATCGCCTAAGTAGCAGGGCAAAATCGCTACGCCCATCCCCGAATTCACCATCTGCGCCACCGCAACCATGCTATTGCATCTCGCCACGGCACGTTCGAGCAAACCTTCCGCGGTCGCCCAGCGGACCGACGCTAAATGAGCAAAAGATTCATCTGGAACGATCCACCTAAATTCCCGAAAATTCTCTTGATTCACCTCGGCCCAGGTTGCGGGACAATACATCGCCACCGCAATCTTGCAAACCTCACGCCCAACAAGATTGTCTGAAGGCTTGCCACCAGCACGAATAGCATTATCGGCCTCACGCCGATTTAAATCAATCAAGGAATCGGTGACGTTGATCTTCAATTCAATGGCTGGAAACTTACTACGAATGTGGTCAAACGCCCGCGGCAAAACCGAATGCATCAAGGTTTCGGTAGTCGTCACATTCACCTTGGCAGTACCATGCTCTGCATGACCCGCCAACTTCAGCTCCAGCTCATTAACGGAGTCGTCAATTTTCTCCGCAAGCTCCAACAACTCACTCGCATTATCAGTAGCGATATAACCCTGACGACTACGCTCAAATAAAGTAAAACCCAAGGTTTTCTCAATCGAGCGCACATGCCGAAACAAAGTGACATGGCTCACCTCCAAGACTTCAGCCGCACCAGTTAAAGACCCCGCCCGCGCCACTTCGAGCATAACCTTCAAGTCGTTCCATGCGAGTTTTTTGTTCGGTGTTTTCACAGGGCTGTTTCACTAGAAATTTGAACTTGCTTATCTCGAAGCAGGATCACAGGCGTGACATTCTATATCAGGGCTTAAGCTTCAAGCTTTGACTTCGCGATCGAACCAAGAAAGATGATGGAGTTTGTTCTACAAAAAAAGAACCCTAGCAGCCAGACTTTTGTTCCAGCTTGCCAATTTATCGCGAGATATTTCATCTCACTTTTTTGCGCCTTAGACGGCGGTGCGTACTAAGGTCTACTGGAACATATCGCCATCAGATTTATGCCTTAGATAGAGAGAGTTTTCATCAATCCGAAGGTAGAAAGATATTTGATGCCTTTGGCGATTCAACTCCAACAATACGTAGAACTCAGTCCTAAGTCTACTAAAGGTAGTTCAATCACATTTCGACTGTCAGTCTAAACGGTAAAACATTCGACAAATAATAATTTTTGAAGTCCAAGCGTTTTTGTTCATCATTGTCGTGTCGTGATCAGCATGACTCTTCGGCACTTATCGTGCCCATTCTCTGCGACTGCGACGAATTCTTTAGCAAATGTCTTTGCTGTGGTTCTTTACCAAGATTCATTAGTGTCACGATTTCCTTGGTGCCCAAAAAACAGGAACGCACTTTGGAATTGACTCCTTTAATGCAAACAAAGACCAGACTTTGACGTCATTTACATGTAAAAGTGTGCAAATACAACACATTTAGAGTATTTTCCAGAAATCGATATCGACTGCTAAAAATTAATAAAAAAAACTTAGTTTTTTTTAATGCTCTGATTTATGATCGACCCGGTTCCAATCGAAATCAGTATCTTTTAGCTAAGACCATTTAAGACCATCGTTTTTGCAGCACGCGCACCAAGCATTTTCGGTTATCTCATATTCACCAATTGGTTAAGCCTCATGAATACTTCTACCTCACCATTTCGTCTCGGCCTTTTCTACCTTCTCTTCGTGTTAATCTTTGGCGCCATTCTGATGAATTGGGCTATTGGTTCAATCCGCCCCGATTTAGCTTGGCTAGTTTCGTTAGCAATGATCATTGCAACGATTGCGTTTTTCGGTAGCTATACACTAGGAACTTGGAAGGGAATCTTAATTGATCGGCGCAACGTTATTAGTCTCTCACGGCTACAAATGACGAGTTGGACTGTCGTCATAACTTCCGCTTTACTTACCATGACAATCTGGCGAATTTGGTCTGGTACCAAGAACCCTCTTGATTTAAATGTTCCCCCTGAGTTGTGGGTACTGATGGGTATCGCAACGACATCCTCAGTAGGTGCGTCATTAGTAATTAATGCCAAAGCGAGCTCACAAGAACCTAATGAAGAACAATTTTCCAGAACCAAAAATAGTCTTGCAGCACAAGGTGACGACCCAAGCAATATTGGCAATCATGGCGTAATCCTGATCAACAAAGAGCTAGCGATGGCGCGTTGGACTGACATGATTACCGGTGACGAAACCGGTAACGCCGCCCATCTCGATCTCAGCAAAGTACAAATGCTGCTCTTTACTATCGTCAGCATTGTCGTCTACAGCCTGTGCGTTTGGAACGCACTACATTGCATCAGCAGTACCAATCCCAAGACCATCGATGGCCTACCGCTGATCAATCAAACTATTCTCGCTCTGATTGGAATCAGCCATTCTGGTTATCTCACGTCAAAAGCTGTCGGCAGCAGTGAACTTGCCAAATAGGCGCTGAACAACTGAATCAGCCAAACATGAGCAAAATTAAGCAGCATTTCCCCCACGACGTAGCAACGATAACAGTAAGCAACACCGATAGGAGGTTTTATGAGTATGTGGCCACATCAGAGTGAAGTTGATCAATTTTACGGAGACCCGCGCGGAGATGATGGCGGCCCGAGCAAAGCATGGGAGTCTGCAAATATCATTCGTTTGAAAGCACCTTGGCAGATGGTGACCGCATGGGATTTTAAGCCTGTAAACGGTATTCTGGTTCACAAGAAATGTAGCGATAGCTTGTCAAAGGTCTTCGACCAGATATGGCAATCGGCGGGTCAAAGTCAGCAGAAAATAAATGAATGGGGTATGCAATTATATGCCGGTGGTTACAACTTCCGATTAATGCGCGGAAGCACACGACTTTCTATGCACAGCTGGGGCTGCGCCGTTGATTTTGACTCTGCACGAAATAGCTTCGGAGACCCGCATCCCAATTTTCAACACATACCAGCGGTACTAGAAGCTTTCAAGTCGCAAGAATGGACCTGGGGCGGGAACTGGGGCAAGCCCGATGGAATGCATTGGCAGGCCGCAAATGTGTAGGTCAGGCAAAGCAATACATAGTTAGAAAGGAGCGAACGTGCTTTACAAAACCATAAAGACAGGTCTAGTTCTAACATTGGGGGTTTCAGTATTTGGTTGCACCTCCATCCCGCCGAATACTCCCATCCTAATCGACAAAGTGAGCGAACGCATCGAGACTCGTGGTGAGGTGGTATCGAAGGCTTTTCGCACAGTTCTTGACGAATCAACATTTGTAAAAGACGACTTACAAGATGCTCGATCAAAACTACAGAGTATTGACAAGTCAAAATTGAGCGAGAAAGATCAAAAAGCTCTTGGTGAGGCACTCACCACACTTAATCGAGATTATGCAAACCTTGAAAAGATGAAGAGCTGGGACACTGTTCCTGAAAATACGAGAAAAATACTGCAGGAGTCTGCAAACCATCTTCGATTCGTGAAGCAAATGATCGCCGCTGAACTAGACAAGAAAGCACTGGCTCAAGAAATTATTGATTTAATTGAGAAAAATAAATCCAAGGGAGAGGACAAATGAACGATGAAGTGAAAGCACTTTCCTTAGCGCTTGACACACTAAGAGCTAAGTTAATCGCAACACCAAGAACTGCCGATGGATTCGGTGAAATGCGAGGCCTATACTTAGACCTTACAAATGCACTCATCGTCGCTGGTGACAAGGCTGATAGCGAACTCGCAGCTGAGATTTCGAAGAGCGCCAAATCAATTGCTGAAGAATGGTCCAGCAACACCGGAAAAATCAAGCCTTGGTTGGATGTGCTCAAACCGGTGGTGAGCGCAGTCGGTGTAGTACTGAAAGTGGCAAGCCTGTCGAATCCTTTGCTTGCCTTGCTCGTGTAGGCTAATCACCAAGTCAGTATTTTGCATTGAAACCCTTTTCGCGAAAGGAGTCCTGTGTGGAGAAAGCAAGTTGGCAAAGAATAACACCTTGGTTCTTGATGATTGCCTCAAGCATCGTTATTTATACCATAGGACACTTTTTGATTCAAAACATGGAGTGGTTTAGGGCTAATGCAACTCTTGTGATATCAGGACATAGCGAGAATTACCAAATTCACATATTGCACATACACGCTGCGACACTAAAACGTTTAATAGGTTTTTTTGCCTCTTTCTGTTTGATTTTTCTCGGCACTGGGGTCTCCATTTATGCCGTGCAGAATGCCACAAAATTTTCTGGTGAGGCAAATTCCGCCAAACTATCGCTCGTCACAACGTCACCGGGAATTGTGGCCATGTTGCTTGGGACTGTACTAATGATTTACGCGGTGACGAGCAAAGACGAATTCCCCGCTTTCGATGGTTCTGAAACCAATAGTGCCTCTGCCACAACACCAGGTTTAGAGCGCACCGTGCCACTGCGTGGACAGCCAAATGAAAATCAAAATGGAAGGGAGAAGTGATGCGTCAATTAATCATACTAGTAACATCGTTTTTTTGCCTAACGAACGCGCTCGCACAAGATGACCTACACGTGACAACAGCAAACAACCTGAAAATGATCGCCGAAAGTTATGTGAAAGAGGGCAAGCCAGATAAGGTTACCGTTCTTTATAACGCCTTCAACCTAGTCCTCGAAAAGGTAAGTGACAAACAAAAACTTAAGTCCCAAGTTGAATACTTCGAAAACATCATTGGGCTAAATAGAGCTAGCTTTGTTCCCGTTCTAATCTCGACAGGTAGCGCACCGATAAGCATACCGAACAAAGAATGCAAATTCGATCTAAAGTTCCTGAAATGCATTCAACCTTCGTATGTAAATATCAAAAGCACTGACGGCTGGACCCACAACGAGATTCATCAACTACTTGAGCTATTAAATAAGAAAAAGCCAGGGGAACTCAGTGTCGCGATTGACAGGTTTCAAAAGAGCTTGGTGACGCCACAAGATAAGGCCCCGGGTGAGGCCAAATGAATCAATTACGTCATTCTAACTTTGCCCTAACTGTGTGCACTAATAATTGTATTTCTGTCTTTGCCGGAAATTCGGTTATTATCTAGAGACACTCAAGTTTCTTTGAGTGCTTTCAAATTCGGGCGTGAAGTAATATCAACTGAAGTTGACAAATTCTCCGTAATTATCCCCAAACTACCGGTTCTAAATCGCACTCACTCAACACTTTACGCATTGGGATGTTTTCTATTCCGACAAACTCACTCAAATTGAGTACGCTGGTCGCGACGTAAAGTTTGATG
The DNA here is from genome assembly GCF_042432465.1 of Affinundibacterium danionis. Classification (NCBI taxonomy): domain Bacteria; kingdom Pseudomonadati; phylum Pseudomonadota; class Betaproteobacteria; order Burkholderiales; family Oxalobacteraceae; genus Affinundibacterium; species Affinundibacterium danionis. The sequence goes on along the minus strand of NZ_JBHLXJ010000013.1, from coordinate 26,511 downwards.
CCGTCGCCAGTGCAAAGGCGGTGGCAAGTTTGCACTTAGCCACCTCAATGCGCTCCTTCCGTGCCGAGAAACTGTCACACATGGTGCACCATCTCATTCACAACAACCCGGAAGCAGCAGCGGAAATTTATCAGACGTTCAAAGATAAATTCCCCATCGTTGTCACCCGCGATTTACAAGCAGCGAAGGCATGGATCAAACAGCATGCACGCGCTAACGAAACGAAAGGCATCATCGCATCTTCTGGCGCTGTGCGGCTCAAGCCAGAAGGCATCTTCGTCAAGAACCGACTGTCTGCGGCAGATTGGTTTTTGAATGATCAAGACGATGTCCGTTCATGCCACTACCTCGAAGACGTCGCAACCGAATTTGATATTCAAGGCCTTGAACTCGATTGGTGCTTAGTAGCGTGGGATGCTGACTATCGATACGTCGATGGGAAATTCGAGCATTGGAAATTTACGGGCACGACTTGGAAACGGCGACAGCAGGAAGAGCAGCAGCGTTATCTGGAAAATGCTTATCGGGTTTTATTGACCCGGGCGCGGCAGGGGATGGTGATTTTTGTGCCGCTTGGAAATCAAAAAGACTTAACGAGATCTCCACTTTTCTTCGGAGATACCTTGGAATATCTAGTGGCATGTGGTGTAGTTTTAGCTGGTGAAATTAGGTAGGCAAGAGTGAACATACAAACAAGATTTCACACCGCCTACACCTAAATTCACCTAAAAACTGCATCTTTATATCCTACTCATCCTTTTTAACCTCAACTAGATTTGGTAGTTTCTTGACCTTATCTTCCTTAGCGAGCGTTTTTTCAATAGCTTCTTGATTTTGCGCATAGAAAGCATGATGAAGTCGGCCTAAAAGACCTTTTGACTTATTCGGTTTATACTTTTTACCTGGTAGATGTTTCTTTTCCTGAGAACGAAATGCAATCGAAGTTTGCTCCCTTACACTGATATTCGCGGCGCTTGCCAATCTCTGCCTTTGATCGAAGGCGAGTTCAAACATATACAAATGCCTTGCGACTACCCCTTGAAGTAAGCGCAGTCCAAAAACATTGTCTTTCATCTTATCCGCAAAGGCCTCCACATACGATATTGGTGCATTGCCTGGATAGCTCAACTGCGCAGCGATTGCAATCAGTTTGTTCGTTGGCTTGCTTTCTTCATTCGCGACAGTATCTATTGCCTCTTTAAGTTTTGGTGACCCGATAATCTCGCCCTGACGTGACAAAACTCCATCGGCAAAACTACTCAATGTTAAGAAAATTAAGTTTTGAGCGATTCTTTTTGCTTCTTCTTCCTTCAACCCAGGTTTCTTCTCCATAAAATTTCTCCCAATTGCTTCGATTAGCGCTTCGGGTGATTCATTCAAATAAGACAGAAAAAAGTTGATACCTCTTAAAGGGCCGTCGAAAAGCTCTTTCATCAATTCTTGTTTTAACGCCTTATCCAGCGACCCATATTTATTCTTGAGTATTTGTCCTAGAATTTCGCAAGTCTTGAACAATAAATTCAATTGGGAAATAAAATCCAAGTTACCGAGAGACTCAACCTGATTTTTATGCTCGACCTCAGGTAAAGCGCTTGACCTGTCTTCAAGTGCTCGTTGTTCTGATCGATTGTTTTCAATGTTCGAAGTATCGACAATCAAATTTGCAGCTTTCGATACCCAACTATTCAAGACAGAGGTGTCTCGCTTAATATCAAACGGTTGAATGCTGCTCAATAGCTGCTTGAGAACTTTAGAAACTTCGAGAATGATCCATTTATTAGGGGCATGATGGGTAAGAAAGAGAACGATATTGGCATTTTCTTTGAGATAGAGATGTTGACATGCATTCTTAACTAAGTCCTGCATTACCGGATTATCTTCTAGGTTATTTGCAATATGCTTAGCAACAAAGAAGTATTTGATATAGGGATATCTGAAAGAATAAGCGTCTCCGGTTCGGTACAAGACTCGACACTTAATCAAGAATTCCATTCTCTCAACAAACTCTGTCGTTTGAATCTCGTTAGAAAAATAAGAATTAAAACCACGCAAACTATTTTCGTCCAAAGTCGAGGTTTTTTTCTCGTAGAAAAACCACGCAAGGTGGGCTAGATAACTAAAAATCTCGTCGAAGTCATGCCCTTTTAGTCTGGCACGAATTAGACTTTTGCGAATCAAGAACTCGTAATATTGTGCCATTCCGGCATTCGCTAACGTTCCTTTCGCACCGACCTCAAGCGACTGCAATAGGACTTGAATATTAAATGCAGTGGTTGGTACCAAGCCTTTTCCAATTACCGAATTAATTATTGTTTCAGCATCATGCAAATGATTTTGCAAATCGATTGGTGAATATTCGCTTCCTATCGCAAACCATTTCTTTATCAATTCACCTCGAAGTTTGAAACCAAAGCCGAGCAGTCGGAAAACATTGAAGGCAACTGTCGCTTCAGCGGCTTTGGTAGAAGATAGTTCAGTGACTTCGAAACGTTCGCCAACAGTAATTATTGCAAATTCAAAATTTCTACTTATAAAATCGAGTGCCTTAGCAATTTCGTTGGGATGCGCTCCATCTCGATCTAAATCGTCCACCAGAAGTATTTTTGAAGTACTTTCTAACTGTGCAAATTCATTGACCGAATTTTCACCGTATTGAGAAGAAACAGCGGAATGAATTCTTCGTCGCACTTGCTCTTCAGTAGCGTTCAAAAAATCCTTCCCATTCAATAACAAAGGTACATATCCAGAATTAGAATATTTATTGTATAGATGATGCAAAAGAGAGGTTTTACCGTATTGTTCATCTCCACGCACAATTGCTTTTCTTATTTTGTGAATTTGCGTTCCAAGAACTTGGGCATTTACAGTCTCACTCCCACTTGATCTTGCATCCAAATCTTGCAGATCAGGATAAACATAAATGTCCGAAAGTGTAATTTTTTCTTTGCTCTGATGCGTAAAATTGGCACCTATATCTTCCAAAAATTCCTTGATTTCATCCGTCATAATGAAGCGATCATTCTTCTTCTTTGGAACTGAAATGAAAGAATCCCAAATCGCCTCTCCCTGAGCCGGGATGTAACGACCAGACGACCATTGAAAATCAACTTTTGCAAATCTCTCTGCATCGAGATCTAGAGTAATGACCGAGAACTTTGATGACTCATTTGCATCGTGGCTGCACAGTGCGCCGGCTTCGAGCATCAAAACACTATCACCAAGTTCAATGTCTGTGACGAGGCTTGTTGTCGAAACATGCTCATGTCCGCTCATAACTATATGAAAATGTGATCGACAGAGCTCTCTCAAAGGATGATAGCTACTTTGAGAATACCAGTTCAACGGATGATGTATGAGAGCAATGCGAAGATCAGATTTGCATTTAATTTTATCTTGGTAATTTGAGATTGGAAAAACAAGTTTCCCTTGATTTTCTGGGACCGTCGATAGCCAACTTGCATTAATTGCGCTAAAAGAGATCGTCTTGCCAGCCAAGGTTACGTCATGCTGCTTCCACAGTTGATCCGAAGATGTTAAATGGCCTGATTCAAATTCATTCTCGAATTCAAAGAAATTTTTCTGAGGAGCCGTGCAAATTTGGATAATCGAGTCGTCTATCTGAATCGCGCTGTGCCCATTTTGAATACTTTGCACCAAGGTACTACGGGCACCATTGGGATTTTTAAACTCCCCATCATGATTGCCAGGAACGAAAATAGGATAAATGAGGAAATCTGCACTTGTTTTTGACCGTATACAAGCAATAAGTGAATTAAAAAAAATTTTTGCATGCCGATATTCTTCTGCGGAACCTGAGTATGCGATATCACCAGTTACTGCGATGAATACGCCTGCTGTATTTGGCAATAAGTCATTTAAAGTGGCGCAAATTTTTTCTACTCGGCTGAGGATCGTTGTATTTTGATTGTGAATATGTAGATCACTTAAGTGAAGTAATACAATTTTCATTTTTTATCTCGATTCGTTAATGATTAAGACTTACGAATAACGACAAAACAAAAAAGCCCAACAAACTGCTGGGCTCTTTCAGATTCAAACAAACATCAAACGTCAATATTCCCAGCCCGCAGCGCATTACCCTCAATAAACGCACGGCGTGGTTCTACGTCGTCGCCCATCAAGGTTGTGAAGATCTGATCTGCTGCGATCGCGTCTTCGATTTGGACTTTGAGTAAGCGGCGTACGGTTGGGTCCATCGTTGTTTCCCAGAGTTGTTCTGGGTTCATTTCGCCTAGACCTTTGTAGCGCTGTTTGGAGACGCCGCGTTCGGCTTCTTCGCGCAGCCAGCCCATGGCTTGGTGGAAGTCGACGACGTTGGCTTCTTTCATGCGGTCGCCTTCGCCGCGGCGGATGGTGGCGCCTTCGCCGAGTAGGCCTTTGAAGGTGTTGGCGGCATCGGCCAAGACTTTGTAATCGGCGCCGTGCACGAAGTCGGAATCGATACTGCACACTTTGACGTTACCGTGCACCATGCGTTCGATGCGAATGCTGAAGTTGCCGGAGAGCTCGTCGGTATGTACCGCAGTTTTCACGGTGAGGTCGCCAATCGCTTTTTGCAAGGCGGCTGCCGAAGCTTGTGCGTTGTCCATGGTGTCGAGCTGCAAGCTGACGCCGGTCATGATGGCGGTGAGGGCAGCGCGGTCGATGACGCGGGTTAAGCGCATCATGACGGCGTTGGCCAAGTTGTATTGACGGACCAATTCGCCCAAGGCTTCGCCGACGATGGGCTCAGCCCCCGTTTGTGGAATCAAGGAAGCGCCGTTCAACGCGACCGTAGTCATGTAGCTGGCTTCTTCTGCATCGTCTTTCAGATAACGTTCGTCGCGGCCTGCTTTGACTTTGTACAGCGGTGGTTGTGCGATGTAGATGTGGCCGCGTTCCACCAAGGATGGCATTTGGCGGTAGAACAGCGTCAGCAACAGCGTACGAATGTGGGCACCGTCGACGTCCGCATCGGTCATGATAATGATGCGGTGGTAGCGCAGTTTTTCAACATTGAATTCGTCTGGGCCGATGCTGGTGCCTAGTGTGGCGATCAGTGTGGTGATCTGTTCGCTCGACAGCATTTTTTCAAAGCGGGCTTTTTCGACGTTTAAGACTTTACCGCGCAAAGGCAGAATCGCTTGGAATTTACGATCACGACCTTGTTTGGCTGAACCACCCGCAGAGTCACCCTCGACGATGTAGAGTTCGCACAGCGCTGGATCTTTTTCTTGGCAGTCGGCCAGTTTGGAAGACAAGCCCAAACCATCCATCACGCCTTTACGACGTGTCAGTTCACGCGCTTTGCGTGCAGCTTCACGGGCACGTGCTGCTTCGACGATTTTGCCGCAAATGATTTTGGCGTCGTTCGGTTTTTCCATCAAGAAGTCGGTCAAGGTTTTGGTGACGATTTCTTCGACAGGACCACGCACTTCAGATGACACCAACTTATCTTTGGTTTGTGAACTGAATTTTGGTTCTGGTACTTTCACCGACAAAACGCAAGTCAAACCTTCGCGCATATCGTCGCCCGAAACTTCCACTTTGGCCTTCTTGGCGAACTCGTTTTCTTCGATGTACTTGTTGATGACGCGCGTCATCGCTGCACGCAAACCGGTGAGGTGAGTACCACCGTCGCGTTGCGGAATATTATTGGTGAAGCACAGCACTTGTTCGTTGTAGGCGTCGTTCCATTGCATGGAAACGTCGACGCTGATATTGGTGCCTTGATCGGATACTTTTTCTCCGGTCGCTTGGAAAATGGTTGGGTGCAAGACGGATTTATTTTTGTTGATGTATTCAACGAAACCGCGTGTACCACCTTCGAAGGCAAACAATTCTTCTTTGCCAGTGCGGTGGTCATTCAACTTGATGCGTACGCCATTGTTCAAGAAGGACAATTCGCGAATACGCTTCGACAAAATTTCGTAGTGGAATTCAACATGCGTGAAGATTTCTTCATCGGCCCAGAAATGCACTTCAGTACCACGCTTGTCGGTTTCGCCGATCACTTTAATCGGGGAACATTGCACCCCATCGATCATTTCGAGTTCACGATTTTGCACCACGCCTTTGGCGAATTCCATAGTGTGGACTTTGCCATCACGACGAATCGTTAACTTCAATAATTTGGACAATGCGTTCACGCAAGACACACCCACGCCGTGCAAACCACCAGACACTTTGTAGGAGTTTTGGTCGAACTTACCACCAGCATGCAACTCAGTCATGACGATCTCAGCCGCGCTACGTTTTGGTTCGTGCTTGTCATCCCATTTGATACCGGTTGGAATACCTCGACCGTTATCGGTGATGGAAATCGAATTGTCGGTATGAATCGTGACGTTGATTTCAGTACAGTGACCGGCCAAAGATTCGTCGATGGAGTTATCCAAGACCTCAAAAACTAAATGGTGCAAACCGGTGCCGTCAGAAGTATCACCGATGTACATCCCTGGACGTTTACGAACGGCTTCGAGACCTTCCAGAATTTGAATCGAGGACGCACCATATTGTGCAGATGCGGCGGCACTTGCTGGTTCTGGAACGGCTGGTGTGTTGTCTTGGGTATTCTCTGACATGGCTACCTTCTGAAATTAACAAGCAGCTTTTGGCTGCGATTTTTTAGTGCTTTGTTTTGTTTTTTAGCTCCCTCTCCCGCAAGCGGGAGAGGGTTGGGGTGAGGGTGGTTGAGTACGTAGAAAAATCAAAATTGTGATGGAATCTTAAGATTGATTTCTTTCACACTCATGGATTGCTGAACGCCCCTCATCCCCGACCCTTCTCCCGTGCACGGGAGAAGGGAGGTTTGTTACATCAAATCCGCATCGGCATGACAACGTATTTGAAATCACCATTCTCAGGAATTGTGATCAAAGCAGATGAATTGGAATCACCCAAAGCGACATTGATTTGATCGACTTTGAGGTTGTTCAAGACATCTAACAAATACGTCACGTTAAAGCCGATATCGACGCTATCGCCGCCGTAATCGATTTCGATTTCTTCGACCGCTTCTTCTTGATCCGCATTGGTGGATAAGATGCGCATTAAACCTGGTTCGATTACGCAACGTACGCCTTTGAATTTATCCGAAGTCATAATCGCGACGCGTTGCAAAGAGCGCAGGAGTTTTTCACGGCTTAAGGTGAAATTGTTTTTGTAACCTTTAGGGATCACACGATTGAAGTCAGGGAATTTGCCTTCGACCAATTTGGAGATCAATTCGATATCAGCAAACGTCAATTTGACCTGGTTGTTGGCGATGTCGAGTTGAACTGGTTCGTCTTTGTCTTCTAACAGACGCTGCAATTCCAAAATGGTCTTGCGTGGAATGATCACTTCTTGACGTGCGAATTCTTGTTCGACTTCGACTTGTGCATACGCCAAACGGTGACCGTCAGTTGCCACTGCAATCACGTTTTTACCATCAACGACTAATAGCAAGCCGTTCAAGTAGTAACGAATATCTTGCTGCGCCATGGAGAAATGCACCATGTTGAATAAATGCTTCAAAGCTTTTTGCGGCAAGCTGACGCTGGCATTGAAATGTTCTGCTTGGGCGACGGTTGGAAATTCTTCCGCTGCCAAAGTCTGCAAAGAGAAACGCGATTTGCCGGATTGCACCGTCATCTTCTTGTTGTCGAGCTTCAAGGTGACGTCATTGTCATCAGGCAGTGCGCGCAAGATGTCGAGTAATTTGCGTGCTGCAACCGTGGTCGCAGTCACTTCGCCACCCGAACCAATTTCTGCATGTGTAGTAATTTGGACTTCGATATCGGTCGATAAAAAGGACACTTTTTCGCCGTCTTTGCGGATGAGAATATTGGCCAGAATCGGCAAAGTGTGCCGACGCTCGACAATACCACTCACAATTTGCAGGGGCCGTAAGAGGGTATCCCTGTGGGTTTTGACCAATTGCATTTTATATCCTCACTTGTTTATCAATGTTAAAGGATGCTTCATTACTGGATGCCGTGCTGTTACACGGATCGAGTAACACATAACTACTCTTACATTGGGAGGACTTGCGAAAAACTGCCCATCATTCGCGTGGCCAATTTTACGTAAATCCTACGCCGGGTTTTGCTGCTAAATACTACTTACTCTTATCTATACTCCCTTCTCCCGCAAGCGGGAGAAGGGTTGGGGATGAGGGTGTTTCAGAATCCAATAATGGCATTATTTAACGTCAAAAATATTGATCCTTCACGCTAACTATACTAATACTCTTTCTTGTTGCTGAACTTCCCTCACCCTAACCCTCTCCCGCTTGCGGGAGAGGGAATATTTAGTTTTCGTAGGGCGGGTGCAACCCGCGCTGCTCAGGTGTTTAAGGAACTGGCGGCGCGGGTTGCACCCGCCCTACAAATTCTAGCTACTACATTCACATTCTTTTAATGCTGGATGCGCAAAAACTTCCGTATCTTTATTTCTGCCATTCCTGCGAAGGCAGGGATCCAGTGTCTTTCGTTCAGTAAGCATCTGCGCCATTTTTACGTCACTGGATTCCCGCCTTCGTGGGAATGACAGAGCAATATACTTCAGCGCAATCTGCGACAAACACCTTCTAAACTATCCCTTCAACGTCTGTTCCAACACATGAATCTCATGGTTGCACTCAGGACTTTTCGCTCTATCTGCGGCGATCTTGCGTACTGCGTGCAACACAGTCGTATGATCCCGGCCACCAAACAATTCGCCAATTTCCGGCAAACTCTTTTGCGTTAATTCTTTTGCCAAATACATCGCAATCTGACGTGGTCGCGCGATATTTGCTGGCCTACGTTTGGAATACATGTCTGCGACTTTGATATTGAAAAAATCCGCGACTGTCTTCTGAATATTTTCTACCGAGATTTGGCGGTTTTGTACTGACAACAAATCTTTCAAGGCTTCTTTGACGACATCAATCGTGATGTCTTTGCCGTGGAAACGCGAATACGCCAAGATCTTGCGCAGAGCACCTTCTAGTTCACGTACGTTAGAGCGCAAATGTTTGGCGACGAAGAAGGCGACGTCGTCAGAAAATTGTACGCCTTCCGTGTAGGCTTTCTTCAATAAGATCGCGACGCGCATTTCCAGTTCTGGCGGTTCAATCGCCACCGTCAAACCCGAATCAAAACGTGAAATTAAGCGATCATCCATGCCCGTAATTTCTTTTGGATAGGTATCGCTGGTGATAATGATTTGTTTTTTGGCGGCGATCAGGGCTTCAAACGCGTAGAAGAATTCTTCCTGAGTACGGCTCTTGCCGCCAAAGAATTGAATATCGTCGATCAGCAATAAATCGAGTGAATGGTAATAGCGTTTAAATTCGTCAAAGCCTTTGCGCTGATACGCGGTCACCACGTCGCGCACATATTGTTCGGCGTGGATATAGCGGATTTTGGCATTCGGTTTGTCGTGCAAGATTTGATTACCAATCGCGTGAATCAAATGCGTTTTACCGAGTCCAACACCACCGTATAAAAATAGCGGGTTATACGACACGCCGGGATTATTCGCGACTTGTATCGCTGCTGCACGCGCTAATTGATTGGCTTTACCAGTAACGAAGCTATCGAAAGTCAAATCAAAATTAATCCGCGCATTGTCACGACGCGGTGCGGTTTCCGGTGGCGGTTCGTTAGGGATGCCATCAGCTTGTGCTGCCTGAGAAGTACGTTGACCATGATCGGCGCCATTGCCTTGACCTGAGTTGGCGGGCGGAGTTGTGGTTGAAATCGGTTTCTTGCCCGCGCGTGGGTCAATGATGAATTCAACATCAACCGTGTCATCCCAAAATTGCGCTGCAAATTCGGCGATGCGGCTGGCGAACTGGGCTTTGACCCAATCTAATTTAAAGCGATTAGGCGCGCCTATGCGCAGATGACCTTCTTCAAAGTCAACCATCGTCAACGGCTTAATCCAAGCACTAAATTGCTGAGGCGTGAGTTCCTGTTCGAGTTGTGAAGAGCAGGCTTGCCAGAAATTTTCCATGAATCGCTTTACTGTTTACTTAATGCTTAAGTTTTTGTTCTTTTCAAAACCATCACCTTATGGGGTGAGTGGCTCTACTTTTAATTGAAAATAGCCTCGACAAAATCGATTTATTTCTTGTGCATCATTTGACATCAATCAGTGGCAAATTATAGCGGAGCACATCGCGTCATCGGTCTAACTTTGTATAAAATCAGGCGCTTTTGACGGATACCTGTCAAGAAGATAAATAGTGTTTTTTTGATTACGTGAGGCAATACTTCAGACACCGCTATTCTACCCTTCGCGGCTAGAGTTATCCACAGGCGAGGTGAAATTTCTTTTGATTAACACTTCCAGAAAGCGAAGAAAAACGGTCAAATGAATTGACAGTTGACTTGAAAATGGTGTCTAATTACGGGTTCCCTACCCTGTTTTGTTAGATGTGCCTTCTTATTGCATTGACGCTATCTTGATAGTTTGTTGGTGCCTAGAGCGAAGTTACAAGATGAAACTAAGCATGAGCAGCGGTTTTGGGGCAGTAATCGTGTGAATAGCGTGTTGCTATTGTTTATTTGGTGCTCTTCCATAACAGAGCCACATCAAGGCAACGGCGCAATGCACTATTACCCGTAATTCCGATTTATTTTTTGCTCAAATAGTGAGATCAACATGAAACGTACTTATCAACCTTCCGTAGTTCGTCGTAAGCGCACTCACGGTTTCCGCGCACGTATGGCAACACGCGGTGGCCGCGCAGTTTTGAACGCACGTCGTGCTAAAGGCCGTAAGCGCCTAGCAGCTTAATCGGCATACAATAAATCCGATTCTAGGGGATATTGCCGCGTTGTTTGTCCTCGCAATACTTTGCTTTAGAGCTTAGCAATTGCTGCGGGAAACGCCTTGCACTATCTCCCTATAATTGAATTTCTTGAATACCGAGCGACTAGTCGGATACATCGTCAATTAGTTGATTCAATAGGTTTAAAAATTATTGTGACTAATTTGGCTGCCATTCCTGACCTAGCTCAAAACCAGTTGTCCGGCGGTGATTTTGCGCGGGAGCGACGAATTCTTAAAGCGGATGAATTTTCATCCGCTTTTCGTTTACGCCCTGTGCAAAAAACGGCGCATTTTGTATTATATGCGCGCTCTAATGCTTTGCCGCATGCCCGCCTTGGCGTGGTGGCAGCAAAACGTTTCGCACCGCGCGCTGCGACGCGCAATATGATCAAGCGTGTCACACGCGAGATTTTCCGACAGTCTGACCTGATGAATGTGGATTGCATTGTGCGCTTATCTAAGCCCGTCAATAGCAAAGCTGGTCCTGCCACTAACGCGCAATTAAAGCGTGCTTTGCGGGACGAAGTTTTACGCCTGTTCGTTTCGCAACGGGCTACAACGCGCATTCCTGTCGCGCCAGTGATCTCTGTTCCCGAGTCTTCCTCATGAAACCCTTGCTGCTGCTGATCTTGCGTGGATACAAGCTGGCGATTAGTCCGATGTTGGGCCAAAATTGCCGTTTTTATCCTAGCTGTTCAGAGTACGCGATGGAAGCAATTCGTGAATATGGTGCAGCCAAAGGCTCGTTGATGGCGGGCAAGCGACTTTGCAAATGCCATCCCTGGCATCCGGGCGGGATTGATTTAGTTCCTCCCAAGTCAGAAATAGAATCTGCGCTCGATGGGGATGAAAAATCAGCAAGTGCCCCCACATCAAGCCTCAGTCAAAATAGTTAGTTTTCCCGATCTTTAACACCTACATAACACATACACAAGTGGATAAAATGGATATAAAGCGTACCGTCCTCTGGGTTATTTTCTCGATGTCTCTATTACTCCTGTGGGATAACTGGATGCGTCATAACGGAAAACAATCCATGTTTTTCCCTGCAACGACTGCACAGCAGGCTAAGAGCGCAAGTGCTTCTGCCACCGCAAACGCAGCATCAGCGAGCGCTGCGGCAGCTAATCCAGCGGCGACAGATACGGCTGCAATATTTGCACCTGTGATCAGAAGTGAAACAATTACCATCACTACCGATTTAATCAAAGCCGACATTGATACGATTGGTGGCGAGATTAAGCGTTTGGAATTGTTAAAGTATCCAGATAGTCATGATCCCAAGAAAAATGTGGTCTTGTTCGACAATCATGGTGGTCAGACTCGCACCGAAGAAACTGGATTCTTTGGATTCTTCAAGGGCAGTAAGCAAGTGGCCGTGCCAGCCCGTACTTATGCCGCACAAACCGGTTTGTTAGGCGGTAATTTCCCTAATCACAAATCTGGTTTCGTCGTTTTGCCTGGCCCACGTTCTTTGGACGGTGCTAATGAATTGAATTTGGTCATGGAGTCCGAGCAAGCTGGTGTGAAGTTGACCAAAACTTTGACTTTCAAAAAAGGCAGCTACGTTATTGATGTCAAACACACTGTCGCGAATACGACTGCCGCCCCGATTACACCTTCTTTGTATTTGCAACTCATTCATGATGGCACTAAGCCAACATCAGGCGGCATGTTCTCAGGCCAAACAGAATTTTATGCACCAGCGGTATACACAGAAGCAAAGCATTTCCAAAAGTTGAGTTTTGAAGATATCGAGAAGCGTCATGGCAAGCCTGACGCTAAACCTGATCATGAAACCAAAGCCGATACAGGTTGGGTATCGATGATTGAACATTTCTTCGTATCCGCTTTCATTCCCGAAGACAAAGTACAGCGCGAAATCCGCACTGAACGTGTACGTGAAAATATCTACTCCATCAGTTCCGTGATTCCTTTGGGTAGCGTGGCGGCAGGTGCGAGTGTCACTTCCAATGCGCGTTTGTATTCTGGTCCGCAAGAATCAGCGATCTTGGAAAAAGTCGCACCAGGTATGGAATTGGTCAAAGATTACTGGTACTTCGCGATGATCGCTAAGCCCATGTTCTGGATTATGGAATTGATCCATAAAGTCTTGGGCAATTGGGGTTGGACCATTGTGGTATTCACGATTGCGATTAAGTTAGCCTTGTTCCCTTTGTCGGCTGCCGGCTATCGCAGTATGGCGAAGATGAAAGTTGTGACGCCAAAAATGACGGCTTTGAAAGAGAAATACAAAAACGAACCGCAGAAGTTAAATGTAGCAATGATGGAGCTCTACAAAACCGAGAAAATCAATCCGCTCGGTGGTTGTTTGCCTATCTTGATCCAAATGCCTATCTTCTTGTCTTTGTATTGGGTCTTGCAAGCGTCTGTGGAAATGCGCGGCGCGCCGTGGATGGCATGGATTACTGACTTGTCAAAACCTGATCCTTACTTAGTCTTGCCGATTTTGTATGCGATCTCTATGTATATCACGACTAAATTGAGCCCAGCACCAGCTGATCCAGTGCAAGCGAAAATGATGTTGTTCATGCCTTTGCTGTTCTCCATCATGTTCTTCTTCTTCCCATCAGGTTTGGTCTTGTACTGGGTAGTGAATAACGTCTTGTCTATTGGCCAGCAATGGGTCATCAATAACAAGATCGTCCCACCTGAACATCGATAAGATGGCATGAAAATATTTAGTAGTTGATTCACTAGTTGAGTCAAAATTGATTCAAAAAAGCCCATGGTTCATGGGCTTTTTTGTTAATGGAAACCACGTTTTTTGCTGCATATCATGTCGTGTTTACGATACAAATGGCATGATGTAAAGCTGCAGATTTTCAACAGATTTCTCTATCGCAAGGTTAGAATTTCCTCATGACACATACCTATGACAGCACTCCCATCGTTGCCATCGCTACCGCACCAGGACGAGGCGGGATAGGCGTTGTGCGAATTTCTGGTAAAGATCTTGGTGCAATCACCCGCCAACTATTTGGAGCGACGGTATTAAAACCGCGTCATGCCACTTACCTCGATTTCACACAAGCTGATGGCACGGTGATTGATCAGGGTTTAGCGCTGGCTTTCAAAGCGCCGCATTCGTACACGGGTGAAGACGTACTCGAATTACAAGGCCATGGTGGTCCGGTGGTAATGCAAATGTTGTTAGCGCGTTGTCTGGAAGCAGGTAAAGATCAGGGTTTACGTTTAGCCGAACCTGGTGAATTTACCCAACGTGCCTTCATGAACGACAAACTCGATCTGGCACAAGCTGAAGCCGTGGCCGACTTGATCGAAGCCTCGACGGAAGCTGCCGCCAAATCGGCTTCGCAATCGATGTCGGGTGCGTTTTCTAAAGTGATTCATGCGCTGGTTGAGAAAGTCGTGCATTTACGTATGCTGGTGGAAGCCACTTTAGATTTTCCTGAAGAAGAAATTGATTTCCTTGAAAAGTCTGACGCGCGCGGCCAACTCAGTGAAATTCAAAAATCCCTACGCGCCGTATTTGAGCAAGCTGCACAAGGCGCCTTATTGCGCGAGGGTTTGAACGTCGTATTAGCGGGACAGCCGAATGTCGGTAAATCTTCTTTGTTGAATGCTTTAGCGGGTGATGACATCGCTATCGTGACGCCAATCGCGGGCACCACGCGCGATAAGGTCACCGAGACTATACATATTGAAGGAATCCCTCTAAACATTATCGATACCGCGGGCATTCGTCATGACCACGATGAGCCAGAGTTTGGTGAAGTCGTCGATAAGATCGATGCTGTTGAACGTATAGGCATAGAACGTACTTGGAACGAAGTGCAAAAAGCCGACGTGATTTTGCATTTGCTAGACGCGAGTCGTGGTCCTACACGCGCCGATGAAGAAATTGCCGAGCGCTTTCCAGACGGTGTTCCCGTGATCTGTGTGTGGACTAAGATTGATATTTCAGGACATCACGCTAGTGTGGACACCGTTGGCGATCTAACCCAAGTGTATTTGTCCGCGCAAGAACATTTGGGCATGGATTTACTGCGCCAAGAATTACTGCGTATCGCGGGTTGGCAGCAAACCGGAGAATCTTTGTACTTGGCGCGCGAGCGTCAGTTGATCGCGCTTAAACATGCGCATGAACATTTGGAACTAGCGGCTGCCTATGCTGCACAAAACGATCAATCACTAGATCTATTCGCCGAAGAGCTGCGCTTAACCCAAGACCGTTTAAATAGCATCACCGGAGAATTTACTTCCGATGACTTGTTAGGCGTGATTTTCTCGCGCTTTTGTATTGGGAAATAATGATTGCGACGCGACGTATCTATTCTGGATACGCGCAGCGTCAAATCAAAAGCAAACCTCAGTCAGCTAGAAAGATTAGTCTTCTGTAGCGAAGCGGAATTGTCCTGCGGGAAGCATGAGTTTCGGTAGTGGCTTCTTTACGTCCACTAAAACGAGATCAATCGGTGTAGCATCCAAAGGATCATCTTGTCGATAAGCGTAAATTAAGCGCACACCATTTTTAGGCAGTAAATTGATGGGAATGTCTTTGGGTTTGAATTCTGCGATTGATTCCAACCATGCCTCACGATGAGTGACTTTATCCAAGCGATAATGGGGATAAACGATCTGCATATCAACCACTTTCTGCTGAATACCTAAGCGTACATAATGGCCGGACTTAGTCGCTAAAACTGATGGTTTTGTAATCTTGAAACGGCTTTGCACCTTCTTATACATATCTTGTTGCTGCTTAGACTGAAAGATGGGACTCATTTGGGTCTGCTCGATAACGAATGGATCAATACCGGACAGCATCTTGAGTTGTGCCGCCATCATCGCATGCTTAGGTTTGCTATTTGCCTCTGGATGTTTGTATATGTGGCCATAACCTGCATAGACGAATACTTTTGCATTTGGGTCCTTCTTAAAAATCTTCTCCATTAAGTTTTTTGCCATATCCAATTCGCGAGTGGCTGTCGGCGCTTCGTAACTGATCAATTTCCAATCATCCTCAATCGCACTATTAATAAAATTAGCAAACATGGGTTCAAGGGTGTAGAGACCCATAGCATCGCTAACATATTTCTTTGCAAGAGGTTTTTCATCCCAAGGAGAGAATGCCTCACAGGCTAAATAGGTGAACCCGATACGCTTCAATTCTTTTGCCAATTTCATTGCAAATGCCCGATGCATAGGCAGGTGATGCGCCTCGTTGAGCATAATAATCTGCCGGTTTTTAGCCTGTTTGACTATTTCGCTGATTGCGTCGAGCACTAGAATATTTTCTGATTCTGCGCCTGATACCAATGTCTCATCACCCATTTCATAAGGCAAAGAGGGCGCTAATCCTTGCTTCTTCTCCATCTCATGTGAGAGTTGAATTTGTGAGTTGATCGCCTCAATGGCCGCTTCTTGATCGCCTATAAGAGACAGTGAATTTCCTAAATGTAGGAATGCGCCTGCTACTTTAAACTCACGGCTTCGTCCTTTTAACTCGGCATCAGTTAAGGATTTCATTTCTAGTAAATAGGCTTCCGTCTCTCTGAGCTTTTTGAGTCTAGTTGTTTTGAGTTTTATGCTAGGGGCGGCAAGCTTGTCATGGCCTTCTTGGGCATGGAGAATGCTAGCTGGAATGGCTGTCGCTAATAGACAAAGAAGTACAGTGCGTAGTGGTCGATGATTCATATCAATGGAATTGATTGAGGGTTTTGTATTACTTGAGACATCTGGAATAACGACTGCACGACTTTGTCTTTGCCACGTATCGCTAACCCCAAGTTTGCAGTGCCTCGTACACCTGACGAGAAGGTATGCAGTCTTCGGGAAAATGTTCCATAAAATCAGCGCGCATGGCGGTGGCAAATTCGTTTAGATAACGCTCATAGTTCGCTGCATTACTGGCCTGATAGCAGGTGCGATATTGTGTAGGATTGACTTTGTCGAACCGGATTTTTTCGAAGCATTGCGTTGCCCAAATTTCTGGGATATGTTTTTCACGCATATAACGTTCAAATGGTTCACTTAAATCGGCACTGATTGCCACACTGACTTCGTACAGTATCATAGGTCGCTTTCTACTAACGGGCGTCCATTAGCCTGGATCGCACTAGTTTCAAAAATCAATCGTCATCGTCTTCAGCTTCTGCTAAAGACTCTAATCTTTCTTTATCGAGTTTTTCTTTCAGTAGCTCCGCGTCTTTGCTGAATTCATCAACACTAATGTCTTTACTTAGCCGTAAATTAGGTGAAAACAAATCGCCCATATATAGATCGTCACTGAAGCTGCCGGTATTCTTGTACTTTGACATTAACATCGTACCTGAGGCCAGTGCCGCACAGAACATGACCGCCCATAATTTACGACGCGAAGCCTTTGCGCTGATGGTGATCAGATGAAAATAAATCATAAAGCCCAAGCACAATATTTGTGTGTGGCTGCGATAGCGCGGTAAGACTTCCCAAGAGAAAATAAAGCCCGCGAGCGTGGCAATGATGACGCATATTTGCATCGCGAGAAAGCCGCTTGCCGCGATAAACAGATGTCTTCCAAAACGTGGATGCGCTGCAAATAAGCGATTCGCACCGGCCCACAGCCCACTCCAAACTAAGGCAGAGAGCAGCATGCCTATCGTATATTGTGTATAAACGGTAAAGCTAAATGCTTCGGATTGCGAGATCCATTTGGTGAATGCTGACTGAAAAATAATCAGCAAGAAAGCAGCGAGTGCAGGGCGCCAGCCTTCCCAGCGATAATTATTGACATCGACTATTTCAGGTTCGACTACAAAGTCGCGATCACGCACTCGGATTAAGGTTTGGCCTAAGCGTAAAACGCGATTGCCATCGAGTTCTAGCGTGTGATGACGGCGATTTTGATAAGTGATGCCATTTTTGCTGCCGAGATCGCGAATTTGCAAATGATCTTGCTCGTTCAATTCTATCTGTGCATGGTGCGCCGCTGTGTGCGGGTCTTCCAGAATGTAGTCATTGTCATAGGCGCGACCTAGGCGGATTGGCAAGCTATCAAACTTCTGGCGACCTTCAACTTCGCCGTTGCGCGACAAAATTTCTAGAAAATATTCAGCGCTCATTTTTTGCTCCCATTGGAAGCATCCGCAGGCATGGTTGTAGCCGTAGTGTTTTTAGCGATGCTGTTTGATTTTCTGCCCATCGTTTGTAAAAATTGACGAGTCAGGCGCATCCCATTGTCGTAGGAAACACCTTTGGCGCTTAAGACACTTTGTAATACTTCTTTATCTTGATCCATGCTGTAAGTGATAAGACGGAAGTCATAGATGCCGGCAAATTTACGATAGGCTCGGGCACAAATAACAGCGCGCATGGAGAGTCGATCATTCTTGATAAATTCTTCCGTGCAGGCAGGACCCGTCAAATTACTTTGCTTATTTCCGGGATAAATTTGATTTTTAAATTTGTCGCTCATAGCGATTGAAAAGCGCAAGGCGTCTAGGCTTTTACTTTTAGAGAAGCTATGAGTAATCGCGACATGACCTGTTTGTAATTTACCCGAGACATAAATAGCCGACTCCATATTGCAGCTAATTTTGTCCTCGGTAAAAGTTGCCTGCTCCTTGGTGTTAGAGCTACCCCAGCAACGCATTTGTTCTGATTCGCGCACTGGCACCAGATAGGGGCCGAGTTCTTTTTTGTTCAACGGGTGTTCGAGTAATTTGTCCAGCATCAGGCTTTGATGCACGATCAATTGCCGACCGACTTCTTCATTAAAACTACTAGGAGGAGATTTTTGTAGTTTTACTTTGTTGAGCAACTCCACCACGAAGCGCGCTGGTACTAGGAAGCTAACTAGTTCACCATCCGTGCGTTTGGCAACGTTCACGCCTGCTAAGGCGCCAGACGGCGTGATATTGGGGCCGCCACTCATGCCAGAGTTGATCGAGCCCGTGAATAAAAACTGATCATAAAAAGCGCGACCTATGACTCCATTGTAAGCGCCTTCAGAGATCGCAAAACCCAAATCCAAAGGATTGCCTAAGGAGTACAAATATTGACCTTGATTTAATTTAGGTAATTGCGCACTGTCGTCTGGGATTTGAAAGAAACCAGTACCACGGCGACTGATGCGAACGACGGCTAAATCATGCAAGACATCTACCGCTAATAATTCCACCGTGCCGCGTTGGTCATTGGTATCGACAAACTCACCGACATAGACCTCTGGCTCCAGCGCGATTTGCGAGACTACGTGGTAATTGGTCACCACCAGATCAGTTTGACCTACCATGAAGCCCGAGCCTACCGAAGATTGTGTGCGTCCATTTTTGACTAACACGCGAATTTGCAAGAGATCGTTTTTGGCGGCGCTATACAATTTTTGCGCAGCGGACGAGGTTGGTTTATTGCTGATACTGTCCTCATCGTTTTTTTCCTGTGCTTGGGCAGGATGAAACAGCAAGGCTAGGCTGAATCCAGAGCAGGTGAGGGCACGAAGCAATAATCGACAATTCATACGGGCGGTCTTTGGGAATAGGCGTTGAGACTAGGGCTGATTTGCTACTACTTATTTATTGGGCTTAGTATCCAACAAGAATATAGATGTTACAGAGCATAAACGATTTTGTGATGAAGTTCAAAAAGCCAACTGCGCTGGTAACGGTGTTCAGTTATGCTCAATGAGATGAATGGTCGTTCCCGCCTAACTGAACGGCATTACTCCTGCGCTGGCTCATTTAATTCTATTCATTGATTGCAAGGGTGGTGCACACCGCACCACCTCAAGAGAACGCAAGCCTTAATTCAATATCACCGACATCATACTAATCGCGCCCATCACCATTTCATCACTTTCGATTCGTATTTTATCTTCAGGAAGTTTTGCACCGAGTATGTATAACAAAGGCAGATAATGTTCACTGGTCGGCACCGAGAGTTGAGCATCACTGCCGAGCTGATGATAATGAATTACTTGGCTAAAGTCGCCAGTGCGTTCGCCGGCAATGATGGCGTCGCGAATTTTGCTATTAAAACGCTCCGCCCAATCGAAGCTAGCGATGCGAGGATCTAAGCGGCGCAAATTGTGAACTACATTACCGCTGGCCATGATCATCACACCTTCTTCACGCAAGCTGGCGAGACGTTGGCCTAGTTCAAAATGAAACGCTTCATTTTCATTCAAATCTAAGCTCAACTGAACAACAGGAATATCTGCATCAGGAAACATCTTTACCAACACCGACCAAGTGCCATGATCTAGTCCCCACTCCTGATCTTGTTTAACAGGTAGCGGCGCTAAGACTTGCACGATGCGCTGGGCTAGTTCTGGGCTACCAGGTGCTGGATACTGCATGGCGAATAAGGCCGGTGGAAAACCGCCAAAATCATGAATCGTTTTAGGTTGCGTCATGGCCGTGACTTTCACTCCATGACTCATCCAATGCGCAGAAATCATCAGTATCGCGTTGGGCTTGTTGTCGGCCTGAGTAAATTCACGACCAAGCTGCGCCCAATTGCGAGTAAATTGATTGTCTTCCAAGGCATTCATAGGACTGCCGTGACCGACGAAAATAGCGGGTTGTCTGGGTTTGTTCATGATGTTTCCTTATGATAGCCTAGCTTGTTGTTTGGTTAGCTGTCTAATGCTTCGAATTTAGGCTGCATTTTTTTAGAAATTTTTGTACTGCTTGCGCAGCTAATTGAGGCGCCACTTGTAAAACAAAGTGCGGTGCTCTTATTTTCTCTACTTCAATCTCTTTAATGCATAGCGCTAAATGTTCAGAGGTTGCTTTTGATATCAGTAGATCTTCGCTAGCGACTATGGACAAGCATGGCAATTGAATTTGTCTCGCTAGATCCGAATAATCAACATTGAGCGCAGCGTTTGCACGAACCCGGAAAACGCTATTGCTTACTTTTGAAATAGCTTGGGCCAGCATATTTCTAAGTGGCTTGCTTGAATATTTTCCTAGTATGAAATATTGGATTGTAAAAAATGGAGCTAGTTTCAGCGGTAATTTAGAAATTATTGTTTGCATACCTTTAAACAAAGGCAGAGGGCTGCGTGCGAAAGTGCAAACAAAAATTGCAGCGATCAGATTTGCAGGCGGATGTGCCGCAATAGCGATAGCAATTGGCCCCGAAAAAGACTCTCCAAGAATCACGAATAGCTCGTCTTTTGGTAACTGATTTCTTACCTGCATTTCTAACTCAGCATAATCACAAGGGTGCTGAGTATCGTAAGTAATTATAGTTCTCGGAATACTTGAATCCAATTGTTCAAGGAACGGCGCGAAGCAATCGCCTGTTCCATCCATGCCAGGTAACAGTATTAAGCGGGTCATCGGGCGCCTATTTCAAAGCCCACAGCGCCGCCTTACGTGCATGCAGTGCTGTCGTGTCGAATAGCGGTACGCTGGCGTGGCTTTGATTGATTAACAAAGAGATTTCGGTGCAACCTAGGATGATGGCTTGTGCGCCGTTTTTAATTAAGTTTGCGATGACGCGTTGGTATTCTTGGCGTGAGCTTTCTTGAATACTGCCTAGACATAGTTCATCGTAAATAATCTTATGTACGATATGACGATCTGCTTCATCGGGGGTGATGACATCGAGACCATGCATGTGTTGCAGTCGGTCTTTATAGAAGGCTTGTTCCATCGTGAAGCGTGTACCTAATAATGCGATGCGTTGATAGCCCTGCGCTTTGATTTCTTCTGCGGTGGGATCGGCGATGTGAAATAGGGGAATGCTGACGGCAGCTTCAATTGCTGGCGCGACTTTGTGCATGGTGTTGGTGCATAGCACCAGTATGTCGGCACCGGCGCGTTCCAATGCTTGCGCCGCATTCGCTAAAATCTTTCCGGCGCTATCCCAATCACCGCTGCGTTGTAAGGCTTCAATTTCATGAAAATCGACGCTAAAAACAATGATCTTCGCCGAGTGCAAGCCACCTAATTCTTGCTTCACGGTTTGATTGATTTCGCGATAATAAGGAATCGTTGATTCCCAACTCATGCCACCAATTAAGCCTAAAGTTTTCATGCCGATTTCCTATGTAAAAAATACCTATTTCTTTAAATGCAGGCGTTTTTTAATGCTCGTTTCTACGCCATTGATGGGCGTTAGCAATTGTAGTTCTACTTGTTTTTCTTGTGCCAGCCAAACCACATTTTGTAATTTTCCTGCGGGTAGTTTTACGTAGGGCGTGACACTATTTTTCGCCACATTAAAGCTACTGATGACTTTGGTCGATGCATCCTGAAAGAGCGCCACCTGACCACTTGGTGCGATACTAAATTCACTGCATTGACACAAATGACGCTTTTCAAAATACAGAAATTTGAAACTCTGGTTGCTGTGCCAACGACCGGGCACATTAATTTGCTTGGATTCTTGAGAATGAAAGCCATGGCCCAGGTCTTTATTCACTTGGGTTAAGACTTGTGCCTGCGCTACCGAGATCAGCAATCCCACTCCTAGCCCAGAACGAATTAGTAGGCCTAGCATTTTGCGGAAATCAGGTAAGAGAAGCGACATGTTGAATATAGTAGGAGTGAGAACCAATTGAGATATTGATCATAAACGCAATTGCGCATCTTAGTTTGTTTGTCCTCAAGTTGCGTTGCTAGTGATGTTCTTCTGCATAGGAATAAATCGCAAACCGTGCATCTCTTGAACTTCTGTGGTCGGCGTAAAACCCCATTTCCGGTACATCTTTTCGGCGAAGAGTGAGGCATTGACGGTGAAGTTACCGGGGTTGCCTCTTTGCGTAGCGTGCAACTGCAGTTCCTCCCACAGTTGCTTGGCATAGCCTTTCGATTGTTGATCGCTGGTGACAAAGAGATGGTATAGATGGCTATTATCGCGTAAGGCAATCGCGGCAATAATGTGATCTGGCGCTGTTGCTAGCGTTGGCGCTAGTGCTGGCATTTGCCCTTGCTGTTGTTCAAGGCAGCCTACCCAATACACATATTGATCCGATGCTAAATAGCTGCGTACGGCATCTGGGGTAATTGATTTAAAAAATTCTTCGGCACCACGGCCGTCAGCATGTACGGTGAAATAATGCGCAACGCTATGTACTAAGGTGCTGATGGCTTCGGCATCGTCGATGGTGGCGCGGCGTATGTGTAGAGTCATATTCTTATTTTGTATTTTTTACTTTGTATTGATTTCAAATTGTGCGAGTAGTGCCGCGTAATCTTGTTGCCAGTTTTTTAGATTCAATTCACTTTTAGCGCGCAGATGATCTAAAAAAACTCGTATCGCACTGCGCGTCGCTAGTTTGACTTTAGGGTTGAGTTCTTCACCACCCGTATTCATTCTATCGGTAAAAATACTGTGCGAACCATCTTTAAATACTAAGAGATTTTTTTCAGCTTGAGTTTGCACGGACATGGCATTAAATACTTTGATCCTGTCTTCGACGCCGGAACCATAGCCGGGGATATTAATGTCGTCTTGAGTGGATGTGATGTGTAAGCTAGGAATCGCAATATCGGCCAGAATTTTTTTCACATTGCCCTTGCCATAAAATGGTGGTGCAGAAATCAGTATCGCAGCCTTGATTCTTTTATCCTGCAAATGTATCTCTTGTTCGCCATTCATGACGCTGGCGCCAGCGACAAGCATCGCGGTGTTAGCGCCGAACGAATGACCCGCTACAAAAATCTGATCGGTATCGAATTGCACGCCTAGATCACTCCCCAGAATTTGATCCAGAGCAAAGCTCACATCGCGGGCTCGTGCAATGGCTTCGGCATCGTTCGCTGCACCTGCCAGCCGAAACAAAAGGGTGAAACGACTGCCGGTCCATAAACTTCTATCACTACCGACATGTTGTAGATGCAAACTGGCATAACCGTGGCTGGCCAGATATTTGCCGAGATAGCTGTAGCCCTCACGCGAACCACCCAAACCGTGAGAGAAAATGACCAAGGGTAGTTTTTGTGAGGTAAGGCTTAGAGTCGGCAAATACAACTTTGCCGGTACGGCTCGTTGCCGCCCTGGGTCTAACCAGTCTAGCATTTCAACACGGTATAGCTGGCTATCGATCGGTAACGCCTGTTCATTCCTTAATGCGGATTCGACTTGGTTTGGTGCGCTGATTGCCTCTATCTGTTGGGCGAAGCTGGGCGGTATTGCAAACAAGCTGATAAACACGCACGTTAATAGCGAACGATAGTGAGTATGCGCTATTTTGCCGAGGTTCATTACGGAAAGCAGGAGATCGCCACAGTCAATACGAGAGAGGATTTGCATGGTAATTCTTTCAAACGCATTCAAGTAACTAAATAGGAATCAGTGTAGCTCAAACTCAGCTTTTCTATACGGCACGTCTCTATTGTTATGTGAACGCTGGAGATGCATCTTTGGTGACGTATTGCATTTTTAGATAAGCACCTAATTACTAATTAATCATCTAATGACTAAGTCAAAAATGAAAAAATCGAGTAGCATGTGCGTTCTGTGATATTCGCTGGTGTTTGCTCATATCTGCTCATAGGCGAATATTGAAAGCAGGACGCGCAATTGAATGCATGGCAGTGGAATGAAGCGCAACCCAACATAACCTAATTGGAAGTTTATTATGTCCGAAGAAAAAGAAAACAATAACGAAGCACGTAGCCCATTTTTAGAAGAAAAAGCCTTTAAATCTCGTACCGTTTTGGTATTTGGCACGATTAACGATAAATTAGCCGCCGATGTCAGTAAGCGTCTAATCGCTTTATCTGCGGAATCAAAAGACCCTATCACCTTGTTGGTATCGTCTCCTGGTGGCCATGTGGAATCCGGCGATGTGATACATGACATTATTCGCTTTATCGATGCGCCTGTACGCGTGGTCGGAACGGGTTGGGTAGGAAGCGCAGCAGTGAACGTATTCTTAGCCGTCCCTAAAGAACGCCGTGTATGCTTGCCCAATACGCGTTTCTTGATTCATCAACCTAGCGGTGGCGCTGGTGGACAAGCAACTGATATCGCAATTCAAGCGCGTGAAATCGTCAAAATCCGCGAACGTATCGCCGCTTTGATCGCTAAAGAATCCGGTCAGACTCTAGAAAAAGTCACTACCGATATCGAACGCGATTACTGGATGAGCGCTGTGGAAGCGAAAGAATACGGTTTGGTATCGCGTATTATCGTGCAACAAACCGAATTAGACGCTTAAACAAAACTGCATAGTTAAAAAAGTTTTATGAAAAGTAGTGAGGTTCTTACCTCACTATTTTTTTTGCCTGCGTTTGTTGCTACAACAGTTCGTTGAAATAGAAAGCGAAGTAAGACACAAAGCAAGCATAGAACTCCTGACTTTTTTCCCACTTATTCCCATCTTAAAAATACGCAAGCGAGGCTTACACTAGACGCCGTAGATGTTTTCAGGAGTCAATATGTCGCTGAGTCTGTCGCTGAATTCAGCGCTACCTGCAAGCCAGTCAGGCTTGCAAGCCTATCAGCAAATTAAACAACGCGGCGAAGCTGCGACTGTAAGTGCCGAGACACGATCCGATCTCAGGGCTGCTGCAGAACCAGTGACCGTATCAGAAACTAAAGAAGTTACGCCACCCATGAGTCTGGCGGAACAACGCGAACTAGAGCGTAGTTGGGGCTTGATGAGTGCGATTATTGGGACACAAGTGGATGTTTTTGTTTGATTTGCTTGATGAAATCAACCTGTCTCGGGTAGCTTACCGAATTTCAGTGTTAACTGAAGTTGGTTTGCCACGCCAATAGAAATAGAGGAATGATGCCAGTGGAAAACCTAAGCAGCTCGCCACGAGTACGACATAGAGGATATCGAACAGAAGAAAATTGAGTAGGCTTTGTATGGCTGGCATCGATAAAAGTGATAACCCCAAAAATGGCAGTACCGCCCAAAATAACATGAGGATATCCATGAAGTTGATTTGGCGAATTAAGTGCATATGGTTTTTGTATTGAAGAGGATAGGCTGGCAATATGGTATATCGTACTAGAAGAAACTAGGCGTCGTATCTCCATTCAGCATATTGGTAAAAAAAATCAAGTTACGAAGCTCCCTTTGCCCGCGAGCGGCGGGGGGGGAAATGCTGGGTTGGGGATGAGGGTGCTTGGGGTGCTGTGAGAATAGTCAGATTGCACCAGTATTTAGTTTTTTAAATTTCCGAATTGAAATTGCGATTACGCATTTTTGACGTTTACAGGTCGGGTGTGGCCCGACAGCCAAATACCTTTTTTGTTTCGCCAAAAAAGGTATTCCAAAAAAGGCGACCGTAGACTCGCCCTGCGGGTGCTTACGCTGCGCTTCAGCATAATTTGTGCATCACAAAAAATGGGAAAGTGTTGAAACTGTTCTTAGGAATGTTCGCTTGCAAGCGAACACCGTTCCGCAGGCGAGGCGCATGCGCCTCGAATTCCCTGCTACACCTCAGACAACAACACTTTCTTATCCATTTTCTGTGAGGCACAAATTACATCGTCTCAAACGGTGGTAAGTCAAAGTCAAAAGCCACTTCAAAAACAAAGTCAAAAACAACGATCATCAACGGCTAATGGAAAAAATGAGAGCTTGTAGATAACATGCCCCTTTTTGCGATGACCTACGCTATGTATCGTCATTCCCGCGTAGGCGCACTGGTGTCCGGAATAATTTGCTTGACTAAGCTGTGGGATGTTGCAGGCATTGGTTTACGAGTGTTAACCTCGGTTTGCCGACTAAAAAAACAAACCTGCAACATGTTAAGAATAACCAAT
>NZ_JBHLXJ010000012.1:0-97295 GCF_042432465.1 Affinundibacterium danionis | reverse complement strand
ACAGTGCGAACAGGCAAAAGCTATTTGCATAAGCCATCCCCAAACACACGCAAATAAATCGGGCTCGTCCAACAAACGGTTCAGATCGTGGCCGCTTCGCGTCACGATCTAACCTTACTCGTTAGATTTCTTCGCGTCGAAGCTATTACCATTGCTCGAAATTCAGAATGCTTTCGAGATGAGTTAAATTAACGCTCTGCCTAAGAGCACCATTCCAAAATACTTCTCGTTGTTGATAGTTTCCAGAACCCGCCCACTCCACAACTTTGAATTGAAGCCTTTGCGAAAATATCGAAAGCAGCTCATTGAGGTGCTTATCTAAGCCAGAATACCCAAACAAGACGGCCTCGGAGGATTCAGAAAGTGAAAAATAGAGATGCTGCCAGTATGAACTTAAAATTTCTGATGAAGAAATGACTGCTGGTTTGTGACGAATATGGGTTAGTACAATATGGGAGCTTGGTTCGGGCAGTAATGGGTTTAGTTCAAACCTAGATAGCTTCCTTATTACGCCATTTCTATTTTTGAAGAGTGGCGATCCATGTAGGTGTAAATAGTATCCAAAATTATTCCCCCATTTTCTTTCAAGGTGTGCGCTGTTGAATCCTGCATTGGTAATGCCATCAACGAGAGAGCCATTGAACCCGCTTACTAAGTTGTTGTCAATAAACAATTCGTACAAAAGCTTGTCATAGTTCAATGTTGCAACGTGGCTTTTTGTGGCTCTAACAAATTCAACGAGTGGAGTGCCAAATTCTTCAGGCAACGGATTATCAAAATCATATAAAGCCGTAGCTACTTGCGTAATGAATGATCGACATACGCTCGGAAAGTCCCAGCCATATTGCGACAGCCAGTGCAGGTCGTTTATTTGTGGTATTGCGCTTAAATATTCACACGAAGAAATAGCGACGTGAAGTTTGTCCAGATCATCTTCACCTTGCGGGCAATTTCCTAACTGATGTGGCAAACAAGCAGAGATTAACTGCTTATGAGCGGGGTCAAGGACATCGCCATCCCAAATGTGCTGTAGGGCATTGGGAAGGTAGAAGTGGTGTTGATTAAGAGCCATTCCTAACCCATTGCCGAAGATTAGTGTTTTTCTCATGGGGCCGATTCGTGAAATCTAACTTGTTTTAAAGCGAAAGAAACCGAAGTTAACACATCCTTAAAATTTGATCAACAAAGTTTCGAGCCGCTCAAAGTCCTTATCCAGCTTTACATAGCTTGATAATGTCTACTCACTTCGCGGTATAACAGAATCGACAAAAGAGGCGTGCTCATTTTGTGCAACAGAGCGAATCCACCGCAACTGAATCAACAATGAGTTGCTTGCACAACAGCAAGTCAAGACTATATACTTCACATACGATTCATATTCATACCATATCAAGGAAATTTCATGGGCATTGTCAATATCGATGAAGAGTTACACGATCAAATGCGTAAGGCGAGTGCGGTGTCTTGTCGTTCGATTAATGCGCAGGCGGCGTATTGGATTAAGGTGGGGATGCTGTGTGAGATGCATCCGACTTTGAGTTTTCATCAAATCATGGCGGAGGAAATGCGTGCCGCAGGGGTGGAGACGCAGGCTTTGCGGGTGGTGAGCGCATGAGTAGCACTATCATTAAACAGCCTGAAGAAATCGCTTTGATGGCGGAGGCGGGTAAATTATTAGCGCAGGTATTTACGCATTTGGATCACCTTGATCTGATCGGCATGTCAACCATGCAGGTCAACGATATCGTCGATCATTACATCACGCAGGATTTGCAAGCGCGACCAGCGAGTAAGGGGCAGTATGGTTATGCCTATGCCTTGAATTCTTCGCGCAATCATGTGGTTTGCCACGGTGTGCCCTCGCCTACCGAGATTTTGCAAAATGGCGATATCGTGAATTTTGATGTCACCTTGGAGAAGCATGGTTTTATTGCCGATTCTAGCAAGACCTATTTAGTCGGTGAGGTCGCGCCAGCAGCCAAGCGTTTGGTACAAGTGACCTACGAAGCCTTATGGAAAGGCATTAAGGCGGTGCGGCCTGGTGCGCGTTTGGGCGATATTGGTTTTGCGATTGAAAGCCATGCGCGCAAACATGGTTATACCGTGGTGCGTGAATATTGCGGGCATGGCATTGGACGCGAAATGCATGAAGCACCCGAGGTTTTGCATTGGGGTAAACCACGCACTGGATTAACGCTACGCGAAGGTATGGTGTTTACGATAGAACCGATGATTAACCAAGGTAAAGCCGCGGTCGATACTGAGGATGATGGTTGGTCGGTGGTGACGCTGGATGGCAAATGGTCGGCACAGTTTGAACACACGGTGGCGGTGACTAAAGATGGCGTGCGTGTTTTGACTTTGCGACCTGATGAAAAGCTTGGTGATTGAAAGTGCTTCACAAGTCGGATTCTGATATTACTCCCTCTCCCGTAAGCGGGAGAGGGTTGGGGTGAGGGAGGTTGATAAGCGAGAAAACACGTTACCTGCATACGCTTTCAATATCGAACGCGGCATCGAAATGCATTTCGTCAATCTGAACTGCCCTCACCCTAGCCCTCTCCCGCTTGCGGGAGAGGGGACATTTCCCCCACTTTTCGCTGCAGATCAAGGACGAAACACCTATATCCAAATTCAATTGGAAAATTGTCGCTTTTTCTATCACAATGATGGCATACGAAAGAGGATGCAAAGACATTCCCTCAATTCCCCAACCAAGATGCGGATAGCCCATGTTAAGCGACCATCAACAAGAGACGGTTCAAAACGCGATTCTCGAACACAAGACTGAACAGTTTCATCAAAGCGGCTTGCTGCCGATTCTTCATGCGATTCAAGATCGCCTCGGTTTTATTCCCGCCGACGCAACACCCATCATCGCTAAAGCGCTAAATTTGTCGCGCGCAGAAGTACATGGCGTGATCACGTTTTATCACCACTTTCGACAAGAGCAACCGACACAAACTATCGTTCAAGTTTGTCGTGCCGAGGCTTGTCAATCCATGGGTGCAGAAGCTTTGTGGCAACATGCTTGCCAACGTGCTAGTAGCCAAGGTAACGACAGCGCGATTACTTTAGAACCCGTGTATTGCCTAGGACTTTGTTCAACCGCACCAGCAATCAGTGTGAATGAACGTCCGTATGCACGCGTGAATGCGGCGCGTTTTGATCAACTGCTTAAACGTCATCAGGATACGCAAACTAGCAGCGCGTCATCAGCAGAACCAGCAAAGGAGAATACGAAATGAGTATTCGTATTTATGTGCCTGCCGACAGCGCAGCTATTGCCTTGGGTGCGGATGAGGTTGCTCAGGCAATACTCGCGCAAGCGCAACAGCGTGGTATCGAGATCGACTTAATTCGCAATGGCTCACGCGGTATGTTTTGGTTGGAACCTTTGGTGGAAGTTGAAACCGCTACTGAAACCACTACTGGACGAATCGCGTACGGTCCGGTTCAAGTAGAGGATGTGAGTGTTTTATTCGACGCTAATTTTTTACGTGGCGGCGCGCATACTTTAAGTCTCGGTTTAACCGAAGCGATTCCGTATTTACAGAAACAAGAACGCGTGTGTTTTGCACGTATGGGTGTGATTGATCCGCTATCACTCAGCGATTACGAAGCGCATCAAGGTTTTGCAGGTTTACGCCGCTGCTTGAGCATGTCACCTACCGAGGTCGTACAAGAAGTGCTGGATTCTGGCCTGCGTGGTCGTGGTGGTGCAGCTTTCCCAACGGGGATTAAATGGAAAACCGTAGCAGCAGCGCAAGCGCCACAAAAATACATTGTCTGTAATGCTGATGAAGGTGATTCGGGAACCTATTCCGACCGCATGACGATGGAAGGCGATCCCTACATGCTGATAGAAGGCATGACCATCGCCGCTATCGCGACAGGTGCAACGCAAGGATACATCTACATTCGTTCTGAATATCCACGTGCGATTGAAGTCATGCAAGCAGCGATTGCAAACGCCACAAAGGCGGGCTACTTAGGCGATCGCATCGTTGGCTCGTCGTATAGCTTTCACTTGCAAGTACGCAAGGCAGCGGGATCGTATGTGTGCGGTGAAGAGACTGCCATGCTAGAGAGCATTGAAGGCAAGCGTGGTGTGGTGCGTGCCAAGCCACCTATCCCTGCAATGCAAGGTTTATTTGGCGCGCCGACGGTGATTAATAATGTCATCAGCTTTGCCTCGGTGCCGCGCATACTTGAACGTGGTGCGGCTTATTACAAAAACATGGGCTTAGGTCGTTCGACTGGCACCTTACCGATTCAACTCACGGGCAATATCCGCTACGGTGGCTTAATCGAAAAAGCCTTTGGCGTGACTCTACGTGAATTGCTGTTTGATTTTGGTGGTGGTAGCGCCAGTGGACGTCCTATCAAAGCGGTGCAAGTTGGTGGCCCACTTGGTAGCTATGTGCCAGAACAATATTGGGATCTGCCCTTCGATTACGAAGCCTATGCTGCGGTTGGCGCAACGCTAGGGCATGGCGGCATAGTGGTGCATGACGACACCGCTGATTTATCTAAATTGGCGCGTTATGCGATGGAATTTTGTGCGATTGAATCTTGTGGCAAATGTACACCTTGCCGCATCGGTTCCACGCGTGGAGTCGAAGTGATAGAACGTTTGGTGCAAGCTAATGCTGATTCTTCACTCAAACCCGCGCAAGAAAAACTCTTACGCGATTTGTGCCACACCATGCAGTACGGCTCGCTGTGCGCACTCGGCAGTATGACGCCCAATCCGGTGATTTCTGCACTCAATTATTATCCGCAAGACTTTGGTCTGACAGCGGCAAATCCGGCTTCGGATCTATCCAAGGCCTAGGAGAACAAGATGCTTTCTCATTTAAAAGATACTGATTTCGGCACACCTCGTCGCGAATCTGAACAAACCGTTAGCTTAGAAATCGACGGTGAAATCGTCACCGTACCAGCAGGTACTTCCTTGATGCGCGCGGCGATGGAGGCTGGTGTGCAAGTTCCTAAACTGTGCGCCACCGATAGCTTAGAACCATTTGGCTCTTGCCGCTTATGTTTAGTCGAGATTGAAGGACGCAAAGGTTTTCCTGCCTCCTGCACTACACCTGCGGAAGCGGGCATGAAAGTCAAAACGCAAAGCCCGCAATTGCAAGAATTACGCAAAGGCGTGATGGAGCTATACATCTCCGATCATCCTTTAGATTGCCTGACCTGCGCTGCCAATGGCAATTGCGAATTGCAAGACATGGCCGGCGTCACGGGATTGCGCGAAGTGCGCTACGGTGTTGGTGCGGGCGATGGTAAAACTAGCGGCGGCAAGCATCATCTCGATAGCAAAAAAGATGAATCGAATCCCTACTTCACTTACGATCCATCCAAGTGCATCGTTTGTAATCGTTGCGTACGGGCTTGCGAAGAAACCCAAGGCACGTTTGCTTTAACCATTAGCGGCCGTGGATTTGAAGCACGCGTTTCACCGGGCCAAGATCAGCCATTCATGGAATCAGAATGTGTGAGTTGTGGTGCTTGTGTCGAAGCTTGTCCTACCGCGACTTTGCAAGAAAAAACCGTGATCATGCTGGGTCAAGCCGAGCACAGCAAGATCACCACTTGCGCGTATTGCGGTGTGGGTTGTGGTTTTAAAGCAGAGATGAAAGGCAACCAAGTGGTACGCATGGTGCCGTGGAAAGATGGCAAAGCGAATGAAGGACACTCTTGCATCAAAGGACGCTTTGCTTGGGGCTACGCAACCCACAAAGATCGCGTCACCAAACCAATGATACGCAAGAGTATTCATGATGCATGGTGCGAAGTGAGTTGGGACGAGGCGATCAATTATGCCGCTTCCGAATTTAAACGCATACAAGCCAAGTACGGCAAAGACGCTATCGGCGGCATCACCTCATCACGCTGCACCAATGAAGAAACCTATCTCGTACAAAAATTAGTGCGCGCAGCTTTTGGTAATAATAATGTCGATACTTGCGCGCGCGTTTGCCATTCGCCAACTGGCTATGGGCTCGGTCAAACATTGGGCACATCGGCAGGAACACAAACTTTTAAATCCGTCGAACATGCCGATGTGATTATGGTGATCGGTGCCAATCCAAGCGATGCGCATCCGGTGTTTGCCTCGCGTATGAAAAAACGTCTACGCCAAGGTGCAAAATTGATCGTGATTGATCCGCGCCAAATTGACTTGGTCGATGGACCTCATGTCAAAGCGGATTATCACTTACAACTCAAACCTGGCACCAATGTCGCCATCATCAGTGCGCTAGCGCATGTGATCGTGACTGAAGGATTAGTCGCGCAAGACTATGTACAACAACGTTGCGACGACAAATCATGGCGTGAATGGAGCGCATTTGTGGCGCGTGCTGATAACTCACCTGAAGCGATGGAGTCTGTCACAGGCGTTCCTGCAGCACACATCCGTGCTGCTGCACGCTTGTACGCAACGGGCGGCAACGCGGCGATTTACTATGGCTTAGGCGTAACCGAACACGCGCAAGGCTCAACCATGGTGATGGGTATCGCCAATCTGGCAATGGCAACGGGTAACGTCGGTCGTGAAGGTGTCGGCGTCAATCCTTTGCGTGGTCAAAACAATGTGCAAGGTGCTTGCGACATGGGTTCTTTCCCGCATGAATTGCCAGGCTATCGACATATTTCTGATAGCACGGTGCGTTCACAATTCGAAGCCGCATGGGGTGTCACACTCAATCCAGAACCGGGTTTACGCATCCCGAATATGCTCGACGCTGCGCATGCAGGCGAATTCAAAGGTCTGTATTGCGAAGGCGAAGATATCGTTCAATCCGATCCCAATACCCAGCACGTCACCGCCGCATTGATGGCGATGGAATGTTTGGTGGTACAAGATATCTTTTTGAATGAGACCGCAAAATACGCACACGTGTTTTTGCCGGGGTCTTCTTTCCTCGAAAAAGACGGTACCTTTACCAATGCAGAACGTCGTATCTCACGCGTGCGCAAAGTGATGCCGGCCAAGGCTGGTTATGCTGATTGGGAAGTGACGATGAAACTGGCGAATGCGCTGGGATATCCTATGCAGTATCAACACCCCAGCGAGATCATGGCAGAAATCGCCGCACTGACACCGAGTTTCCGTGGCGTGAGTTACGAAAAGATTGATCAACATGGCAGCGTGCAATGGCCATGCAATGAAACCACAGCAGAGACTGGCACCGCGATTATGCATGTCGATCAATTTGTGCGCGGTAAAGGACGATTTATCATCACACAATATGTCGCCACCGATGAAAAAGTCACACGCAAATTCCCACTCTTGTTAACCACCGGACGCATTCTGTCGCAATACAATGTCGGTGCGCAAACCCGTCGTACAGAGAACAGCCAATGGCATCACGAAGACCGTTTGCACATTCATCCGCATGATGCAGAAGAACGTGGCATACAACACGATGCGTGGGTCAAAATCGAAAGTCGCGCCGGTGATACGGTATTGCGTGCCTTTGTGACACAAACTATGCAACCGGGCGTGGTGTACACCACTTTCCATTTCCCTGAATCCGGGGCGAATGTGATCACCACCGACAATTCGGACTGGGCGACTAACTGTCCTGAGTACAAAGTGACCGCGGTGCAAGTCATGCCCGCCAAGCCAAGCATGGAACAATCTGCATGGCAGCAAGCGCAACAAGAGTTTGATGCTGAACAATTGGCGCTGGCACAGGTTGCCTGGCCTGAAAAAAAGCAGCCATCAACGACGCAATCAACAACTTGAACACGATGAATGCAAGTATGTCGATCAGTGATTTAGAAGTGCAGACCCAAGATACACGAGCGCAGCCAGTGATGCGTTTGCGCGATGGTCGACTGCAACAAGCGCAAGACCAAATCGCGCAAGAAGTTGCGGTCGCTTTTGTGTTTAATGGCATTGCCTTTGCAGTGATGATGGCGAGCCCAAGTGATTTGCACGATTTCGCCTACGGCTTCGCTTATTCAGAGGGCATCATCGACCACGCTACGCAAATCTATGATTGCGAAGCAAAGCAAGAAGCGCAAGGCTATACACTGGACATCACGATTGCCAGCGTTTGCTTCGCTCGACTCAAAGACAAGAAGCGTCAACTGGCGGGTCGCACTGGTTGCGGTTTATGTGGCGTTGAAAGTCTGGAGCAAGCGATACGCCAACCAGCGGCGATTCAATCCGAAATGCGTTTTTCCGCACCAGCGATTTCAAGCGCATGCAGTGCGATGCGCACGCAACAAAATTTATTAGAAGCGACAGGCAGCAGTCACGCCGCTGCGTGGTGCCATGCAGATGGAACAATTGCCGTCATTCGCGAAGATATCGGCAGACACAATGCGCTCGACAAAGTCATCGGTGCTTGCCTACGACAAAGCATCGCCATGCCACAAGGCTTTGTCTGCGTTACTAGCCGCGCCAGCTACGAGATGGTACAAAAAACTGCCAACGCAGGCATTCCTTTACTCGCTGCGATTTCCGGCGTGACCAGCTTAGCCATCGATATCGCGCAACAAGCTGGTTTATGTTTGCTCGGCTTCACCAGAGGCCAAGACTTTAGCGTCTATTGCCATCTTCAACGTTTATACTTCACGACAACATGAACACTCTCGACAAACTCATCAAAATGGCGAATCAAATCGGCACTTTTTTTGAAAGCTTCCCTGATCGGGAAGAAGCCTTAGACGGTATCGCCACTCATTTGAAAAAGTTTTGGACTCCTGCAATGCGACAAACCTTGGTTACCGCACTTGACGCCAATCAAGCGGATGGACTGAATGCCATCGTCACACTCGCAATTACGAAACATCGTGCCAACATCATTGCTACTTCCAAGCAATAGTCGTGTCCAACAGCATATGGCTTTCGCACGTAGCCTTAGCACTGAGCTCTCTTAATACGCTTTCTCAATGCACTTGCCAATTGAAGCTTTCATTTTTTCAACAAATAGAAAGCTCTAGTTCCAACAAAACGAGTATCTAGTTCTTTTGAGGTATTACTACACCATGATGGCGTGACTAGACTTGATTTGGTCAAGGTTGATAATCAACCCAATTCGATGCTGCACTAGCATCCTCCCAATCAGGAGTCACGTTATGTCACAGTTTTCCGATTTAAAAATAAGCTTACGCCTCGCTATTGGTTTTGGCATTCTAATAGTAATGATGCTAGGCATGGGCAGCATCGCTTGGCTACGATTTACCGAAGTCGATGCCGTCAATACGCGCATCATTGAAAAAGATTGGGTGAAAGCAGAATCCGCCAATATCATCAATGCGACCACACGAGCCAATGCGCGCAACACGATGGAACTCTTAATTGCAGAAGATCCGAAGCAAGTTCAAGCCATCAAACAATCGATTGAAAATAATAAAAAAATTATTAGCGATGCGCTCGACACGCTCAAGCAATTAATTTATCTACCAGAAGGCAAAGCTCACTTAGCGAGTTTAACCGAGCGACGTATCGCCTATGTTGCTTCATTCTCAAAAGTTGCACGTCAAATTGATGCTGGTGACCGCGCGGGTGCAACGCTCACGATGAATCGAGAAACTCTACCCGCTTTAGACGCATTACAAGAACCTATCGTCGCACTGACAAAACTACAAAAACAAATCGTGATAGATAGCAGTCAAGAAGTACGTCACCGGATTCAAGCCGCTAGTTTTTTATTAATCGGGTTGATGCTAACGGGATCATTGCTTGGCATGGGATTAGCGTGGTTCATCGCGCGTTCGATTACGCGTCCACTGAGCGAAGCAGTGCATATTGCGCGCACCGTGGCTGCTGGCGATTTGACTAGCGTGGGCGAAGTGAATAGCAAAGATGAATGTGGTCAACTACTACAATCGATGCAAGAGATGAACACTAGCCTGATCACGATTGTGCATCATGTGCGTAACGGCACCGAATTGATGGCGACAGCCTCGCACGAAATTGCGGATGGCAATATGGAGCTTTCATCACGCACCGAACAACAAGCGAGCGCACTCGAAGAAACAGCAGCGTCGATGGAAGAATTAGCATCGACTGTGAAACATAATTTTGAATCGGGTGTACATGCCAATCGACTCGCCGAATCCGCCGCGCAAGTCGCAGCTAAAGGCGGTGCTGTCGTTAGCGAAGTTGTGCACACCATGGAAGTGATTAATTTATCATCAAAAAAAATTGCCGACATTATCGGCGTCATCGATGGCATCGCATTTCAAACCAATATCTTGGCACTAAACGCGGCGGTAGAAGCCGCACGTGCTGGTGAACAAGGTCGAGGCTTTGCGGTTGTTGCTTCAGAAGTTCGCTCACTCGCTGGCCGCTCTGCCGCGGCAGCCAAAGAAATCAAAACGCTAATTACCGATTCGGTCAGCAATGTTAGCGATGGTTGCCGATTGGTAGAACAAGCAGGCAGCACGATGGATGAAATCGTCGTACATGTGCGCCGCGTCGCCGATTTGATGGGTGAGATCACCACTGCCAGCCGTGAGCAAACCACTGGCATCGAACAAGTGAATCAAGCAGTTGGACAGATGGATACCGTCACACAACAAAATGCGGCTTTGGTAGAAGAAGCTGCCGCTGCGACGCAAGAGCTCGATCACCAAGCGAGCCTACTAGTGCAAGCGGTCAGCGTATTCAAAATACCTATGCCAACTTCTAGCATTGCAGCAAAACGAGCGATAACGGTACGCTCAAACGAAACAGAAATGCCAGCTTTGATTGGAATTTGAGTTGCGCTCAATTACCAAGAGCACGCACTACAAAAAACAATACAAAGTAAATAGCAAACAATCAGGAGAAGCACATGGCATATTTTGAATGGGCCGACGACATGGAAATTGATCGTGGTCCGATTGACGACGATCATAAAAATCTAGTGCGCTTGGTTAATGAACTACACACGGCAACCAGCGCTGGCCGCGGCCACGAAGTCATCGAAACAATCATACACGAATTGATCAACTACACCAAAGATCATCTTGAGCGTGAAGAACACATTATGGCTTCGCTGCACTTCCCAAATCTAGAGCGACACAAACAAGGCCATCAACAGTTTGTCAACAAACTCAATGAGCTACAAACAAAATACGAAACCGGCAGTATCACCGTTCCATCACAATTATCAACCGTGTTGCGCGACTGGCTATCGCTGCACATCCGTCGCTCGGATAAAGAGATCAAAGTGTTCTTACAAAAGAAAGAAAAGCTCGGTAAAAAATAGCCTGTTTGCGATCTTCTCAATAATCATCACAATCAAAGCCGCTTACTTCACTTCCACACTTTCGACGTGTATCAATTCGCAAGCCCCCGCACCGGTATCCTCACGCGTCAACGACGATTGCCAACGCCAGCCATCGGGTGCACTCACAGCGACCAATTTCCCGCGTAAATGAATAATTTGTCCTGGACGCAATTCCTTCAAGGTTTTCTCGATTTGCGAGTTAGCTGGAATCATGTGCATATTGGCGCTATGACTGGCAATTTCAGCGGGAGGACGTGGCGGTTGATCTTCCCAGCGATAAAAATAAAAACGATTACGCTGAGAGATTGTTAATGCCGACAAAACTTCAGAATCCGACATCGCTCCCCAACCCAATGCCAAATCCACGGGCGACAAATCCGCCTCGCGACCAGAACTATACAACTCCTTCGCCAAGATACGCGCTTCAATATCAAAATCTGCAAGTGCCTTGATCGTGTAATCCCCCTTCTGCCAACTATCACCACGATCAAGCATCGTTTGCACTGGCTCACGTTGCACCAAAACGCCACTAGCATGCGAAATCGGTTTCTGCGCACGCTGTTGATACTGATGCCAACCACCAAATACAATCACTGCCGCGAGCAGCCAACGCCATGAGAACATGTTTTACCCTTTATTTGAATTACGTCGCGGCCATCATAACAAAGCTGTACTGAATTTTCAGTGTGCAATTTTGGGTTATGGTGTGTAAGTGTTACCTCAAGCGATTCGCGACTGCTATTTTTCTGCATTTCTCTGTCGAGTTTCCTGAATCAATTGCCTAACTTCATGCCAGTGAATCTGGGTATAGCTACGTAAAATCCAAGGTTTTCTTTTGCCAAATCGATGCTTAGAAAGAACTCGCTTGACCACCCAATCGATTGGAAAGCCTGCCCACTCTGGTGCAGGCAAATCGAACATATTGAATCTAAGGGCCGGCAAGACTTCATTAAATAATATCCTCTCCAACTCCTCGATACTGTATTTAGAATCAGCACATTTTTGGGCAATGAAGTTGTAGGACAGCGTGACATCGGTATCCATATACAAATCCTGCATACAATCCCAAATTGGGGTTCTGTCTTCTACGTCTTGTTCGGGAGGATTCATTTTCATCGAATTTCCAACATAGGCACAACTTGGGATGCATACAAGTGAAAAAAGCAGTGAAGAAAATTGCGACGATTCCAGAAAATTCTTATTGGGCTATATATGCAATATCTTCGAGACACACATGATATTCCTGGTCGCTGATGGTAACAATTAGTGTCGCTAATAACTCGCCTGTATCTTGGCTGAGTGGCATAAAACATTCCACCAACCCGAAAAGATTAGAACTATTTTCTTGCTTAAAATAGTTCACAAGGATGCGCGCTTCACTAGCTTGGCAGATGATCGCGGAACGCTGTTCTCCGACAAGACAAAAATCGATGTCAGCAGTGATCGCTTCTACAATCGGCCTATCGTAAGCCAA
The DNA here is from genome assembly GCF_042432465.1 of Affinundibacterium danionis. Classification (NCBI taxonomy): domain Bacteria; kingdom Pseudomonadati; phylum Pseudomonadota; class Betaproteobacteria; order Burkholderiales; family Oxalobacteraceae; genus Affinundibacterium; species Affinundibacterium danionis. Next base: position 84,578 of record NZ_JBHLXJ010000012.1, on the reverse strand, counting down.
TGCATAGGCAAAACGTTCTGCGATCGAATGGTAGTCGCGGTCTTTGATCATTCGTACTAGTTCCGCGCCGATATCGGTTAGTGGTGCTTGATAAGTTTGATCGTAGGTGATTTTCATGTGAGGCTGAACGTTCACACTGTCAACGTTGAAGGTAAGGGGGCGTAGCGTCCCGCTTGACTGATGGGATGGACTCCCCCGTCTTTTTACGCGATATTAAGCGCACTGGTTCACATTGGGGATGGGGATCAGATTTCAACGTAAGGAGTCCACTATGAATACTACTACTGTGGCCGTTGATTTGGCCAAATCTGTTTTTCAACTTGCGGTCGCCGACACACAATGGCGAGTAATCGAGCAACACCGATTGACTCGTGCACAATTCGAACGATGGTTCACTAATCGCAACGTTTCGCTGGTCATTATGGAAGCTTGTGGCTCTGCTCATCATTGGGCTCGGTCTCTTAATGCTCTCGGTATCGAAGTCAAGTTACTTCCCGCAGCATACATTAGAGCTTATGTAAAACGCAATAAAACCGATGCCGCCGATGCATGTGCGTTGTTAGAAGCTGCGCGTTGTGCCGATATTCGCCCTGTTAAGATTAAATCGATTGAGCAACAAGCTTTGCAAGGTTTGCATCGCACACGTTCACTGTGGATGGGAACGCGCACCTCACGCATCAATGCACTGCGCGGTTTCTGTCGTGAATTTGGTATTTCCGTTGCGACTGGAAGTCCCAACGGCATAGAACAAATCTCACGCGTTCTAGCCGATCCAAATACTTCTGTTCCTCATCTGATACGCGGAACAATGAAGTTGCTGATCGAAGAAATCCATTTACTTGAAGCACGAGTCACCCAATTAGAAAAAGAACTGACCCAGCTCGCGAAGCAAAGTGCAGCATGCACAACCCTACTTTCAATACCGGGCATCGGCTTATTAACGGCGACCGCGATGGTTGCTGCCACAAGTGGAAGCGTTGCTCACTTCAAAGATGCTCGTCATTTCGCGAGCTGGTTCGGACTGACGCCGAAAGAGTACTCATCTGGTAACACGCGATACCTAGGACACATTTCCAAACGCGGTGATCGCTATCTTCGTATGCTTTTAACGCACGGGGCACGCTCCGTTTTGCGAGCGGCTAGCGTCAGCTTTAGTGCGGGGCGACACTTAGACGATCTACGAAGCTGGGCACTGAAAGTGCAAGGTCGAACTAACCACAACAAAGCGGCCTGCGCACTAGCCAACAAACTGGCCCGCATTTGTTACGCCACGCTGCGTGATGGTGAAGACTATGGAACCGTACAACGCATGAATAAAAAATTAGAAAGGACTTCGTATGCAATGCCAGCTTAATTCACCAATTAAGAATTGAAAGAATGATTTCCCACCAGCCTTTGCGTAGAGATTAATCACCCATCATGGCACAAGGCAACGCAACCAGATCATTGAACGCCGATCATGTTCAAACTGCGCTTCCGGCAGCTTCACGCCTGCCCGATGTTTCTTCAACTAGCGAGTGGCGCAATGATGACGCAGATTCCATGTCGGCACGGAACAAAATAGATTCCAAATTAGATGCCGGATATACGACTGCAGGCTTATTCCTCGCGCCAAAACTATTGATTAATTTCTTGTACTTTCGGGGGAGTCCATATACGAAAGGTTAGAAATTATATTTCCACAAATTCCCCAGACTCTGCATCATCGAAACGGGCACTCAACCTTTCACAAACGGACTTTATTAGCGCCAATTCGTTTTCACCCCAGACGCCAGAAACCGAAATGGTTCGAGGCTCTTCGCTTTCTTCTTTTCCTTCAAGACGAAGCGAAAGACTCAGTGGCTTTTTTGCGAGAGTCAAACATTCTTCAAGCGCTTGAGCGACTGACAGACGGGAGCCGAGTGATTCGGGAATCCAATCCTCAGGTAGGGCAGAAAGCTCGCGATCTTCGCGAAAAATAAGACCAATGCTGCTCATGATTTCCAAATTGTTTTAAAGTAAAAGAAGCCGACGTTAACATATTCTTAAATCTTCATCAAGAAAGTTCCAAGCCTTTCAAATCTCTTGCTACGTGTGAATGCAACTCAATTAAGGTAGCAAGCTCAAAGTTTGACGCGAGCGTAATTTGAGCGATAAATTCCCTCCCCCTTCAAGAGGAGGGCTAGGGTGGGGATGGGTTTCGTTGGGTTTTGTGGATGAGATCTAAAAAGTAAATGACAGAAACCCATCCCCATCCCAGCCTTCCACTTCAAGGGGAAGGGAAAAACCGCGCAATCTAAAATGTCATAAAATTTCATCACTTACTACGACTAGCTTTTGCTATCGTTGCCGTGAACTACGTCACTATTTCAAGCGCCAAGGTTTAAGCGGAATCACCAGTTTACTATCCGAGAACCATTTAATTTCTAAAGGCTCTTTACCATCTGCACTGGTTTCATCGCTGACGTCTTTGCCTGTTCCCATATTGACCTGAGCGTTACTGTTTTTGTTCACGTCCAGCACGAGCACAAGTCGGCTGCCGGGTGGCAGTAATTTTGCTGTCATTCGCGCATTCACAATTGGTACTTGTGTTTTCTTTCCGGGGGTCAGTAACTTGCGCACCGACATGTCATGCGCATAGCTGGCGCGGCCAATATAGTAGTTAAGAAAAACTACCTCACCTTCCGGTGAGATTGCGTAAAAGTTGTAACCTATGTCGACATCACGTTTATTGATGGCGATAGAAAAATGACCAGTGATACTTCCTGCAAGTTGCATCGTTTCTGTGAACGGTTCAGTAATAAACACAAGACCGTTACTTTTTGGTAGTTGCTTGTGAATCAAAGGCCACATACCCGCGTCGTTATTTGTGGTGCTGCGGTCAGCCAAATCCACGGTTTGCGCTACAAAACTCAGCATACTTGGTTTACTCGATGTCAGTCGATAATAACCGTCCTGATCTTGTGTCATACCAAGATAAAAAGTCTGCGCCTCTTGGTTTAACTTTTGCAATGGTGGATGATGCTGCCACGTGTTACTGCCCATCAGTTGATAATTGACTTTGTCTTTTAATAGTGCGGGACGTGATTTATTGAATAGCACATAGTCAAACCATTGGAAGGTCAGTTCTTCTGTGTCTTTTTCTAAAGCGACTGGATCGAGTTGATAATTACTATGGTGCGAATATGGCACACCTTGCGCGGTGCCATGGTTATACGGACCGATCAGCAAAGTGTGATTCGCTTTTGGATTATATTGGTAGTGCTGCTTCAAAAAATCGATGGCTGAAATTTGTCCTCCATCGAAATAGCCAGTAATCGATAGCACAGGGATATTGATCTTTTTGTAGTCGTTTTTGTAGGGCAGCATTTGTTGGTAATAGCTGTCATAGTCTGGATGCTTGAGCCATTTTTGGAACCATGGATTCGGTGTCCCTTCAACTTTGTCGATATCTCGGAAAGCGCGGCCACTTTTATACAAATTTTCAAACACATCATCCCAATACTTTCTATCTGCATAGACAGAATGGTCCATGGTCTTGTTGTTTGTCACATGAAACGCCCATTGATAATTAGGGGTGATAAAAATATTGTTCTCTATAGGAAGCCCGGTCATCGGATTGGCGGCGGCATAAGGCACGATGGTTTTTAATGCCGGATGCATGTATTTGGCAGCGGCCCATTGAACGAATCCCGCATAGCTGCCGCCATACATTGCGACACGACCATCGCTCCACGCTTGGTGGGTGATCCAATCCATGACTTGCGTTGCATCTTCACCTTCTTTTTCCCATGGAATGATTTCATCTGGACTTAAGCGCTTGCCGCGTGTGTTGGCAATCACGCCCACATAACCGTGCGCTGCGGCATGGATTGCCGTTTTGATGTGCCACGCTTCATCGGCATAAATAGAAAACTGAAAAGCAGCAGGACGCTTGATAGCATCTTGTTTTGGTCTAACGACCACTGCGGATAAACTCACACCGGATTTTGTCTTGATAAGCACGTTTGGTTCAATCACATAGCGTCTATCATTTTCTGCGGTGAGAACTTGATTTCCCGTTCCAAGAATTCGCTCGTAGACTTTGTAAAGCTGGTAGTTGGTCACGAGCTTAACGATGTCACTCTTCTCAATTGCCGCACTAGACTGGAGCTGTTTAAACAAGCGCAACATAAAGTCTTGCCCAATCTCTAGCGACCAACCTAGGCAATAGCTAACTTTGTATAAATCCTCGTTCGAATATGCACCAAGCTTGGTCGTCATGAACTTCAAAAGTGTTTGTGCATCGATCTGATTCGGATCGGACGATGCTTGCCTTAGCCACGCATCACTTGAGTAGTGAAAATAGCCCAAGGGATTTTTTTGTTTAGCGATGAGCGCATGCGTCTGATGAAAATCGCCTAAGAAGGAAGCGATGGCAATTTTGTCGTCATCTCTGCTCGCATCATCAGAGCTTAGCTTCGCGCGCTTTACCAAATCATTTAATTCTTGTCGAAACAGATCTGATTGCAATAATTGCAGTGCATCCGCCCTTTGCTCCATTTTGACTCCGACTAGGCTAGCGGGCTTTTGATAGGTTTCGCTAGACCAGGCATATTCAATAATCAGCGCTTGCAAAATTAGCACGATGAATACCATGATCGCGGATGGCTTTATTTGTCTCATAGCTTGACTCCATGTTGAATGAATTGAAGGAGCATAAAAAAACACCACAGAAATGTCGTGACGACAACATTACTTTTCATGACTTTTGATGACTTAGGCGGTTTTTCGCCAATTCCGCCTATGTGACTAGCTCACAAAACACACTGAACGTGATATTTTTCTAACTAATAACATCTTCACTCCAAAATTCATGCGCTGGCAAATCGAACAATTCCTTTTTTGCGATCAACAACAAACCCTGAGCAGCAAAGAGCAAGTGCAACAGCTTGAACCGATGGCAGTCGAATTGCTCAGTTATTTTTGCCAACATCCAGACAGTATTGTTAGTCGAGATGAGCTAATCAATTCGGTTTGGCTTGGCCGGGTTGTGACGGATAGCGCCGTGAATAAAGTGGTCACCAAATTGCGTAGGCATTTTGATGACGATGCCAAAAGCCCACGTTTTATCGCGACCTTTCCTAAGAAGGGCTATAAATTTATTGCGCAAGTGCGCGCCGTCGAAAAAGAAATTCCAGCAACTGAAACCCTTGAACTTGGCGATAGCGATCCTGAGAACAAGAAGGTGCCGAGCAATGATACTGAAGCAATATCGATCGAGTCTTCCGCATCAAAGAAATCACCAGACAAATTGATATGGCTCGCAGTAAGTGCATTTTTGATCGTTAGCTTGATTGGACTGAATCATTTCCTTCAAAAGAATCAAATATTACAGCCGACTGCAAGTACCAAATCCATCGCCGTCACGCGCGACGCAGGCGCGGATGTACTTCCCAACTTATCGCCCGATGGCACCATGTTAAGTTATGTCGAAGTAATCGAAAATAAAATGATCTTGAAGATAAAAAATTTGCCAGATGAAAATGTTTTCGTGTTCGACCATGGCGCTGCAAAAACCACTTCGGTTGGCCCCGCCGATTGGAGTGATGACGGAACACAAATCGTTTATTTGGTGACCACCCCAGAATCCTGCCAATACTACATTCGCGATGTGCAAGGAAAATCATTTTCTGCACCGCGCTTAATCCACAATTGTCCCGCAGGGAGCTATGGAAAAATAGAATTCACGCACGATAAAAATCGACTCATTTACGCCGAATCAGAAGGCCGAAATTTGCCTTACTCTTTATTCGAACTACAACTACAAACAGGAAAAAAGCGCCGACTCCCGCAACCTGAACTCGTCATCGGCGGGAATAGCCAGTTTGATCTTCATCCAACACAAAATAAGCTATTGATCTCGTCGCCCGACAAGCAACAATGGGAAGGTTTTTATGAACTCAATTTAGACACTGATCAACTCAAACTACTATTCAAACTTGATGCCTATATTTGCTGCGGCATTTGGAGTCAGCAAGGCGATCGCGTCATTTTGATGGGTGAACATCCGGCAAATCAATTACTCAGTTACGATTTACGCGGCAATAATGCCTACCCGATTTATTCTGGAAATTTGAATTTGAGAGCGCCAACGCGACATAGCAACGGTAAGGATTACCTCTTTCCTGCTGGCGAATCTAATCAAAACATTCACCAATTTCGCTTTGATACGCAAGATTCAATTGAGCTAGTGACGAACTCAGTCGATGATAGGCTCGCGACTTTTTCAGAGAAAAATCAAACCCTAGCGTTCATTAGTTTGGCCACTGGTAGCGAGGAAATTTGGCTACGGCAGGCGGTCTCCAACACTGCACCTAATAACACAAACCATACCGCAAAAAGACTCAGCCAATTCAACGACGGTAGGCATTACATCGATCTGCAATGGAGGCCCGATGGCAAGCAATTACTAGCACTCAGTCTGAATGAAATCCACCTGATCGACGCCAACACAGGTGCGTGGTCCAAAGTAAAACTACCGCAAAGAGAAATGCGTTCAGTCTCATTCAAAGACAATCAAACCATCGCCTTTAGCATCAACGTCAATGGCAAATGGCAGATCAACTACTACCACCTAGACACGGAAGCGAGCACGCTAGAAAATGACCAATGGCAGTACGTGAAATTTTCTGAACGAGAAGAAGACACGCTGTGGATCAATCAAGCAGGAGATCTCCACGCAGGAAAAATACCAAGAAAAGTGACCGAACTCAACGCAGAAAAAATCGACTGGCTATCCGGCAGAATCTTCAACATCCAAAAACACGGCGACGCATGGTACTGGCAACGCCGCACTACTCATCGTTTACAACTCATGCAAAAAATCGCGGATCAATCACCCAAAATCCTAGTGACCGCCGACAGCTATCATTTTAATGTTAGTAAGGCTGGCGTTTACTATCATCAATCACCGCCGCAGAATATTGATATTTATCGCACAGTGATGGTCCAATAAAGAAACAGTTTCTCAGCGTCATTCAATTGAAAAAGGTATCGATGTCTACGACCAGAGCCATCCAACGCGTCAGCATCTCTTAATTTCGTAGACATTTCCGAGATTAAAAAATAAGTTCCAAACGCAACTATATCGTTTAAAGGCGCACTTTAAACAACAATTACAATACAGCCCATAAACTGTAAATAATATTAACAGCTTATATCTTGTTTTTTTAAAATACATGACATAAGCTGTAGATCTACCTAAGAATGGATCTTCCTATGCAATTCTCACTTCAAACTATCGACCAGTTAAAACCACTTGTCCAAGGTTTTCGGAAACGAGCGGGTCTAACACAAGCGGCCATGGCTGAGAAGCTGGGAATAACCCAGCAAAGCTATGCGCAAATTGAATCAAACTTGCACTCCACGAGTGTGGAACGCCTGTATACCATTTTGCGCCTATTAAATGTTGAACTCAGTTTTTCGCCATCAGCTTTCATTACAGAGGCATTCGTCGGCGATCACAATACCCCACTAGCGCATCAAAAAAATTTAAAAGACACCTACGCAATTCAGGAAAAGACGAGACTGTACCCAAGCAAGCCAACTCAAACACAAAATAGTAATGAAGTACCAACTACCGTGTCGCAGAAATCTGCGGACTACATGAGTAAGACGCCAAAAGCCAAACCAAATAGTACAAAGTTGAATAGTGAGAAATCGATCAAGACTTGGCCGCAACCAATCAAGCAATCCGACAAGACCAAATGGTGAAAAATGGTTCTTACACAAAATAGTCGCAACGCACGTAAAGCCCGTAATCGAGGAAGCCTCAATGTTTGGCTCAATGGCATTCCGGTAGGTCAGTGGACTAATACTGCAAACAATTCAACGTTCACTTATTTTGAACAATGGTTGGCACACGAGCAAGGCCGCCCACTATCCTTGTCTATGCCTTTTCGGGCGGATAACGCCACCTACTCCGGCGAGGTGGTGACGAATTACTTCGACAATCTCTTGCCAGATAGCGAGCCAATTCGGCGGCGTCTGGTGCAGCGCCATCAAGTAGGTGGAACATCACCATTCGAACTACTCAGCGCTATTGGTCGCGATTGCGTGGGAGCGACGCAGCTACTACCGGTAGATCAAGTTCCTGACGATTTATTCAGCATCACTGGTGAACCGTTGAATGAACAGCGGATTGCGCAGTTATTGCGATCTACCACTACGCCTACGGAGGGATTGGCACGTTCCGATGCCAATCCGGATTTACGACTCTCAATCGCTGGCGCACAAGAGAAGACTGCACTACTTTGGCATCAGGATCAATGGTTACTCCCGCAAGGAAGTACGCCAACGACTCACATCTTAAAACTACCACTAGGCTTGGTCGGTGCCATGCAGGCGGATTTCCGAACCTCAGTAGAAAACGAATGGCTTTGCGCTCAAATTATAGAATTGTTCGGCCTACCGATCGCACGCACCGCCGTCCTACAATTTGAAGACCAAAAGGTATTAGGCGTTGAACGCTTCGACCGAAAATTCTCCGATGATGGCACTTGGATAGCGCGCTTACCGCAAGAAGATATGTGCCAAGTGGTAGGCTGTTCTCCATTGGAGAAATATCAGCGGGAAGGCGGCCCCGGCATAGTACGAATTATGCAAATACTGCTCGGCTCAGAAGCCGCCGAAGTTGATCGCTACCATTTTTTCAAAACACAACTCATATTCTGGCTACTAATGGCAACCGATGGTCACGCCAAGAATTTCAGCATCGCACTACTGCCACGCGGACGTTACCGCGCAACTCCCTTGTACGATGTTTTATCCGCACACCCTATCGTTGGTACAGGGAAAAATAAAATCCAGCAGCGCAACGCAAAGCTAGCGATGGCGGTACGAGGCAGTACCAATTATTACGATATATATCGAATCCAACGCCGACACTGGTCAACGATGGCACAACAAGTCAATCTAGGTGCGCAGGCCGCAGAACGCATTATCGAGGAGTTGATCGTACAGACACCGCGGGTTGTACGAGATGCATATCGACTGGTTCCCGCGTGGTTTCCCCAGGATCTGGCTGATAGTATTTTGCAAGGGATTTTGCGGCAGTTGAAGAAATTGCAGGGGCAGTCGGCGGAAAAATAGGTGTAATTCTATTGGATTCAAATAGCTATACCACTGTCACAATCGTAGGTTGCGGCTAAACAAAGTGAAGCCCAACGTAAGGCTACAGCATTGATCAATTCGGCTGCGATGCGTTGTGCGGTAACGCGAGCCAAATGTTATTTATCATCGCGCGAGTGGGCTGATAGTGCGACTCACCCTGTAACCTGGCAAGATATCTATGCACTACGACGCCTCTTTATCCAGATCAATATCCCGCCGACGTAGAGCACAAAGTCTAAGTTTGTGATTTAGCTCATTTCACACTACACAAGCTCTGTATTAAATCAATGTTTTGGGAGTAAAGAAGTATTCAGCACAATCCTGCTCTGGGCGAAATTAACTATGCATCATCAACAAACTACACAGTGGCTGATTAACATAATAATTGCCGCGACCTATTTTTTGTTTTTGCAAAATGCCACACTCCACCAACAACTCTAGATATTTGGTCGCGGTGATTCTACTCACATCTAGCTCTTCGACCAGAAAATCAATTTTGGTGTATGGGTGATAAAACAAATTATTTAACAAATCTTGGCTATAAATCTTCGGCAGTTCAGTGCGCATCTTGTGCTTGACTTCCGTCATCAGCACCTTCATTTGCGTAATCATCGAAATGGTGTTTTGTGCGGTATCGATGATCCCATCGAGCATATACAATAACCACGGCTCCCAATTTCCGGTCTCACGCACCGCTTGCAATTCATTGTAGTAGGCTGCCTTGTGATGAATAATAAAACGACTTAAATACAGCACAGGCAAATTCAATAAATCTTTAGCCACCAAATATAGGATATTTAAGATGCGTCCAGTGCGACCATTGCCATCGTAGAAGGGATGAATGCTCTCGAATTGATGGTGAATGATCGCCATTTTGACTAGAGGATCTGCATCACAAAGACTATCGTCATTGAGGTATTGCACCAGATTATCCATCAAGCAGGCAATTTCATTGGCGTCTTGCGGCGGGGTATAGACGACTTCACCAGTACGAGCATTTTTGAGTTCTGTGCCAGGCAGGCGACGCAAGCCAGCGTTGTTGTGCTCGATATCTTGTTGCACGGTCAAAATGTCGTGCAAGCGAATGAGCTTATTTTGACGAACAACGGTAAAGGCCTGTTTTAAGGCAAACGCGTAATCCTGCACTTCTTTAGCAGCTGGATTCACTACCGCCTCTTCAAACAAATTAGCTTTGTAGAGTTCATCGTGTGTGGTGACTATGTTCTCTACTTCTGAACTGTCTTTCGCTTCTTGCAAAACCAGCGTGTTAATTAAGATGGCTTCATTAGGAATGCTAGCCGCCACCCCTTTCAACTCTGCCAGATAACGATGCGCCTCTGCCGTTTTCTTTAATACTGCACGTGTCTCCCATTGGGTGATGTCAGGCAGAGGTAATTTAATGTGCGGTAGTAACATATAAATTTCGCGCTTTTTTAGCTTTCAAAGCTATTACATATATAAGAACCCGAAAAAATTATACATGACCAGTTTAATATGTATAGAAAAATCAGTTTTCTATACATTAGACCTTATTCCACCGTCACACTCTTAGCTAAATTCCTAGGCTTATCAACATCAGTCCCCCTTGCCAATGCCGTGTGATACGCGAGCAATTGCAAAGGCACCGTATGCAAAATCGGCGACAGCATGCCGTAGTGCTCTGGCAGGCGGATTACATGTACGCCTTCGCTTGGTGTGATGCGGGAATCGGCGTCGGCGAAGACGTAGAGTTCGCCGCCGCGTGCCCTAACTTCTTGCATATTCGATTTGAGCTTTTCGATTAGCGTGTCATTTGGTGCGACCGTGACTACTGGCATCTCTTTGGTGACGAGTGCGAGTGGGCCATGTTTGAGTTCACCTGCTGGATAGGCTTCTGCGTGAATGTAAGAAATCTCTTTGAGTTTTAGTGCGCCTTCGAGTGCGATGGGGTAATGCAGGCCGCGACCTAAGAAAAGTGCGTTTTCCTTGCGAGCGAATTCGTCTGCCCAAGCGATGATTTGTGGTTCTAGCGCGAGTACTGCGGTGATCGCTACTGGCAAGTGACGCAGGTCTTTGATGTGATCTTGTTCTTGCACTTCGCTTAAACGATCTTTACTTTGCGCTAGCGTGAGCGCCAATAAAAATAAGGCAGCGAGTTGTGTTGTGAATGCTTTGGTGGAAGCGACTCCGACCTCGACACCTGCGCGCGTGATGTAGGCGAGTTCGCATTCACGCACCATGGCGCTGGTGGCGACATTGCAGATCGTCAGGCTGTGCGGCATGCCGAGTTCGCGTGCGTGTTTGAGGGCAGCGAGTGTATCTGCCGTTTCACCGCTTTGTGAAATCGTGACGATTAAACTCTTAGGATTGGGTACGCTGTCGCGATAACGATATTCACTCGCGATTTCCACATTGACTGGAATTTTGGCGATGGATTCTATCCAGTACTTTGCAGTCATGCCTGCGTAGTAACTGGTGCCGCAAGCGAGGATTAAGACATTGTCGATCTCTTTGAATACGCGATAAGCCTTGTCACCAAATAGCTCGGGCATGATATTGGTGATGCCATCTAAGGTATCGCCTAATGCGCGTGCTTGTTCGAAGATTTCTTTTTGCATGTAGTGGCGATATGGGCCTAATTCTGCTGCGCCAGTATGGGCGTGCACAGTGCGCACTTCGCGTTCGACTTGCTTGCCATTCACATCAACAATCCATACGCGCTGCAATTGCAGATCAACGACATCGCCTTCTTCTAAATAAATAATCTGATCGGTGGTCCCTGCTAAGGCCATTGCATCAGATGCTAAGAAATTCTCACCTTTGCCAATTCCGACGATCAGTGGTGAACCTTGACGGGCGCCGACCACGCGATGTGGCTCATCACGGCAGAACACGGCAATTGCATACGCACCGGTTAAACGTTTGACCGCTTGTTGTACGGTGTCAAATAAATCGCCGCTATATAAATGATCGACCAAATGGGCGATGACTTCGGTATCGGTTTGGCTTTCAAATACATAACCGGCTTGCATCAGTTCAGCACGTAGCTCTTCGTGGTTTTCAATAATGCCGTTGTGTACCAAGGCGATACGCGCATTCTCGCCATTACGAGAAAAATGCGGGTGCGCATTGGCGGAAGATGGTGCGCCGTGGGTTGCCCAGCGTGTATGCGCAATGCCAGTAAAACCTGCTAAGCCAGTTTGCTCGACTTGCGCTTGCAACTCGGCGACGCGCGAAGTGCTGCGTGAACGCTGCAATTTGCCATCGACATGCAAGGCGACGCCGCAAGAATCATAGCCGCGGTATTCGAGGCGTTTGAGGCCCTCTAACAAGATAGGAGTGATATTACGTTGTGCTACTGCGCCGACGATGCCACACATAGAGACCTCCGCTTGAGCTTTGTTTAGCTCTGTTTAAGAATAGATGCGTCTGAATTGACGTATTGCAGTATGCTAATCTCAAGATGAAGAAATTTTCACTCAAAATTTTCTCATTAATGACATAATTCTACATACCAACATCAAGATAGCTAAATATTTTAAATATCTAATTATTTTGAATGAATATTTCACTTAATTTATTCGAAGAAGGAATGCAGACCAATGAGCTTAGATGATTTGGATAAGCGTATTCTGCAACAACTACAAATAGATAACGCACTTAGCAATCAAGACTTAGCGAGTTTGGTGCACGCCTCACCTGCGACCTGCTTACGCCGCGTCAATCGTCTGGTGAAATCTGGGATCATCGCGAGACAGGTCGCGATTCTTGCGCCAGAAAAAGTGGGCGCGGGTTTGACTGCCATCGTTGAAATTACGCTCGATCATCAGGCCAGTGAGCATCTGGTGGCTTTTGAGCAATTGCTTGCCCAAGAAATCGCAGTCCAACAATGTTACCGCGTTTCACCTGGCCCAGATTTTGTGTTGATCATACAAGTTGCTGACATGGCGGCTTATCACGCCTTAGCGCATCGCTTGTTTGCGACACATGCCAATGTACGCAATGTACGGAGCTTTTTTTCCATCTCACGCAGCAAATTTGAAACGCAAGTGGTAGTAACTTAAGATAACTCAGCGTAGAGGTGAACTCACAAGGCTAGTGCTCCCCTTCAGCTATCAACAGCATCTACCCAGGCATGTAAACAATGTTGAGCTCGCGCTCCAAAATCTAAAAATCCACTCAAGCAATACGCTTTTGCTTCGCTTATAAAAGATCCGGCCAGACAAATTGCGCTCGTTCTCACACGAAAATATTGCAAGAGATAGATTAAAAACCAAGAAAATCAAACCCAACTTAAAGAAAAGTACATTTATCGTTGCATATGCACGACAAATACTTTCAAAAGCTTTGATTAACATCAAATTATTTCTTGACTATGACAAGATATACTTTTTATGAATGACTGACATTACAAATCAAAATTGTATTTATATTTATCGTATTGCTATGATTCTACCTGTCGCAACACTGAGCGCAAAACGCAAACAGAGAAACGACAAATGTTTGAAATTAACTTAATCATATCAATCTTAAATAAGGAAATATTATGTTGAACGCATTCGTAGAAATCCAACTGGTAGTAACAATGGTTGCTGTAGTTGCTGTATTCTCTGCTTACTTCATCGACTCTTCTACCAACTAATTCGGTAGCAATTTTGATAGTAGTAACACGAAATAAAGCTCTAAATGCAGTAATAAGAATGAATAAGCAGTAGTCAGATTAATGCATTTGAAAATAGATGTAAGCAGTAAATCAGTAGTAAATCAGAAGCAAAGCCCAGCAAACACTGGCAAATCTTGTAGCTAAGACAGCGTTCATAGATATGCGACAAGTATCTCGCTCAAAGCAGAACGAGCACTATGAAAGCAGTCTGACTAGGGGGATATTCTTCCCCCTGGCTAGTGGCGAGAACCTAAATCAAATCTCCAAACCAATTCTCCATCACGCACAACGCCAACTGGCGCAATCAGCTGCTTGCTCCGTTATTTGCTCCGTTATTTGCTCCGTTATTTGCTCCGTTATTTGCTCCGTTATTTGCTCCGTTATTTGCTCAGTTATTTGTTCAACGAGTGAAGTACGTTCGCACCTCACTGCCTCGCTTACTTCAATTTACTTTTTGATTTTAACTGGGCGCTGCCAGCCTTCGACGGTTATTTGTCGTGCGCGCGATACCGTTAATTTACCTTCTGGGGCATCCTTGGATAGCGTCGTTCCAGCGCCCAAGGTCGCACCTTTGCCGACTCTCACCGGTGCAATCAATTGGCTATCGCTACCGATGAAGGCATCATCTTCGATCACGGTACGGAATTTATTCACACCATCGTAATTGCAGGTGATCGTGCCTGCGCCAATATTGACCCGACTACCGATGGTCGCATCGCCGATGTAAGCTAAATGATTGGCTTTGCTGTGGGCCGCGATCTGGCTATTTTTTACCTCCACAAAATTCCCGATATGCACGTCTTCACCCAACTCCGCGCCGGGACGCAAACGTGCGTAAGGACCTATCTGTCCTTGCTCGCCGACGATGGCATCTTCAATATAACAGAACGCTTTAATTACACTGCCTGCGCCGATTTTTGCATTTTTAATCACGCAATTCGCGCCAATTTTAACGCCGTCCGCCAATTCCACTTGCCCCTCAAACACGCAACCCACATCAATCGTAACATCACGCCCGCAAACCAAATTACCACGTACATCGATGCGCGCTGGATCAAGCAAAGTAACTCCCTGCTCCAACAAACTTGTCGCGATATTTTTTTGATGCAAACGCTCTAATTCAGCTAACTGAACTTTACTATTCACGCCCAGAGTTTCCCAAATAGCGTCGGGTTGCGCCGAGGTCACGAGGACACCATCGGCCACCGCACTAGCGACAATATCCGTCAAATAATATTCACCTTGCGCATTTTGATTGGAAAGCTGTCCCAGCCATTTTTTTAAGGCGATGGTTGGCGCCACCATAATGCCTGTGTTGACTTCAGTAACCATTCGTTCAGCTGCATTCGCATCCTTCTGCTCAACGATGCGGCAGATTTTTCCATCCTCACGAATGATGCGACCTAGACCAGTTGGGTCAGCCATATGCGCAGTCAAAATGGCTAATTGATCCGAGCCTGCGGCAGCCACCAATCTTTGCAAACTCGCACTGCGGGTCAAAGGAACATCGCCATATAAAATCAAGGTCGGCACCGCATCATCCAGATATGGAATGGCCTGCGCTACGGCATGCCCAGTCCCCAATTGTGGCTCTTGCTTGGCAAAAGAAATACCCTCCTCCGAAACCGTTGCTGCAACTGCGGTCGGCACTTGCTCGCCACCATGCCCATAAATCACACAGATCTTGGCCGCCCCCATGTCAGATGCATCTTTACGAGTAGTAGCGCAGACCTCGCGCGCGGTCTCAATCACATGTTGTAGCATGGCTTTACCAGCGATAGGATGCAGCACCTTAGGGAGATTCGATTGCATGCGTTTGCCCATGCCGGCAGCAAGAATGACGACGTTCATAAATTTTGTATAAGTAAGAAACTAGAAGCCGCAAGTCTATCATGCCGATCCACCTTGGAGCCTTGGGCTTGCAGTGTCATAATCCGAACTTCTTTAGAAATTTTTACCCAGCTATGACGCCCGAACTTAGAAAAGAAGCCTCCGAACTTCAACTCCACAAACGCGGCATACGCATTAATGTACAGCTGCATGTGATTGAGGCTGACGACGAAGTCACGCTGCGCAGCAAACCAGAGGTCGAAGCTAGACTGTGGGCACTATGGGCAGTAAGTCAAGCCGCGAGCGACGAAGATCCTAATCGAGCGAAGGTGCTGCACCATTACTTGAGTCAACGCGGTTTATTAGGCGCATTATCTGCGCAAGAATCGACGTTTCTAACAGATCAATTCATGGCTCCACAACAGCGCATCCGGTTTCTTGAACGCCGACATGCCTTTCATTTTCTGGCCTGGTGCGCAGGTCTATTGGACAACATTGATTTGAGTAGCAAGCCCATCAAAAGCGACACGATATTGCAGTACTTCCCAAGGCTAGACAGCCCGAATCCTGAGCCACTCAGCGACAACTCATTATCCCTGACTAACGCAATCAAACTACGCCGTAAAGATGCCATAATGAATTGGTCAGATTTGCTATATCGCTTACATTGGGCGGTACGACATGCGCAACTCAATGGCAAACCTAGCCCGGGCAATATTGATAGCGCAATGGTCAGAGAATGGCATCAAGCCGTCAATTGGATGTGTTGCTACGACGACGAGCAAGATTGGGATCAAGTCAGCACCGAAACTACTGCATAGGCTAGAAAATACAGGGAACCTTCGTATTAAAGGCTGGTCTATCGATGTGGATCAAGATATCCCCGACCAATTTGCTCCCGCTTTTTAGGTAGATTTAGCGGCAAATCGGGACGGTGTAAAAGAATTAGATAAACAGTTAATTAAGCGATTAAATAGGCTACCAACTAAGCAACTAACTAAGTAATTAACTATTAAAACCCGGTTCACTACAACATCAACAAGGAAAATTATGAGACTACCCCTACGCCACAAACTTCCTATGGCCGTCATTATCTGCGCCTTATTTGCCAATTCTAGTATCACGACCACGGTCAGCTACGCGGCTCCCGTCAAAGCGTCGAGTGAAGAAGCACTAATCACGAAGGCAAAAGCGATACACAAACGGGTGCTCACGCTTGATACACATAATGATATCGATATTAATAATTTTGGTTTTTCTCGTAATTACGCACAAGATTTAGAAAATCAAGTCACGTTGCCGAAGATGATTGCCGGTGGCTTAGATGCGTCCTTCTTCATTGTCTACACTGGACAATCGACCGAAGCTGATGCTTTCGAACCTGCTGGATACAAACGTGCTTATGACAGCGCCATCAATTTATTTGAAGGCATACATCGCATGACCACCGTGTTGGCGCCGAATCAAATTGAATTTGCACGCAGTGTGGCTGACGTCAAACGGATTTATGCCAAAGGCAAAAAAGTTGCGTTAATTGGTGTCGAAAATGCCTATCCTTTGGGCGATGAAAAAGTCGCCTTGCGACGTGTCAAACAATTCTATGAACGCGGCGCACGTTATATGTCACTCGCGCATCAAGGTCACAGCCAATTATCCGATTCCAATACGGGCGAAGCCATTGGTTGGAAATGGAATGGTTTATCACCACTGGGCAAGCAAGTCATCAGTGAGATGAACAAATGGGGCATTATGGTGGACGTATCGCATCCATCCAAAGAATCCATGATGCAAACTTTGGCGATTACTAAAGCGCCTATCATCGCTTCACACTCCTCGGTGCGGGCTTTATGCGATGTCAGCCGCAATATGGATGATGAACAATTGCTGGCACTCAAAGCAAATAATGGCGTCATCCAGATCGTTGGTTTTAACAGCTATTTAAAGACAGACTCACCTGAACGCCGCGCCGCGATTAAGGCTGTGCGTGACGAATTCCAATTACCAAACAATGTCTCTCCCCAAGGTTTGCGCCGTGGCCCTGTTGGCGGCTTTAGCGAAGAACAACGTATCGCAATCATAAAACGCTTCGATGAAGTTGATGCCAAATTCCCAGCACCGACTAGAGCCACTGTTAAAGACTTGGTCAATCATATCGACTACGCAGTCAACAAGATCGGCATCGACCACGTCGGCATTTCCTCTGATTTCGATGGTGGTGGCGGCATCGACGGATGGAACCACGCAGGTGAAACGTTCAACGTCACTTTGGAATTAGTGCGTCGAGGTTATACCGAAGCGCAAATCGCCAAACTGTGGAGTGGTAATTTATTGCGCGTCATGGGCGATGTAGAAAAAGTCGCGAAAGAATTACAAGCGCAAAAATAAAAATTCTTCTTTCAACCATCAAATGCGAGAAAGAGTGAAACCCGCGCCGTCAGTCCATCGAAAGTCTAAGCGGCGCGGGCTTCATCCGTCCTACGAAATTTGCATTGTCTAGTTACACTTAAAACCACTCTCCGCAAAGACGCTCAGGTTGTAGCGTTATAGCCGTCTCCACCATCAACAACAATGTTGATGTGCCTCGTCTTCAGATTCTGCACAACTCGCACGCAACAACTTCGCTGCTTGCACCATGTGCTCTAATGCCGCCATGGTTTCTGGCCAAGCACGCGTTTTCAAACCACAATCAGGATTTACCCAGATACTTTGATCGGGCAATAGTTGGCGCGCCTTTTGCAGTAAGGTTTGCATCTCACTCATTTTTGCGACGCGCGGTGAATGAATATCGTAGACGCCAGGGCCAATATGATTTGGGTAAGCGAAGTCGCTAAATCCTTCTAATAATTCCATCGCGGAGCGCGACGTTTCTATGCTGATGACATCCGCATCCATCGCGGCAATCCACGGCAAGATGTCATTAAACTCGGCATAGCACATATGGGTATGAATTTGCGTCTCATCGCTAACTACGGCAGAGCATAATTTGAATGCGCGCACGGCATTTTCTAAATACGCAGTCCAATCTTTTTGCTTCAAAGGTAGCCCTTCACGAAATGCTGGCTCATCAATTTGTATCATTCCGATTCCCGCTTTTTCTAAATCAGCCACTTCATCACGTAAGGCCAAAGCAATTTGCAGCGCTGTGGTTGAGCGTGGCTGATCATCGCGTACGAACGACCATTGCAACATCGTGATCGGCCCAGTTAACATACCCTTCATAGGCTTCTGTGTGAGGCTTTGTGCATAAGCGCTCCAGGTCACCGTCATCGCTTCGGGTCGACAAACGTCACCGTAAATAAATGGTGGTTTTACACAGCGCGAACCATAACTTTGTACCCAACCAAATTGAGTGAAGCCATAACCCCATAATTGCTCACCAAAATATTCCACCATGTCATTGCGTTCAGCTTCACCGTGTACCAAAACATCGAGCCCGATTTTTTCTTGTGCCGCGACGACGTGCGCGATCTCGGCACGCATCGCCTCTAGATATTCCAGATGTTTTAGACCACCGCGCTTATAGGCAGCACGAGCCTGACGGATGGTTGCAGTTTGAGGAAATGAACCTACCGTAGTTGTAGGAAATAATGGCAAATCAAATCGCTGTTGTTGCGCGATGATACGCTGTGCGAAAGGTGACTTTCTCTCTGCATCCCTGGGTTGAACTTGCGTTAGCCGCTTCTGCACTGCATCGATATGAATACGTTTAGAAACGCGGCGACTTTGTAGCGCAGCATCGGCCAAGGTGAATTGCGCTTGTACCGTTTCTAGTCGTCCATCCAAGGCATGTTTTAAACTAACAATTTCCGTCAGTTTTTGTACGGCGAATGCCAGCCAAGAACGTAATTCTGGATCGAGTTTATTCTCCACATCTAAATCAACGGGTACATGCAATAGAGAACAACTGGCGGCCAACCACAAGGGCGCTCGCTTATCCTGCAACTGGACTTGGACTGGAAGATATCGTTGAAGAAGTGTCGATAAATCAGCGCGCCAAATATTACGACCATCAATCACTCCCAAAGAGAGAACCCGCCCTTGTGGCCAATCCTTCAGCAATGCTTCCAACTGTTGCGGTGCTCGCACTACATCAATATGTACACCATCGACTGGCAAACGATGTAGTAAATCCGCATGCTCGGCAACCGCATCAAAATAAGTAGTCAGCAATAATTTAGGCGCCTTCGCACTCAGTAACTGATAACTAGGTTCAAACGCTCGCAACCATTCTGGACTCAAGTCTACAACCAGAATAGGCTCATCGATTTGCACCCACTCCACACCGATTTCTTGTAAAGCGCTCAACAAGTTTTGATAGGCCCGAAGTATCTTATGCAATAAGTCCAAAGAAGAATTTAAACCTGATTTCACCTTACCTAAATACAGCAAACTCAAAGGGCCAAGCAAACTGACTTTGACTCGATGACCAAGTTGCTGTGCTTGCCGAACTTCTTCTAGTAATGCATTATTTTTCTGCAGCTGAAACTCGGTATCGGCTGTCCATTCAGGGACTAAATAATGATAATTGGTGTCGAACCATTTGGTCATTTCCATCGCTACATGTTGTGTATTTCCGCGGGCGGCGGTGAAATAATTTTCTAAGCTCGTGTGCTGACCGTCAAAACCATAACGGCTAGGTAAAGCACCAAATAAACTGAGCGTACTCAACACTTGGTCATACCAAGCAAAATCTCCAACCGTCACAAAATCCAAGCCCGCTTCCTGTTGCAATGCCCAATGCCGCGCGCGCAAATCACTTCCGACATCACGCAGAGTCGCCTCATTTATTTCGCCACGCCAAAAAGCTTCTTGGGCAAATTTCAACTCACGTTGTGCGCCTATGCGCGGAAATCCTAAAATATGGGCGATGCTCATCATATGCTCCTGCTGTTTAAAATTTTAAGTATTCGGTGCTGGGTTTCAGTGCTGGGTTTCAGTGCTGAATTTCGGTACTGAATTTCGCTACTGACTACTAGTTACTAAGTAGTAGTGACTAAGTATTTCGCTATGATGAGAGCAAATCCATTATGATTCAAACGATGAATTTTTATATTTAACTTGAAAATTTTTCATAATTAAGCTGAAGTACTACATTCGCTAAAACGTAATCCCTCTTCCTCTGCGAAGCGAAAAAGGGAATTAAATAACCACAGCTCATATCAAATCTGTACGCTGCCATGATCTCTATTTTAGAAATTCGCCATTTAAAAACTTTGCAAGCGCTGCGAGAGGCAGGTAATTTGCTGCGCGCCGCAAGTTTATTAAACTTAACGCAATCAGCGTTATCGCATCAGATCAAACTCTTAGAGGAGCACTACGGTAGCCCACTGTTTGAACGCAAGACCACGCCGATACGCTTCACTGCGGCGGGTGAACGCTTGCTGCAATTAGCAAACACAGTGTTGCCACAAGTAGCTGCTGCTGAACGCGATTTAGCGCGGCAAGCGCAAGGAGTCGCAGGGCAATTACGCATCGCGGTGGAATGCCATACTTGCTTTGATTGGTTGATGCCAGCGATGGATGTATTTCGCACTCGTTGGCCGGAAGTTGAGCTGGATATCGTGTCAGGGTTTCAAGCTGATCCGGTTGGCTTACTGTATGAACACCGTGCGGATATCGCAATCGTGTCTGAGACTGACATCAGCGAAAAGGTCAATTACCATCCGCTATTCCGCTTTGAGATCATCGCACTGATTGCAAAAGACCACGCGCTAGCAGAGCGCGATTATTTACTAGCGCAAGACTTTGCGAGCGATACTTTAATCACCTACCCGGTACCAGATGAGATGTTAGATATCGTCAGACAAGTATTGCTGCCCGCAGGCGTCAACAGTGCTGGTCGCCGCACGACAGAATTGACGGTCGCCATGATGCAATTGGTCGCCAGTAAACGTGGCATTGCCACCTTACCGATGTGGGCTGCACAGAACTATGTGAACCGCGACTATGTACTCGCAAAACGCATTACCAAGTCGGGTTTAATCGGCAGCCTATACGCAGCCGCTTTGCCTGAAATGAGCGACAAAAGCTACTTAAAAGATTTTGTCGCCACCATTCGCGAAACCAGTTTCTTGAAACTGCCGAGTATAGAGTTGCTATAGATATCCCTCATTTTTAATCCAGCATCAATCGATATCACAAAACAACAACCGCACAAAAAATTGCCTCTTCGCAATAATGCCTGTGTTACACTTTTCAGTAACAGGTGCGCGTTTCATCATCTTGAAGCGTGTTAAACGGGAAAGTGGTCATGATAGACAATCTATCACCAAGCCCCTGCTGCCTCCGCAACGGTAAATGAGTGCGGTTACATCATCAACGCCACTGGTCTTAGACTGGGAAGGCGATGTAACAAGACTCATAAGCCCGGATACCGGCCTGTCGATCTCTATGAAAAACACTGCGGACGGTTGTGTTTGAAATCAGTCAGTCTGATTACTTCAATCAAACTTTTTGTATTTCTAACGATTCTCTACAGTTGTAGGGTCAGATCACGTACGGATGGTGCGTGATGGATGTGTTTGCACGTCCATGGCCGAGATGCCATTGATCATTTCAACAAAAAATTATTTTGCGTTTTGAAACACCTGCTTATGCCCAGTCTTTTTGTCGTGCATACCTGTGTCGCAAAGGATCAATTCATCTTTTTGATGTACATGAAATTTAGCAATAGGAACACGCGACATTACCGTTTTCTTCACAGCACCTTACTTATCAATTCATTTCATGGAAGTGTTCGAGCACCTCAAGCTGCATAGTATGCGGCACATGACATGGGAGTGCGGGTAAGGTGCCTTTTTTTATTCGCGCATACAGAAATTATGTTCGCTGCTTCATCAACATCGTCCTAATTCAAAATTTTACTTAGCTTTTTCTTCCATCAAGCCGACCAAATTTCCATCAGGATCACATACAAATCCTATCCATAAATCATGATCAGGCATAGGCGCGGCGAATTGCGGCGAACGCTCAACGACCGCGCCACGAGCTACTATTGCAGCAAACCTTGCTTCTATGTTTCTTACTTTAAAATACAAAACCGAATTCGCACCAACCGCCCCTGCACCTTGTGGTGTACTCAGCATAATACGCACATTACCGGCCTGTAGAAACGCCAAACTAGGGGCTGGACTGAACAAAAATGGCAACCCCAAAACATCTCGATAAAATGGCAAAGCAGCAGCTACATCGCTCACCGTGATGGCGACTTGGCCTAAATCAAAAATCTCATTGTCCATATATTTCTCGCAAAAATATTTAACTCTTTAACTTACGCTATTTACCCGCTTCCACTGAACGTAAAGTCCAAAAATCGCGCGCCATTTTTTCCTGCATCAGGTAAGCATAGGGCACAGTAAAATAGCCTTGCTGTCCCCAATGTTTTCCCCACGAATTCATAATCACAAAACGCTCGCTGTCATCATGGTAGCCAACCGCTAACACCGCATGTGCGCCGACTTTTTCTTCATCCTTCTTAGGTAAATTTAAGATACCGCGACTGCTCATCTGAGCACTCTCAAACGCATTGTATATGGTTAAACCAAACACAAAAGGAAACCCGTCCGCAAGGCATGCTTTTAATTCCGCCAAGTCATGGCGCAGTCTTTGGTAAACGATACTTTGATAATCCAAGGCTTGTTGATAAGCATGCCTTGGTGGCTTAGTCGCGTAGCGGTAGGCACGGTAAGGCCAGGCACTCTCGCGGCATATACCTTGTTTGGCAATGCTCTTCATCGCATCACGAATCTGTGCACCTTTATTTTGCTTCTGCTTTCCCGCTAAAGCTCTCGCGTTGTAATGCAAAAACAAACGCGATGGATGATAGTTGATAAGCGCCTGCTCTTGCTCGCGCGCTTGCCGCATGAGATTAAAACGGTAGGCATTGCACACCGCATTTGCAGTACAACTACCTAAGCGCGATCCTTGATCAAACACAGGCGGACAATGAGCACGCAAATCTACACGCTCAGGCAAGAGCAAATCCGGTGCTTGAAAGAGATGATCTCTTGAATCAGGCAGATCCGCTTGCAGCAGAAATAGCTTTGTTTTCACCATATAAACCTTGTGTAGATTGATCTAAGCCAGATTGGAAACTCAATACAAACTCAATACAAGCAGCTATGCGTTCGAATTTTAAATCCAAGGTAGATGCGAGAATCCTTGCGTAGTTATGGTTCCCGCTGTCAACTTCAGCCAATCGCGATTGCTCGCACATCGCCTCAATTATGCACAAGGTGTTTCACAGTGATGCGATTTTTCTACTCACATGTTTCAAAACCAAAAAGTTTTCACAAAATCGCATTTTCTTCTTGTAAATGAGAATGATTCGCATTTATAATAAATTCCATTCTCATTTATCAGAACCCAGCCTGCCATGACTACCACCGCTAACCACAAGACCTATCACGAATTGCCCAGACCCCGTGCTGTCACAGTTACCACACCGACAGCCGCACTATTACGCATTTCAAGTCAGGATATTTTAAAGGGAAGACAAGAAGTGGAAATTGAACACAACGGCATGTTGTATCGCTTTCGCTGCACCTCATTAGGTAAGCTGATTTTAACTAAGTGACAGCCGAAAATTTAAACCACAAATCTAGTCAGCAAAGCGTCAGTGCCACATTCCCAAATTCATAGCACAACTTACTGGCTCATTGCCGACACAAAGACTGCATTTTTAACCGGGACTTACCCATGAAACCATACAGCCAATCTAGCACCAATAATGCCTGCCAACACCTGAGCATTGCCAACAGCAAAATCGGTGAAATTATGATCTGTCCCGAATGTGGCGTCGTGCATTTGTCTTTGCAATCAATTTCTCTGCGTCTCGAACTTGAGGCGTTTGCTGAGTTGGCTAAGATGGTTAAACAGGCGAAAGCAACCATAGACCAAGCACAAAAATTCTCGTCTGATCCAAGCAGCCAGCCTAAACAAGCCGATGGTTTACCCAGCACAAACCCATTAGCGCATGAGGCTTTGATGCAGGAGAACAGCTACACCTATTACCCACACAAAGTTCATTAAGATTTCTGTCGACGAGGAGATTTAGCATGTGCGAAAAACACGGTACCAGCCAACAGCAGCAAGGTCAGCAAAGCGCAACCAGCACAAAAGCCCAAGCGATCAGTTCTCGCCGTCGTCGTTTATGGGATTTATCGCGCGACACGCATTGTCCGGTAATAGGCGTCTGCATTCCGCTGGCGGTGTTACGACGTTTAATGAACAAAGCTTTGGGTGGCATAGCACAAGCAGACGACTATGAAATCCATGTCGGGGCAATCGCCGAATGTAGCTACCGTAACCGTGTGTCGGAGATGCTGCATGAAGATTTAGAGCAACGCTACGCCTTAACCATCAAACGCTTCCGCACCGCGAAATCAATACAAGCCCTCACTCAACTATGGCTAGATGCCATCTATCAAGGCGATGTCGCGGGTGCATTTTGGGCGGGACTGACGCATCCTTTATGTGATGTTGGATTGCAAGAAGGTATGTGTCGTGACATGCACATGCTACAGCATCAAGCTGGTGCCACCGTGCGCGCCGATATCACTCGCTTTAATGAAGTCTTAGAAGAAAATGCCATACTCACGAGAGAGCTTGCCCGCCATCAGGAAAGACATACACGGCACATGCAAGAGAAAGCTCAAGAAATTGAAAAATTACAGCGTCATATCGTTCAATTGCGCGCTGAAAACATAGGCAAAGAAAGCACCATCGCTTATCTGAATGCGGATTTACTAGCACTCAAAAATATGAATCTGGAATCTTCGCAACCAACCAACAATCATCAATCGCTGCGGCACAAATTAGATCGAATGTCGGCACGACAAACTGAATTAGAACAAAAAATACGAGAGCTCAAACACAAACTAGCGCAACGTCACTCTCATGACTCACAGCACGCTGCTCAGGAAAATACACCATCCGAGCAACATAATGAAAACAAAGGAAACGCCACCCATACGACACAAGCACATCGCACCATTCCCATCACACTGCAATTGCAACAAAAAAATGTACTGTGCGTCGGCGGTCGTAGCGGCAACGTCGCCAGCTATCGTGATCTAATCGAGCGTGTCGGTGGCCGCTTCGCCCATCATGATGGCGGCATGGAAGACAATCAAAGCCTACTAGATAGCAGCCTAGCCGCCGCCGATCTGGTGATCTGCCAAACCGGCTGCATCAGCCACAACGCCTACTGGCGCGTAAAAGAATTTTGTAAACGCACAGGCAAGCGCTGCGTGTTTGTAGAGAACCCCAGCGTTTCCTCGCTGGCGCGCGGATTAGAGCAAGTATCAGAATAAGGCATTACTACGTGAGCAGCTCCAGATCATTATTTAGCGCTTGTTTCCGTCGAAGCAGTAAGTAAATGTAAAGGCCGGACTTCTTTTGATTTCTCTTTATTTTCTACGACGGGTACCGTGTCGCCATCCAAAAACACTTCCATGACGCGCCATGAATTTCCGTACAGATTGCGCACGATCATTCTGTTTTTGCCATTGAGCTTGTAATCGATCCCCGTGCCGCCATGTACTGCGACATACTTTAAAGTCTTGCCATCTATACCCGCGTTAAATGCTCTTTTCCCGGTGATTCTTAACAGCACATCATACAAGCCATCTGCATTTTTCTTGGCAAATTGAGCCATCTCAATTTCGACACCATCGCCTTCAAAGAATTGTCCATAAGGGTTAACGATTGGTTCCTCAGACAATACCGCACCAGTCAGTGACATTCCCAATACAAGCAAAACGGCTTTAAAAAAATTCATTTCAAACGCTCCCAAAAAAATAAAAATCACATCAAAACACTATTAAGGTAGTGACACAAAATTATAGGACGCTTACAAGCCGCGAAGTCAACTCAGAGCACCTGAGCAACGCCGATTGCAACCGCCCTACAAGATCGCTAACTTGGTCATGGAATTACGCCAAGACCAGAGGAAAGCGAGAGATTAACATTGATTAATTGATAGAGGTTTCTATGTCATTAAAATATTTGGAACGCTACATGAAGCAGATAGAAAATGACGCCACTATTTAGCTTTAGGCAAACCCTGTACCAAGTCCAACCAGGCTTGTGGCTGTGGCTGACCGCGATCACGTACCCCAAAGAAAGTAACGACCAATTCGCCCGCCTTGTCATAAAATTCGACTGAAGTGATGTTCGCTCGCTTGACTACCCAACCACGGGCAAATGCCGATTCACGTAAATGCAAATTGAACTTCGGATCAAGCACGTTATACCAATCGCCTGATGCCGCCGTTTTTTGTATCTGCCCGCTAAAAATTTGTGTGATGCCGACATTACCTAAGAAGGCCATAATCGCAACTTTTTCTTTAGCAGCGCCATCTAAGAAATTTCGTACACCCGCTGCACTTATTGCTTGCGCGAGGCCAGTCGGTGCTAGGCGTAAGGCTTGCTCACGGCTCAATTTAAATTCTGTCACCAAGCGCGAAAATTGGTGCACATCGGTCATTTCTTTCCAAGCTAATTGAAATTCTTTTTGATCTATCGCTGTGTCAGCCAGCTCAGGTTTTTTACCTGCTTTGACTTGAACTTTCAATGGGACATCTTGTTTGGCTTGACGATTTTCTTCAACCAATTGATCAAATAGGGCATTACCCGCATCACTTTTCACATAAATTTTATGGATGGCATCACCGCTGGTATCAAAGAATTGCAGACTGCGTGTGGTCTTGCCACCTTTGGTTTGAGTTACCGCAAAAGCGTGCTCCCATTGCGCAAAATGAAAACGTAAATCAATAGGTCCACCAATGTAACCACCGATGGCATTTTGTTGACGCTGCTTTTCCTCATCGCTGATCGGCTCAGTCTGTGGTTTCGGCGTGTAACGAGTGGCAACACCTGTAACTTCGATAACGCCGTTTTCATTACGACTTAATGCCATGACTTCACCTAAATCTAAAGCCCGACGCATAATTTTTCTGGCGGCATCTGCACCAGATTGCAAACGCACAGCATACGCCTGAGTCGCTAAGAGCTCTGCTTCTGACACACCTAAATTTTTTGCAGCATCACGTATTTGGATTTTTGGCTGTTCTTGACGGAGCTTATCCCAACGTGCGCTTAAGGTATCGGCTGCAAAGCTAGAACAGACCGCCATGCTAGACAACATGAGAACAAAAATTTGTTTACGAATCACGATTTTTTCCTATCGACTAAATAAATGAATGAATAAATTTAAAAATAGAAGTAGCTAGTGATCACTTCATGCGTAAAAGTTAAACACCTTAATCTGATACGCCGAAGTAAAATGTGTTATTGAGATGGGTAAAAATTGACGACGCATACAACGACATCAATAACTCAATTGCACACTCAAAACCACACTACGCCCAGGCATCACCTGACGCTCTATCTCTAGCGCGGCGGCGGTGTCATTAGCATCCTTCTTAGCAGCAAGTTTGCGACTATTGGCGTAGTCCCAATACTTTTGATTGCTCAAGTTATAGACGGCTAAATTAAGCTTAAGATTCGTTTGAATATTCCAGTAAGCATTCACATCAAACAAGCTATAAGAAGGCATAGCAAAGCGTGGTGCTGTCACACCGCCACCCGACACAACATCAATAGCAGGCTGCTTCGCGTCAACATAAACACCATTCAAAGCGGCACCGAATAATTTGGATGGATCGTCATAACGCAAACCATAGCTGGCTTTCATCGGTGCGACGCTTGGTAAGAAATCACGTTGACCTGTTTTACTATTTTCTGCCGTACCATTCGCCGCGCCTAAGGCAAAATGCGCGCTAGTACCACGCAACGCTGGCGACCATTCTTCTAAACGGAATTGTGCTGACACTTCACCGCCCCAAGTCGCAGCCTTGCCGATATTTTCTGGACGGTAGAGACCAAACGTAATCGTCGGGTAATTGACTAAATCAGCTGGCTGAATCACATAATCAATAAAGTTTTGGTAGCGGTTATAGAAACCAGAGACCTGCAATTCAACACCCGGATGCGGTTTCGCATTCAAGCCCAACTCAAACGCATCACTCGTTTCATTTTTCAATTTTGGATTACCCAAGATGGCGTAGGCTTGTCCTGTACCGGTATAACTAAAAGAGTCATAGGTGCCTGTTTTTTCAGCAGCACTGACAGGTCTGGTATTGCGCGAAAATGCGGCGAAACTAGACAAGTTTGAGGTATGCTGAATATCAAGTCGCAAACTCGGTGTCACAAAACGGCTGGTTTCTTCCTGAATCTCTTTCGCTGCAACTGGCACACCAATGATGTAAGTCTTCAGATTTTCGGGAGTGAGCTTACGCTGCTCAAAACGTACACCTGGCGTCAATGTCGAACTTTGTCCAAGCAGATCAAAACCTATTCTGTCATTCACATACGCCTCGATAGTTTGTCCGTCCATATCAGCCATACGATTTTTGTTGGTGATCTGATGTTCGCCAGTAGCGATCACCAAGCGATCTTCTCTCCATGGGCGTTGACTGTTGCTGGTTTCTAATTTGAAACCATAGTTAATCGCATGCGCATTCAATTTTTTCTCAGCGTCGATACTGAGGCCATTCAATTTATTCAGATAAGAAGTTTCTATCGTGCGGTAATTGACTTTACCACTCAAGACATAGTTCGCCAGGCTCAGATCTTTTTGCTTAGCATCTTGGGTATAGGCACGCACGCTCAGATGATCGATCCAGTCTGTTGACAACGTATGGTCATAATCCACGCTAAAACGCGTTCTATCCGTATTAGCGAACTGCTTCACGCCCTGCGGATACGTCGGATTGATGCGGCTGCTAAATACGCGCTGACTGTCGTGTTTAAAGGTATCAATAGTGAACGCCAGGCGTTGATTGGATTGAATATTCCAGTTCAACTTCGCCAAGACGGCTTGGCTATTCCAATCGTCGGGATTCGGTGCAACTTTACCCAAAGTCTTGGTTTGTTCACCATCGCGTTTTGCCACGACCAGCATCGCCTGAACATCTTGCGAACCCCAAGCGCCAGTTAAGCTATGCAGGCGACTGGCATTGCCTGAATCATGTGCGAATTTATAGGCAACATAAACGGGATCTTTGGGACTTACAAAATCTTGTGGTGCTTTACTACGAAAGCGCACTTTACCACCCAAACCCGATGCACCATTTCCTGCGGTTTGCGCACCGGTTGCGATTGTCACCTCTTGCATCATTTCTGGGTCAAAATACTCACGCCCTACCGCAAAGGCATTCATGGAAGTGGAGTCTGGCTTGGGTGCGGCATCAGGCAAAGCAATACCGTCAATTTCCAAACCAATACGATTACCTTCGATACCGCGAATGTTGTAACCCGCATTGCCGTTGCTATCCCAAACATTACCTGAGCCTGACGCGGTTGCAGGTGCGCTGACCAAAGGCTGATAACGCACAATGTTCGCGAGACTAGATGAGGCAGAGAATTGCTCTGCGCTCAAAGTCTTATCCTTCATTTCTCTGGCTGCCAAAACATTCATGGTCGGCAAATTACTAATGCCAATCACATAGCCAGTTTCAACGCTGCCTGTCACGTGCAAGCCTAAGCTAGCAACCAAAGTCTGTAGCGCTTGTTCGACAGAACGGGCGTTTTGTACTGCTGGCGTGATCAGCGCGGGATTAATCCCTTCATCCAGACGAATATTCACTTTAGCTTGTTGTGCCAAAGCACGTATAGCTTGTTGCAGTTGACCACTACTGATCGCGAAAGAAGGTGTTGTGACAGAAGGCGTCGTGGCAGCTGACTGCGTCTTCGGCTCAACTGGTGATGCATGAATCACACTTACAGAGAAAATAAAAGAACTAGAACACAATACTTTTACGGCAAAAGAAATGAGCTTAAACCGACATGGTAAATAAGATAGAGTATGCATAAGGCGCCAAAAAAAGAATGGGCTGGCGACGCAAATGCGAATAGTGCGAATAGCTGGCAGATTACAAAGACAAAAGAAAACTAACTTAACAAGTGAATCAACCCGATTCACACTTATTGAGCCACTCAACTCAATTAAGCATTATTTAAGAAAGCGTAAATTAAGAAAGCTCAAAAATAAATTTATTGCGTCATTGAGAATGAACACCGAGCAAACTCGGCTTTATCCATCAAGGTGAGGGCGGATTAATACCGTACATAGCAAATAGAACAAAGAAAATAAAAGGCGAGCACTGTATCAAACAAGCTGCGCCTCTTTTTTTCAACAAGAAACAATTGAAAATAATTACCGGCACACAAATAGTAATGAGAATCATTACTATTTGCAAGTTTAAATTTGAAAACCTGCAAAGCTTACAGGCCGAGTGAAAATAGCTTGTGAAGGCTTACAGGGGAATGAACTACGATTACCTACAGATACTTGTGCTTGATTATGAGCGCCACACACTCATAGTAAATAAAAAAATTCTATTTAAAATCAAATATTTAGAAATATATTCTCAAGACCCATCCCCAAAAAAAGATTAGTTATAACAAGTTTCTTGATATCACTCAATTGCAAATGCAAATGAGAACGATTATTATTACTAAAAATAATTAACTAATTTACCTAGAGGGATTCACATGTCATTCAAGAAAAAGGCTATCACAACTACCATCGCAACTTGCGGTTTAATATCACCAGTTGCGTTCTCACAAGATAATAATACGGTTAACCAAGAAACAAACCGTGCTCAATTGGTTGTCATAACAGCCGCATTGCGCAACCAAACGATCGCGGCAGCACCTGCCTTTACAACGGTAATCACCGCCGAAGATATTGCCAAATCACCTGTCAATGGTATCGCGGATTTATTACGTGAAACAGTGGGGGTTAATAACGCTATCGAATCGTCTGGTCGGGATGAAATCCAAATTCGCGGGCTGGCTGGAAAATATACCCTAATGCTAATCAACGGAAAACGTGTATCTTCTGGCGGCGCATTATGGCGCGGTAGTGATTTTGATTTTAGCTCCGTGCCTCTCAATAGTATTCAAAGAATCGAAATCGTGCGCGGTCCTATGGCCGCTTTATATGGATCAGATGCCATTGGTGGTGTCGTCAACATTATTACCAAACAACCCACTCAAAAATGGAAAACGACGGTCAATGGCGAATATCGCGTCATTGCTACCGGTGATAAAGGGCAACAAAATCGCTTTGGCGTATCCACTTCGGGAGCCATAACAGATCAATTAAGTCTATCGCTGGCTGGTGAAATTTACCAGCGCGAGCCTTGGTACAGCACTAAAGAATCCGATGTATCGCGCCCCGCTCGTCTAGAAGAAAAGAAGTCCAAAAACTTCACCAGTACAGCCACGCTCAAACTGTCAGAATTCCAAACCCTCGATGTTGACTTTGCCTACAACGATGACAAACGCCCCAAGGCAGTTTATTACTATGACTATAATCCTCAGACCAAGTTAGAAACCAAAGATATTCGCGAACAAGCGATAGAACGTTTTACCTACGGAGTAAATCATCGAACCCAATGGGATTGGGGTAGCACCACCGCTTTTATTTCACGCGAAGATACCACCATCGATGATTTCAACTCGCGATATAAAGCGCCTTTACAAAGACAACCTAAAGAACACAATACTTACGCAAAACTGTATGCCAATACTGAATTCACAGCCAATGCATTAACTGTTGGTATCGATTTGCGTAATCAAGTCATTGACGATAAATCCACCTATTTAAAAACAGGAAAAGTCACGACACGAAGCGCTGCGGCCTTTGCAGAAGATGAAATTGCACTCGCTCAAAATTTACACCTGACTTTAGCTGGACGTCTGGATCACAACAATTTCTTTGGCAATCACTTCACACCAAAAACTTACCTCAGCTATCAACCGACTTCAACGCTTACGTTCAAGGGTGGCGTGAATAAAGCATTCAAGGCACCAGACGCCTACCAGGTCAGCAACGAATATAGCGTAATCAGTTGCGGCGGTCGCTGCACATTGACAGGCAATCCCGATTTAACACCAGAAAAAAGCACCAACTTTGAACTCGGTTTTGAAGTACATGAAAAATCCTGGAACTTCAGCCTGGTCGGTTTCAAGAACGACGTAGACAGTATGATCGTCGCCATCTATGACTCGAAACTGGCAACACGCCGCTGGGTCAATGTGGCAAAAGCAAAAACCAATGGCATTGAATTACAGGCCGATGTACGAGTTGCACCAAATTTCTCAATCAACGGTAACTTCACGCACCTCAACGCAAAATACACCAATGAAAACGGCGTTGAAACCTTACTCGACAACCGACCTAATAATGTCGCCCATCTTGGCATGCAATGGAAACCTGTACAAAACTTCAGCACCTCATTATCGGCGAACTATACCGGTGAACAAAGCTACGAAGGTACGACTTTGCCAGCCTACACACGCCTTGACCTGAATTTCTCGGTACAGGTGCAAAAAAATCTGACAGCACGTTTTGGTGTGAAAAATTTGGGCAATGTAGATCTGGAAAAGAAGAACAAAAACTTTGAGTTCTATGAACTAGGACGCAATTACTACGTCAGTGGCTCGTATAGTTTTTGATTAAGTCTTTGATTATTGAAGTATTGAAGCGTTGGGCTTCACACTGTTCAGCACCAACCTACTGTCAATTTTTTAGTCACGTAGGTTGGGCTGAACAGCCCAACATCCATATTCAAGTTTTACCACCACCGGATCAGAATAAGCACAAAAAAACACAGGAGAAATCATGACAACACTATCGGCCATCATTTTCGTATTCAGTGTCATCACCGCCAATGCCCTGCTGTATCTAAGCAACCGACATCAGGCTTGTCTGTCCCAGCCCTTGGCTTTCACGCCTTGGTTTTACTGTGGATGCGTAATTCACCTGCATGCATTTTTTATCGCATACTCCTACTTAAATCCGCTGGCAGCAAGCTTCGCGCATTTGATCACGACCATGCTTAGTCTAGGCCTGATTCCCTTTGTTTCCTTACTTGTCGGGAAAAAATCTCATGACACAAGACACCGCTAAATTAGACCTACTAAGTTCATTAGACTCATTAGATCCGGCACCAGCCGCGCGACGCGTTGTTATCGCACGCGATTGGTGGAGTAAAACATTTGCCGGCCTTGTTCTCGGTTTTTTGCTCTCTCTCGCGCTGGTAGGGATCTTTGCCTGGATTGGTCCCGGCGGTATTAATGCACCGGAAAAAAACCAGTTTGTCATGTGGATGATCACACCGCTCTGGATGCTGATACTTAGCTTTATTTATCTCTGCCGTAGCGGTTTACGAGCCATCAGTTATCTATTGATTGCCAATGCTCTTGCCTATACCGTATTTTTTATTGTGTGCACTTAAAGCGCACTTAAAGCTCACTAAAACACACTTTTTACTTCTCAGATTTCACCATCTCCCTAGCTTCCATGAAAATCCGCAGCGACATTCTCCGCGTCTACCAATCCTTGCATACCTGGGTCGGCATTACCGCAGGCGTATTCCTATTCATCGCTTTTTTTGCTGGCGCACTTACTATGTTCAAGCAGCCGATTGATGCATGGATGCAAACGCCGGTACAGGAACTCAAAGGCGTGCCTGAAACGCAGCTCGATCAACTGGTGTCGCAGGTATTGCAACAGCATCCTAAGGCCAAAAATAATTTCCAGATTCACCTGGATGACGAACACCATGCCACAGTCACTTGGATTGAAGGAAAATCAGGACGCGAACTGGATCTGAATGAAAAACGCTGGGGCGCAACGCTGGATGCCCAAGGACAATTAATCAGTCGCCAAGAAACGCCCTCAAAACTGGCAGAGCTGATTGACATGCTCCATCGCACTGCCGGTGTTCCTGGCATGCTCGACGATGAACATCTGGGCGTTTATTTTATGGGTATCGCCAGTGTTTTATATTTCCTGGCATTGGTATCTGGTGTAATCCTGCTATTGCCAACATTAGTGAAAGATTTTTTTGCCTTAAGATCCGGCAAAAACCGTAAACGCTTCTGGCTCGATGCGCACAATATCGTTGGCATTACCAGCCTGCCCTTTCATCTAGTCATTTGTCTGACGGCAATCGTTTTCGCCTTTCATGACCAATACTATGATGCGCTAAATAATTTCATTTATCCGTCGGATAAAATAGTAAAAACCAAAAAAGCCTCGCCACAAAAACTTGAACCGCTGGCGCCCAGCATCTTATTGGCTAACAT
Organism: Affinundibacterium danionis; assembly: GCF_042432465.1. Lineage (NCBI taxonomy): Bacteria > Pseudomonadati > Pseudomonadota > Betaproteobacteria > Burkholderiales > Oxalobacteraceae > Affinundibacterium > Affinundibacterium danionis. The sequence continues at coordinate 49,810 of NZ_JBHLXJ010000012.1, read as the reverse complement.
ACGTCGAGAAGCCAATAACGCGGCCATTCACGAACTGGAATTTATGGGTCTGGATGGCGGACGCCCCATGTTACGTGTCGGCTTGAATAATCCCCGCTACCTAGTACGCGGGGCAGAAACAGGCTATCTGATTCTCAATCCTTTTAACGGAAAAACCACCAGCACCAGCATGGTACCGGGCAAGGAAAGCACATGGATGGCGATCATCGTCCCTTTCTTCTCATTACACTTTGGTAGTTTTGGCGGCGACTTTATGCGCTGGGTTTATTTTTTCTTCGGCCTGAGCGGTGCCTTTTTATTCTATTCAGGTAATTTACTGTGGCTGGAAAAACGCCGCAAAACCCAAGGTCAGCAAACCCGTTCAAACCGATGGATGGCAGCAGCAACGGTTGGAATTTGCCTCGGCAGTATTGCCGCTGTCATGAGTTGCCTGTTAGCTGGGCAATGGTTTTATCAGACACAAAGCAACATCAACTCACTGTTTATATCGAGTTATTACAGTGTATTTTTAATCGCCTTGGCTTGGTCATTCTGGCGCGGTGCCGCCTCTGCCTCTGTGCATTTACTCTGGTTGAATAGCATACTCTGTTTTGCTATTCCACTAAGTTCAGTATTGCAGGGAAAGAGTATGAATCTCATTATCGATCTGGTGGCTTTCGCCGCATCTTTACTCTTTGCGTATGCAGCATTCAAAACCGCTAAACGGGTTCAGCATGGCACGAAAGATAGTGTATGGGCACGAGGATAACTAGGGAGTTTGAACTAACTTTCATTAGTTTAAAATAGACAATCTGAAAACCAACTGGTGGTTGAGGCTTGATAAGAAGGTGCTTACCATGGTGAGGACATCAGAGCACAAATCAAATCTCATCATCGTTAATTAATCGAATGATGATGCGATTTGAACGATCTTTGAACCAGAAGCAGATTAAGCACAACGAGCGAAATCTGCTTCTAGTTAATTAACGATCCCGCATTTACGACGCGGCGAACACTTCAATCGCCCCTGGGCGACGCAACATTTTGTTGACTTCATCCAAATGCAATTCTTCCGCGACGATCATTTCTCGGGCGTATTCTTCTAATAAGACCGAGCTGCCTTCGACCACTTTGAGTAAGGCGTAGTAGGCGGATAAAGCGGTAGTTTCGAGATCCAGACTTTCACGCAAAATGTCGCCAATATCGTGCTGTTCGGTTTCTAATAACGCGCCAATTTTCAAAGATGGATGACCACCTAATAAGGTCACTAATTCGCCAGCTTTATGGGCGTGCGCCAAGCTTTCATCTGCATTGCCCTTCAACCATGAGACGATAGGAATACGGTTGTAGCCATACACCATCAGCGAGTAATGCGTGTATCGAACCACACCGGCGAGTTCTAATTCCATGATGTGATTGAGGGCGTCAATCGCTTGCTGCTTTTTAATATCATCCATGCTATTTCTCCTTGTTTACTCGACGAGGCTCTCGTCACTGTCGATGTTCAACCATCTATTGAAACGTCACTATTGTGAGACTAAATTTACCTTGGCGCAAATGAAAATTCTAGAAATGCGGTGACCGGACTTAACTTACATCCTGCGCCCCTGGTTTAGGCTTATTCCCTGTGAACATGGCCTTTACCAAATTCTCTTTATGTTGCCAGCTGGTGAACAAGACACCCAAAACATGCAGCACAACCAGACCACAAGTTAGCCAAGCAATCGCAACATGTATCCGTACCGGCCAAGCATAACCCCAGAGCAAATCGGTATTCATCGCCCAACCCGTGATGGACAACAAACCGACACACGACAACAACGCTACCACCATCCAGCCACCCAAAGGATTATGGCCTAGATAACGCGGTGCGCTCGCGTTCAAGACTTGAGAAAAATAATGACGCGTGGTCGCCCAAGGTTTTAAAAATTGGCCAAAGCGGGCGTAAGAATTTCCGACATACCCCCACAGCAACCTGAGTAAAACCAAAGTACCCGTAGCATAACCTAGCCATTCATGAGCCGCGCCAGGCATATCACTGGTGATCCAAGCCGCGCTCATGCAGGATACTAACGTCCAGTGCATCAGACGTACTTGCCAATCCCAAACCGCTAGATTTTCTTGCGCCACCTTATTCTTCCACACGTTCGAAAGTCACAGGATTAAAAAAGGCTTCTACTCGCTTTCCTTTGGGGTCTTTCGCATAGACCTCATAACAGGTCGTGGTTTGCTCCATGCGGCGAATTTGCCAACCTTCTTTGGTCAATTTTTCTTGCAATTCAGTATGAGGTTTCCACTGTGATTTGGGGAGCTTGGTGCATTTCACATCACCATGCGCCCACACACTACTGGCCAACATCAGTGTGGCGAGCGCCACCAGTTTTACGATAATTGATTTCATATTAGTTCCTTGAAGATTGATACCTAAAAATTATACTGCCTCAGTTTGACTCAATTTGTCTCAGTTCGACTCAAACAGTGATAGCCCAACGTCGCAACAAATTATGATAAACCCGTGTGAGTCTGAGTAACTCAGCACTATGCTCACCGACGCGGCTTGTTAATTGCTGTATCGTCTGATCCAGATCGAATAGAATAGCGCGCTCTGAATCATCACTGACCATACTCTCTATCCAAAAAAATGAAGCAATGCGCGCGCCCGACGTGACGGGGGTGACACGGTGCAAACTAGACGCAGGATAGAGCACCATATCGCCCGCCCCTAATTTAACGGTTTGCACACCAAAATCGGTTTCTATTTCCAGCTCACCACCTTCATATTCTTCAGGCTCGCACAAGAATAAAGTGGCCGCCAAATCACTACGCAAATTGTGATTAACAGCGTTTCGATTAGTCGACGGCATAGTCATCACCGCGCTATCAACGTGCAAGCCATAACCACCGCCGTCTTGATAACAATTGAATTTGGGCGGATAGATTTTTTGTGGCAAGGCAGCCGAAATAAATAAGGGATGCGCACCCAATTTACGCAGAATATGATTTCCCAAACTAATAGCGACTTCAGCCTGATCATCTAGCTGTAAATTACGCTTCACCTGTTGCGCCAGACTTCCTGCAGTCTTCGCACCATCTTGCCATTCAGCGCTATCCAGATGCGAGCGACATTGCGCAACTTCCTCTTTACTTAAGACTGCATCGATAACGATTAACATGTCACTGGCCCGTCCTTATTTTTTGCATGATGTGTTGTACGATTTTGTGCACTAGTGTTTGCGACTTTTACTTCTATGGCGTTTACTTTTAGGACTTACGCAAAATCGTTCCAGCTAGGCGTGCCGACGAAGACAGTGAAATTGCACGGCGAGACGGCAACAACGACGCTGGGACGGTTTTGCGTAAGTCATAACTTTATAGATGAGGGAGCAAAGCATTCGCATCGATATCCGCCAGCGTAGCGCATCCTGCTAATGCCATGCAAATTTCTAGTTCTTCACATAATAACTTGATCATATGCGCCACACCCAAAGCACCCGCTACACTAAGCGCATACATCTGCAAACGACCGATCAAGACAGCATTTGCGCCCAAGGCGATGGCTTTGAAGACATCCGTTCCTGAGCGGATTCCACCATCCAATAATAAAGGAAAATCTTGCCCCACCAGCGCGCGTATCGCAGGCAATACGCTCAAGCTCGCAGGGGCGCCGTCAAGGCTACGACCGCCATGATTAGACACAACGATTCCGGCGACACCAGCCGCTTGTAAAGCACGAGCATCTTCAGGATGCATAACACCTTTGACCCACACCGGCAAACTGGTCTGACTCATCAGCCACGTTAGATCTGACCACGTGGGCGCTGCTAACATCATGCCTTGAAAAATGCGACTGGCACCAGCAGATAATTCAACTTTTTGTTGTTCCAGCTGCGGCAAATTCACCGCGAGGCAATCCTCAGGCATGCGAAAACCTGCTTTTAAGGCACGCATACTTGCAACTTGGATTGAGGCATCTAAAGTCACCACAATGGCGCGAAAACCTGCCGCCTCTGCCCGTCTCAACAATTGCAAAGTATCTTCACGTTTGGTTTGAAAATACAGCTGGAACCATTTTTCTGATCCAGCCGCGGCGGCGACCTCTTCTAGTGGCGAAGTCGCCAAGGTGCTGCATACGATACAGCTTTCCATCGCTTGCGCAGCATGAGCAGTAGCAATTTCTGCCAAAGGATGCGCCAATTTTTGAAATGCCACTGGCGCTAATAAAATGGGATGCGCCAAAGTCTGAGCACCTAGTTGAACCCGAGTATGTCCTTCTTTGACATCACGCAAAACTCGTGGATAGACCGACCATTTTGCAAAAGCCGCGAGATTCGCTGCGACACTTAGATCTTGACCGGTACCGCCGGCCACATAAGCGTAGCTCGCTTCAGACATCGTCCCTTGTGCAGCAATTTCATAATCCTGGGCGCAACGAATATCGGCGGGAATACGCTGGGCAAACTCAGACGAATTGGAGGGCATAGAGACAGAGATGAAGTAAAAGATACAGGAAGAGAAATACTACAATAGCAGACCGCAAAAAAATACTGGCACCAGCGATTATAGGACTCTTCCTTAATCAACAACAAAGAAGAGCCCTATGTTAGCCGGATTCACCATCCGGCTAAATACTACAACAAATAATCCATCCTACATCTCATAATTCAAAGTAAAGCGTACCGCGCGTGCATCGCCTTTATACAAGAACGACCCAGAACGATAGACCGCTGTGAAATAGTCTTTGTTCGCGACATTCAAGACATTCACGCGAACATCAAAACGACGTGAAAAACGATAGGCTGCGAAGGCATCAAAGACAGTAAAGGCTGGCACTGGCTGTGAGCAATAGCCAGTCGCAGAGAAACCTGCGGCCGTATCAGGTTGACCACCACAACGATCACTCTCATGACGTCCCGACGTGCCGAATGAGAAAGCATCAGTCAATTGATATTTAGCCTGCAAAGAAAAACTCTTCTTGGCAAAATTACTCAATGGTTTACCCACGTTCGCAGCTGTCGCAGAGGCCAGCACTTTCGAATCGAGGAAAGCGGCGCCCATTTGTACCGACAAGTCTTCTGTCACATTACCGCTGAGACCGAACTCAAGACCTTGCACACGATTTTTACCCGTATTGAAAGTACCAACGGTGTCGTAGTTCGCACCTTCCATCACATCTGATTTTTGGGTTTGGAACAGTGCTGCGGTAGCTAATAATTTGTCGTCGAGCAGATTCCACTTGGCGCCAAGTTCATAGTTAATCGAAGTCTCTGGCTTGGCACCTGCAATTTTATTTTGATACAGAACCGCACCGCCGTAACCGCTGCTGGTACCAGAATCCGCCTCGCCACCATTAATATCTTGCGCACTAGCAGCCGAACCATACACGATGAATTTAGGTGTGATCTTATAGCTCAAACCCAGATGGCCATTGAACAAAGTGTCTTGGTAAGCATAGCTACCTGTTACAACATTGGTCGTGTTATTACGGCGAATTAAATTCAAATCAAAACGGTCAGCGCGCACACCACCAAAAGCGGTAAATTTATCGGTCAGATCAACGGTATCCATCGCGGTGAGCGCTAATGCCTTGATGTGCCAATCTTGATTCCACCCCAGACGAGTAGCGTTACGACCTGCTAAATTGGTCAAATTGCTCACCGCGACACCTGAGCTGTCGGTGAAACAGTAGCCGTTATTCGCACCCTTACCTGCGGTTGTTTTGCAATTGAAAGTGCCCGTATTCGTTACCGAGAAATTACCTGATACCACTTTATGATCGGCGTATTCCGCACCGAAAATAAATTCATGCTTAACGCCCGCTAACATGGTATCCATGCGCAAATTGCTTTGGTGAGCAAAATAATCGATATCTTGCCAACCTGTGTGACCACCATCGAGTACGCCTGTGGTGTAAGCAGTTCCTGTCGCACCATCGTAACGTGTCGCGCTAGAAGCGCCGGTCGTCACATAGCTATTATTTGATTTACCGTAGCGCGTCAAACTAGTGAGTTTGACTTCGGGTGCTAGCGTCCAATTCACCCGTGCGGTGACGGTATCTAATTCAGATTTTAGAAAATCATTCGCTTGGCCGTACACAGGCACATTTTTAGCAGGAACTCGATCCGGTACGGTACCAACTAAGTAATAACCCAAATCCGGCGCTTTATCTTTAGTTCTTAAACCGTAGTAATCCAAGGTGACAGACAAATCTTTGCTCGCTTCGTACAAGCCAGACAGCGCCACACCTTGGCGTGAACGACTGGATGGCGAACGATCAGGTACATCTTCTTTGCCGTACAAAATATTACCGCGCAGAGCAAAATTTTCACCAAAGCCTTTATTGATATCGGCTGTCACACGGCGCTGTGAGTCGCTCCCTACACCGACCGAAACACGTTCGAAATCATGATCGAGTGTCGCTTGTTTGGTGATCGCATTAATCGCACCGCCCGCTGTGCCGCGTCCTGCAAAACTAGAATTCGGGCCTTTGGAAATTTCCAATTGTTCGATCGCAAAACTTTCGCGAGTAGACATACCCGGATCGCGCAGACCATCGACGAACACGTCACTACGTGCTTCTTGGCCACGGATAATGTAGCGATCGCCAAAAGCATTGCCGTTCTCACCCGTACCTAAAGTAATACCTGGCTGAGCACCCAGAACTTGTTTCAGATCGGTCAAACCGGAGTCATCCAACGCAGAGCGAGTTAACACGGCGATAGTCTGTGGCGTCTCTGCCAAAGGGCGAGTGTGACGAGAATCAGCAGAAGATTTGGCTTTATACGGCGCACCGACTTCTACGTTGGGATTAGATTCAGCACGTTTACCCAGCACTTCCACTTCCTGTAATTTCTGCTTATCTTTTTGCAGCGCAGAAACTTCCTGAGCGACGGCCATCGTAGGCAGCAAAGGCAACAAGATCGCCCCTGAGATACCGAGTGCTAAGCTGGTTTTTTTCATAGAAGCGAAGGCCAAATCCTCTGTCTGACGCAGGCTTTTTGGTTTTTGTACTGATGAATGTTTCATTTATTTCCCTGAATGATCTATCAAAATATGGTGTGTGAGCATGAGAAATGGAGGTGCTGACAAGGATTCGTACAAAACAAATACCACCCATCAGCATTCATATTTCCATCAACAAAGCTCGAATTGGGGCGAATACTACCTCAATCACTAATGCGAATCAATATCATTTACATTCATTTATCGAGTTGTAGCCAGTTTACGGGTATCAAATCTCGGTTCATGAAACAGTAAACCGAGCAGTGCCAGAGCAGTTGTAGACAATTAACAAATAAGTAAACGCAAAAAAAAAATGGCATCCACTCTCGCAGATGCCATTTCGCTATTTCAATACTGCTTTATTACTTTTTTGCTGAAGTTCTATTAAGAATTACCAGCGAATCATCCATTTGAAGTCTGGATTAGAACAATATATTCGCACTCAAAGAAATCGTGCGCGGACTTCCGACCGTGTAACGAGCGCCACTATTATTCAAAGTGCTGACATATTCTTTATCCGTCAAATTGTTCACATTCAATTGCAATGCGAGATTCGGCGTTGCCTGATATGCCACTACCGCATTAGCAACCCAACTAGATGCAATTGCGGGCAAATTTTGTAGCGCAGCATTCACGCTAGGATCAACGATACGCTTTTGCTCCGAGGTATAACGAACACCGCCGCCCACCGTCCAACTTGGCGCGACTTTATAACTACTCCATAAAGTTGCCGTCAAATCAGGGGACCAACGAGCCGCAGCGCCTGCCGAGTTATTGCCAGTGGAGCCTTGCAAGACTTTGGTTTTCATCGTCGCCACACCCGCCGTGATTTGCCAATCTGGATTGACTTGCCCCACCAAGCCCAGCTCTACGCCCTCGACCCGGCGCTTACCGAATTGTGAAAACACATTAGTAACCGCATCGACTTGTACGATTTCGTTGGCGTTATCGGTACGATAGAAGGCAGCAGTAAATGCCAAGGATTTGTCCAACAAATCCCACTTAGTACCCAACTCAAAATTGGTGGTCTTTTGTGGATCGGCGAGTGGACCATTCACGTTATTAGCCGCGCTGCTGAGAGAAAAATTCGCACTGCCCGGTGGCGTCAATGAAGTCGCGTAGACACCATACAAACGACCATTTTTTGCGACTTTGTAAACCGTACCCAGTTTCCAACTGAACAGGTCATCATGCTTATTCACTTTTGCTGGAATCAAAGTTCCCACGGGCAAAGTCGGATTCGCGGTGGCGGTTGACAGGCTAACTGATTTCGACTCGGTGCTATAACGCTCATAACGCAAACCTGTATTCAATTGCCAATCGTCATTCAAATCAATCGCGTCAAATACATACAAGGCGGCGGTCTTAGTTTGACCGTCGCTGCTGGCACCATTTTTTACTGGCATAGGCAAGGCGGTATTCGGGTCAGGTTGGTACAGATTCGCAGCTGGAATTACCGTACCGGTTGGCACTGCTAAGGTATTAGTGGTTTGACGCTCTAGCAACAACTCCACACCTGCCGACATCGTATGTTTTACACCTGCTGTATCGAAGCTGCTATTGATACTAGTTTGGTTCGCAAAGATGTCATTACTTTGGTCGAGCCCCTGGCGGGAACGCGCTACTGTCCACGTATTTTGTGCACCTGTTGCGGTTAATCCATTAATCCCGGTCAACACGCGCTTCATAGATGACTGGCCATAACGCGTCACGTTGCGCAGTACCGTATCAGGACTCAGGTCAAATTCAAACTTCGCAGTCGCCATGTCGGCTTCGACTTTTTCATAGTCGTTGACACTGCCGTAGTAGTTTTTAGACCGTACTTTTGGCGCCGCTAATAAAGCCGCGTTGGCGTTGTAAAAACCAGCTAAACCGACAGTCGGGATACCACCATCTGGCACATTATCTTGACGGATATGTTGAGTATAAAAGTAAGCGCGTGTCTTAGTGCCCAAGCCAACGGCGATGGACGGTGCAACGCCGTAGCCATTATTTTCTAGTTGATCGCGACCGGCGACGCCACCGGCTTGTTTGAAGACATTGAGACGAACCGCCGTGGTTTCACCTACTTTTTGATTAATATCGGCTGAAACACGCTTATTGTCGCCATTGTTAATACTTCCCGCACCGCTGATGGCATTTTCTAAAGTTGGTACTTTTGACGCCAAATTAATATAGCCGGAGGCCGCGCCACGACCGACATCTGCGCCAGCTGGTCCTTTAACGACTTCCACTTGTTCCACATTAAAAGTATCTCGTGTCACCGCACCAAGGTCGCGCACGCCATCCACAAACACCGAAGACTGCGTTGCAAAACCGCGCATCTGGAAGGTATCACCAGCGCTGGTATTACCATTTTCACCCAACTGCATCGTAATACCTGGCGTATTACGCAGCGCATCCATCATGTTGAAAGCACCTTGCTCTTGCAGCAATTCTTTCTTGATGACCGACACCATTTGCGGCGTTTCTAATAGGGGCTTCACTAATTTACTCGAGCTAGAAACATCCGCTTTAAAGGGAACGTCTTGCGAACCCTGCACTTTAATTTCTGGCAAAGCAGATTCTTTCTTTGATTTTTCTTGTGCGCTTTTTTGCGTTTCCACAGAAGTATTTTGCTGCGCTTGTGCGGACAAAGGCGCAGCCAAAGCCGCAATAGCGATCAAGGTATGACTCAATTGCACAGGTTTTTTTTGATGTTGTCGACTACGAATATATGCCACAGAATTTCTCCGAAAAAAGATAAGAAGTAAAAAAAGAGAGAGGAAATAAAGAGAAATGGGCTGGCTAGAAAACGACTTGGAGGCGATCGCATTATTGGCTGGCAAAACCTTATTTATGCGAATAATAACCATTCTCATTTAGATTTGCAAGTTTTAAATGAGAACGATTCTTATTTACTTTTAAGTTAGCATTGATTAGAATGGCACTCATTACGCCAGATCCTCCTACCTTTTCTATTATTTTTACTTTCACTTTTAACCATCATGATGTTGCACATTCCCTCTGTACTCAGCCTTGACGAAGTCAACTATCTACGCAGTCGTTTAGAAAATACCAATTGGGTTGATGGCAAAGAGACCGTGGGGCCACAAGGTGCGCAGGTTAAACAAAACCGCCAACTTCCCGACCACTCCGAAGTCAGTATTGAGCTTGGCAATATCATTTTGTCGGCAGTCAAAAAACATCCCTTGTTTTATTCCGCCGCCCTGCCTTTACGTATCGTTCCCCCCTTGTTTAATGCATATGCGGGTGGCGAGCATTATGGTTACCATGTAGACAGCGCAATCCGTCAAGTGCCCAATATGGACTACAGCACTAGCCTTAGTTTGCGCACTGACGTGTCCTCTACTTTGTTTTTATGTGACCCGGATGAATACGATGGTGGAGAATTAGAAGTGATAGACACCTATGGCACGCATGAGGTCAAACTACCAGCGGGCGATTTGATTGTTTATCCCTCCACCAGCCTGCACCAAGTGCGCCCAGTGACGCGAGGGATTCGTGTCTGCTCCTTTTTTTGGACGCAAAGCATGATCCGTGACGATGCTCGACGCAGCATGTTGTTTGATATGGATCAAAACATACAAACATTGCGCAGCCAATTAGGTGATAGTGCCGAAGTCCTTAGCTTGACGGCGCAGTATCATAATCTGGTGAGGATGTGGGCTGAAACTTAATTACCACCTGCAAAGCCATCTGCAACATCATTTACTTCCGTCTCCAGTGAGAGTTGGCAACAAAGCGATACAAAACATTTGAGCACAGTGTTAAAAGTAAGAATTGTTCTCAATTAAAATATCGCTTGGCAAGATGATTTTATAAAGCGCTTTTTACGATTTTACTTTTTGTTTTTTTACCTTTTTAAATAACGTGTCTACACCTCAACAACAACGCGCTTTCTGGTTACGTCATCTGCATAACTGGCATTGGATTAGCTCAGCAATTTGCCTGATCGCGATGATGCTATTCGCCGTGACAGGATTTACGCTTAACCACGCCGGCGATATCGAAGCACACCCAAAAACCAGCCAAAAGACGGGACAAATTCCCGATCATTTACGCCAACAATTAAGCAAGGAAGTCACTCAGCGTAGCCAAAAAGGTGCAGATACTCAATTGCCCGAAGAGTTCGTACAATGGCTTGCCAATCAACACCACATCGACGCAGCGGGCAAACCTGCAGAATGGACGCCTGAAGAAATTTATCTACCCTTACCTCGCCCCGGCGGCGACGCTTGGTTGCGCGTCAATCTGGGCGATGGCGCAATGGAATATGAAAAAACCGAACGTGGTGTGATCGCTTATTTAAACGATCTACATAAAGGTCGAAACACGGGCAAGGCTTGGTCTTGGTTCCTCGACATTTTTGCTTTGGCCTGCTTAATTTTTTGTATTACGGGTTTATTTTTATTGAAGATGCACGCGACGAATCGCCGCCTGACTTGGCCCTTGGTGGCAGCAGGTTTGGTGATCCCTCTGGTGCTCAGTATTATGTTTATTCATTAGAAAAAGCTGCGCATCGAGCATCATCTTGCGCAAGCGTTACACCTAATTTATATCAGCCAGCAGACAGTTTTAAATTCAGTTAAGTTGGATTTAGTTGAATTTAGTTGAATCAAACCAGTCAAGCCAGCAAAGTCGTCAATCGCATTACTTTACTAACAAAATATTTATCGAGCCAACTATGCAAAATATGCAAAAAATACTGCCTTTCGCCATTACCAGTTTATTAGGCACATCCGCGATGGCTGCGGAACTGGTGGTCAAAGTAGAAGTACCAAAACTGAATGTCGCTGAATATCATCGCCCTTATGTCGCGATTTGGGTAGAGCGCCCAGATCAAAGTTTTGCCGCCAATTTATCGGTTTGGTATGACCTTAAAAAACGCGACAACGAAGGTTCAAAATGGCTGAAGGATATGCGTCAATGGTGGCGTCGTATTGGTCGCGAAGTTGCTATGCCAGTAGACGGCGTGAGCGCGGCGACGCGCATTGTTGGCGAACACACCTTAAGTTTTGCCAGCGACAAAACGGCGCTCGGTAAATTACCAGCTGGTGAGTACAATTTATTAGTTGAAGCGGCGCGTGAAGGCGGCGGTCGCGAAGTGGTCAAAGTGCCATTCGTGTGGGGCAGCAAAGATGGCAAAGCGCAGGTAGTGCAAGGCAGCCATGAATTGGGTGCGATTTCTGTGCAAGTGAAGCCTTAATTTTTCACAACACAGTTAGCCGAATATATCGACCTTCTCTATTCAACGTACTATTACTTGAGGATATCAAGATGAACTTCTTCTCGACAAAAACCAGCAAACGTATTTGCCTCGCCCTCGCCGCTTGCATGCCTTTACTAGCACCACTAGATGCACTTGCGCATCGTCAATTCATCGTGCCGACATCCACCGTCGTTAATGGTAAAGCGCCATGGGTTAGCTTTGATGCCGCCGCTGCCACAGACGTATTTTTCTTCGATCACGTCGCGATGAACTTAACGAACTTAGTGGTCACTGCGGCAGATGGTTCTATCATCAAAGTAGAAAATCAAAGCACTGGCAAACTGCGCAGTAGTTTCGATTTTCGCGCTGAGATGACGGGCACTTACCGTGTCGCTGTAGTTAATGATGGAGTCAACGCTAGCTACAAAGAAAACGGTGCAACCAAGCGTTGGCGCGGTACGGTAGAAGCCTTTGCCAAAGAAGTACCAGCGAATGCCGAAGAATTACAAGTCAGCCATAATCAAGGCCGTGTTGAAACTTTTGTGACTAACGGCAAACCAAGCACAATAGCTGCCACTGGCAAAGGCTTGGAATTAAGCCCGATCACGCATCCCAATGATTTGGTCGTGGGTGAAGCGGCACAATTTAAATTCCTAATTGATGGCAAACCAGCAGTCGGCGCTAAAGTCACCGTCATCGCTGGCGGCATACGTTATCGCCAAAAATTGGATGAACAAATTCTCACCACCGACAGCGAAGGTAAAGTCAGCATCAATTGGCAAGGTGCAGGTTTGTACTGGCTACAAGCGAGTCTGAACGACAACAAATCAACAGTACCTGGCATCAAAGATCGCCGCGCCAGCTACGTGGCTACTTTAGAAGTTATGCCACAATAATTTTCACTGAACTTCTGCGCGCCAGCCCTTTTTTTTACCGGCGCGCAGGATTCTTTTGCACATTTGCTCGCGATCTTCCTCTCCATTCCTCACCCTTAATATCGTTTATTCACTCCGTGCCTACCCTTACTTCCTCTACTCCAGATCAACGGCAGGTGCTCATACCACTCAATATGAGTCAACCAAGCAGGCCGAATGCGAACATGCGATATCTTGACCTGCGCGGCTTTACCATGGGAACGTATTGGCAAGTGCAGTGCTATGCCGTGACAACACGTAGCGAAGAAGATTTACGAACGGGAATACAAGCACAGTTAGATCAGGTCGTTGCACAAATGAGTCCTTGGGAATCGGATTCCGACATTAGCAAGTTCAATCGTGCATCGCCAAATACCTGGCATGTGCTACCAGACAATTTTTTCAAAGTATTGCAACATAGCGTTTTCGTCGCCGAACAAACCCAAGGCGCCTACGATCCCTGTATAGGACATCTCGCCAACTTATGGGGTTTCGGCCCGCAAGGCAAAGTATCAACAACACCCGATGCAACTAGCATACAACTAGCCTTACAAGCCACCCAATGGCAACAACTTAAACTCGACATCGACCATCGTAGCGTCCTACAACCCGGCAATATTCAGCTCGATTTATGCTCAACCGCCAAAGGCTTTGGGGTAGATCAGGTAGCGCGCTATTTACAAGAATCAGGGATACACAGTTACTTGGTCGAAGTCGGCGGAGAACTACGTGGCTTAGGCTGCAAAGCTGATGGACAACCGTGGTGGGTCGAATTAGAAGATCTACCAGAATCTAGCAGTCCAGCCTGCGTAGCAGCACTACACGACATCGCCATCGCCGCCTCCGGCGACTACCGACAATATTTCGAAGTAGCAGGTCGACGCTATTCACACAGCATAGACCCACGCACAGGCTATCCAGTCCAACACGGCGTAGCATCCGTCACCGTGTTACACCCAGAATGCATGATCGCCGACGCCCTAGCCACCGCCATGACCGTCCTAGGATTAGAAGCAGGCATGCAATACGCCAAACAACTACACGTAGCAGCGCGTTTTATTGTACGTGACGAACAAGAAGAAAATAGCTACAGCCAACACATCAGCCCCGCATTTTTGGCGATGATGGATGAATAAAAAATAATGAAACAAGAGAATAGTTTCCCACCAGCCTTCGAGTCGTCGGTTTTATCGCATGTAGCGCTGCCAATTGTGCGTAACAGAAAATGGAAAAGGAAAGCCTTGTGTTTGAGCGTAGCGAGTTTCAAGGCGTTCCCATTTTTTGTTATGCACAATTGGGCACACGAAGTGCAGCGATACCTGCGTCGCCTTCTTTTGCTTACTTTTCTTGGCGAAGCAAGAAAAGTGAGTGGCTGTCGGGCCACCCCCGACCAGCGCCACTATCATTAAGCTAAAAAAATTACTTAGAAATTCCCAAAAAATGCAGTCAAGAAAAATGCAACTAAGACTAAACGCCCTACTACTGATAGCCCTAAGCATCAGCACATTATTCCTATTCGCGCCACTACATCAATTCTTAAGTATTAGCACCACACGTCTAAGCACCGTAACCAGCATACTCATCAGCTACGCCCTCTTCTATTACTGGATACAAGTCAGACATCAACACGCCCATCAATCCAGTCATCAACCCAAGCTAGATTTTGCTAACATCAGCCAAGAACAAATTCTCATCGTCTATGCCAGCCAAACTGGCTACGCAGAACAACTCGCTACGCAAACCCAAACCAGCCTGCAACAAGGCGGCATGCAAACCCAGCTTTGCAACATCAGTCAACTCACCGCCGAAGCATTGCAGCAGGCACATAAGATTTTGTTCTTGGTCAGCACCACGGGTGAAGGCGATGCACCCGACAGTGCCGCCAAATTTACCCGCACAGTGATGGGGCAAACGATCCAACTCACCCAACTACATTACGCCGTGCTGGCTCTCGGTGACCGCAATTACCAAGCCTATTGCGCCTTCGGACATCAACTCGATCACTGGCTGCATCAGCAAGGCGCACAAACTCTATTCGATACCGTAGAAGTTGATAATGGCGACGACGGCGCGTTACGCCACTGGCAACACCATTTGGGTGTACTCAGTGGTCGCACCGATCTCGCCGATTGGCATCAAGCCGAGTATGAAAATTGGACATTAAGCGAACGCCAGCTACTCAATCCAAACAGCCAAGGCAATCCCGTTTATCAATTGCGCTTAATACCAAACACCAGTAATCGCGATAGCAGTTGGCAAGCAGGCGACATCGCTGAAATCCTGCCACAACGACCAAGCAGTGATCAGCCCTTACCGCACCGTGAATACTCAATCGCTTCCATCCCGCAAGACGGCGCGGTAGAGCTCATCGTACGCCAGATGCACCAAGCGGACGGCAGCTTAGGACTGGGCTCAGGCTGGCTCACACACTATGCCGATATCGGTAGCACCATAGCTTTACGTCTACGCAGTAACCGCAGCTTTCATCCTCCGGTCAACGCCTGCCCACTCATTTTGATTGGCAACGGTACTGGCATCGCAGGTCTGCGCGCTCACCTAAAACATCGAATCCAAAAAGGACACACTCAAAACTGGTTATTCTTCGGTGAACGCAATCGTGCCTATGACTTTTTCTGTCAAGCCGAAATCGAACAATGGCAAGCCGATGGCACCTTAAGCCAACTTGACCTTGCGTTCTCCCGTGATCAAACACAACGCGTCTATGTACAAGACAAACTGCGCGAACAAACCACTGAGCTGAACGCATGGGTGGCGCAAGGCGCAGCGATCTATGTCTGCGGTAGTTTAGAAGGCATGGCTGCTGGCGTCGATAGCGCATTACGTGACATTGTGGGCGATGTAACGTTAAAACGTATGCGCGAGGAAGGACTGTATCGACGGGATGTGTATTGAGTGTATAAAGTTTGCTTGTCAGAATAAATTTAGCTATAGTCCAGCTCTATATGCGTCAAAAAGAGAATTTGTAGAGCATTCCTCATAGCGATCGAAAATCAGGGCATAGCTAAATGATGGCCTTACTAAAAAATTTCCTGATAACGGCCAGCTTACTTTATCTGAACGCGCCAGCACTTGCACAAAGCCCGACCACCCCGACATTATCCCTGTATTGCGAGGACGATAAACCACTGCAATATTTTGACGAAAACAAAGAACTGACAGGATTAACGGTCGAAGTCGTACAAGAAATCCAAAGGCGCATCGGCAATAAAGATCGCATCCAAGTCGTGCCTTGGTCGCGCGGCATGGACAAACTCAACAAAGAGCCGAACAGTTTTTTATTTACCATGGCGCGCACTGCCGACCGAGAACATCTGTATCAATGGATAGGTCCCATTCTATTCATCGAATATGGTCTCTACGTAAAGGCGGATTCCAAGATCCAAATTAAAAGCCTCGACGATGCAAAAAAAATTGGCTTGATTGGCGTCTATCGCGATGATATCCGCGATCAAACGCTCAGCAAATTAGGCTTCACCAACCTCGATCGCGCCAGCTCGGTTGCTTCCAGTTTTAAAAAATTAATGATAGGCCGCATCGCTGCCTACGCCGATGCTAAAAAAGGCGTCGCCATCACAGCCAATTTAGCCGGCTACCAAGAAAAAGACGTCAAACTTGCCTACGATTTGTTTAAGAATCCTTTGTATATTGCGGTTTCAAAAAACACCGATGCTGCTATCGTTAAACAATGGAATAACACTTTAGACGAGATGAAGAAGGATAAAAGTTTTCTTAAAATTTTGAAGAAATATAACGAGCAATGACAACTACGCCATCCGCTTAAGCTAGTGATAAAGGCTGCACAGTATCCCAGACCATCAGGCTTACCATGCGAATCGCCATTCAAAAAACCACCAACCTATTTCAACGCAATTTCAATACAAACATCTATGCAAATTCTAGTCGCTACCGACATACACGGCATCAACGACCAGCTCAAAGCTTTGTTTCAAGAATTTGACCAAACAATCCGATTTCTATCGCCGTGAACAAGGGATGAATGTCGCTACGAAACAGAATCAGAGGCGGTCGCCGCTTTTCATAGGCAAAATGGGCTTGTAACTTACCAACAAAAAATCGCAGAAGCTGCCGGAAGCAAACCTAGTTTTTTAATAGGATTCAGCGTTGGTGCAACTAGCATGTGGCTGTATGCTGCTAGCGAAAATTGTCATCCTGATAGCCGTGCTCAATTGATTTATGGTTCACGCATCAGAGATTATTTATCGATTGTCCCACGTTGCAAAACTTCGCTTATCTTTGCGGAACATGAGTCGTCCTTCCAACCGGAATCAGTAGCGGCCAAGATGATGAACACGCCTGTTGCCTGTACCATCATTAAAAACACTCGCCATGGATTCATGAATCCCCACTCACCTCACTACGACGAAGCACTTACTCGACAACAATTAGCGCAGATAAAATCACATCTAATGCGATACAACAAACATGATTAAGTCGATCTTGGCTGATACAAACGCTCACACCATTTACACCCATCAATACAGAACAAACTATCATGCATTTTCTCGATAAAGGATTTGAAATTGTCGACGATTTTATTTCTCAGCATTGGCTAACAAGGATCGTGAGTGAAATCGAACAATCCGACAATTTAAACATCAACAGCGGCGTCCGGCATATCAATAAAAAATTGCCGATCATTGCGGATTACCTTAATAGTGCCGAATTTCAAGAAAAATCCCGGGCATTTTTGCCAGTCGGTGCCTCACTGGTTCGAGCCATCCTATTTAATAAATCGCCCGAATCCAATTGGTACGTAACTTGGCATCAGGACAAAACCGTTTCAGTGTCTAAACAATTTAATGCCGCAGGTTGGCGTACTTGGAGTGTCAAGGAAGGTAGCCTGCACGTGCAACCACCGTTAGACGTTTTAGAACAGATGGTAACAATACGCGTGCATCTGGATGCGACACCGAAAGAAAATGCATGTCTCAAAGTGATCCCAGATAGTCACAAGTTGGGTTTATTATCGTCCGAACAAATCAGTAAGATCGTGGCGGAAAACGAAGCGCATTACTGTGAAGCGAATAAAGCTGCAGCACTCATCATGCGCCCGCATTTACTGCATGCTTCAAGTAAAAGCACTGTCCCTGGCAATCGACGTGTTTTGCATTTTGAATTTAGTAACTGGCGATTGCCAGATGGCGTTGTCTGGGACTGAATGCTTGAATACTCATTTTAAGATTGCAAAATTGACTTTGCATTTTAATTTTGAAGTTTTGTTCTACGCCCTTATACTGTGCAGCGAAAATCAGGAATAAACTGAAAAACCGATAGCGAGAGACCTATGCAGAAAAAACACCCTACAGAGAAAACAGTCAGCCCCGTCAAAGTCATTACCAGTGCTGCCAAAGACACGGCTAAGCTTATCGCCGCGGATGGCGAGCTGGTTAAAGGTTATGGCATCGTCAGCGGTGTGTGGGCCTTAGGTCTTGCAATTTTATGTTTCTTGGGTGTATTGGCTTTTCATTTCCCACAGTATTTAACAACCCCAGAATTACGCCAAAAATATTCGCCTGATTTAATCCGCCATTTAATGTTCGCCGCACTCGTGCTGTCTGGTTCAATTAGTCTGGTCAACCTAATTCTCAAACGAGCGCGTAGTATCAACGGTGTAGCGGGAATCTTAGTGTTGGCTTGTCTGGCGCTCGGCGGCTCACACGTACCGGTCGCGGATTTTCCTGATCACACACCTTACATCGGTCTGGACTGGTTTATTCTAGATTTGCTAGGTTCGACTTTAATTTTTGTTGGACTAGAAAAATTATTGCCGCTCTATCGAGGACAACCGATTTTTAGAAAAGAATGGCAAACTGATCTGGTACATTTTGCGGTCAATCATTTCATCATCGGTTTAGCCTTATTGACCGTCAACTTTCTAATTCACAAAATTTTTGGCTGGATCGCAATCCCTGCTGCGCAAGAGTTGGTGCAAGCGATTCCCTTTTTGCCGCAACTATTACTGTGTATCTTAGTCGCCGATCTGGCGCAATACTGGACGCATCGTGCTTATCACGAAGTACCATTTTTATGGCGTTTCCATGCTGTGCATCACAGTACCAAAACCATGGATTGGCTAGCTGGCTCGCGCATGCATATGTTGGAATTGATCGCGACCCGCGTTCTGGTATTAGGTAGCTTGTATGTATTGGGATTTGAAAAATCGGTGATGGATATTTACATTATCGTGGTGGGATTTCAAGCCGTCTTTAACCATGCGAACGTACATATCAATTGGGGGCCGTTGAAGTATTTAATCGTGACACCGGATTTTCATCACTGGCATCATTCGTCTGACGATATCGCGATCGATAAAAATTATTCTGCTCATTTTTCTTTCCTTGATCATCTGTTTGGGACGGCGATCAAGGGGCAAAAAGGTTTTCCTGAGCGTTATGGTGTATTTGGCGATTACATGCCTGAGGGCTTTATGGCGCAACAACATTTCCCGTTTCATGTCGATCCCTACCGAGCAGGAACTGCGGCATTACTGCGTTCAAAACGCCGCAAACGTCAACGTGAGAAAAATGCAGCAAAGGATTCATCACACGAAACTGAATAATATTTTTTAGCACGGATGACGCAAATTTCAGGTCATCCGTTCTTCATCAAAAATTCGCACACCTCGGATTAGGCATCCATGTAGGAGATGCCGCCCGCATTACTGATCTCTAAACGCTCTTCCAGTAATCGTTTTTCACCTTCACGGAACTGGACAAACTCTAAGCCTATACGAAACAGTTGTTTAGATAAAATGGTGTAGTTCATGCGGCAAGTAATCTCTAGAATTTTTTCACGGCCACCGGCATTCAGAGGCGGTAAAGCTAGCAATAAAATGACTTTACCCTCGTGAAAAACATTGTGATCACAATGTATGCTCAGGCCGCCCATAGAGATTTCATTGACCCGACCATGAAAGGTTTTCTTACCAGTACCACCTTCATACACTATCGCAATCCGCCACTTCACTAGGTAACGTTTGTGACTACGATTGTTGACACGTGGAAGTCTGGTCGAGATCGAAATAAATTGAGGTGTGGGATTGGTTTCCTGTGACTCGTTCTGAGCGCCACCATTCTCCACTCGACCTGTGTCCTTGACCGGCAACGGAGCAACAGATGGTGACTCAGGCGATTTTTCACTCTCTGTCTTTTTCATAAATTGGGATAGTCTATCGAAACTTTCAAATTGCTAAAAATCATACGCGCATACATTCTTACTACTATATTTTGTGTCCTATGTGACAAACACTAGCCTGACAAGTTCCCATATCATCCCACACATTTTTTTGTTACGATGCTGCGCTTCTCCCGTTTTTGGGTTTAATCTTCTAACTTCATCACTATGCTGCGCGAAAAATTATTCTTGAGTATCGTTTTCTTAATCTTGTCGATGTTGGGAGGATTAGCGTGCCTACCCTTGTTCGTGCTACTCACAGGAGATGTTGCCAAGGCCAATCAACTCGGCACCAGTACCTTGCTTATTTTGCCCATCATCAGTCTTGGCCTACTCTGGTCCGCCAAATCTGCATCTATCTATACATTGCGCCGTAATTGCTTTATTAGCTGGGCGCTTGTTCTTATGAGCTTAGGAATCATCAATTTGATCTTAGTCAAAGTCTATACCGACTCTCACAGCACTATCATAATGCTAGGTGTAGTGTGCGGAATTATCAGTCTGCATGCGCACAATAAAGACAAAAAAAGAATGCTCAATTCAAAATAGTTTGCAACTAACTAATCCCATTGATTTACACGCGCTAATTCCGATAAATGCGGCGCATTTTGAAATGTGATTTTTATGTCAATCTGAAAAAGACACAATTTATTCAACATTGTTAAATTTTTCTCTCACCATTGAGGCGTAGCATCTCAAATTGAACTAATTAGGCTATTATTTTTCCAGAACGGTAGTGCCATAAAAAAACCGATAAGCCTTAACACGCTACTTTACTAATACTGTTTTTCTGATGCTGTTTTACCATGTAACCATGCGAATGGAGCAGTGCGATGGAAATGAAAGTCTTGGTCATTGATGATTCACAGATTAATGTGACGCTGCTTTGTCGCCTGCTGGAAAAAATTGAATCCTGTTCTTCCGTCAGTTTTCTAGAACCGGAAGTTGCGCTTGAATGGTGCCGTGATCACGTTCCTGATTTGGTGCTAGTCGATTACATGATGCCTACCATGAACGGTATACAGTTTATTCAAGGATTTCGCCGATATCAGCATTGCCGCGACATCCCTGCCCTCATGATCACGGCCAATGACGAAGTTGCTTTGCGCTATGAAGCCTTGGAAGCGGGAGCCAATGATTTCTTAATCAAACCAGTCGATAAGATTGAGTTCTTAGCGCGCACCAAAAATATGCTAGCGCTACGCCGCAATCAACGCTTTCTGGAGAATCGCGCCAGTTGGTTGGATGCAGAAGTGCAAAAAGCGACCTTAGAAATTAGAGCTCGTGAACAAGAAACTATCCTTCGTTTGTGCAAAGCGGCCGATTCTCGAGACCCAGAAACTGGCGCGCACATCGTCAGGATGGCTAATTACTCTCGACTGATAGCAGAGAATCTTGGCCTACCCTATTCCCTACAGCAAATGATTTTAGAAGCCGCGCCTATGCATGATATTGGCAAAGTGGGTATTCCTGATCACATATTACTCAAACCCGGCAAACTCAGCATTGATGAATTTGCGATCATGAAAACCCACGCCAGTTTAGGTTATCAAATCCTAGCAGGTAGTACATCCGAGACCCTGCAAATGGGTGCACAGATTGCCCTCTCCCATCATGAAAAATTTGATGGCAGCGGCTATCCGCAAGGTTTATCCGGCGATGCGATCCCTATAGTGGCACGTATCGTCGCGGTGGCCGACGTGTTTGACGCGCTTACTTCAGAGCGGCCATACAAACCAGCCTGGGAAATTGATCGCGCGGTTGCCTTACTTGAAGAAGGAAGTGGTCAACATTTTGACCCCCAGTGCGTACGCGCTTTCCTAAGTGATTTTTCCAAGGTAATGGAGATTAGAGAACGATACCGAGAGAATCCAGAGGACCCTAAATCATTCGGCGCATTCTAATTGTGCGCAGAGATGACTACATCACCGCTCATTACTTCTCAAAATTACTCACGAGTACTCGTTACTACTTACTTCTATTCATTAGGTTCGCAGGTTGCGGCAGGAAAAGACGTGTCAATATATAAGCTAGCTTAACTGGAAGGATGAAAATGGAAATCGCTCAACTGGTACTTACCAATCTAAACACCGATCTCGATAAGTTATCGGAATTAAGCAGCTTTAAGCCGCAGTTAGTTCTCGTTTTTGGCTATACCGAGCATTTCGCCAATCCGCTCTTAGCATCCGCTTTAGAGAAACATTTCCCCGACGCGCAACGAGTGGGATGCAGTACCGCAGGCGAGATTGCCAACAGCGGAGTGCTCAATCATAGCACCGTAGTCAGCGCCATTCGTTTTAACGCCACCCAATTTAAAGTTGCGACCGCCGCCATTAATGGTATGAGCAGTTCATTTGAAGCAGGTCTGTCACTTGCCAAACAATTAGAAGCCAGCCATCCTCAAGCGGTCATTGTATTAGGCCAAGGCGTTGATATTAATGGCAGTGCGATGATAGAAGGCATGGTCAGCTGTTTGGGCGAGACTGTCGCCATCACCGGTGGTTTAGCTGGAGATGATGGTGCATTCAGCAAGACCTATACTTTATCGAACGCTGGGGTATCCACTTCTAACATCGTCGGAATCGGTTTTTCAGGCGACAAATTGATTTTTTCGCACGGGAGTTTCGGAGGCTGGAAACCTTTTGGTCCAACTCGCAAAGTGACACATTGTGTTGATAATATTTTGTATGAATTGGATGGCGAACCGGCATTGGCGGTATATAAGCGCTATCTCGGTGATTATGCAAAAGACTTACCAGGTTCAGGTCTTCTATTTCCGTTCGAAATGCTCAGCGACGCACGTGAATCACTAGGACAGATTCGTACCATCCTAGGCGTCGACGAAGCGGCTGGCAGCCTGATATTAGCTGGCGTGATCAATCCCGACGGTTATTTGCGTCTCATGCATGCGCATACCAATGACTTGGTCGATGGCGCAGAAACTGCGGCGAATGCAACCATAGAAACAATGGGCAACAAGGATAGTCAAGCGCTGGGATTATTAGTAAGTTGCGTGGGGCGAAAATTAGTCATGGGTGGTAGGGTCGATGAAGAAGTCGAAGCGGTGCAAGACATCTTGGGTGAGCACACTGTGATGTGTGGCTTTTACTCCAATGGAGAGATCTGCCCTGGTTATCATCTCAAAACCTGTAGTTTGCATAATCAGACCATGACCATAACTTATTTAGCGGAACAAGCTTAATGTCACTTTGAGCAATACAGTATTGAATCTATCTATAACCCGTTGCGCACTAACACAGTCACAATAAAGCTATGCCACACAAACTTTCGCTCAGGCAGTATAAACGCTTACTCGGCATACACAGTGAAGAGCAGCTATCTGATGTATTAACGGAATTCGATAATGTTACGGCAGAAAGTGGTCTAAGCGACGCCGCCAGAACAGCCTTAAAAGGCTTACGCCATTTCTTTGCGCAAGCAGACGAAGCGTACCAACAAGCAGACCGAGATTTAGCGTTAGGAAAACGCAGTCTGGAACTCAGTTCGGATGAACTAATGGCGGCCAATCAGACCTTACGCCATGAAGCCGAATTACGCCAACAAGTCTTGCAAAGTTTGCGTCGTACCACCAATGAAGTACTTGCTCAACTCGGAAAACGACTAGCTGACGAAGATAGCCTAGAAAAACTTAGCAGCCTATTAGCAGGGGTGGTAAGTGAGGTATTAAAAACCCGAGTTGAATTGCAATCGGCCTTGGATGCAATTGAAAATCAACAATTCGCCCTTGATCAACATGCCATCGTTAGTATTACTGACGCCGCTGGCAATTTAATTTATGCCAACGATAAGTTTTGTCAGATAAGTCAGTACTCGCGCGAAGAACTACTCGGTAACAATCATCGTATCGTCAATTCCAAGTTGCATCCACGAGACTTTTTTGCTGCTATGTGGGGCACTATCTCTCAAGGCAAAGTATGGCATGGTGACATCCGCAATCGTGCCAAAGATGGTAGTTTCTACTGGACTAGTGCCACTATCGTACCGTTTCTCGATAAAGAAAAAAAACCTTATCAATACATTTCTATCCGAACTGATATTACCCAAGAGCGCCAACTTAAAGAGGCTATCGAGGCCAGTAAACAACTTCTGCAAAATATCATGAATACCCTAGGTGAAGGTGTGTACACGCTTGATGCCTCGGGCGTTTGCAAGTTTATCAACCCCGAAGCGGAAAAGATTTTAGGATGGTCACTTGCTGATTTGTTGGGCAAAAATTTACACGATGTCATACACGCGAAAAAGCCGAATGGCAGCCACACACCTCATGCAGGCTGCCCAATTAGTAATGCAGTATCGAAGGGACAAGTATTTCGTTCTGATCAGGAGTTTTTTCAACACCGATCTGGTGCGTTCATACCGATTTCAATTGTTGCGTCCCCTATTTTTGATAATGGAGAAATCGTTGGGTCGGTCGCCGCATTCCAAGATATCACTGCACGTTTAGCGAGTGACAAAGCGTTGCGCGACAGTGAAAACAAGCAACGCATGATACTGGACAATGCTGCCGATGCAGTTTTTGTGGCGGATGAAAATGAACGCTGGGTCTACGTCAATGATCTGGCGCTACAGCTCTTGCACTTTAACAGAGAGGACCTCATAGGCAGCAGCATCTACGCACTACTCCCAGAAGAATTCCGCGAAATATCTAAAAAAACATTCACTTCCAAACTACAAACTGAAAAATTCATACGCCAAGAAATTCGTCTCTTAAAAAAAGACGGCGGTTCTGTTCCGGTAGAAATGAACGCTGCACTGCTGCCCGATGGCAGCATCTATGGTTCATGCCGCGACATCACAAGTAGAAAAGAATTTGAAGCCGCACTTATACACGCCAAAGTAGGCGCGGAAGAAGCAAGCAAAGCTAAGAGCGATTTCTTAGCCACCATGAGTCACGAAATTCGTACGCCAATGAACGGCATCATAGGTATGACCGAGTTGACACTCGACACTGAATTGACCATGCAACAACGCGAGTATTTGGAATTGGTCAAAGTTTCTTCAGATGCTTTGCTCGGTATCATCAACGATATTCTAGATTTTTCAAAAATAGAATCCGGCAAATTGACGCTGGAGCGGATCGAGTTTCCGATTCGCGATCTGATCGCAACGATGTTGAAATCTTCAGCCTTACGTGCCGATAAAAAGAATCTAGAATTGGTATATCAAATCGATCCTGAATTGCCAGAAATTTTAATTGGAGATCCAGGAAAACTGCGACAAATTCTAAATAATCTCTTAGTCAACGCGATCAAATTTAGTCATGAAGGTACGATCATCATCGACGTCAATATGGTGGAATTGCACGATGGCATGGCGCGCCTACATTTTTCGGTAACAGATCAAGGAATAGGTATAGAACAGGAAAAGCAAGCGCAAATTTTTCAACCATTCAGCCAAGCCGATGCCTCAACGACGCGTAAGTATGGCGGCACTGGATTAGGACTATCGATTTCCTCACGTCTAGTACAGGCAATGAATGGTCAGTTGCAAGTACAAAGTGAACTAGGACGAGGTAGTTGCTTTTATTTTTCTGCAGATTTTGGAGTAAGTGCAACTAGCATAGCGCCTTTACAAACGATGCATCTACAAGGTCTTAACGCGTTGATAGTGGACGATAATGAGATCAATCGCCGTTATATCCAAGATACCTTGCGTAACTGGCAGATGCAAGTAGAAGTGGCCAACGGTGCCGATGCAGCTCTCGCTCATCTACAGGAATATGCGCGCACTCAACGACAATTTCACCTCATACTATTAGATGCTTGTATGCCAGAAGTTGATGGTTTTACGCTTGCACAGCGTATCGTCGCGATGCACTTAACACCGCAGCCCAAAATGCTCATGCTCTCTTCAGCGGCGTCAATAGATGACGCACAACGCTGCACCGAAATCGGTGTTGACGGCTATGTACGCAAACCCATCAATCACCAAGAATTACAGATTGCCATTGATGCCGTATTTCAAGGCATTCCGACCGGCGCGGTTCACTATATCCATTTGGTGAACGAAGACATTCACAACACGCAAGCAAAACTACACGTATTGATTGCGGAGGATAACGCGATTAATCAAAAACTCGCACTCAATTTATTGCACAAATGGGGGCATAGCGCCGACATCGCAGAAAATGGAAGAATCGCCATTGAGAAATTCGTTGCAAATACTTACGATCTGATTCTCATGGATATGCAAATGCCTGAGATGGGTGGCATTGATGCAACCCAAATAATTCGTAGCTTAGAGAACGAGGGACAACATATTCCTATCATCGCTATGACGGCCAACGCAATGCAAGGCGACCGCGAACGTTGTCTACAAGCAGGTATGGATCATTATTTATCCAAACCCATCAAGAGCGAGAGTCTAAAAGAGTTGATTACCCAAATCTCTAGACACAAAACATTGCATTCCAAAGCCGTTTTAGCTAGCGACGCGCTGCTAGTCATGCTGCCAGAAACCACACTGCTAGCAGAGCAATCTGATCCGTCGTCATTGACCGCGGACAGCGCCTCATTTGATTTTAGTCAGGCCATACTGGAAGGCGATGAAGATATCTTGCAAATTATCACCCCGATGTTTTTAGAAGGCTGCGATAAGCAAGTAGCGGAAATTCTAAGCGCCATCGAACGCCAAGATGCCGAGCTGCTATATCGCAGCGCACATACGTTCAAAGGTTTAGTTGGCAACTTTAATGCTAAACCCATAGAGACACTGGCGAAAGCCTTGGAGCTAAAAGGAAAACAACAGGACTTTAGCGATACTGAAAGCTTATATGCCGAAATGTCTGATCTGATCCTTCCGCTCAAGAATGCACTGACACATTATTTGCAAGAACACACCTCAAAGGATTAATCCACGAACATAACTAATGTAAGTAAATCTTAAGTCTTGGCTCCTAAGTCTTAAAGAATTGCGACGGTGATTGTCCAAAGGTTTTTTTGAACATCGCCGAAAAAGCCGACTGACTGGCATATCCTAATTCGGCCGCAACCACGGACAAGGGCTTACCACTAGCAATCAAAGGTGCGGCACGTGCCAAGCGCATTTGCTGACGCCATAGTCCAAAACTCATTTGCATTTCGGTCTGAAACAACCGCGCTAAAGTTCGCTCAGAAGCACCGACTTGTTTCGATAAATCTTGCAAACTGAGATTGGATGCAGGGTCGGCAATTAAAATTTCACATAAGCTACGCAGACGATTATCACGTGGCATAGGCACATTCAAAGGTAAAGGCGCCGCGTTGGCTAATTCATCTAATAAGCAAACCGCCAAATGAGCTTCCCGTTGCGCATGATGAGCACCACTATTTGAATAGTCTTGTGACAGCTCTAAATGGGTTAAGGCTCGCACCAATTCCCGCATCAAGTTGGATACCTCCAGCACCACACATTCTTCTCCGCCTATCGGCACCACCGAGCTTTCAATATGTATCGCTCTTAACTTCGCTCGCTCTAAGGTACGCACTTCATGCACCACATGCGCAGGAATCCAAATCGCTCGCTGCGGTGGGACGAACCAAGTTTGATGATTCGCATTCACTTGTACCGTGCCATCAATCGCATAGGTCACCTGCCCCCAATCATGCTGATGGGCGCTGAGCAGTTCATCGGCTTCTAAATCACGTGCCACGACCCGCACCGGACGCGCTACCGTTGGCGATAAACTAGCAGGAGGAGAACCGGTATGGGTAATTGGGCAGTAGGACATGGTAAATAAAAACTCCCGCGGACTAGGCAAAACAAAATTCTTTTTGGCGGTATGAAGGCGCATACTCATACCACCTAAGCAATTGGCGCAATTTAAATAAATTATGACCGTTTATCTTAAAACAGACGAGCAATTTTTGCTTACACTCGCCATTAATGCGTCACGGCCCGTATTTTTATCTGTACCAATAGAAAGTATCCGATTATGACTAGTATCACCGCCAACCACGACCCTATGCCATTACCCAATAGTTTTAAGCAAGATGCGATGGTGATCAGCCTAGTTGGCTTGGCACATAGCATTTCGCACTTTTTCCATATGATCTTGGCGCCTTTATTCCCATGGCTGAAAGAGGCGTTTGGCTTATCATATGCAGAACTTGGCTTATTAATGAGTGCCTTTTTTGTCATCTCAGGTATCGGTCAAGCTTTATCAGGATTTGTCGTTGACAGAGTTGGTGCCCGTGCGGTTTTGTTCTTTGGTATTACTTGCCTAGCTTTATCTGCCATCGTATTAGCGCTCGCTCCTAACTACTCACTGTTAATGCTAGGCTCTATGTTGGCCGGCTTGGGAAATAGTGTGTTTCATCCCGCTGACTACACCATCTTAAATAAATGCGTAACGACCCAACGTTTAAGTCATGCGTTTTCGGTACATGGCATTAGTGGCAATCTGGGCTGGGCGGCTGCCCCCGTTTTTCTGGTCACCCTCGCCAATCTCTACAACTGGCGCATCGCTTTGATGGCTGCAGCAGCTTTACCGCTGATCGTATTGATGATTTTATTTTTCTATCGCCACTTACTTCACACCGATCCTAAACCTCAACAAGCTGCATCACCGTCATCGACAACACAGCCAAATAGCAAAGTCGATAACAATGAGAATAGCTTGTTTCACTTTATGCGTCTGCCTGCGGTATGGATGTGCTTTTTATTTTTCTTCATGATTTCTATGGGAATTGGTGGGATTCAAAGTTTTTCTGCAACCGCGTTACGTGACGTATATGGCATGTCACTGGCATGGGCGACGGCGGCCTATACCGCCTACATGCTAACCTCAGCGGCGGGAATGGTCTGGGGTGGTTTTATCGCAGCCAAAACAAAGGATCATGATCGCACGATTACTGTGGCATTTTCTTTTTCTGCCATCATCGCCGTGCTGTTGTCGACAGGCTGGGTCTCGGGTGAAATGGCGGTGGTATTAATGGGCGCAGTGGGTCTAGGTGCAGGGATTGCAGGTCCTTCACGCGACTTGTTAATCCGCGCCGCTTCGCCCAAGAACGCAACCGGACGTGTGTATGGCGTAGTGTATTCAGGTTTAGATATCGGCCTCGCGGTGTCACCCGCCCTATTTGGCGCGATTATGGATGCGCATCATTCCAATTGGGTTTTCGCTTGCATAGGCTTATTTCAAATGCTGGCAATTTTCACTGCGGTAGGTGTCGGCACTAACACACGTAAGAAAATCTAGACATCGCAGATGTAATATGGTGTACTGGCCGCATCCGAACTTGGAGGCGCGGCCATGTTTCCAGTCAGTTGCCAGCCTATTTTCAAGCGTTAAAAAATAGGCTGCTACAGTCGACGAATCAATCCTTGCGTCGCGATGCCCAAGCTGATAACGAAATACTCTATTTGAATTTCAAAGACTTCGTACCAAAACCCAAGCTATTCAATCAAGTTTCGTACAATTCTGTGCAGACTGTTGCTATGCAACAATGATTCATCTCGAAATGCTTGCAGTAAAGCATAGTGCGCATGGTAGGATTTTGCCCGCAGGATCTTCGAACTAAACGCGTACAGACTTACAACTCCAACAAGCTCTCAGTTCTAATCCCATAAGACTGCACACCACCTCAGCGCGATCCAATTTTATTGGTTCGCCACCTCTGAGGTATTTTTTGTGGTCTTCGCAATGACCCATATCAGGAGAGCAATATGATCGGCCTTGGCCTTATTCATCAAATCAATGTTAGCAAGCGTTTAGCTGCGCTTGTGCTTAGTGCGCTTGTTGGCATTATCGCCATCAGTGTCTTTTTTGTCGTGACAGAAAAAACACTGATTTTGAAAGAAAATCAAAGTGACATCCAGCATGCAGTTGAAGTCGCCAATTCACTAGTAGAGCACTACCAAAAACAAGCGGCGGAAGCGAAGATGAGCGAAGCTGATGCCAAAGCAGCAGCATTAGCTGCGGTCAAAGCTTTGCGCTTTGGTAGCAACGGATATATGTGGATTAACGACACACAGCCCAAAATGCTCATGCATCCTATCTTGCCCGCGATGGAAGGACAGGATCTGTCTGAGAAAAAAGATAGCAAGGGCAAGCTTCTATATGTAGAAATGCGCGACATCGCAAGAAGCAAGGGCGCTGGCTTTGTCTCATTCATGTGGCCGAAACCCAATAGCACCGTCCCTGAAGAAAAATTGGCCTACGCTAAGCTCAATCCACAATGGTCATGGATTATTTGTTCTGGTGTTTATCTGGACTCGATCGACAGCATTATGCAGCAACGCACGATACAGATTCTGATTATAGTTGGCGTACTGTCCTTGCTATTGTTTGCCTTCGGTTTAATTATTTCTCGCGGTTTGACCAAGCAATTAGGTTGCGAACCTCAATATGCCGTCGATATCACAAGCGCGATTGCAGCGGGCGACTTAACGGTACATGTCGAGCTCGACACCAAAAACCAAAACAGTTTGCTGTATTCCATCTTTACTATGCGAAATAGCTTGCGCGATATCATTCGCGAGGTACGTAAAGGCACGGAAGCAATCGTCACCTCATCAACCGAAATCGCGAGTGGCAATATGGATTTATCCTCGCGCACAGAGAGTCAGGCTAGCGCCTTAGAAGAGACTTCGGCGTCTATGCTGACCTTAACCGATGCGGTGAAATTAAATTCATCTCACGCACGTAATGCCAATCAAATGGCAGCCTCCGCCTCCAGCGTAGCGGTCAAAGGTGGTGCGGTAGTCAATCAAGTCATCGACACGATGGGCGTCATCAACGCCTCATCACAAAAAATTGTCGATATTATTTCGGTCATCGACGGCATCGCATTTCAAACTAATATTTTGGCTTTAAACGCGGCGGTCGAAGCAGCACGTGCAGGGGAACAAGGACGCGGCTTTGCGGTCGTTGCCTCCGAAGTACGTAGCTTGGCACAACGCTCAGCTAGTGCCGCAAAAGAAATCAAAATGCTGATTGGCGACTCGGTAGAGAGCGTAAAGCTGGGAACCGAATTGGTCGATCAAGCTGGTAACACCATGAAAGAGATCGTCGAAAGCGTAGAAAACGTCACTCAAATTATGGAAGAAATTACCAAAGCATCAGATGAACAAGCGACAGGGATTGCCCAAGTTAACACCGCGATCCACGAAATGGACGATGTGACTCAGCAAAATGCCGCCTTGGTAGAACAGGCAGCAGCAGCGGCATCCGCTATGCAAGAACAAGCGCACGCGCTAACCCAAGTTGTGCATATGTTCAAAATGCGTGGCGATCCTGTAGTAAGTGCTCATGGCACTATTAAACGTGCGCCACAATTGCATTAAATATTTTTCAGCAGTTCTAATGAGCGCTGTGCTTCAAATCACTTCAGCTTAAATTGAATTAAGCTAATTCAAATGGCGAGTGTAGTTTCAGTTTTTAATGAAACTACACTCGCCTTTTTCATACCTGTGTTTAGGTTTTTTGAAGCTGATCTAACCGCTTGCTAGGCAATTCGTAGCAACATGATGACCACCACTGCTTCATACGCTATAGACCTCGACATAAACTAGCATCAGTAAAAAAATAACTAGCTGTCTGTCCTCAGCTTCCTTACAATAGCTCACGCCTATTTGATCAAGGAAACCCACATGAAATTATCTCGCGGTATCGCCTTAACTATATTCAGCACCTGCCTCGCTACCCACAGCTACGCCGCCGATGACTGGCGCAAACTCGATCCAGAGAACACCTTGATCATCGACTCCAGCAAGGGGCGTATGATTATAGAGATGCGCCCCGAAATGGCGCCCAAAGCGGTTGAACGTATCAAGTTATTAGCGCGTGAAAAAATTTACGATGGCCTACAATTTCATCGCGTAATCGCTAAGTTCGTCGCCCAAACTGGCAACCCCAATAATAAAGATGGTGGCGCTTCCGCTTATCCCAATCTACCGCCCGAGATGATGTTCAAAGTACCGTATCAAGCTGTCGATATGTTTGCTAGTAAAAGCAGTGATACTGCCACTGGTTTTCTAGGTAGTGTACCTATGCAAACTATGCCTATTACCGATGCGATCAGCAAATCAAATGGCATGCTACGCAGCTGGGGCGCACACTGCGCTGGCGTTGCTGGCATGGGGCGCAATGAGCCGCGCGATTCTGCCAATAGCGAACTGTATTTCATGCTGGATGCCAGCCGCCGTTTGGATCGCGATTACACCGTATTTGGCCGCGTTGTCATCGGCATGGACGTCCTGTTAAACATCACCCACGGCGAACCACCAGCCAACCCCGACATCATGCAAACGGTCAAGATAGCGGCCGACCTGCCGGCCCATGAACAACCACAAGCCAAGCTAATGAGCGGCAAAGCGCTAGAACAATTGATCGCAAAAAAACGGCGAGAAAAAGGTGGCGATTTCAGTATTTGTGATGTGGTCATTCCCGCTAAACTGAATTAAGGTAATCTCAGGTAATAAGCTTCCACGATCTTCCACCACTAACTATGAATGCAGACTATGACTATGCACGCAACTGTCACTGACCGCCCCTCAAGTCTGCTAAAAAACTACGCTAGCATTTTATTGCTCTTAGGCGGAATTGGTGTCGGCAGCTTAGTTGGTTTCTTCTACGGTAATCGAATTGAAAATATCAAGTTCATCGGTGATATTTTTCTCAATTTATTATTCACTGCCATCATTCCTTTAGTATTTTTTACGATTGCCTCTTCCATCGCAAATCTGAAAAAAACCGATAGCTTGGGCAAACTATTTGGCATCGTAAGTGGCGTTTTTCTAGCGACCGTACTAATCTCTGCCGCGGTCATGTTGTCGGTGATGCTGGTGTTCCCCGTCGCGCATGATGCGACTCTGAGCGCGATGGCACAGCAGGCTTTGCTCGACAATCCAGCGACTAATAACCACAGTTCTGGCACCAGTATCACGCAAGTATTAACAGTCAATGATTTTTTTGAATTGATGGCACGAAAGAACATGCTGGCCTTAATTTTAATTTCTCTATTAGTCGGCTTCGCTACTTTACGTGCAGGAGAAAAAGGCAAGTCTTTTGCGATTTTTTTAGATTCTGCAAATGAAGTGATGAAACAGCTATTAGAGCTCATCATGAAAATCGCACCACTGGGTTTAGGCGCTTATTTTGCGTATCAAGTCGGCGTATTTGGTCCTCAGTTACTTGGCGTTTATGTCCAACCATTAGCGCTGTATTACGCCAGCTGCACTGCCTATTTTGTGATTTTCTTTAGCTTGTATGCCTATCTAGCCGCCGGCAAACTAGGACTCAAAATTTTCTGGAAAAATAATCTAACACCCGCCTTAACCGCAGTCGGCACTTGCAACAGTATCGCCACAATTCCTGCCAATTTATTAGCGGCAGAAAAAATGCACATTCCGGACTACGTGCGTAACATCGTGATACCGCTGGGCGCACCTATTCATAAAGATGGCTCCAGTATGTCGTCGATTATCAAAATCGCTTTACTGTTCGCGATGTTTGAAAAAGATTTTTCAGCACCGAGCATGATCGTAGCGATTATGGGGATCACCGTCCTGGTATCGATAGTCGAAGGCGGCATTCCAAATGGCGGCTACATCGGCGAGGTGTTCGCCATTACTGCCTTCGGTTTTCCTATGGAACAAGCACTACCAGTCGCCATGGTGATCGGCACTTTAGTCGATCCAATTGCGACTTTGCTCAATGCCAATGGAGACCTAGTGTCTTCCATGCTAGTCACACGCATTGTTGAGGGTAAGACATGGTTAAGTTCAAGATTAACGCAGTCCTAGCGCAACTGCACCCTGAAAATTTCCTGCAGAAACAGCAGATAAGTGAGGGAAAATAAACGCGTACCAAAGGCTCATGCAACTCATTTAGGCTATACTCAAGAGCCATAGAAAATAGCTCTATCCGATACGCCCAACAATTCGCCATCACGCCTCAATTCTTCCAAAAGCTGTGCTTGCTGATCCAAAATTTCAACTTGCAAATACGTCGCATCACTCTCCATCGCGATGCGCATAGCTTGCTGTAAATAAGGCTCCCAGTAACTCTATTGCATCACACTACTGCGCTTTGCTTACATTACATATTGCATCAGTCTCCAGCGAGCGTAACGTGGAGGATTAGAGCATCTGAGGCGATATCTAAGGTGATATCTAAGGCAACGTCGAATTTAGACAAGATGGCAATAGTAATACAGAATTGAGAACAAACTAAGTATCAAACGACAAATGGGAATTCCTAGCTATTCGAAGGCAGTCTTCGCGTAAACGCAAAAAGGCTTGCAGGATCTTCGATCACTGCAAGCCTTTTGTTTTCAATATTAAATTGATTATTATGTGGAATACTTGTCCTCTACAGTTACGGATTTTACTGGTATCGCAAGGCTACAATCAGGTCTAACTTATAAGGACAGAAATTACGCAATTTGATAAGTACTCTCACCTATTCGAGTTTGGAAATATCTCAGAAGGTGCATATTGTGCAGACGCCGATTATTTCCCATCACACCGATAATTCTAAACCACTTATCGCTAAAGCCGATTTATTATTACCCGCGTGATGCTCTCGCTTAAATCGCTATTTTTACTCTTTGGTATTAGCCAAAGTCACGATTTCCAAAGCGCCTACAAACTTGAGCCTAGGGTTTGACTTTACCAGTTCTGGGGCAAATTCAAGCCTCACACATCTGCCCAGTTTTGAAGTTTTTGCAGGAACATCATCCAGCAAAATATCCCCACCTGCTTCAAGAAAGCAGGCTTTCAATGAATCGAAAGATGATTTTTTTTCGTCTTTGAATTTTAATTCATACCATTTTATCTTTTCTTGTATCTGTTTAACCTCATCGAAGGATCGGGCGAAGTCTGTATAACTGAGAGTATTGTCACGATACCTGAGTATCCAAGCTGTTTTAAGGGAACCTTTCTGTGAAGTCGTATTGAACAAGAGTTTCGCATTCTCTTGACGTGCTTGTGGCAAATCAGGCAAAACAAAATACCCTCCACGTGTCATTGGAACGACAACATCAACACTATCGCTAACAATTGCAACACCCCAATTAGAGGGAAAATAATCATCCCTTTCTTGTTTTCCCAAACCGTTAAATGAGATTCTATTTGAGAAGTCGATTGTACGCGGCTCAACTGGCATATATTCTAGAAGACGTCCTTGACTTTTGTAAAAAAAAGCATACGGCAGATCTCCCGGATTTTTCTTTTTGGCGACCTCTACACTTTGAGGAATATTTTGTTGATCATCATTGGAGATACTTAAAGCATCAAAACTAAAAAAAGTAAAATTTACGATAAGAAACATCGCTAATACGTGCTTTAAATAAAATTTAGAAAGATTCATTTCGCAGTCCAACCACCGTCAACCATCAAATTATGTCCTGTTACCATCGCGGCTACTGGTGACACTAAGTAACAAATTCCTCCAGCAACTTCTAGAGCCGTCGCGGCACGCTTCAATAACACGCCATTCTCAATTTCAGCCATCACCTCAGATGATTCTAGGGCACTTTCATTATCGTCATTAATTACAAACGTGGGGCTAATTGCATTTACTCGTATGCCATACTGTGCCCATTCAACTGCTAACGCGCGGGTTAAATTTACTAAGCTACCTTTACTAGCACAATATAGGGTTCGTAGAATGCTCCCTACGACACCATCTTGCAAACTGGCATTTACTATACTTTTGATCTTACTCGTACCGTAAGGCTTCAATCGGGTCTAACTTGGCTGCTTTACTGGCTGGCATGACCCCAAACACGATACCAACACCGGCTGAGAATACGAAGGATAGAACTACTGCCCACCACGGTACAACCGCATCAGGAAAGTCTGGAATCATTTTCGAGATTCCAAATCCCAAACCGTAGCCGAGTATCAAACCTATCAAGCCACCTAAGACAGACAGGGTGACGGCTTCGATTAAAAATTGCATCATGATGTCACGACTACGTGCCCCAATCGCTTTGCAGATCCCGATTTCACGGGTACGCTCGGTGACCGATACCAGCATGATGTTCATAATGCCGATACCACCGACTAATAAAGCGATCCCTACAATGCCGCCCATGACCAAAGTCACTGTCGAGGTAATATTATCTAAGCTTTTGGCAAGTTGGTCGGACGACTCCATATCAAAATCGTCGGGAGCATCGGCTTCGAGTTTATGAGAAGCTCGCATCACCGCACGAATACGTGGTTTGACTTCTTCTAGTTTTGAAATATCTTTGAGCGACACCGTGAACTGCATGTTACGCAGCTTTTGATTATTTCCTAGAATACTGCGCCCTGTGCGGAATGGGACAATTACGTAATCGTCTTGCGACATACCAAATAACTCGCCACGTTTTTCCATCACACCAACGATTTTGAACCACTCATTACTAAAA
Organism: Affinundibacterium danionis; assembly: GCF_042432465.1. Lineage (NCBI taxonomy): Bacteria > Pseudomonadati > Pseudomonadota > Betaproteobacteria > Burkholderiales > Oxalobacteraceae > Affinundibacterium > Affinundibacterium danionis. The sequence continues at coordinate 13,130 of NZ_JBHLXJ010000012.1, read as the reverse complement.
CTGATGTACTGACCTATCGGGTCTTCTGGCAAATGCAAAGACTCAATTAACTTAGGTCCTATAACCGCCACCCGTCTCGCACTAGACTCATCCGATTCGCTTAAAAAACGCCCCATGGTCGCGAACCGTTGCTGCACTTCCTGATAAGTCGGGGTGGTCGCCATAATGCGTGCCGAGGTTTCCGTGCTACCAAAACGTACTGTCGGTGCGGACAACAAGAAGATAGGACTGACATCGCTAATCTCATCAACCCGCGTACGTAATTGTTGAATGTCCTCATAACGCAATTCGTTAAATTTACCGCGCATCGCATCCTTCATGGTGTTATGCGGCGTAATGGTTAAGGAATTTCCGCCTAAACCTTCGAATTGTTTGGTGACACTTTTCGACAAGCCTTGGATCAAGGATATCACTGTGATCACCGATGCCACGCCTATGATGATACCAAGCGAAGTTAAAAAACTACGCATGCGATGAGCACGTATTGAGTTCAGTGCTGAGCGCACACTTTCAATCAAGAGGAACATGTCATTCTCCTGCCGCAATATGAACATCATTGCGAATATCGCTAAGAACTCGTCCATCGTGCAAACGCACGATGCGGTGGCACTGTTCAGCGATTTCCGGCTCATGCGTGACCATCACAACAGTCTGCCCATTACGATGCAACTCTTTAATCAGCGATAAAATTTCTAAGCTGGTAGAAGAGTCCAGATTACCCGTCGGTTCATCGGCTAACAAAATCGCAGGCTTACCCACCAACGCGCGCGCAATCGCTACCCTTTGGCGCTGGCCACCCGATAACTCATTGGGGCGATGATGCATGCGCGAGCCTAAGCCAACATGCTCAAGTGCATCAGCAGCGAGACGGTTACGCTCTTTATGACCAATACCTCGATAGATTAAAGGTTGTGCGACATTGTCCAGTGCTGTTGCACGCGGCAATAAATGGAAGCTTTGAAAAATAAAACCAATCTCCGCATTTCTTACCAAAGCCAATTCATCACTATCCATGGTCGCCACATCGCGACCATTGAGCTGATACGTACCTGCACTGGGACGATCCAAACAACCAACGATATTCATCATGGTGGACTTGCCAGACCCGGAGGCGCCGATAAAGGCCACAAACTCATTTTTATCGATGTGCAAATCAACCCCACGCAAGGCATGCACGGTTTGATCGCCCATCTGATACTTTTTTTCGATACCTGAAAGTGTAATCACGGTTTTTTTCCATCCGCTTTAGAGTCTTTATTGGCGTCCTTATTTATATCCTTAGCTGCGTCCTTATTGGTATCCTTGTCGTTAGCTTTTAGCTCCTTGACCTGATCACCATCACGCAAAGCTCGCAAAACACGGGCGGGTCCGACGACAATTTTTTCACCTTCGTCGATACCGGACAAAATCTCTTGATTATTGTCATCGGCAATACCGACTTTCACTTGCTTCTTACGCGCTACGCCATCACGCACGGAGAACACAACACCCGCGCCTTTGACATGCTCCTTACTGTCTTTCAGCTCTTTTTCTTTACTCTCGAGTTTCATACTGTCACCCGTCAGAATCGCTTGTATTGGCAACACAGGACGTGGGCTACCTCCGCCAGTGATAATCTCAACACGACAAGTCATTCCTGTGCGTATCGCCATCTGCGTTTCTGACAAACTCAGTTTCACCACATAGGTTTTGCCCTGTGACGCGCCAGCAATAACTGCTTTAGGAGCCATCGAGACTTCTTCAACAACACCCATAATAGGTTGATCATCGAACGCGGCTGGAAATACTTTCACCTTCTGTCCCACTGCCACCTTCGCCACGTCAGCTTCGTCCACGTTCACTTCTGCCATAATGCTGCCGACATCAGCAATCGTCATCAGAGAAGAACCCGCCATACCCGTCGCACTAGCGACCGCGGTTTCGCCTATCTTAATTTGTACCGCGGTCACGGTACCGCTGATGGGGGCGCGTACTTCGGTTTTATCCAGGCGTTTCAAAGCCTGGTCCAAGGCCGCATTTGCTTGTTGCATGCTTTCACGTGCCGCATGCAAATCAACTTTGGCGACGTTGTACTGATGCAAGGCATCTTCATACTTACTGGTATCAATAAATTTAGCTTCAGCCAAACGCTGACTACGGTCAGAATTAATTTTTTGACGATCTACGTTTAATTGAGCACGTTCAATATTCACTTCTGCGCTGCGCACAATCGCTCGCTGCTGAGTCACTTCAGCACGAATCAGTGTGGGATCAAGCCGCAAAAGCACCTGACCCGCACTAATCTTATCGCCTTCTTTGACCAACACTTCCGACACTTTTCCAATCACTTCGCTCGATAACTGTACCTGCTGGCGGAACACAAAATTCCCGGAGGCCAAAATAGAAGGTTGAATTTCTTTCTTAGTCACCGCCGCTAATTCGACTTCTAATTTAGGCTTGCCGCTACTAAATTTAATAGTCACGGGTACCGCGATCACTGCGATCACCGCCGCTATCCCCACCAGTTTACGTTTATTCATAGTCGCTACCGTTATGTTGTAAATGCGTTGTAAATGCGTTGTTGAGTTGGTATGTTATTGCGTTGATATGTTGTTGATACCGCGTCGAAAGTGCAAATCAATTAATGTGAAAAAACGATTTTTAATGCCCATCCGCCGTAGAAAAAAGCGTAAGGAAGAATCGCAGCAAATGCACAAGCGTTTGTACTACGCTCTGTCCAAACTCGCAGACCTACAAAGGATACAAACATCGTCCACAAAGCCGGCAAACTCAAATTATTTAAAAAACTCGCCCATGGTGTACCAATTGGTGCATGTACCGTCAAATAATTCAGCGACAACATGTTCAAATCTTCCATAGAAATCTGTCCATGACCGGTTGCCACTTGCACTGCCATTAAAGGCAAACCCAACAAGGTTGGAACACTAATCCATACCGTAAAATGAAACCACTTACCGTAGCCCAAATTGCTTCCTAAAACTTTCGATGCGATAAAGTAGTACAAAGCAAAGACGGCAAAAATCAAGGGGGTTCCAATCAGAACGCCACCCAAGGTGGAATACATCATGGTGTCACGCGTCATAAACTTGGCCATGGCTTCTCTTGCTTCAGGCTTAAGATCAGCTTGAGAGCTAAGGGTATGATCCAACAACCAAGCGAAATCGACGGTAGAAAAATACCAGTAAAATACGGACAAACTCCCCAACATCATCAATGCCAAAGGCAGCCATGCAGCCGGTTTCTCTTTCAGTGCAGTGAATGCTGCTTTCGGCTCATAAAATACTTGAAATAAAGTCGATAATTTACTGGTTGCCATTTGAATCCCTTTCGTTGATCTTTTGTTTTATTCGTTTTTAAATCGAGAGGACTTGCGCAAAGTCGCCCCAACATCGTTGTAACTTCCTCGCCGTGCTTACGCACTGTCTACGTCAGCACGCCTAGTTGGGACAATTTTATGTAAGTCCTAATTGAGAACATTGGTTACATTTCAATAAGACAAACATCATAAACTGTTTGCCATCTGTTTTGCCAGAATTATTACTTCCTAGCAGTCTTGGTGCTGACATCCTTCCTACGCAGCGAAATGAACACTTAAATTATTTCCAAGATGGGACGATTGTAGATGCCTTTGCCACAGCCTAGAAAAACATGCGATAAACGACGTAAAAGTGAGGATGAAATCCTGAACGCTGGGATAAAGTACGAGGGCAGTACATTGAATTCACGAAAAAAAACACCCTGTGGAAAAATATCGACAAGGTGTTTTTTAGTTTAGTTTAGTTTAACTAAGTTATAACGACTACAAAGTATTCCTTCTTACTCGTCCAAGTCGTCTTGATTGCGCTGCAACTGGATCACGCCGGTAGTAGGCGTAGCACAAGGCTCATCATCAAACGCAATATCACCGTTAGGTACAGCATCACCGGTCAATGCCAAATCACGAAAATTAAATAAGTCTTTATCCATCAAATGCGAAGGGACTACGGTCGATAACGCCGAGAAAATATTATCGACACGCCCAGGATGTTGCTTATCCCAGTCGCGCATTAATTGCTTTACGTGTTTACGTTGCAAGTTCTCTTGTGAACCACACAAATTGCACGGAATAATCGGGAACTGTTTCACTTCAGCATAGCGCTCAGTATCCGCCTCTTTAACATAAGCCAAAGGACGAATCACTATATGTTTGCCATCATCCGATTGCAATTTGGCGGGCATGCCTTTGAGTTTGCCGCCAAAAAACATATTCAGGAAAAAGGTTTCCATAATATCGTCACGATGATGACCAAGTGCGATCTTGGTTGCACCTAATTCATCCGCGACTCGATACAAAATCCCACGACGCAAACGTGAGCATAATGAGCAAGTCGTTTTACCCTCAGGCACAAGACGCTTAACGATGCTGTAGGTATCCTGATTTTCAATGTGATACGGAATGCCAAGTTTGTCTAAATAAGCAGGCAAAATATCTTCGGGAAATCCAGGCTGTTTCTGATCAAGATTGACCGCGACAATATCAAAATTGATTGGCGCACGTTCGCGCAAGGTCATCAAGATATCAAGCAAAGCATAACTATCTTTACCGCCCGATAGACAGACCATGACTTTATCGCCATCTTCTATCATATTGAAATCGCCAATCGCTTGACCGACTAAACGGCACAGGCGTTTGTGTAGTTTATTGTTTTCGTAGGCGATTTTTTCTGGCGATCGCGTTGGTGGAGTTTGCGCCAATTTCCCTGGCGTTGGCATAGAGATGACTTGCATATTCTGACTCAGGCTTCGGTTTTAATTTGAAATACTTCCACGCCTACACCTTCGCAATCTGGATAGACATCAGGCTTCATCGTCGAAACGCGCACAGCACGTACCCGTGGATGCGCCAACATGATTTTGGCGACATCATCACACAGCGTTTCTTGTAAATGCACGTGTCCTTGGGCAACACGTGCAGCAATCGTACCGCGCATAAAATCGTAATCGACGACTTCATCAAGCAGATCATCTTTAGGCGTCGATAAGGCCAATGGAATATACAAATCAACGTTGATCATCACACGCTGCTCGCCTTTTTTTTCAAATTCGTGAACGCCGATATTGATAGAGACTTCGTAATTTCGCAAAAACAAACGTCGACAATCGGCAAGTTGCGGGTGGTGGAGTATGGATAACATAAATGGTCGCTTAAAAACGTAAAAAATAAAAACAATGTAACTACAATGTGGACGAGGATTTTGCCGTCGCCAAAAACATGACATCGCGCTGAGTGGGTATCAAATGCTGACCACCATCCACCAATAAAGTCGTGCCAGTAATCGCCCTCGCTGACGCAACATAACAGACTGCTTCGGCAATATCTTGCGGTGTACTAGAACGACCCAGCGGAGTCACTTTATGCGCAGTTTCAAAATCACTCGCACTTTGATCACCGGACATCATAGACAAACCGGGCGCGATACCCACTACTCTGACTTTGGGTGCCAAAGCTTGCGCCAACATCGTTGTTGCAGTATGCAAGCCGGCTTTCGATAAAGTGTAAGACAAATAATCGGGATTCAGGTTAAATAATTTCTGGTCAAGAATATTGATCACCGCCGCCATCCCAGCCTGCGCGTCATTTGGCAAATTCGCATACAAATCCTGCGCCAACATCACCGGTGCCATCAAGTTGGCATGCATATGCAAATCCAAACTAAGTTGTGAAAAATCTTCCGCACTATCGGGTTCAAATAGCGACGCATTATTGACAATGCAATCGAGCCGTCCAAAATACGCCATCGTTTGCGGCACTAATTTTTTGACTTCAGCAGCCTGTCCCAAATCCGCCTGCACGGCAATTGCGCGGCGCCCTAATTGTTCGATTTCAGCGACCACTTGCGCCGCTTCTGGTAGCGACTTTCCATAATGGACGACGATATCCCATCCACGTTGCGCAAGGCTTAATGCGATCTGGCGGCCAATACGTTTAGCCGCACCAGTAACCAATGCGACAGGCACAGCTGAAGGCTCGGGTAAAGCTGAATTCATACTTATCGTCTTCCTACTTTGTCAAAATCCATCTGTCACAGTAAGCCAAACGAGCAAGCGCAGACACCATAACAGTTTTTCCTAAATTATTTGATAGCGCATTGAGCGAAAATGTTTTCACTAAATGATGGGAATCGCCTTACTTTTTAATACAATGCTGAAATGCAGAAACTCAATTCCACACCCAATCCCAAACTCGCGTTACCGGAACCTTCCGCCGACGCACGACAAGCCTCATTACAACTACAAAAACTGATACTCACTGAAATATCTCAGTCCGGCGGCGTAATTCCTTTTTCACGCTACATGGAAATGGCATTGTATGCACCGCGTTTAGGTTATTACAGCGGGGGTTCGGCAAAACTTGGGGCGGATGGCGATTTCACCACAGCACCAGAAATGAGTGCCTTATTTGGTGCTAGCCTAGCCCAGCTTGCTCAAACCTTATTCACTCAAACCGCACCCGATATCTTGGAGTTCGGCGCTGGTTCAGGCAAACTGGCTTTTGACATCCTGTCTGAATGTCAATTGTCACATATTCCAATAAAGCGCTATTTTATCGTGGAATTGTCCGGCGAACTCAGAGCTAGACAAGAAGAACGATTAAAAGATTTTCCCCAAGTCGTTTGGCTTTCCCATATGCCAGACGCTTTTTCAGGTGTTGTGATAGGCAATGAGGTGCTAGATGCAATGCCCGTCGAATTACTAATCAAAGCGGCGGGTAGGTGGAGTCGCTTAGGTGTCACTGGACAGACAGATACACAGGTAGGTGCGACTTCCTCATTTTCCTTAGTTAGTATACAAGACAGCCCCGAATCTATTGCCCATTTGGTACAGCAGATTCCGGATGCTGAACAGCTGCCTGACGGCTATATCAGTGAAGTTCATCCGGTTGCCGATGGCTTTATGCGCAGCGTTGCCGCGATGCTGTTGGCTGGTCAGGCGCAAACCGGAGCAGCTGGCATCAGCATTTGGTTTGATTATGGCTTCCCAGCTCACGAGTATTATTTGGCGCAACGTGATAAAGGAACCTTAATGTGCCATTATCGTCACCACGCACATCCCGATCCTTTCTATCTGCCAGGTCTACAAGACATCACCGCCCACGTCGATTTCAGCGCAATGGCACGAGCAGGTGTGGAGTCGGGTTTGGATTTACTGGCCTATACTAGCCAAGCAGGTTTTTTACTGGAAACTGGATTAATGGAGATTGCCAGTAGGATCTCGGTCGAAGACAGTGCTCGCTATTTACCGATGTCAAATGCTTTGCAAAAATTAATTTCACCCGCAGAAATGGGGGAGTTGTTCAAAGTCTTACTACTCGGTTGTGGCATCGATTTACCAGACCATCTGTTACGCCACGATCGTAGCCATCGGCTATAACAATTGATCAATTTGTTTATTTAATACATTCACACAAACACCTAAAAAAGGATCATGCATGATACGTTGGGTTCTCGTTATTTTTGTCGTCTTGGTGGTGTTTGCCAATCTTTTACCTTGGCTGCAAAAATTAGGCTTGGGCAGATTGCCTGGCGATTTACGATTTAAATTATTTGGTAGAATTTTCACCATCCCTTTCGCGTCCACCATTCTGCTATCTCTTGCCGTTCTCTTAATTGCCAAAGTGCTTAAGTAAATACTTAACGTATTATCAAACTAAGATAGACCGTCGCATTCCAGCGACGTTGCATAAATAGTCTTGAAATAAATTGCTGTCTGGCTACATTGGTAGGTAGTAATCGGTTAAAGTTTTATCATAAAAAAACCGTCAATATGAAGACGTACAGGTGAGACTCATCTTTCGCTAAAACCAAGCAAAAAAAAAGCAGATATTTCCAAGTCAAAAAGGATTCCATGAGCAAGTTAGAAGGAATACGTGCACTATTAGTTGAACCCCATTCTGGCATGCGGGTTAGCTTGCATAACATGCTCAATTTATGCGGTATTACAAAAATTGATCATGCCATCAGCGCGGGCACGGCACTGCGTGCCATTCAGAATAAGGCGTTTGATCTAATTTTGTGCGAATACGATCTTGGGGTTGGTCAGGATGGACAACAATTACTGGAAGATATTCGACATCACAAACTCACTCCACTTTCCACTATATTCATTATGGTGACAGCAGAACGAGCCTACGCCAAAGTAGTGAGTGCTGCAGAGTTAGCGCCATCCGATTACTTGCTCAAACCATTTACCGCAGATACTTTATTAGAGCGCGTCCTGAAGGCCATAGAAAAACGTAAAGCCTTTGTTGATGTCTACAATTTTATGGAGCAAAGCTTTCTGAAGGAAGCCATTGGTGCCTGTATTGAAGGAGAGACCAATTTCCCCCGCTATGCCGTCGATTTTATGCGACTGCGCGCTGAACTCCATGTTATTTTGGGCGAGGCCGATGAGGCCGAACAATTGTATGCCACACTCTATGAATTGAAAGCAGTCGCTTGGGCGAAACTTGGGCTCGCTAAAACGCTATTTATGCAAGGACGCTACCAAGAAGCCGAAGACATTCTGAATGTCTTAGTTCAAGAAAATGATAAATACATGGACGCCTACGATTGGCTGTCCAAAACCCATGAAGCCATCGGCCAACTTCCTGAAGCAAAGTCAGTGCTCGACACAGCCGTCGTCATTTCTCCTCATGCAGTCAGGCGTTTGCGAAAATTAGGTTCATTAGCACTAGAAACTGGCGATATAGAAACGGCCGAAAGCGTTCTAAAAAAAGTCGTTAGCAAAGCAAAATTCTCTGAATTTCGTGACCCCGAAGACCACGTCAAATTGGTCAATGCTTTAGTCAAAAAAGGCGATCACGAGCAGGCCAAGTCGGTCATTCGCGACTTAGAAAAAAGCATGGCAGGTGTCAAAAAAACCGAAGCTTGCCGAGCGATCTCGGCGGCCATGCTACACGCGGCAACCGGTGACGCCAGACTCACGCAAGAACTTAATGCCGCGGTCGAAGCGAACCGAGAAGATATTGGTCTATCTAACGAATTGAAACTTGGCTTAGCCAAGAGCTGTCTCGAACACGACCAAGAAGCGGCGGCCTCAGAAGTCATTATGGAAGTTATGCGTAATGCGCCGAACCAAGATATGGTAACCAAGGCCATGGGTGTTTTTGAAAGTGCCGGCAAAGGACATTTAGGAAAAGAATTAGCGCAACGCAGTCAAAAAGAAGTCCGTGATTTGGTGGCGCTTGGCGTACAAAAAGCCAAGGAAGGCGACTATCGCGGCTCGGTCGATTTGATGTCAAGTGCAGCCCGTAAATCACCAGATAATCCACAAGTCGTATTGAATGCCGCGCTGGCAGCGCTCAAATGCATAGAAAACTTAGGCTGGGATCCTGCAACCGGCTCATTAGCAAAACAATTAATTGACTCCGCGGCGCGACTCGATCCTATGAACAATCGTCTCAAAGCGATCCGTGGCCTCTACGAAGAACTGCAAAAACGTTTTGGGATTGATGCCGTCCGCGTAAGGTAGAGCTCAGGTAGAGCTTAGGTAGAGTTGAGCTAAGCTTGAACAAGTTATATATGCCGCATTTCAGCGAGGTCTGCGTCCTTGTTTAGTGCGTCAAATTTACTTTTTCAAATCATAGAAATCGTGTCGATCAATCCTCCGAAAATACCAGCTCCATTTTTGGCCATATCTATTAGATTTCTATGAATGCCATGCAGAATATCAGTCCAGCTCGAGAACAATTGCTGGAGCTAATTCGGGCCGACAAAAGCTTGCCTACACTAGGCATTGCGATAGCTAAAGTCGTGCAAATAACCTCTTCCGGTGAAGACTCTGTAGCCGATCTGGCGCACTTCATTTTGTCTGATGTCGCGCTAACTCAAAAGATATTACGACTATCAAACACTATCACATATCGCACGCCCGGCGGAGTCACCGTTACCACCATTTCACGAGCGATATTCTTGCTAGGTTTTGATACGATCAAGGCAAATGCACTAGCAAGTTTATTAGTGGAAGGCTTTAACGATGTACGACAAGCTCAGGTGGTACGTTTAGAATTGGTCAAAGCCTTGTGCGCCAGTGTTTGTGCCCGCGAAATTGCACGCCGCTGCCGACATCCCAACCATGAAGAAGCGGCAGTAGCAGCTTTATTTAAAAATATTGGCCGCGTCTTAGTAGCTTCATTTGATCACCACTTGTATGACAAGATTCAAAGTCTTTGTACCGCCCATCCCGAGCAATCTCATGAGATTTGTGGGCAACTTCTAGGCTGTAGTTTTGAACGCTTTGGCGAAACCGTACTGCATGATTGGAAAATTCCAACCAGCATTATCAACGCTTTACAAATCACTCATGGTGATCAAAAGAAAACCAGCGTAGGCACTGAATGGATCAGGCAAGTGGCGAGCTTTAGCGACAGTCTGGCATCTATTCTGGTCAACACTGACACAGTGTCCGCACAGATGCCGATTGCCGAGCGCTGTCAACGCTTAGTAAAGCGTTTTGGCGCAGCGTTGGACTTCGATGCCGAACAATTGCAAGTCATCTTAAAGAGTGTAGACAAGGAAGCACGCGAACTGGCCAACACGCTAGAGGTCAGCATGACACCGGTCCTCAACGCCTCGGCGATAGACAAGGGAGTATGCAAGGGAACCGATAGTTTCAACGAATTTATGCTGACAAGTTTTGATACTCAACAGTTAGAAGCAAGTAGTCGACACGCCAGCGGCAAACCTATGAATGCACGTGATCTACTGTTGGCTGGAGTTCAAGATGCAACACAAATGCTGGCTTCTAACCAGGTGAAATTAAGCGATCTCATTTTGCTAGTATTAGAAACACTCTACGGTGCGATGGGTTTTCGTTTCGCGACCGCTTGTCTACTGGACGTAAAGTCAGGCAAGTTTAGCGCAAGAATTGCAGTAGGTGAAAAGTACGCAGAACGACAAAGCGCTTTCCAATTTCCCGTGCTCAATGATAACTCTATATTTCATTTGGCCATGAATAATAACGTAGACCTAATGATTTCAGATGCCAGCAATGCCAAAGTTCAAAACCTATTGCCAGACTGGCATAAGCGCTTATTACCGGATACGCGCAGCTTCATCGTTTTGCCTTTAGTCATCGAAGGTAAAGCACTGGGCTTGTTCTACGCTGATCGAGCATGCACGGCCGACGAGGGTGTTCCACCTGATGAAACGGCACTCATCAAAACCTTAAAAGGGCAATTAATGAGTGCCATGATTAAGCGTTAGCATTCACTTTATTCCAAGGGAATACCTTGTTTCTTAGCTAGCGCATTAATATCCTGCCAGATCGTCATTTGATTCAATAATCGAGTCGCCGCATCGAGCATCCCATTCAAATTAAAAAAGCGTTCTATAGCTGCTTCGTCAAAGTTCATGGACTGAGAAAAGTTTGTCCTGCCATATTGCTTCTTAAACGCCAACAGTAAATCACCCGGAGTATCCTTATGCCAAGACTGCATCATGCCGCCCACCATCAGCGAACTATCAATGGTTTGCTCCAATAAACGCGGATTTTTTGCAATCGCTAGGTCGCGATAGTCCAACAATCTTGGAAAATAGAACTTCTTAATCGATGATGAAGGGATACCCTGCTCCCGCTGCAATAGAACACTGCGCCATAAATTCCAACTTTTTGCAGAATTGTCGGCAGCCTCAAAATGCGTATCGGCTGCAACCTCACAAGCCTCGTCCAATACGATTTCCAGAACGACGGGAATACCTGCTTGGCCTGCAATCGACTCCAAATTGTGAATTGTAGGTTTCACTCCACGATTCAACTGCAATTGTTCAACAAAGGTAGTCAGCTCATCTTGATGCTGGTGATAAAGAGCACTAGTAGATTGGCAAAAAGCGGCCGACGCTGAAAAATATGCCATCAATTCACCGACATAAACGCCACGATCCGCTACCGATTCTGTCTCTGCAAGGCGCAAGCCTTCTCGTGGCAAATTTGCCGGAATTCCATCTCGTAAAAACGAATACAGCGCCGTTGAGATAGTCCCTAGTTTTACTACGCTACCCTTAGGTAATATGAAACTCGTCATCGATATCTTTCAGTATGTAATGTTAATATTTTCAAATACACATCAGCACTTAAAAACTTCCCACGTTAAGCAATACCAGCAGGCCTAAAACGGCAAATACAAAGGCTGCAAACCAACGCACATAATGGAAAGGAAAATTGGGAGATGCCACTTTACCTAAAAATACTGCCGGCACATCTGCAATCAACATACCTAAGGTTGTACCAGCAATAACCAAGCTTAGATTACTGTATTTTGCCGCAAGCGCCACCGTAGCTAGTTGCGTTTTATCACCGATTTCTGCAAAAAAGAAAGTAACGCATGTGAGCAAAAATACGCCCAGTTGTCCTTCTTTAATGCCTGCGTCATCCATTTCATCCGGCTTTAAAGTCCACATGGCGATCGCAATGAAGGATGCACCCAACAACCAACGTAAAATGTCCGGCGAAAAATAGCTAACCACCCACTGCCCAAACAATCCAGCGAGACTATGATTAGCTAATGTCGCTACCAAAATTCCGAGTACGATAGGAATTGGTTTGCGATAACGTGCCGCTAACAATAAGGCCAAGAGTTGAGTTTTATCACCGATCTCACCTACCGCAACGGCAAGAGTTGAAACGAGAAATGCTTCCATGATTTATATGTCGGACGGGAATGAGATTGGCAGAATGCGATGAACATTAATTTTCTTGCCAGTACTAGGTAAAAGAAAAAATATTCAATGGTTTGGTCAAATTCAATTGAGCTATATCTACTCAAATCGAATATACCAACACCGAGTAATCACCTAGTTGAAAGATCTATCTTTCAATCTTTTTTCCTGATTAAAGACTGGCGACTGGCAAATACGCACTATTAGGATTATACCCTCGAAGCAATGCGTGAGGCACTTGTAAGTCCTGTTTAAAGTCTGGATACACTGAAGAAACTAGTCACAATGAAAGCATTAAATCAGAACACGTGATGCGATTGAAGCGGAATCAATCAATAATTTAAAAGATGACTGTGAGGGGGGAATGATAGAGACGAAGAGCCAAGTAAAATTTAGCTAAGCGTCGTTAAGCGAAGGAAGCGCTCATAGCAAAGG
>NZ_JBHLXJ010000011.1:0-8494 GCF_042432465.1 Affinundibacterium danionis | reverse complement strand
CGGCATGGGTATAAGTTAGCCCTGCATTGGCGGTGGAGAAGCCACTGGCAGTTAAAGACGCGGCCGTGAAAGCGCCCTTAGCGGCATTGTCGAGGGTGATAGTTAAGGTTTCGGAAGCACCAACATCGGGATCGGTGATGACGATGCTGGAGAAGGGATTGATCGTGCTGGACTGATTGATGGCTTGTCCGGTGAGGGCGCCTGTGATGGTGGGGGCGACATTTGTCGCGACCACGATTGCTTTGTTATCACTTAAAGAGTTAAGACTTCCTGGGGTAGGCAGGATAAGTAAAGCATTATTGCCTAACAGGTCTTTAATACTGCCTGAGTTTAAGTTGAGTGCTGTACTGCTTAGATAATCTAGGTCAGCCGAATTGTCACCGAGTTGTACGGTGTAGTTGAAAGTAATTGTCGATGAACCTGAGCCCGTGGCGTAATTTACCGTGCGATCAATATTTCCTGTCTCAAGAGTGAGTTGCGGGGTGCCAGTGATATAGACATTTTCATTAAATGTAATATTGATAGGGATCACTGCACCGACGTCGTAGGTGGCGTTACTTACAGATGAAGTGACGCTGTTGACTAATGGACCTGCGTTGTCGATCGTATAGCTTTGTCCAGTGGTAAAGCCCCCAGCAATCGCATTGCCAGCAATGTCAGTAATCCCTGTGCCAGTGTTTTTTAAATCTAATCGTAGCGTGCCGTTGCCGCTGACATTATCAATGCGAACGGTCCATAGATTGTTCGAACCAGAAACGCTTGCGATACTGCCATTCACTATCCCACTAGTGGATAGTGAAAAGTCACCAATATCGACAACATTGCTCGCCACATTCTCAGAAAAGCTTACTTGGAAATCGAGCGTGCTTGTATTTGTTGGTGTGGATGACACGCGATTGATACTCATGACCGTTGGGGCGGTGCCATCAACCAAGACGCCAGCAGTGCTGGCTACGCTGTTCAACGTTAGTGATGCATTATTACCGCCCGTATCCTTGATGCTACCGCCATTGCTAACTATGTTTGTGCCTAGCGTTACGCCGTTGGCATCTGCGTTGCCATTGGCGACGGTGTAGCGAAACACTAATGTAGAGGAACCGCTACCGCTAAAGTAAGTTGCATTAACTGTCCCGCCTGAATCGAGCGTGAGCGGGATTGAAGGTGAGCCAGTGACGACTACGTTTTCATCAAAATTGACGGTGAAGTCTAAATGTTGACCTGCCGCATAAGTTGCATTTGTTGGCGCTGAGACGCTTGAAATCGCTGGTGTATTGGTATCAAAGCTAAGCGTAAGACTACTATTGGCAGCACTGCTATTTCCTACCGCATCGGTGTAAGAGCCAGCGACGACGCTAATTGTGGATGAACCTTGATTGGTTGCTGCGGTTGGCGTAAAGAGCGCAGTCCACGTTGTGCCCGATCCATTGAAATTACTTAAAATACCTCCGCTGGCCGAGATGTCGCCAGCGTTAAATCCAAGCGGTGCTTCGCTGAAGTTGAAGGTGATCGTTGCTGATTCGCCTGTCTTCAGTGCGGTATTGTCACTACTGATCGTGAGCGTAGGTCGTTTCGTATCGATAACGAAATTACCGCTATTCGTTGTGCCTACGCCTGGCGTATTAGTTGAATTATAGGTACCTGCAAGATTGACAGAGATTTTATTGTTGGCGCTATCGACATTCGCGTTTGGCGTAAAAATGGCTGTGTAAGTGATGTTGTCGCTGGTTTGTAAGCCAGATAAACTGCCATTCGCAATGGAGATGTCTGTAATATTGAAATCCGTGACAGCTTCGGAAAATGTGAATGTCACATTCTGCGTATCACCTGCTTTAAGTGTTGTTTGTGATAAGCCGATATTTAATGTCGCGGGAGGGCTATACAGCGTGATCGTACCTAAGTGAGTATTATTGCTACTTCCATTACTGCCCGCGATATTGCCTGCCCCTGAAGTGGTTCCGCCAAAGCCGCCTACTCCTTTATTTCCTATCGTCAGCGAGGACTGCGATGCGGCATCCATACGTAGGGTGCCTGTCGACCAAATGCCACCAACGCCGTTGCCACCAGCGCCACCATTTCCTTTACCTGCATAGTTGGCGGCAGCACCGCCACCGCCACCGCCGCCAGCAGCAATATTATTGGTAATACTGCTGTTCGTAATGGTTAGCGTGCCGCTGTTAAAAATTCCTCCAACGGCGCTACCTCCTGTACCACCAACAAAATAGCCGCCACCACCACCACCACCGCCACCGATTGACATGCTACCGCTGCTTGCTGTCCCGCCCGCACCGCCAACGCTATAACCAGAACCAACGTAAGGAATACTTGCACCACCTCCTGCACCGCCGATCGTGCTACCACCGTATCCGCCACGTTGTCCACCTGATGTGCCCGATCCATTACCACCGATGCCAGCACTGGGAGCGGTTGGTGTTTCACCTACTCGGTCGAAGCCGCCCGTACCGCCCAAGCCTGCACCAAAACCACCACCGCCGCCGCCGCCGCCGCCTTTTGCGAAGCCGCCGCCTGTGCCGCCGCCACCGGATGCCTTGTTTTCTGTGATCGTACTATTATGTATGCTGAGTGTGCCCGCGTTGCGAATCCCACCACCAGCGCCATCGGTTCCAGCTCGACCAGGGCCAATAGTGTTACCCATGTTATCTCCGCCATTTCCTGCAGCTAAACCGTTTTTGATAATTAGGTTTTCTAAGCTAGCATTGGCTCCCGAAGTAACATTAATGACGCGGGTTAAATTCCCTGCATCAATGGTTACCGCACCGCCAGCATTATTTTTGCTGCCGATAATCGTTAATGAGTGACCTGAATCGGCTCCTATCGTGATGGTGTTACCACTTGAAATAAAGAGAATGTCATCAGTTAATGTGAGCGTGTCATCGACGCCATTTGAATTGGCAGTTGCCATCGCCGCCTGTAAGCTCGCCAAATCGGATGCGGTTAAAGTCGCAGCGAGGTGATCCCAGTTCGCCAGTTGTAGTGGGTCGATTGATGTCGAATGATGATCGATGTTTCCAGTGGATATTTCCAAAACCCAATCGCCATCACGATTGGCAATGCCAGTATCGTTGTTGGATGCGGCGACGTCTGCATTGGTGACTAGGGCAAGTTGATTGATAAAACTTTGGCCTTTGGCCGTGGCCGCCACATTGCAACCATACAGTAGTAAATCGCCGTCTGAACTGAGCGCCTTGCCGATGATTTGTAATTCATTTTGGTAATTGGCTAAATTGCCTTCATGTAAGGCGGCGTTACCTAATAACAGTAAGCCGTCGGCACCATGAGAAATGATAGAAATAGCGTCGAGGTTTTGATAATTCTGTAGCGCCTCTGCAATCTGTTTGATTCCATCCTGAGTCTTATCCAAAATAACCAGCGTAGTGCCGGAAGGGACGGCATCGACCAATTGTTGAAAGTCGGGTAAGCGGCTGTCGATAAAGACGATAGATTTGCTTGGCTCAGTCAACACTGGTTGTAGCGCATTGTTGGCATTAAATGATATTTCTAAATTACGTGAAATAGGTTCGACTGCGCTGCTTAAGCTAGGAGATACGATGCTAACAGGTGATGAAGACGATGGATCACAGAGGGACATGGTGTTTTTGTTTTAAACGTATTGGAAGTCTTGGTGGATTTAGTAGCTATTCTGTTCGTCAAGCATGAATCGAAGATGTAGGCTGCTTATAGTTCAATTTATTTCCAATTGATGATTTAAATTGAGACGCAATAAATTTTTATGTAAGAAAATTTACAAAAAACAAAATAGTTCGTAATGATCCTTGTCGTGAAAAGGATTGTCTATAGTCTGATTGGACTAGAGTAAGGCAAGGGGAAAAAGCAGGGGGGCAATTTTAAGAATTGTTCTTGAGCATGAGCACAAGCTGAGCGTAAAGCTTTGAGGGCGATACAGGTTTATGGAGTAAGGGAAGCGCTGAAGCACTTGCTTCTCGCAGACGGACTGGTGCGGTATCGCCTGTGACCAAAATGGCTGGGATAGTTTCTGCAAACTTGGAGCGAATAGCTAGTATGACTTCGCTGCCTTTGCTATGTTCGCGCAGACGATAATCGCTGATAATCAAGTTAGGCTTTGCTTTGCTGGTCAGCAGTAAGGCTTCTTCCATGCTACTAGCCAGATCGCACTCGCAGCCCCATCCACGTAGCAGGGCAGACATCGCTTGACGTACCGTCTCATCGTCATCAATGACCAAGATGCGTGCGTGTAATTGCGGTGTGTTGATCAGCTTGGGACTGGACTCTTCTTCCAGTATGGTGACAAAGCTTAGTGGCAATCTCAATTTAAAAACACTGCCCCGATTTGGACGTGATGCCAGCGTTAACTCTAAGCCTAATAAATGAGTCATTTTTTGGACGATAGATAAACCCAGTCCTAAGCCTTTTTGACGATCTCGTTCGCTGTTTCCTAGTTGTTGAAATTCTTTAAAAATTTCTTCGAAGTGAATCTTATCGATTCCTATGCCGGTATCCCAGACCTCCAAACTAAGTTGTCCTTGTATTTTACGAGTCGATATTAATAGGCCGCCATGCTGTGTGTAGCGAATCGCATTAGTGACTAAATTGCGGAGTATCAGTTCTACCAAACTGGGGTCAGAATGGACGACATAGTGGGTTTCTGGTGAACGATAAATAAGACCTTTATGCATAGCCTGCGGGGCAAATTCATTTTCGATTTTACTTAATAAATGTTGCAGTCTAAAGGGGCGTGGTTGAGCTTCGATGACACCTGCTTCGATGCGAGAATAGTCGAGCAAGGTGTGTAGCATTTCAGTAGTGGCATCGGCCGCGGAACAGATATTATTAACCAGATGTCGTTGAGTTTCATTTAATTCACTGGCTTGTAAAACTTCCAAAAATAAACCTTGAGCATGTATGGGTTGACGCAAGTCGTGACTTGCCGCCGCCAAAAAACGCGATTTTTCAGCGTTTGCTGCTTCGGCTGCGAGTTGTGCTTGTTCGGCTTGTTTGGTCGCTAAACTCAGTTGCTCTATCAGTTCTAGATTGTCAAAGCGCAGTTGTATAGAAGCACGTGCGGTCCGAGACGTATTGTAGGCTTGTCCCATGAGCGTGATCGCATACATACCCACGGCAATGCCGATCGCCCAATACGCAGGATCATTTAGCGTAATCACCGCATACACCATGGAGCCGAGTTCGAATAGAAGAAATAAAGCGAATGCGGGCAATACTGGCGAAAGTATCGACATGGAGTTTGCTGCAATTCCTGCTAAAACCGCGAGGATTAAAACACTGCCCGCGGTGCTTGCAGTATGTAAACTGATCCATGCTAAGGCTCCCCATACCGCACCATCAATGGCGTGCAATAGCATGAGACGTTTTTGCACTTGCTTGATTTGAGTGATTAGTATGCCTTGGCGAATGAATCGCTTGGCATCATAGACATCGATCAATTTAGACAGCGTGACTGCGATACACCAAAGGCTTAAGGCGACTATATTTTGCTCATTTTTTAAAGTGAAAAATAGAACTAAGGCGACCAGAATCCCCGGTAACATCGAGCTGCCTAGATTGCGCATTAATAAAAGCTGGAGTTCGCGCTGAAGCTCAAGTTGAAGCTCGGTACGTATTTTATTATCGATAGGAGGAGAGGCCTGAGGCATTTACGCGACCAAGCCCATACGACGTGCAGTGAACGCCGCCTCGGAGCGATTGCTGGCGTTTAAGGCCGCCAATAATACTTGCACATGGCAGCGTACCGTGTTTTCTGAAAGTTCCAGTTGGCGGCCTATCATTTTATTTGAAAGCCCTTTGCACAAGAGATCTAACACTTCGTATTGCCTCGGTGTTAGTAATGGCTTGTGTTGAACTCCGTTTAGCGTCGCAGTTGTATTTTTGTTGTAGTCGATATTTTCATCATCTCTGAGCACTTTTATGATGACGCGTAAGATTTCCTCAGCGGAGTCACCCTTAGACATAAAATAACAAGCGCCTCGCTCTAGAGCCAGTTTGCTCGTGTTCGGCGAATCATCGGCTGAAATGATAATAATGGGCGCATCAGGCCATTTCCGTTGTAGTAATGCGCTACCTTCTAAACCGTTTAATCCCTGTAATTTAATATCAAGCAGAATTAAATGTAATGGCAGGCCGGATAACTGCATGGCTTCCTCAAGAGAAGCACATTCGATGATGGCAATATCAGGGAGGCTACTATTGATCAAAGTTCGTAGTCCACTACGAAACAAGCTGTGATCGTCAATGAGTAGCAAGGTTTGGTTAGCCATTTAGGTGGTAGTCTATTACGTCATACAAAGGAAAGTACGCGCATCCTACATGGATTAGGAGCGAAGTCTTTGCATTTTATCGTCAATCTGAATAATTTTGCACTAGGGCATTTTTTCAAGGATCTTTTAAATTTAAAAATACTAAAACTGAAGATAAGTTTATGGCGCACCTAACCTACTCCCTATTTCTCATGTTGAGCGCTCTAGATTCTCAGTTGAGGTCGGGACAAATTTGGCGGTAATTACGTTGGCACGACTCCCAGTGCAGTCTTTCCAAAAAGAGAGTTGGCTATATTGCTGAAACAAATCAGGGGGCAGTATAGTGTCTCGACTCTCAAAACTGATTGTTGGCCTGACTTTATGAAGGCCACGCATTCCCAAAGGAGTGTCAAATTCGGGGGCATCATATTGAATGTTTTCAAAGTCATGCTGAAATGGCTCAATTCCAATGAAGTCATAAATTAGTGGTAAAACCTTGTGCGGTGCCTGCGCCAGCAAATCGTAATCAATTAGCAGCATGGAGCCAGCATGCTCACTATAAAATGCGCTTTTTAAGGCTGCCCAAGGATAGCCTACCAGTCGGTTGCGTAGGGCTAGGGTCTCTACTCTGCTGTACACAGTGGCGCGTTCATTATCATCATTGAATAGGCGTGTGATTTCATAGGGATCGGCCGCATACTTGCGCTCTATACTGTCCATAATCCACGCCACATTGCGTACGCAGGCTATGACTTTGGAACCTGGAAATTGATCCATCAGCATGGGTAAATGTGCTGTCCACATGCGATTGGTATCAAACACGACGCTTTTGTCAGCATGTTCAGCGTAGTAGGAATCAAATAATCCACGTACTAAACGTTTACGCTCGGCCTTAGTGATGACCGGGCCAAATTCGGTTCCTGCACCAAATTGATGTAATAAACTGCTATATAGAGCACCAATTGGACTCGTCATACCGGCATGAAATCGAGGGTTTTGTAAAAGCAAAGCAGCTAGTAAAGTGGAGCCGGAGCGTGGCAAACCAGAAATAAAGTGGTAGGTGAATTGAGTCATTTTTGGTAATAAGTGAAGATAGCGAGATGAACTATAACTTGGCATAGCAGGGTATGTCGAATCCACTACATAAATTTATTCTTTGATGATCATTAACTTGAAGTCCGAATTTACTGCCCATCTTGGCTAAGGATAATAAAATCCGAATAAATGAAGTAATTGGCGCTTTCATTTTTACGTTGGTATGTGGATTCTGTAATAGAACAGTAGCGAATTTGGCCAATCCTGAGTTAGGAAGTCCAGCGCAAACATGGCATTGGGGTATCGCATGTTACTTTGTTTTTTTAATGTAGTTGGTGAGTTAGTTATTGAATTGCGAGTTTTAGTTCAGTTTAGATGGATAGATAGCCTCTCATGCCAAGCAAAGCTTATTTCTTGTTTTTGTTCGCGATCAGAATAATGGTGAATTTAGACATTTGTTCTCCAGTCTCATTTTCGGTAATGGCACTATAAATCGTGTTGCTCTGGATGCTAAACACTCGGGTATAAAAATTAAAAAGACTGCAAAAATGCAGTCTTTTTAATTTTAAAAATACTAAATAAACTACTCCATAAACCGCGCAATATACTCATCAGAATGAATAAACTGCCCAATAAGGGTAACGGTATCGGTCTGAGGTTGATTGAGTAATTGATCAAACGTGACCGGGNCGATTCGGTGAAGCTAGCCAAGAGATCACCGCGATTAAAGCCATTGACCAATTGATTAACCCAATACGTTTTACCAGCGGCATCCGCAGGACGATGCAAGACGTTTTGGTAAATCAAATCCACAAACTGGCTATTGTCGACACTGCTGTACTTTTGCTGGAACTCGGTACTCGCAACAAAGGAGTTGCTAATGGTCGATAAGGACGTGCCCGCATTGTATTGCTTGATCCAATAATCCAAACCATCACGATCCGGTAAGCGATCAAAGGTCCCAAAGTACAGACGAGTAATACTACCAATCCCTTGTTGGAATTCGGTCGAGGCAATAAAGGAGGCCGCCACTTGTTCACGACTCATGCCAGCTTGTTCAATTTGCTTGACCCAATAATTGAGGCCCGCGGTATCGGCTTCACGGAACAAGAAGTCACGGTACATCTGCATCGCAAACATGTCGGCGCGTTGTAAGACGTTATTGTCTTTCACGATAGGGTTGGTGCCCATCTTGGTTTCTACCGCATCAG
>NZ_JBHLXJ010000010.1:0-5829 GCF_042432465.1 Affinundibacterium danionis | reverse complement strand
CACCGGTGATGGTGAGGGTGGAAACCGTAATGTCGTTGGTCGCGCCCAAAGTCTTGACCAGACCGGTGCCAGTGACAGTCAGGATATGGGTGGTGACATCGTATGTGGCTGAGGTGATCGTTGGTGCTGCGACATTCGATACCGTGACGGCATTGCCGGTCAGATCGGCATTCGAAGTGGTGGACGCATCCCAGGAAGCGGCGGCAGCAAGGTTGAAGCTGGTGGCATCGACCGCAGATGTGCCGTTTTTATTCAATAAGCCATTGATAGCCAGTTTGTCGGCGGCGTTCAGGGTTACGCTGAACGCGGTGGCGCTGGCAGCGGTAACGTTCGGCGAAGTCAGGTTATAAGACCCGCCCGCCTGACCAATGAGGCTGAGTTTGGAGACATCAATCGTATCGCCACTCACGATATTGACGGCAGAGACGGATAGAATTCCTGTGGCAGCGTCATAGGTTGCATTCAGGATGTTCGGTGCCGCATTCGAGACAGTGATGGCATTGCCAGTCAGGTCGGCAATATTGCCACCGGTGATGACGCTGTTCCAGTCATCGGCCGCCGCAATATTATAGGCGGTGGCGCTAACGGCAGAGCTGGTGCCATTCTTATTCAACAGCGCGGAGACGCCACCGGTATCAGCACCCGAGAGGGTAATGTTAAAGCTGGTGGCCGAGGTGATTTCAACATTGCCGGACGTCGACAGGGTGTAGGTCGCACCACCTTCACCGGTAATCGTCAATTTACTGATGGTGATGTCATTGGTGGCACCGAGGGTTCTGACCAGACCCGTGCCAGTGACGGTCAGCACATTGGTCGTGCCGTCAAAGGTGGCAGAGGTAATGGTCGGTGCAGTCACATTTGATACCGTGACGGTATTGCCTGTTAGGTCGGCACCGGAACTACTGGTGCCATCCCAATCGAGTGCCGCTGCTAGATTAAAGACGGTACCGCTGACGGCTTGCAAACCATCTTTATTGAGTAGGCCATTGATCGCGAGTTTATCTGCTGCATTGAGCGTGATAGAGAACGCGGTCGGACTGCTCGCATTGACACTTGGTGTGGTGAGTGCGTAGGACGCACCACTTTCGCCGACTAGGCTTAATTTGCTAACGTCAATTAGATCATTGGTGATCATGCCACTGCCAGTGACAGAAAGGATGCCAGTAGCAGCGTCATAGGTGGCGCTGGTAATGGTTGGAGAGGCAATCGAAACGGATAAGCCTGAACTCAAGACTCCAACATTACCTGCCGTATCGGTTGCGCTAGCTTTGATCGTGTGTGATCCGTTGGTTAACGTTGCGCTGGTAATGCTCCAGTTGCCAGCGCCATCCGCAGCACCGGTACCCAATGAGGTCACTCCATCGGTATCGTACAATTTGACCGTGCTATTCGGCTCTGCTGTTCCTGTAAAAGTAGGTGTGGTGTTCGCTGTGATGTTGTCAGTGCTTGAGATACCCGTATCGGTGCCAGCGGTCATGTCTGGCGTACTTGGTGCACTAGGTGCGGTGGTATCCAAGGTGTAGACCTGCCCACTGGTGTAGCCTGTGGCAATGGCATTGGTCGCAGCATCCGCAATGCTAGTGCCAGAATTCTTTAAGTCAAGGCGCATGGTGCCATCGCCAGTGATGCTATTGACGGTAACGGTATAGGTAGTACCGCTGCCGCTAATGGCTGCGATGGTGCCAGCAACACCGCCCGTTGTGGTGAGAGCAAAGTCGCTAGTATCCACACCGGTAACGCTTTCGGAGAACGTGACTGTGTACTGCACGCTCGTTGCATTGGTGCTGGCTGCTGAAACACGATCAATTGAAGTTACCGTTGGTGCTATTCCATCGATTAAGACATTTGTCAGTGATCCAATGCCAGTGAGTGACAGCGGTGCGTTATTGCCAGCGAGATCTTTGATGGTGCCGCTATTTAAATTGATAGTGTTGGCTAGGCTTACACCATTTGTATCCGCGTTTCCGCTCGTTACGATGTAGCTAAATGTGATAGCGTTCGTGCCACTACCACTCGCATAATTTACCGCTACGGTTCCGCCGGTATCTAAACTTAAATTGAGTGTGGGAGCGCCAGTAATGTTTACCGCCTCGTTAAAGTTGACAGTAAAGTTGAGTGCTTGACCGATCGCATAGGTACCAATTGTCGGTGTTGTCACTGAACTCATCGTCGGGGCAACCGCATCCACAAAAACTAAATTGCTGGCATCAACATTGTTTAGTGTGAGATTTGCGGAATTGCCAGTGGTATCCTTTAAGCTGCCACCATTTAGAGATATTGCACTACCGATAGTAATGCCGTTTGAATCAACATTACCGTTGGCGATTGTGTATTGAAACAAAAGAGCATTGGTGCCGCTGCCACTTACGTAGCTCGCTACCACGTTGCCACCGATATCTAAAGTGATAGGAATACTAGGTGTTCCGCCTGTGACATCAACAGTGACTGGCTCATCAAAATTGACTGTCAAATTGAGCATTTGACCATTGCCATACGTGCCATTGTTTGGAACCGTAACGTTGGAGACAGTAGGGCTTGTTGTATCGATGTTATAGACTTGGCCAATGCTATAGCCTGCAAATATCGTATTCCCTGCAGTATCTAAAATGTTCGTACTGCTGCTTTTCAGATCTAAGCGCAGATTGCCGTTACCACTAAGGTTATTGACCGTTACTACATAATTAGCACCACTGCCGCTAATGCTTGCAATATCGCCGTTGACGCCTGCTGATTTTGTAAGAATAAAGTCGCTAGCGTCAACGCCAGTCACACTTTCTGAGAAAGTGACGGCAAACTGGACAGAGCTAGCATTCGTGTTCGCTGCGCCAGTTCGATTTATGCTAAGAACACTAGGTGGGGTGGTGTCAGGGGGCACCCAAGTGCTATTGACGTTAGCGCCGGCTTCATTCAGTAACCATTCGTTTCCTGTATTGCTACCAACGCCATTCGCGCCTTCGGTAAACGGTTCAGTGTTCCGGGTGGATGCGCCACCTCCAGCACCACCTTGTCCATAATTGTTATTGCGTGTTACCGAACTATCTTGGTAATTGAGGGTTCCCATGTTATAAATGCCGCCCACACCAAATCCACCCTTACCACCATTGGCATATTCAGTACCGCCAGCACCACCACCACCGGCAGCTAAGTTGTTGCTAATTCGCGTGTTAGATAGATTGAGGATCGACATACTGCTAACGAATATCGCCGCTGCTGCATTGCCACCATTACCAACGCTATTGGATGCTCCAGAAAGTCCAGAGCCTGCGCCCCCCCCTCCACCAATGGTATTTCCTCCTATGCCAGCAGTGCCACCCGACCCACCGATGGATTCTCCTGATCGGATATTTCCACCTGCGCCACCGACAGTCGATCCACCTTTGCCTTGTGAACCAGCATAGGCGGCATAAGTACCAGCACTACCATCACCGCCTATCCCCCCTCCACCAGCGGCACCTTGACCGTCTGCGGAAGATTGAAAGTCGCCTCCTTTACCTCCACCTTGACCGGCAAATCCACCACCACCTCCTCCGCCAATACCCGAGGGTTCAAAAGCAGAAAAGGCACTATATCCACTATTGCCTCCACCACCTGACGCTCTATGACCCGAGATATCAGAATTTCTGACATTGACGATACTCATACTGATACTCAGTCCCGCGCCAAGCATATTAAATGCGCTCGGATTGTTATATGAAGCTCCTGGTCCGGAAAAAAGGCCTTCTCTAAGCACTAGGCCATCTAAAGTAACGGTCGAGGGGGTGCCGCCAGAAATAATTTCGAGAACACCACTTTTATAGTTCGCATCAATGACCACATCGGGCGTGCCGTTCCTGTCGAGATCACCGTTGATACTAATGCTTCGAATAACAATGAGTTCCCTACTATTTAATTCGATGTTCATAGGGGCGTTAAAGGTTACTGTATCCCCATCGTTAACCCACCTTAGTGCTTCTCGTAGTGACAGCCCGCCACCATCGATCATATCGTTGGCTAGTGTTGAAAAACTAAAGTCATCGCCAACGTCAGAATTGGTAGTGACGGTTAAGGTTGCTAAGCTATGTGGATAGTTTGCTTGCGCTTCCGGCGTGATAATAGTTGGAGCATCAATTTTGCCAGTCGTGATTTCTAATTCCCAATCACCGCCTACACCAGTTTGATCATCCGACGCGGCGACATCGGCACCAGTGAGATGTGCGAAACTTTGAATGAATTGTAACCCCGATTCGCCCTGTGCTAAATCACAGGAATACAGCAAGATATCGCCACCTGGTCGAATTGATTGGCCGATTTGTGCTAGTGTGGCAGCGCTATTATTCAAATTTTGTTGATTCAAATAACTGCTACCTAACCACATATCACCAGCATTTCCATGTGAAATAAGTTGAATTGAATCGACTAGTTTTCCTGATAAATGCTGCGCGATTTGCTGCAGCCCGTCACTACTGGGCGTAATATAAACAAGCTCAGTGCCGATTGGAATATCGCGCAATAAGCTATTGCTGTCGGCGACCCGATTATCAATAAATATAATATGGACAGGGCTGCCCGCTTCTTGCGGAGTAAAGATATTTCCAGATGTGATTTGTGTTGAAAGTGTTTTGCTTTGCACATCATTTTTCACATTGATTAAATCTGGTGAATGAGTGCCATGTTGTTGCAGAGGTAAATTCATAATACTTAGTTCAAATTTATCGGTTGCTGTACTAGACGAAAATTAAGAGGTAATGCCAGCTAAGAGGGCGTTAGTGCTTGCTAAGCAGATGCTGTGGCACAGATGTCGCGAGATAGAAGATCGTTCCTGAGGTTTGTAAAATGATTAATGAGTGCGATCGTGATTCAAATTAGTTAGGAGAAATGAAGTTTGCTACTTATGACGAAAGTATCGTTGCATGTTGAGAAACATGTCAGTAGTTCAAAAAAAGCGCGCGACAATGGTGGGCGAGTAACCCAATGTGTAATTGAAATTTCTTCTATAAATAGTTGCGGACAATACTTTTCGAGAGGAACCTTGTCTATAGTCCATTTGGACTAGGTGCGTGCATTAGCTCGCTGTGTAGTGTTTTGATAGACGAAGGAGAATTGGGATGATACATGACCTGATTATATTGCGACTACTGTAAATTGAAGTATGTCGTCATAACAGACTTAGAAAAAATACAGAAAGCTACTGAAAGGTGTATAAGTAGCCCTCTGTAGTGAGTGAAAGAGATCTGTGTTAAGCCATAAACCGCCCAATATACTCCTCAGAATGAATAAACTGCCCAATAAGAGTCACGGTATCAGTCTGAGGTTGATTGAGCAACTGATCAAACGTGACCGGANTAGCCAAGAGATCACCGCGATTAAAGCCATTGACCAATTGATTAACCCAATACGTTTTACCAGCGGCATCCGCAGGACGATGCAAGACGTTTTGGTAAATCAAATCCACAAACTGGCTATTGTCGACACTGCTGTACTTTTGCTGGAACTCGGTACTCGCAACAAAGGAGTTGCTAATGGTCGATAAGGCCGTGCCCGCATTGTATTGCTTGATCCAATAATCCAAACCATCACGATCCGGTAAGCGATCAAAGGTCCCAAAGTACAGACGGGTAATACTACCAATCCCTTGTTGGAATTCGGTCGAGGCAATAAAGGAAGCCGCCACTTGTTCGCGACTCATGCCAGCTTGTTCAATTTGCTTGACCCAATAATTGAGACCCGCGGTATCGGCTTCACGGAACAAGAAGTCACGGTACATCTGCATCGCAAACATGTCGGCGCGTTGTAAGACGTTATTGTCTTTCACGATAGGGTTGGTGCCCATCTTGGTTTCTACCGCATCAG
>NZ_JBHLXJ010000001.1:0-641 GCF_042432465.1 Affinundibacterium danionis | reverse complement strand
TGCAGTCGTCGATTCAGCCTCACCAGAAACTTTACCGTTGGTCATCGGTGGCATCACCGGTGCCGGCGGTATCATCGACAACGACCAACCGACGATCACCAGTGTCGAACCAGGCACGCCAGGTGTCAGTGATGACAATGTGGTCGAAGGCAATAATTTGGTGTACACGGTCAGCTTGTCCGGCACCACCACGGTAGCGGGTACTTATGCTTACAGCTTAGGCGGTGGTAGCGCCACAGCCGGTGCTGACTACAATGCGACACCAACGTTCAGCAATGGCGTCACTTTAGTCGGTGGCAATTTGATCGTCCCAGCCGGTGTGGCGAGTTTCACGGTCACGGTAGCAACGATTGATGATGCAGTCGTCGATTCAGCCTCACCAGAAACTTTACCGTTGGTGATTGCTGGTGTGACTGGTGCCGGCGGTATCTTAGACAATGACCAACCGACGATCACGACAGTCGAACCAGGTGGCCCAGGTGTCGGTGATGACAATGTGGTCGAAGGTAATAACTTGGTGTACACGGTGAGCTTGTCAGGCACCACCACAGTAGCGGGCACCTATGCTTACAGCTTAGGCGGTGGTAGCGCCACAGCCGGCGCTGACTACAACAGCACAGCGACGTTTAGCAATGGCGTCA